>CAZCUZ010000014.1:0-47553 GCA_964502085.1 uncultured Salinivenus sp. | reverse complement strand
CCTTGATCTGGTCGAAGGTCTCGAAGAAGCGCTCCGCGGCGGTCGAGTTGATCTCTTCGATCGTTTCGAGGATCGTCTCCTCCGCCTCCTCGAGGTCCGCCTTCTGCTCCTGTAGAAAATCGAGCCGCTCCTTCTCCTCCTCGTACTCTTCGAGGGCGAGCGGATTGACGTCCCCGAGGGCGTTGATCGTGCCGCGCAGGCTCTTCACCTCCGAGCGGGCCTCCTTCTCGTCGAAGTCGTCGGGCACCTCGATCGGCTCGTCGGCGAGGTCCCGTTCGAAGTCGGCGGCCACGCTCTCGACGACGTCCTCGATGCGCGTCTCAATCTCGGCGAGCTGGACGGCGGCCTCATTTTTCTTGTTGAGGGCCGCCTCTCGGTCCTGCCGGAGGGACCGGAGCTCCGATTCCACCTCGTCGATCTCGTCCTTCGTCTCCTTCAGGGCCTGCTCGGCGGCCTGCACCTTCTGGTCGTGCGACTCGCGCTCCTCCCGGATGGACTCGATCCGCTCGTCGAGCTCTGTCTGGGCGTCGAGGGCCTCCTCGATCGTTGCCTCGTACTCTTCGATCTTCTCGGCCCGCTGCTCGGCGGCCCGGTCGATCTCCTCAATCCGCTCACGGGCCCGCTCCAGGTCCTGCTCCAGATTGTCGAGCCGATTGCGGGCCTCGACGGCCGCCACGTTGGCGTCGCTGAAGGCGTCGACGGCCTCGCGCTCCCGCTCCTCCGCCTCGTCGAGGGCCTCCTCCGCTTCCGCCCGCTTTTGCCGAAGGGCCTCGAGCGTCTGCTGCCCCTCCTCGACCTCGGTCCGAAGGGCCTCGACCCGCTCCTCGTGCTCGGTCAACTCCCCCTCCAGTTCCTCGGCCCGCTCGCGGAGCTCCTCGCGCCGCTCCGCCGTCGACTCCTGTTCGTAGCGGAGCCGCTCGAGGGCCGTCTCCACCTCATCGAGCGCGGCCTCGGCCTCTTCTACGGCGGACCGACGCGCCTCCAGGTCGACGGCCTCCACCGCCTCTCGGGCCTCCGCCACGGTCTCCTCCTGTGCCTCGCAGGCCCGCTCCAGCTCGGCCTGCTGCTCGCGAGCCCGCTCCAGCTGCTCGCGGCGCCCGAGCCGGCTGGCCGCGGGCGACACGGACTCGGTCCGGCTGCCGCCCGTGAGCACGCCCCGCCCGTCGACCCACTCGCCCGTCCGGGCGAAGATGCGAACCGGCTCGTCGCTCTGCGCGGCGACGGCCTCGGCGTCCTCGAGCGCGTCGGTCAGGTAACAGTCGTGCAGCAGCACGTCGGCGAGGGCGTCGTAGGCTGCGTCCGTGGTCCGTACGACGTCGCGGAGCGGGGTCGTCCCGGCGGGGGCCGTCCCGTGCGAGAGGGACGACGGAAGGTGGTCGAGGACGATGAAGGACGCCTGTCCCTTCTCCTCGTCCCGGAGCCGGGCGATGGCAGCGCGAGCCTCGTCGGCCGAGGGAACGACGACGCAGGAGGCCAGGTCCCCGAGGGCGGCGTCCAGGGCCACCCGCACCTCGTCGTCGCAGGCCAGCACGTCGGCCACCGTCTTCAGGTCGTCGAGGGCGCCGTCCGCGGCCAGGTACTGCACGGCGTCCGAGAGCTCGTCGTAGCTCGACACGAGCCCTTCCAGCAGGTCGACCTCGGCGGCGGCGGCGTCGCGCTGGCGCTCCAGCTCCCGAAGGCGCTCTTCGGCGTCCTCCAGGGCCTCCTCACGCGCCTCGTGCTCGGCCTCCGCCTCGTCGAGGGCCGACTGCGCCTCCTCCAGCTCGCGCCGGAGCACGTCCCGTCGACGCTGCTTCTCCTGAACGTCCTCCGTGAGGTCGTCGGTCCGATCCTGCAGCTCGTCGAGCTGACGGGCCACCCGCTCCTGCTCCTCGTCCAGCATCTCCCGGCGGTTCGTGTGCTGATCGAGGCGCCGGCGACGCTCGGCCTGTTCGTCCGCGGCGGCTTCCGCCTTCTCCCGGAGGCGTTGCACCCGCTCGCGGAGGTCTGCCGCGGCGGCCTTGGCCTCGTCGCGCTCCTCGCGTGCCGCCGCCAGGGCGTCCTCGGCCTCCTCGAGCGCCGGACGCGCCTGTTCGATCGTACTCTCCAGCCGCTCCACGCGCTCGGCCAGGGACTCCCGCTGCTCGAACGCCTCTTCCTGGGCCTGCTCCGCCTGATCGCGGTCGCTTCGTGCCCGGTTTAGGCGCTCCCGCTGGAGCCGCTGATCGGCCTCGAGCTCCCGCACCTGCGCCCGGTGCTCCTGCAGCTCCTCCCGTCGCTCCTGGAGGGTGGCCTCTCGCTCCTCCAGCGTCGAACGGAGCTCTTCGAGCCGGGCCTCGGTCTCCGCTTCCGTCTGCTCCAGCGCCTCCGCCCGCTCGGCGTGCTCCTCCCGCTGCTCCCGAAGGGCGTCCTGCTTCTCGACGAGCCGATCGTACTCGACCTGCGACAGCAGCAGCTCCTGCCGGTGGAGCGTCTCTTCCGCCTCCTTGTACCTCTGCGCCTTTTCCGCCTGACGCTCCAGACGCTCCACCTGCGTGCCGATCTCGTCGGTCAGGTCCCGGATGCGCTCCAGGTCGGTCTGCGTGTTGTCCAGCTTCCGGAGGGCCTGACGCCGGCGCATCTTGTACCGCGTGATGCCCGCCGCCTCCTCGAACATGCGGCGCCGGTCCTCGGTGGAGCCGGACACCAGCTCGTCGACCATCTTGAGCTCGATCACCGAGTAGGCGTCCGCCGCCATGCCGGTGTCCATGAACAGGTCGGTGATGTCCTTGAGCCGGCACTGCGTCCCGTTCATCAGGTACTCGGACGTGCCGTCGCGGAAGAGGCGGCGCCCGATCGTGACCTCCGTGTATTCGGTGGGCAGCAGGCCGTCGGTGTTCTCGATCGTGAGCTCCACCTCCGCCATGCCGAGAGGACGGCGGTCCGCGGTGCCGTTGAAGATGAGGTTCTCCATCTTCTCGGACCGCAGCACCGTCGGCCGCTGCTCTCCAATGACCCATCGGATGGCGTCGACAATGTTGGACTTTCCGCACCCGTTGGGCCCCACGATGGTCGTGACACCGGGATCGAAGGTCAGCGTCGTCGAATCGGCAAAGCTCTTAAAGCCCTGCAGCTCCAGCTTGCTCAGATACATGCACAGTGCCTAATCAGGAGAAAGAGACCCTCCGGCCCCGCGAGGAGAAAGAGAGGATCCGTCGTCGTGAGATTGGTTCAAGTAAAGGGGGCAATTGCCGTTTTGCAAGTGTGCCCGACGCCCGCAGATGCCCTCTACAGAGCCGAAGCGCGACGATGCCGCGTCGAGGCTCCGTTATTGATCCGAGCTTCAGAAGAGCCGTGGAGGGCGTGAATACAGAAATGAAGTCACATGCCCAGACGAAGCATGATCGACCACGTGCGCGTCTCGGCCGAGAGCGGAAAGGGGGCCTGTTCGTAGGGCTGCTCCTCGACCGACTGGGCGACGTCCACCAGGCCGTGTTCGTACTGCAGTACGAGGTGGAGGTGTCGATCGCTCCCCATAGAGATGCGTCCCCCGATCCCCCCGCTAACCCCCGCATTGGTACGTCGAAAGAAGGAGGTGCCGGAATCGAGCGGAAAGCTCAGGTCGCCCCCGGCCCGCTGCTGCTCGAACACCTTGACGCCCCCGAATCCGCCGCCCAGTCCGTAGGTCGCGACGGAGCCGAGGGTCGGGCCGTCCACGCGCAGAAGAACGGGAAGATCGACGTACCCGGCGCCGTACCGAATGCTTCCCCCGCCGCCTTCGACGGTCGCCCCCTTCTGACTCAAGAGAAGCTGCGGCTGGGCCGAGAGCGGCCCCACGAGGTCCATCTGCAGAACGACACCGCCTGCCGCCATTTGCCGGACTCCGACGTCGCCGGGCGCCTCCAGCGTCGCCACGTTCATGCCCAGCGTGAGGCCCACCCGCGGCGTCTCCTGCCCCGTCGCTGCACGCGGACTCCCCAACACGAGCCCGAAGAAAAGGAAAATCCCAACGAGGCGATGCATGGACCGGGCATTCCTTGTGATTTCAGGTGAACGTGGGTCCAACGAGACCACCCCCGGCGGGATCCTCCGGGTACGAACCTGTGGACACCGCGGCCCAAAACCCATCTACATCCTCCTCGCACAAAGTACCACGGCAATCGCATCTTGGCACTGCTAGACAAGCGGTGTGCTTCTCCGGGGCAAAACGCCAATAGCTCCTATGCCCCCCAGGGCAATCGCATTAAAACTCCGAGCGTATGAGAGTTACCCAAAAACTCCGATTGTTAAGCACTACGGTGTGAAACACACTCTCCTTCGTCGCTCCAAACTTGATTTGGAGCCCATACATCCCACCGATATGGCTTTTCGGTACGGTTGGATAGGCTCTGCGTCAAGCTTGGACATCTCAGATGTCCTAGAGCGACACGTTTGATTTAATGCGATTGCCCTGCTATGCCCCCTCGCCCTCTTTCTCCCATGCTTTCCGGTCACATTGGCAGGTTCAGAGCAACGGAGCCTCCATTTGGGATACTGGATTTTCAACATACAGTCGCCCTGCCACAAAGTACTGCTCGGCTTCACATTCCGCCGCGTTCAATTATATTGAAGAAGATAGGACGAGACGCTCCTCTCGTGCCCCGCTCCCTCCCCCTCACCGACGCTCTCCCGACGACCATGCTCCCCTGCGCCGGTCTCCCGTCCGCTCCCCCCGACGACCGCCCATTTCATTCGAGAAATCGGTGGTCCTTCGTGGTTTTCCTGGTCGGCGTCCTCGCCGGCCCGCTCCTCGCCGCGCCGGCCCTCGCGCAGGACGAGGCGGGGCACCCGTACGATCCGACCTACGACTCGCTCGGGGAGCACGAGGCGCCCGAGTGGTTTCACGACGCGAAGCTCGGCATCTTCATCCACTGGGGCATCTACGCCGTCCCGGCCTGGGCCCCGCAGGGCGAGTACGCGGAGTGGTACCCGGCCCGCTACGAGGAGCCCGGCACGCCCACCTACGAACATCACAATGAGACGTACGGTCCGGAGGTCGAGTACGAGGACTTCGTGTCCGACTTCCGAGCCGAAAACTGGGACCCCGAGCGCTGGGCCCGGCTCTTCAAGGAGGCGGGGGCGCGCTACGTCATTCCCGTGGCCGAGCACCACGACGGCTTTCCGATGTGGGACTCCCGGTACACGGAGTGGGACGCGGCGGACAAAGGGCCGAAACGGGACCTTATCGGCGACCTGGCGGAGGCGGTCCGGGCCGAGGACATGCGCCTCGGGGCCTCCTACCACGCGATGCTCAACTACTACACGCCCAAGTACTCCGGCCCCCACCCGGCCTACCTGAGCGACGACTACGTCCGCTACATGAACGCAAAGGCCCGCGAGCTGATCGACGAGTACCGTCCGTCGGTCCTGTGGCTGGACGGGGACTGGGAGGGCACGCCGGAAACGTTCCAATCCAAGGAGCTCATCGCCTACTACTACAACCAGGCCGCCGAGCGGGGGCAAGCCGTGGCCGTGAACGACCGCTGGGGCCAGTCGCGCGGCAAGCGGGGCGACTTCTACACGCAGGAGTACGAGTACGACGTCATCGACCAGCTCATCGGCCACAAGTGGGAAAACACGCGGGGCATGGGCCACTCGTTCGGCTACAACGCCAACGAGACGGAGGACGACTACATGAGTCTCGACGCCCTGGTGGACCTGTTCGTGGACAACGTCTCCAAAAATGCCAATCTCCTGCTGAACGTGGGGCCGAAGGCCGACGGCACGATTCCCGAGGTGCAGCGCGAGCTGCTGCGGGGGCTGGGGGAGTGGCTCGACGTGCACGGCGAGGGCATCTACGGCACCCGGCCGTGGGTCGAGGCCACCGGCACGACGCCGGACGACTCCCTCCGTGTCCGCTTTACGCAAAAGGCAGACACCGTCTACGCCTTTCTTCTCGATCAACCGTCGACCTCGTCGGTGACGATCCCCCGACTGGACCCGGTCGACGGAACGACCCTCCGGCTCCTGGGGCACTCCGGCACGCTCGAATGGACGGCCACGGAGCAGGGCCTTCGCGTGGAGCTGCCGAACGACCTTCCGGAGCGTCCGGCTCACGCCCTGACGATCACCCCCGAGCCGTGGCGCCTGATGCGGAGCACTCGGTAGCCCGGAGATCCTGTCCGTCTCCGTTCCTTCCAACACCCCGCCCCTGCAGCCCATGGCCCGAATGTCAAGAATGACCCTCGACAAATTTCTCCTTTGACGGGGTCCTACCCGACAATAAGGGTTCTCCCCACATCCTCCTGCGCGAAGAACACCATCTCCTCCGGGGTCGCCCCTTCGTAAGATGGGACATCCAGGGTTCGTCACTGCGCGGATGGGCACTCGCAGAGCCCCCGCCGGCGTCGGCCCTGCGTCCGTTCGCATCCTGCTCCCGGTCAGATCCCCCGTCCGCCATGCCCGCAACGGAACAGACGTCCCCGCATCCCCTCCTCGACACCCTTCACGAGTCCCTCACCCACGCGCTGACGTTCTTGACCCAGAAATGGGAGAACGTGCCCCTCACCCTACAACCCAAAGAGTCCCACACGAAAAACTCGAGCCGCCGGTCGTTCCTTCTGCAGGGCCCGGAGGGACTGTCCGTCGAGGTGTCGTTTGCCGTGTTTCTGCTCGGTGACGACACCTACGAGATCTACGTCGAAATCGAGGACGGACCGACGCGCCGGTTTACCTACGTTCCCGACGACGGCGCTGCCTCATCGACGGACACGTCCCAGTTGGAGCGGTCGGTAACGTCGCTTCTCCTCCGCGAAATCGAACCGCGGCTCGGGCAGGTGTCCGTGCCGTCGCCGTCCGAAGAGGTCCCGCACGTGCCCCGACTTCATCTCACCCGAGACGCCCTCATCCAGGACGGAAACGCGGCGGCGCGGCGCGTGCTCGGGCACGACCTCGACGACGATCTCCAGCCCAACTTCTTTTCGTACGTCCACGGCCGCAATCTTCGGCGCGTGATGCGGGACCTGGCCCACATGGTCAACCACGGCATGCAGCGGGCCCGGTGGCTTTTGCGTCTGCGGACGGGCACCGACCGGTGGCGCTGGTTCCGAGCAGCCGCCCGCAACCGGCTCTCATCGGAGGAAGACATCCTGGTGTACCTCCGCCCCTTCGGCCACGCCCAACGAGATCCATAGGGACCGTCCTTTCGCTCCCCCCCTCCCTTTGCCTACGAACCGACCCGTTTCGGCCCCCTGCGTCGGACCTCCGGTCTTCGTAGGTTTTCTTTCCCCGTCCACACGCTCTTTCCCCCTCCCAATCCATCCCCCCATGCTCACCATTCGACGCATTCTCTTTCCGACCGACTTCTCCGAGGGGGCCGCACGCGCGTTTCCCCAGGCCGCGACCCTCGCCGAACGACACGACGCCGAGCTCCACGTCCTGAACGTGACCGGGCCCCACAGCGAAAGCGAGACGACGCTGCCCGTCTCCCTCGACACGCTCCGCGAGTGGCTCGGTCCGGCCGACCAGACAAACGGCCCCGACCTGAACGCCCTGACCATCGTCCAAAATCAGGTCGAAGACGACGCGGCTCCCGAGGGCATTACCGCGTACGTCGAGACGCAAGAAATCGACCTCGTCGTGATGGGGACGCACGGGCGCCGGGGCGTCCAGCGAATGCTCCTGGGCAGCGTCACGGAGGAGGTCGTGCGCACGGCCGCCTGCCCCGTCCTCACCGTCCGGTCCGACACGGCGGAAAACGCCCACCGGGCCGTGCGTCGCATCCTCGTGCCCGTCGACTTCTCCGACGCCTCGAACACAGCCGTCCGACACGCAAACGAGCTCGCCCAGACCTACGACGCGCAGCTCGACCTGCTACACGTGGTCGAACAGGTCGCCTATCCGTCCGCCTACGGCGTCGACCCCGGCTACCATTCTCCTCAAGAGGTGATCCCCCGCGTAGAAAAGAGCCTCGGAGAACTGGCCCGAGACGACCTCGGCTCCGAGAACGTGACGGTTTCGGCCACGGTGGGCTATGCTCCGCTCACCATTCTCGACTACATCGATGAGAATGACGTCGACCTCGTCGTCATCGCGACGCACGGCCGAACCGGCCTCGACCGGATGCTGCTCGGGAGCGTCGCCGAGCGCGTCCTCCGGCGCTCGTCCGTCCCCGTCTTCGTCGTGAAGCCCGAACAGAAGTCGCTTCTGCCTCCGTCCCAACCCAAAACGGCCGGCGAGACGTGAGGACCTTCCCTCCGCCCCTACTCCCCTGCAATCCACCGGAGGATACACACGATCGCTGCAGCCTGCTCTCGTGTATGCTCCCCGGTCCTGACGCCCTCGAAAACGCGGATCATCGGGGCGTACACGGATTGGAGGGGGAGCAGAGAGAAGAGTGATCGCGCGGACTTCTTGGAATTCCCTTCCCGTCCGGTGAGGTTCCCCGTGAGAAGGCCCTATTTCTGCAGCGGTCTCCCCGTCTTTCGTGTGGGTGTCTTCTCCAAACGCACGCCTCGAAGCGGCTCCCCCTCCCCGTCAGGTCGGAACGACCGTCCGTACCGGAAAGTCCCATTGCTCCACCTCTCTCGTTCTTTGGTCCCGTTCTTCCCATGTCTCCCATCATCACCCTTACCCTGAATCCCGCCATCGACAAGAGCACCCGCGTCGAGCGCGTGGTGGCCGACGAAAAGCTGCGCTGCGAGGCACCGCGTCGCGAGCCGGGCGGCGGCGGCCTGAACGCGTCGCGGGCCATTCACCGCCTCGGCGGGACCTCCCACGCCCTCTACACCGCGGGGGGGCACACGGGTACCCTCCTGCAGTCTCTGCTCGACGACGAAGGCCTCGACCACGCTCCCCTCGACGTCGACGACTGGACCCGCGAGAACATGGTCGTGTACGAGCGCTCGACCGATCGCCAGTTCCGATTTGGGATGCCGGGGCCGACGCTCACCGACGCGGAGCGGGACGCGTGCCTGGCGACGATCCGGGAGCTGGATCCGCCCCCGGACTATCTGGTCGCCAGCGGGAGCCTGCCGCCGGGCGTGCCGGACGACACCTACGCCGCCGTCGCAGAGGCGGCCGACGCCCTCGGGGCGCGGGCCGTCCTCGACACGTCGGGGGCGGCGCTTCAGGAAGCAATGGCAGCGAAATGGTTCCTCCTCAAGCCGAACCTCCGCGAGCTTGAAGTCCTGGCCGACACGTCGCTCGACACCGAACCGGAGCGCGTCGACGCCGCCCGGTCGTTCATCGAGCGCGACTGGTGCGAGGTGGTGGTCCTCTCCATGGGGGCCTCCGGCGCCCTGCTGATTACGGCCGACCGGGCCGAGCACGTCCGCTCCCCGACCGTCTCCATCGAGAGCCGCGTGGGCGCCGGCGACAGCATGGTGGGCGGCCTCACCCTCGCCCTCGACCGGGGGCACGACCTGAGCACGGCCGTACGCTTCGGGGTCGCCGCGGGCGCGGCCGCCGTCACGACCCCCGGCACGGAGCTGTGCCGCCGGGACGACACGGAGGCCCTCTTCGAACGGATGCAAGAAGATGCGTAAGCCTCCCGCGTTGCCGGCCCCGTTCTCCGGTCCGGACGATCGGCCTGCTCGACCTTTTTCACATTCCACCGAAGCTCTAGGAACATCGGGAAGAACTGAACGCCGCCGCGAATGGCGTATCCCGATCTCCAGACGCCGGCGGGTCCGACGCAGGCCCACACCCTCTGACGTCGTGCTGTCCCCATAGGACGGCCCGACGGGACTCCGAACGAAATTATTACAACGTGACGGGAGATGAGAAAATATTTTTTACGCTTCCAATTGCTTCGCATTCAACGCCTTCACACATTAAAGGGCACACGTTTCCTCTCCTCCTCCATTTGTCATTCTATGAGCAGCAAAGGCTGGATTTTTATTGCCGGTGTGGTGGCACTTGCCCTCTCCCTGTACCTCTGGTTCAGCGGCGACAAACAGGGCGGAATTTTCGTGGGATTGTGGGTTCCGTCGCTCTGGATCTTAGCTGACCTCGTCGAAAAAATGGAAGCCACCGATTCATGAAAGTGTTCATCGAGTATTTCGGCCTCCTCGTCTTCGTGTTTGTGCTCCTCGTCGGAGGCGCGATTCTGATGCCCCAGATTTCGGACATGCCGGAAACGTCCGTGAGCGGAATGGTGAGGATCGGACTCGCATTCGTCGTCATCGCCGGGGGATTTACGTGGTACTATTTCGCCCGCTCCCACCGGGGCATGTAGTGCACCTCGAACGGCCCGCGACAGTGCGCCCATCGCCTCTCCGTCGTTTGGGCTCTGTTCTCCCCGAAACGAACCCGCATGTCGCAGAGGATCGGGATCGACTCGTAGAACCGCCCGAACCGGCTCGTCTCCGGCATTTCGCGGTGCCCCCTGTTGATCGGTTCTCTGTGGCGTAGAGACCCCACCCTCCCTTCCGCTCCTCTCCGGAACGCCTCCCTGCTCCTGGAAGCGGTCCCATTCTCGCCGCGGCTCGAGGTCGCCCACTTGATTCTGTCGGCCCCACTGCCAATCATCGAGAAGACAATCGGGCTTTTTTCTTCAGTCTCTACAGCACTATGGCTCAGAACGACCGACTCGGCATCGGCTTCATCGGCAGCGGGTTTATCGCTCAGTTTCACATCGACTCCTGGCAGGGCGTCCGGGACGCCGACGTGCGCGGGGTCTGGAGCCCCAATCGCGAGCACGCGGAGGAGGCCGCCGCCCTCGCCCGGGAGAAGCGGGTGGGCGACGCTCAGGCCTACGACTCCGTTGGAGAGATGGTGAGCGCCCCCGAGGTGGACGCCGTCTGGATCTGCGGCCCCAACCACGCCCGCATCCAAAACATGAAGGACATCGTCGAGGCGATCGAGGCCGGTGCCGACCTCGTGGGCATCGCCTGTGAGAAGCCGCTGGCCCGCACCGTGCCCGAGGCCGAGCGGATGGTGGAGCTCGTGGAGGAGGCCGGCGTACTGCACGGCTACCTCGAGGATCAGCTCTTCTCCCCGGGCCTTCAGCGCGGGCGCGAAATCATCTGGGAACGCGGCGCCTCCCTGACCGGACGACCCTATCTCGCCCGCGCGGCCGAGGAGCACAGCGGCCCCCACGCCCCCTGGTTCTGGAAAGGCGACGAGCAGGGCGGCGGCGTCCTCAACGACATGATGTGCCACAGCGTCGAAGTGGCGCGCTACCTCCTCACCGAGCCGGGCGCTCCGCGCGACAGCATCCGCCCGACGAAGGTGTCGGCCCAGATCGCGAGCCTCAAGTGGTCCCGCGACCACTACGCCAACCAGCTCAAGGAGCAGTACGGCGCCGACGTCGACTACAAGAACCGCCCGTCGGAGGACTTTGCCCGGGCCACCATCGAGTACGAGGACCAGAAGGGCAACACCCTCATCAGTGAGACCACCACCTCCTGGTGCTTCGTGGGCGCCGGCCTCCGGCTGCGCTCGGAGCTGCTGGGCCCGGAGTACGCGATGGAGGCCAACTCGCTCCAGTCCGAAACCGAGGTCTTCCTGAGCCGCGAGGTCGAAGGCGAAGCCGGCGAGGACCTCGTCGAAAAACAGAACGCCGAGCAGGGCCTCATGCCCGTGGTGGGCGACGAGGCCGGCACCTACGGATACACCGGCGAGAACAGACACTTCATCCGCCACTTCCTCGACGGCACCCAGCCGCAGCTCGACTTCCACAGCGGGCTCGAGGTGGTCGAGCTCCTCATGACCGCCTACATGAGCGCCGAAAAAGAACGCACCCTCGAGTGGAAACCGAACGACCTTCGCGACTTCGTCCCCGCCGTGCAGCAAGGCACGTGGAATCCGTAGTTTCGAGCGAAGCGGTTGGAATAGAAAAGGGGAGCCACGATGCATTGTGGCTCCCCTTTCTGTTTACAGGACCAAAAGGGACCTTCACTTTTCTACTCCACGGACTCCAGCCGGTAGAGCCCTCCGTTCGTGGCGTCCGTCAAGACGTAGAGGGAGCCGTCCGGACCGGTCGCCACGTCGCGGATGCGGCCGAGCTCGTTGGTGAGCAGTTCTTCTTCGTGGGCGACCTCGTTGTTGTCGTCGAGCTCGATGCGGATGAGCTTCTGCCGCGCGAGCGCCCCCAAGAAGAGGTGATTCTGCCAGTTCGAGAACGAGTCGCCGGTGTAAAACGTCACGCCGGAAAACGCGGGGGAAGGATCCCAGTACTTCACCGGATCCGTGATGCCGGCAGCAGTCGTGTCGCCGATGGGCGTCTGATCCGAGTAGGTGTCGCCGTAGCTGACCGTGGGCCAGCCGTAGTTGTTGCCGGGCTCGACCAGGTTGAGCTCGTCGCCCCCGTGCGGACCGTGCTCGGTCTGCCAGATGGCCCCGGTCTCCGGGTGGATGGCCATGCCCTGCTGATTCCTGTGCCCGTAGCTGTAGACCTCGTCGAGGCCCTCCTCACTGCCGACGAACGGATTGTCGTCGGGCACCGAGCCGTCCATGTTGAGGCGGACGGTGGCTCCCACGGACGAGGTCGGCGTGGGAATGTCGACCGTCTCTTCTCGTCGCTGACCCCGCTCGCCCATCGTCACGACGAGCGTCCCGTCGTCGAGAAACGAGATCCGCGAGCCGAAGTGGTAGTCCGGCTCCAGAAACGGCGTCTGCCGGTAGACCTCCTCGACGTCCGCAAGCGACGTGCCGTCGAGCTTCGCGCGCGAAAGCACCGTGCCGCCCTCCCCGTCTTCTTGCTTCGAGTAGGTGAAGTAGATCCAGCCGGACTCCTCATAATCCGGCGCCACCGCCACGTCGAGCAGGCCGCCCTGGTTTTGGGCCCATACCTCCGGCACGTTCGAGAGCGCAGTGCGCTCGTTGCCGTCCACCAGATACATCGTGCCTCCTCGCTCGGTAATCAGCGTGCGGCCGTCCGGCAGCCAGTCGACGGCCCACGCATGCTCGAGGCTGTCCATCAGCTGCACGACCCGGAACGTCTCCTCTTCCGACTCGACCTTCTCGAGAACGACCTCTTCGTCCGACGACGTCGCGGTCTGGTCATTCTCGGCAGAATCGGAGCCATCCCCAAACGCACAGGCACTAAGAACAAACGAAAGAACAAAAACAACGGCGCGCATCATCAAAACGTTGGGAGTACAATTCCACAAACGGGAGTGATCAACAATTTTGCCCTTCCATGATCGGAATCATCACGACCAACCCCAAATCCCGTTCCCGGTTTTCCAGTGGACGACACAATGGGTACGCGGGCGTCATTTTTTCAGGAATGGATTGGCATCAATGTGCGCCGCTCGGCATATACGTTTGTTGTGCCGTTTCCGCGGCCCCATTCTTTCCGAGCACCCCGCCCCGAAAACGACCGCTCGGCTCTGAAAAGGAACGGCCATACCCCACGATCGGGAACGCACGACGCCCGACAAACGCCCGCCTTTCTCCCAAGTGTCTCCGCCTACACCCAGACGATGCCCACCACCGAACGCCTTCCCACGCAGGACCCCGTCATCGCCAACGCGTCGGTCACCGCCCGCGAGTCGGCGCAGGACCACATCGTGATCCGCGGGGCCCGGCAGCACAACCTGAAGGACGTGGACCTCGACCTGCCGCGCAACGAGCTCATCGTGTTCACCGGCCCCAGCGGCTCCGGCAAGTCGAGCCTCTGCTTCGACACCATCTACGCCGAGGGGCAGCGCCGCTACGTGGAGAGCCTGAGCGCCTACGCGCGCCAGTTCCTGGAGCGGATGGACAAGCCGGAGGCCGATCTCATCACGGGCCTCGCCCCCGCCATCGCCATCGAGCAGAAGACCTCGGGCAGCAACCCTCGCTCGACCGTCGCCACGCAGACGGAAATCTACGATCACCTCCGCCTCCTCTTCGCCCGCGTCGGCACCACCTACTCGCCCGAGAGCGGGCGGCCCGTCAGCAAAGACACGCCGCACGACGTGGTGGAGGCCCTGGAGGAAAATCTCGACGACGGAACCCGCTTCTACCTCTGCGCCCCCATCCCGGAGCACTCGGACCTGGCTTTGCGCGACGAGCTCCGGAGCCTGCGCGAGCGCGGCTTCTACCGCATTCTCCTGCTCCCGACCAAGCGGCAGGCGGAGAAGGGAAAACGCCCCGAAACGATCGACCTCAATCAGCAGGACCCCAGCAGCGTCAACAGCTACGGCCGCGACCGTCTCCTCGTCCTCATCGACCGCCTCAAGGTGAAGGCCGGCGACGACGACACCCGCTCCCGCATCGCCGAGTCCGTCGAGCAGGCGTTCGAGGAGGGCGACGGCCGCTGTACGATCGTCCCGGCCCTCCGGGAACGTGAGAGCAAAGAAAAAACAGGGTCCACGATGCATCGTGGACCCAGCTCTCACCGGGGCCCTATTCCGGTGTATCAATTCAGCGCCCACTTTGAACGAGACGGCATACGGTTCGAGGAGCCGACGCCGCAGCTCTTCAGCTTCAACAGCCCGGTGGGCGCCTGCCCCACGTGTCAGGGCTTCGGGCGCGTCGCGAGCCTCGACGAGGACCTGATTGTGCCGAACAAGGAGCTCTCCATCCGGCAGGGCGCCCTCGCTCCGTATCACGGTGACAAGTGGAGAAAGCACTTCAAGGACTTGATTGCCGTGGCGGCCGACGTGGGCCTCAACATCGATTGTCCCTATCGCGAGCTGGAGGACTGGGAAAAGGAGATCGTGTGGGAGGGCCGGGACGACTACATCGGCCTCAAGGGCTTCTTCCGGTTCCTGGAGGAAAACTCCTACAAGCGCCACTACCGCATCTTCCGCGCCCGCTTCCGGGGCTACTCGGAATGCCCGGACTGCGACGGTCATCGCCTGCGCGACGACGCCCTCTACGTGAAGGTGGGCGGCGACACCGTCGAGAAGAAGCACATCGGCGAGGTCTGCGCGATGACGACGCGGGCGGCCCGCGACTACTTCGACGACCTGGAGCTCACGGAATACGAGCAGGAGGTGGCGGGGCGCGTCATGGAGGAGCTGCGCAAGCGCAGCCGCTACCTGGTGGACGTGGGCCTCGATTACCTGACGCTCGACCGCCTGGCACAGACCCTCTCCGGCGGCGAGACGCAGCGCATCAACCTCTCGACCTCGCTCGGCTCCTCGCTCGTCGGCTCCCTCTACGTGCTCGACGAGCCCACCGTGGGCCTGCATCCTCGCGACAACGAGCGCCTCATCGACATCCTCCAGCGCCTGCGCGACCTGGGCAACACGGTGCTCGTGGTCGAGCACGACCCCGTCACGATGGAGGCGGCCGACCAGCTCGTCGACCTCGGGCCCGGCTCCGGTGCCTTCGGCGGCGAGGTCATCTTCCAGGGCACCTACGACGAGATCCGGAAAGACGAGAACTCGCTCACCGGCCAGTACCTGAGCGGCCGCAAAAAAATCGAGGTGCCGGACGAGCGCCGCTCGGTCGACGAGGACGACGTCATCGTCGTCGAGAACGCCCGACAGCACAACCTCAAGAACGTCGACGTGGACATTCCGCTGGGCATGATCGTGTGCGTGACCGGCGTGAGCGGCTCCGGCAAGTCGACCCTCACCAACCAGACGCTCTTCGAGGGCCTGCACCGGCTAAAGGGCGGCAGCGGCGACGGCAAGACGGGCGCCCACGACGCCATTCGGGGGCACGAGCACGTGGACGCCGTGGAGATGGTCGACCAGTCCTCCATCGGCCGCTCCCCCCGCTCCAACCCGGCCACCTACACGAACGCGTTCGACGGCATCCGAAAGCTCTTCGCCAACACGCGCCAGGCCAACGTGCACGGCTACGACAAGGGCTTCTTCAGCTTCAACACGACGGGCGGGCGGTGCGAAGAGTGCGAGGGACAGGGGGTCGTGAAGGTGGAAATGCAGTTTCTGGCCGACCTCTACCTGGAGTGCGAGGCCTGCAACGGCCGGCGCTACAAGAAGGAGGCCCTCGCGGTCACGTACGACGGGAAAAACATCGCCGACGTGCTGGACATGACCGTCGACGAGGCCGCCGACTTCTTCGAGGGGGAGCGCTCGGTGACCAACAAGCTGGAGACGCTGCAGGAAATCGGGCTCGGCTATCTGACGCTCGGGCAGCCCTCCACCACCCTCAGCGGCGGAGAGGCCCAGCGCATCAAGCTGGCCAGCCACCTGAACGGCCGCTCCTCGGACCGCACCCTCTACATCTTCGACGAACCGACGACGGGCCTCCACTTTGACGACATCAAACAGCTCCTCAACGCCTTCGAGCAACTGGTGGCGGACGGCCACTCCGTCGTCATCATCGAGCACAACCTCGACGTCATCAAGTACGCCGACCACGTGATCGACCTCGGGCCGGAGGGAGGCGACGCGGGCGGTGAGATCGTCGTGGCGGGGACGCCCGAAGACGTTGCTGCGTGTGAGGAGAGTCACACCGGCCGCTTCCTGCAAGACGTTCTCCGTTGAGCGTTTTGCGTTGGGCGTGGATTCAACAGGGAGAACCGGAGGCGGAAAGATGCTGATCCTCTCTCACTCAACGTGTTCTTCGGAGATGTCATACGATACGGAATTTCTCCTGCAGCGCCCCCATCCGACTGGGATCTCAGGTACTCTGTGAAGCGGTAGATCTGTCGAGAGGCCTTGTCCGCGAGATCATAGGCCCCCTCGACTCCGCTTGACCGATGGAGCCCTGATCGAGTGCCACGTAGAGTCCTCCCACACGACCAGAGAGCTAGCTCGCCACTTCGGACTCCCTCTCCTGCGGAGAAGGTGCGGACGCCTCATCCCGTTCGAGAGAGGGGAGGGGGGCCCGGTCCCCCCGGGTCTGGTACATCCCCTGCAGAATCCCGACGAACCACCCGACTTCTTGCGCCCACGTATACAGCGCCCTGCGCGATCGGACGCGAAGAAGACGCCGCACGAACAGAGGGGCTCCGCCGCGAAAGACGTTCCAGAGATCCCGAAGCTCCATCCCGGCTTTGCTCGGCACCCCGTGTCGTTGCTTGAGAATCACGCTGCTGGCGCCCCACCGTCTCTTCTGGACGAACGCCTGCCACAGACGCCGTCGCGTACGCACGTACACGAGGGCTTCGGGGACAAACACGAGCGGAGTGCCCTGTGCCTGCACCCGCCAGCAAAAATCCATGTCTTGCTGGTACAGCACCGACTCGTCGAACCCCCCGACCGCGTCGAAGACGTCCCGACGGATTCCCAGGTTGTTCCCCGCAGCGTGCGGCGGAAAGTCGTCTCCGGTGGTCAGTCCCGTCTGCTGGGTCACGTGACGGCTCCCGATCGTGTACTCGGGATTGAGCCGGTGAAAGTCCAGGGAGCCGGCGACGAAGTCGTGCGTGCCGAGGGCCCGAACCATGGCCGCCATCCATCCCGGGGCCACGACGTCGTCGGCATCGCAGAACAGGAGGAGGTCAGCCTCGGAGACGCGGGCTCCCTCGTTCCGCGCGTGCGAGGCCCCCCTCGTGCCGCTTGCGTCTACGAGTCGGAGCCGCGGAATCCGCCGCCGGTACACGTCGATAACGGCGTGCAGGTCGTCGGTAGAGCCGTTGTCAGCGACGATGACCTCCCAGCGTCGATCGCAGTCCTGCTGCGCGAGGGCATCGAGCTGGGCGGAGAGCGTGGACGCGTCGTTGTAGCACGGAATGATTACGCTAACCTCGGGGGACTCAGTCTCCTCTCCGTTGTGTCCGGGTGAACGTGTCGTCGGTACGGGACCCGACGGACGCTCGGACGCAGCCTCCGCCTTCGTTTTCGGCGAGAACGCGTCGGGCAACAGCTCCTCATCCAAAAAGGAGGCATATACGACCTCAAGAAGATCGAGGGGTAGCTGCGGGAATGGACCGGCAAGGATCGGATTCTCGGGGTTCACACGGACAATCATCTCGATCCTCCAACGGTCCGGAGCCCGAGCGATGTGGGGCAATACGTTCGATAACATATCGATCTGCCCAAAGGAAGGAGGTAGAATGGCAGGAAAAATGTAATGACACGTCTCTTTCCTTACTATTCTCTTTTGCCCTAACCCCTTTACACTTTTAATCCCCAGTGAGAGTGCACCGACCCCATGAAAGGGGCGAAATGGAGTTCAGCGGTGGGCAGATGCGCATTCTGACCGCCCTCCCGTCCGGTCCTCCCGAATGCCGGGTCAACGATTTCCGACGAAAAACACCGCGTTGCCGAAGAGCACCTGTCCGCCGTACCAGAAGCCGCGGAAGAGGGGATTGTCCACGAAGTAGACCACCTCGCCCTCCCCCATCTGCTGCGTTCCAAAGACGAGCGTGTCCTCGACCTTCTTTTGCGCTCGCCCCCCCATAAACCCGCTCACCGGAGCCCCCGTCTCAAGCACCCCGGCGGCCGCCCCGGTGCCCTCCGAAACGGCGTACGCGTCGGCGCTGCGCTTGAGCGTGAAGTACGGCGGTTCCAGGCCGAAGGCGAGCGGGTGCGACGGATCGATCTGCACGCGGTGAATGCTGCCGGGAGTGGACAGGCCCGACGGTGAACCGTACTGCCCCAGGCTCGCGTCCGCCACCGTGTCGACCGCACTCTCGGTTTGTCTTTCCGTGAGGTGATACGCCGAGCGATTGGCCAGCGCCGCGTTCGCGTCGCCGAGGGCGAGGAGGCGGCCGCCCCGTCGCACCCACCGGGTGAGCATCTCGGCGCGGGGGTCCGACAGCCATTCCGTGTACTCCCCGTCCGGCAGCACCAGCACGTCGACGTCGTCCAGCATGCCCCCTTCGACGTCCTCTGCCGAGAGGAGCGTCGCGGGGTATTCCAGCTGCTGTTCAAAGAAGTGCCACACCTCCCCCACCCCGGTCGAGGACAGGGGCGCCCCCGACAATACCGCCACACGCGGCTTCTCGATGAACCCGACCTTCGACGAGCCAAAGTCCGGGCCGTCATCGGTAAACCCGGTCTCGACGGCGTGGAGCGGCTGGTCGTGTGCCCGTGCCGCCTGCCGTACGGTCTCGTCGAAGCGGGCGAGGCGATCTGCATTGCCGGCGCGCGTGAGGAGGAGCGTGCCGGGCTCATAGGTCCGGTCGTCAATCGTAAATTCCTTCGTCGCAAACCGGAGGCGAACGTCCTCTTGAAGCAGTGCCCCTGCAAAGCGCGCGTCGGCCCGGCTTCGCCACGGGGTCACGTAGGCGTAGGGGTCGTCCGCGGTGCCCGTCAGACCGGACTGCGAGGGCGGATTGGCCATCGTGTCCAGCACCGTGCGCTCGGGCAGGGCGTAGGCGTCGACGCCGTAGGCGTAGGGCAGGCCCCAGGCGGTCACGTCGTACGTGAGGGAGTCGACGATGGTCGTCTCCGGCTCGAGGAGTACCTTCGCGAGCCGCGCCTTCGGCTGGGCGAGGTCCACGACGAGGTCCCCGGGCTGGAGTTGCACCGACTCCGTCTCGCCGCTCCGGTAGGAGCGTCCTTCCACCGTCGCGTCCTCTGTCGCGTAGCCGTACCGAATGCGCTGACGCTCCAGGTGGTCGGCCAGTGCGTCGACCCGCTCGCCCTGCCCTTCCCGTCGCACGACGTACGTCTGATACTCGCCGGGCGGACGCTCCTGCGCCGTCTGGTAGTACGCCGCAAATTCTGCCGCCAGGCGTGCATGATGCCGGGCCGCCGCCTCGACGGTCGACAGGCCGGTGGTGTGGTGATGAGCAATGCGCTCGGCCAGCGTCAGGGTGTCGCCGTCGCTCGTGCGGACGGCGCGCCCGGCGGCCCTGCCGCCGCCCTGCTCGTAGGTCATGCCGACGGCGCCGTTGAAGAGGGGCCACGTGTCGCCGTAGCCGGGATAGAAGAGGTCGAACACCTCTCGGGTAAAGTAGAGCCAGCCGTTGCGATCGAAGTACGATGCGTTGTTGCGCCCGATCGTAAACTGAAAGTCCCGCTGCCACTCGGTCAGCTCCTCGTGGAACGGCTCGGCCCCGGGCGCAAAGTAGTACGGATCGTCCGTCCCCATCTCGTGGTAGTCGACGTGCACGGTCGGCATCCAACGGTGGTACACGTCGAGGCGCCGGCGCGTCTCGTGCTGCACGGCCCAGGCCCAGTCGCGGTTGAGGTCGAAGTAGTAATGATTCGTGCGACCGGGCGCCCAGGGCGGATGATGCTCTCGGGCCGACGGGTCGGGGTTCGCCGTTCGGCCCACCGTTTCCCGAAACCACTGCACGTAGCGCTGTCGCCCGTCGGGGTTGAGCGCAGGATCGAGTAGTACGACGGTGTCCTCCAGCCAGCCCTGCGTCCGGGCAGTGCTGGTGTCGGCCAGGGCGTGAAGCGTCTTCATCGCGGCCTCCGGGGACGACGCCTCGTCGCCGTGCACGCCGTAACTGAGCCACACGACGGCCTCGTCGGTCTGCGGCGTGCCCTCGACCCGCCCGGCCCGCTGCAGGTTGGAGCGGCGGATGGTCTCGAGGCGGTCGTGGTTGTCGGGGGTGGTGATCGTCGCAAGAAGGAGGGGCCGCCCCTCGTGGCTCGTCCCGTAGGTCTGAAGCGTCACGGCCGGGGAGCGGGCCGCCACGTGTTGCACGTAGTCGACGATGCGGTGGTGAGGCGTGAACTGCTCTCCAAGCTCGTAGTCGAGGAACGAAGTCGGGGAGTGAAGACCTCCGTCCTCCTGGGCCTGAACCGGCTGAGCAACGAGAAAAAGAAGCGCGACGAAGAGACTCCGACCCCGAACAGCAGGCATGACGACGAACGATTCCGGGAAAAGTAGCGAGCGACAGTTCCAAACAAGGAGGCCCACGCCGCAAAGACAAGAGCGAAGACGGGAGCCTTTGATCCTCCCTGCCCCAGAGGAACATCCAGCCCCCCTGTCGGTGCGGCTACGGCGCAGCCATCGCCGCCCCCGGCGGCCCTCCTTCCGCTCTTCCCCACCAACCGACTACAGTCTCCATGGCCGACATTGAACTGACCCGCTCCCACGACCGGGGCCTCGACGGCGGCCGTGAGGCCGTCGAGCAGGTGGCCCGCCGGCTCGAAACGGATCTCGGCGTCACCTATCAGTGGGACGGCGACACGCTCCTCTTCGAGGGCTCGGGCGCCAGCGGACAGATCGAGGTCGACGCGGACACGATCGAAATCCTCATCGATCTGAGTGCCTTCCTCCAACCCATGCGGGAACGCATCGAAGAGGAGGCCGATCACTACCTCGATCAGTACCTGGACGAGGCATAGCGGCGTGTCCGGTTGTCAGGTCGTCTTGCGTGTGTGTAAGTGAAGGATAAACGTCCTCTTCTTCGCTGTGCTTCGCGCAACTCGACGTCGCCACCCATGCTTCGTACTCACCCAGTTCGTTTTCTCCTCGCGGCCGTCCTTCCGCTTTTCTTCGTCGTTTCGGCCTGCGACTCCGGAGGATCGAACGAGGAGCCGGACAATCACGAGTTTCAGCTCGACATCACGCCTCTTTCTTCTCAGTCCACGCAGAAGGTGACGACGGGGGCGGACGAAGACACGACGCTCAACGGCTACTCCTTTTACCAGAATCCGCCGGCCAGCCAGTCGCCCGGGGATCGCAACGTCTTCCTCATATACCTGAATGAGAACGAAACCCTCGAAGAGCGCCGCAATCAAGAGGGACTGCTCGGCTTCGCAAAGTCGATTGGCGGACGTCCGGGAGCTGGAGAGCATCCGATCACCGACGCCTCGAGTGATGCCTACCAGAACGGCGAGGCCTTTATCTTCGAGCTGTACTACGACTATGGAGCTGTACTCGACGGCGACATCGAAGGACTGGTGTACTACTCCATGATCGACGGAACCATTACGTTTGAGGGAGGGGGCTCTCGGTCCGTCACTGGATCCGTAGACGCTGTCGCTGAGGCCATCCGATACGTCAACCCGGATTCGACGACCGGATATGAAATCATCCGCGACACGACCAAGGTGTCCGGCGAATTCCAGGCCCGAGACGCGGAAACGTTTCTTTCATTCCCGTCCGGTTCCCCGGAACCCTACGCCGACATTGGCGCTCCGCAAACGCCTCGGTTGCAACGGTAAGACGTTCTACCCGTGATCCCCGCTCGGGGGCCAGAGGCCGAGCTGGCGGCGCACCGTCACGATCTGTCCGACGTGGTAGGCGTTGTGGTCGGCCACCAGCAGGAGCTCGCGGAGATACGTGTGCTCGTCGCTGGAGGGAACGGTGTCGTAGAGATCGACGTCGTCGTTCCGGGCAAAGTCGCACAGAGCGTCGCGCTCCTCCTCCACCTGGGCGACGCTCTCGTCCCACGCCGCCGGACGAGAGGGCGCCGGAGCCTCGGGCCAGTAGTCGCCCGGCCAGTCGGGCATCTCGTAGCTCGCGTTGCGACAGTAGACGAGAATGTCGTGCTGAGCACGCCGAATGTGCTCGACGAGCTCCCACACCGAGTACGGCAGGGCCTCGGGGCGTTCGCCGCGCCGGCCCGACGGCATTCGAGCCACGGCGTCCTCGAACGTGCAGTGGGCCCGGCGGGCCGTGAGAAGGGTCAGTACGTGCTCGCGAAGGGCAGCGTCCCGGTCCATGTGACACGCAGGGATTTGTTGAAGAAGCGGCGAGCCTGTAGGATAGCGACTGAGCAGCCCGAATGCAGCCCATCGATTGGATCCCGGCGTCGGGCGCGTCGGTTGGACGAGGGTGTCGACGAATTGCCCCATTTCCCCGACCGCACCGATGCGCTGGTGGCGCGGCCTTCTTCTCCTTCTGAGCGTCGGATGGCTGCTTCTCCTGGCCACCCGCTGTCACCTGCCGCGCCAGACGATTGCGCCGGACGCCGACCGCGACAGCACGAGCGCGGTGTACCTCGTCCGCCACGGATGGCACGCCGGAATTGCCGTCCGAGGCGCCGACGTCCCGGACGACCGGTGGCCGGTCCTCGACGACTTTTCGAGCGCAAACTACCTGGAGGTGGGGTGGGGCGAAGTCCGATACTATCCGGGGGAGACGCGAGGTGTGTGGGGCGTCGTCCGCGCCGGCGTATGGCCCACGGGCAGCGTGCTCCACGTCGTGCCCATCGCCGACGCCGTCCGCTCGCGGTTTCCCGAACACACCATCGTCCGCATTCCGGTGGGGCCAGCCGAGCTCGACGCGCTCACCCAGTACGTCGCCAACTCCTTCACTCGCACGGACGCCCGAACGGTCGTCCCCGCTTCTCCCGGTTTTTACCCCGACAGTCGATTCTACCGGGCCGACCTCACGTACCACGCCTTCAACAACTGCAACCACTGGGCGGCCGGGGCGCTGGAGGCCGCCGGCTGCGACGCATCGCCCCGCTGGACGTTCACGGTGGGACAGGTCGTGCGACAGGCCCGGGACTGCGGCACCCTCGTGCAGCGGCGGGCAGACTAATCCCTGCTCCCGTTCTCCCCCACGCTCACGACGCCGCCGGGGTCGACTCGCGCTTCTCCGGCTCCGTGCTGGCAAAGTAGTCCTCCACCCGATCGCCCCCGTCCTGCGCGTCCCAGCGCTCCAGCACGCTCACCACCGCCTCGTGCGGATCGAGGTGAAACTTGTTTTGCCCGAGAAGACCGTAGAGCCCCGACCGCCGCACCACCTCCCGCACCGGCCCGATGAGACCGGTCAGGTGCAGTTCGATGCCCATCTCCTCGAGCGACTCGACGACGGAGAAGAGGGCCCCGATCGCCGTCGTGTCGAGATCGTTGATGCTGCTGCCGTCGACCACCACGACCTCGACGTTGCGCCCCTCCCGCTCGCTCTTCTCCAGGAGAAAGTCCTTGAAGTACTCGGCGTTGGCAAACGAAAAGGAGGCGTCCACCCGCAGGACCATGATGTCCTTCAGTCGCACGGCCTGCTCGAACCGCTCCAGGTCGCGGAAGAGGCGGGTCCCGGACACGTGCCCCAGTTCCGCCACGTTGGGTCGGCTGATTCGGAACAGCACGACCACGACCGAGGCCCCGATGCCGAGCAGAATGCCTTCCTGCAGACCGATGAAAAGGATTGCCCCCGCCGTGAAGAGAGCAATCGATCCGTCGCGGCGACGGGCGCGGAAGAGGCTCCGAATCTCGTGCAGGTCCACAAGCCCAAACCCCGCAACGATGATGATGGCCGCCAGCGCGGGCACCGGGAGATAGTAAAAGAGGGGCGTTAAAAAGAGGAGCGTGAGAACGATGACGACCGCCGCAAACACGTTGGCGAGCGGACTTTGGGCCCCGGCCCGGTCGTTTACCGCCGAGCGCGAAAAACTGCCGGAGGCCGGGATGCTCTGGAAGAGACTTCCGAAAAAGTTGCCGGCCCCCACGCCCACCAGTTCCCGGTTGGCGTCGATCGTGTAGCCGTGCTTCGTGGCAAACAACCGACCGAGCGACACGTCCTTCATAAATTGGACGAGTGCCAGGGTGACGGCGGCCGGAATGAGCGAATTGAGCTCTGACAGGCTCGTCGTCCAAATTTCAGGACTCGGCAGGCCGGTCGGGATGGAGCCCACGACCTCCACGCCGTGCTCGTCGAGTTCAAAAAACCATCCGGCGAGCGTGGCCCCCACCACCACGACCAGCGATTCCGGGATCAGCGGCATCCAGCGCGGAAGTCCTACGAGCAGCACGATACAGAGTCCCCCGATCCCAAACGTAAGCAGATGCGTATTCCCTCCGTTCTGCACGGCCTCCTGCAACAACACGTGAACGTACTGGGAGCGCCCCAGCTCCACCCCGAGCAAATTGCCGATTTGACTCGCGGCAATAATGAGGGCAGCCGCCGAGGTGAGTCCCGCGATGACGGGTCGCGAAAGCAAATTGGCCACGAAGCCGAGCTGCATCACCCCCATCGCCATCTGCACGAGGCCGACCATCGCTGTAAGCAGAACGGCCAGGGCCACGTAGCGCTCCGTTCCCGCCTGTGCCAGCCCGCCAATGCTGGCGCCCAAAATCAGCATGTCGATGGACACGGGCCCGAGCGCGAGGTGCCGTGAACTCCCAAACATGGGATACACGAGCAGGGGGACGAGCCCCGCATACAGACCGTAGATGGGGGGCATGCCTGCAATCACGGCGTACGCCATCCCCTGCGGAATGAGCATGACCCCTACGGTCAGCCCCGCCATCGCGTCGGACCGGAGTGCCTCTCCCGTATAGTCCGAAACCCACTCCGTGATGAAGAACGCGTTCTCAAGTGTTGCCCATACCCGTTGCCACATAGGGTTCGTCCTGAAGACGAGCCGGATTCGACGACCTGGTTCTCCCTCCGCGGAACGACTCTCTCCCACCGAGAACGACCGATCAACACACGTGTCTCGACACGAACCAATCGTTGAGAGGCGGAAAATCGGTACATCGGTACTTGATCCCCGTCGGATGTGAAGCAACTGCAAGGAATCCGGTGTTCACGGACGCACACGGAATTGACCGCCCAGCCTCCACCGGAAACGCGGGCATTTTCGACTCGTCCCGTGGAACGGAGAGCGAAGGGGCTCTCCATCGGCCCAATCTTGAACGACGTCTCACCAACACGTCCCCGTCCACATCCGTCTGACGTTCGACGAGACGTGATCGGGGCCGTGCGTCGAACAGAGATGATCTTCGAACCTCATGAGCTTCGAACGTTTCCTCCCGCGGGGTGTGCTGACGGTCGCGTCCGCCGTCCTCCCGGTTCCCATTGCCGTCTCCGTCGCAGAACGACGGGACCTTGCGTCCCGAGCCACGAGGGTCTGCATCACGCTCACCGCCTCGATCGCCGTCATCCCCCCCATCGGATGCCAGACCAAGCTCATGTGTACGGTCCCGGCCATTATCGTTTCCTCGAGCTAATCCAGGGCAATCGCATTAAATCAAACGTGTCGCTCTAGGACATCTGAGATGTCCAAGCTTGACGCAGAGCCTATCCAACCGTACCGAAAAGCCATATCGGTGGGATGTATGGGCTCCAAATCAAGTTTGGAGCGACGAAGGAGAGTGTGTTTCACACCGTAGTGCTTAACAATCGGAGTTTTTGGGTAACTCTCATACGCTCGGAGTTTTAATGCAATTGCCCTGCGAGCTAATCCGGATTGAGGAACTCCCCCAGGTGCTCCTCTGGATCGTCGTTCCGGTGGGGGCTCCGCTGATCTGGCCGCTGTAATGCCAACCGAAGCTCCGGCACCGATGCTCCTGTTCTACGCCGCCGATGAAGCGATCGACCTCGACACAGTGCAGCGCCACGGTCTCTCGTCGGCCGACGACCGCCCGCTGCGGCTGCACACGTCACTCGACGCAGCGACCCGAGCCGGAACGGGCCCCCTCCTGGTCGTCGACCCAACGATCCTGACGGAGAGGCCCCAATTCGACGACGACGTCGCCCACGCGTCGCGGGTTCCGGCCTCCGCCGTGCAAAACCTCGCCCCGTACCGCCCCCCGACGTCCGTCACGGCGGGCGGAGGGTACGTAGCCCGTTCTCTTCCCGACGAGGAGGTGGCTCTCCTGCTCATCCATCGGCGAGGCGTGTGGGACCTCCCCAAAGGGCATCGAGACCCGGGCGAGGAACTTGAGACCTGTGCACGTCGAGAAGTGCGCGAGGAGGTGGGCGTCGACCTCCTTCACCTGCTGTGCTCCCTCGGCACGACGCAACACGGCTACCCCGACGGCAACGTATACGCCGTCAAAACCACGCACTGGTACCTCATGCGCACCCCCGAGCGCACCTTCGCCCCCGATCGCCGCGAAGGCATCCGTCGCGTGGCCTGGGCCCGCTGGCCCGTGGCCCGCAAACACGTCGGATACGACACGCTGCAGCGTCACATGACACGAGCGGAACCGGACGTACGAACGGCACTCTCGTGAGGGACGGCCGAGGGTCCCCGTCTCCGGAACGGTCCCCCTCGTTGGAACCGCCTGCGTCCGCACCGATCTTCTATCTGAAGGGCCGGTGACGAACGCGCGAATTGCATTCTCCCTCTCTAATGGCGAATATCGACGGACCCGAGGGTCTTCCCTTTTTTCTCAGCCGTCCGCCTCGGCCCCTCGATTTTCCCTCGTAGACTGCTTTTCCTCTATGCGTACGATCCTCCCTTCCCTCCTCGCTCTCGTGTTTCTGTTCGGCTGTCAGAGCGAAGAACAATCCGCCCTCCAGACCCGGATCGACTCCCTGGAGGCCGTCAACCAAAACCTGGAGCAGAACGTCCGGGCGCTTCGGGACTCGCTTCAGAGAACGGGCCCGACCGGAGGCACCACGCTCACCCCGCCCGTCTTCTTCCCGTCCGGAAGTGCCTGGCTCTTCGACGACGCCGAGCGCCGGCTCGATCAGCACGCCCAGACGCTCGAGCAGCAGTACCCGAACGCCGAGTTCCGCATCAAGGGCTACACCGACAACGTGCCCATCGGCCCGACCCTGGAGGACACCTATCCGAGCAACTGGTACCTCTCTGCTCAGCGGGCGGCCGCCGTGGCGCACTACTTGGACAAAGAGCACGACGTCCAGACCCAAACCCTCGAGATTGAAGCTTTCGGGCCCCGGTCGCCCGTGGCGCCCAACGAGACGCCGGACGGACGGCGACAGAATCGCCGCGTGGAGATCGTCGTCGAGGACGGCTCCTAACACCAATCCCAAAGGATCGAGGTGCACTTGAAAGCATCCGCCAGAATGGAACGTCCGTTACGAGGCGCGCCTCGTAACTCTTTCGTTCCGAACGTTCCCAGCAAAGTGCATAATCATCCTCGGTATCTGGGTTAAGTAAAGGCCGCCAGAGAAGAGAAAGGACTCGTCGCCCTACCGCGTCACGGCTCGCGAGACGGCCCGTTGCCCAAACGACGCGAGCACGTCGGGAAGCTCGTTGGGGTCGTCGATGACGACGTGAGCGCCTCGCTCCTTCAGCAGGGGCTCGTGGTCGGCGGCGTCCACGTAGGGCGGGACCACTCCGATGGCCCACATGTCCGCGTCCCGGGCCGCAATCATGTCGTCGACCGAGTCCCCCACGTAGGCCACCTCGCTCGGATTCAGGTCGCAGCCGGCGGCGGCCAGCATCGTGAGGGAGTGTTCGAGCGGGAAGGGGTCCGGCTTCTGCCGCTCGCCCTGCTTCTCTTTGCCCACTAGGAGCGGAAAATAGTCCGTCCAGTTCTGGTGGTCGAGCGTCCACTCCGCCTCTTCCTCGGGCCGCCCCGTGACGATGCCGAGAATTCTACCGTCGTTGAGGGTGTCCAGTGTGGGATCGTCGATGAGGGGCGGTTCTTCGTTGATAAATCCGTCCCAGTCGTCGCCCCGATATCGGTCCTGAAATTCCTCGACGACCCGGCTCAGGGGCACCTCCATCGCCGTGTCGGTAATGATCGCGTGGGTCAGCTTCCAATCGTCCTCGAACCCACCGTAGTTCTTGTATCGCTGAATGGTATTCTCGCCGATCTGGCGTCCCGTAAAGTGCTCGACCGTTTCTTCGATGGCGCGGCGATAGGAGCGGGACACGTCCACCAGGACGCCGTCCATGTCGAACAACAGTGCGTTGACGTCTACGTTTTCGGGCATGAGGCGAGGGAGAGACTGCGTTCAGGAAGACAACGGCCAATTTGGTTTCACCATACGGGGTCGCCACAGTTCCGGGAGCCCCCCTCCAATTCCTCGTGGAGACGACAGGTGTGGACACGGGCGGAGAGCACGTGGGCGTGTGGGCGTGGAGTCGGAGCGCCGGGGCTCACTCGTCTGAGGACTTCTCGTTCAGGAGAGCGTCGACGGCGCGGCGGAGCTGCGAATCCTCTCCGGTCGCCTTTACGGCCGGGGGATTCTGGACGCGAATGTCCGGACGGGCGGGAAGTATCACGCAATACGATACACAATACGCAAACGCATCATGCCTCGTCACTGGCCGAGGACGCGAACCGAGTCCCCGAGCACGTCCTGGACGTAGAGCATCTGGAGGAGAACGATGACGACGATGACGAAGGGAGCCGCCAGGAGGACCCCTGCGGCCCCTGCGAGCACTCCCATCGCGATCTGGGCGGTGATCAAGATGACCGGCGGGAGTGACACGGCCCGCTGTTGGACGAGGGGAGTAATCACGTAGCTCTCCAGCGTCTGCACGATGCCGAAGACGATGACGACGTAGAGCACTTTCGTGGGACTCGCCATCAGGGCCACCAGTACCGCCGGGACGAAGGAGAGGATGGGGCCGACGTACGGGACGAACGACAGGAGCGCCGCCAGCAGACCGAGGGCCAGGGGCGAGGGAACCCCCGCAATCCAGAGGCCGAGAGTCGTGAGAACGCCCACTACGCTCATCATCGTAAGACGGCCCACCAGCCACCATCGCAGGGCGTGGGAAAGGGCGGCAATCACCTCGCGGGCCCGCTCCCGATGTCGCTGGGGCGTCAGGTGCACGACGCCGCTTACGTACGCCCCGGGGGCTGCCGCTCCGTAAATGCCAATAAAGAGAATCACAAAGGCGTTTGCCGCTACCCCCAGCGTCCGAGAGAAGGCGCTCGTGACCCCGCCCATCACCTCCTGCGGCGAGGGCATGAGGTCCTGCACCGTACTGGGATCGGCGAGAAGCCGACGGGCCCATTCCTGTTCGGCAACCCGGGTCCGAAATCGATCGACGGCCTCGGGCAGTTGCACGATCAGATCGTTGATCTGCCCAGTGAGGGGCGGCCCCACAATTCCGGACAAAAGAAACGGCACGAGCACGACGCCCGTGATCACGACGGCCAGCGCCCCGGGCCGCTCGAGGGGCGTGCGGCGCCGGAGAATGTCGGCTCCCCCGCCGAGGCCCACAGCCAGAAGGATGCCCGCAAACACGATCAAAAGAACCCGCGAGAGCACCACGAACAGGTACATGGTGAGAAGCGACACCGCCACAATGCCGACCGCCACGAGCACGCGGTTCGGAAAAGAGCGTCCTTCGGACATGAAAGAGGAGGATCAATCCGCAGAGATGCACAGGCGTGCTACACGAGGCCGCCCCGTCGGGTCCCCCCTGTCCCCTTTGGCGGCCCCCCGGAGCAACAGAATCGAAAAACGACGCGAACAGCCCACAGTCCGAGAGACGAATGCCGCTAGGAGTTCATCTGCTCCAAGAACTCTTCGTTGCTCTCCGTTCCCTTCATCTTATCGAGCAGGAACTCCATGGCCTCGATCGGCTCCATGTCGGCCAGAATCTTGCGCATCACCCACACGCGCTTCAATTCCGGCTTCGAAAGCAGCTCCTCCTCGCGACGAGTGCCCGAGAGAATGAGGTCGATGGCCGGATAGACGCGCCGGTCGGCCATCTCGCGGTCGAGTACGAGTTCCATGTTGCCGGTGCCCTTGAACTCCTCGAAGATGACCTCGTCCATGCGGCTTCCGGTGTCGACGAGGGCCGTCCCGACGATGGTGAGAGACCCGCCCTCTTCCACGTTTCGGGCCGCCCCGAAGAATCGCTTGGGACCGCGGAGAGCCCCTGCCTCGATTCCGCCGGACAGCGTTCGTCCCTGTCCAGGATGGACGGCGTTGTGCGCTCGTGCCAGTCGCGTAATGGAGTCGAGCAGTACGCACACGTCCTGCCCCGACTCTACGAGACGCTTCACCTTCGTGAGAACCGTGTCGGCCACCTCCAGGTGGCGCTCCGGGTCCTTGTCAAACGTGGAGGCCACGACCTCTCCTGCTACGTTTCGATCCATGTCGGTGACCTCCTCCGGCCGCTCGTCGATGAGTAGAACGACGAGGTGCACGTCCGGATGATTGCTCCTGATGCCGTGGGCAATCTTCTGGAGCAGAACGGTCTTGCCAGCCTTCGGGGGAGAGACGATGAGACCGCGCTGCCCCTTCCCGATCGGAGCAAAGAGATCGAGGATGCGAGGGCCGTACTCCTCCGGATCCGTCTCGAGAGTGAGGCGCTCGTTCGGGAAAATCGGCGTGAGAAACTGAAAGTCGCTTCGCTCCTCGAGCGTCGAGGGATCGCAGCCGTTGATTTCGTCGACCTGAATGAGGGCGAAAAACTTCTCCCCCTCCTTCGGCGGCCGCACCTCGCCGCGAACGGTGTCTCCCTCCTGCAGCCCGAACCGCTTGATCTGCGACGGAGACACGTAGATGTCGTCGGGGCTCGACTCGTAGCTGTACTCGTCGGAGCGGAGAAATCCGTAGCCGTCCGGCAACACCTCGAGGAGACCCGTCTTTTCGATCATGCCTCGGAGCTCCGTCTCGTCCGGATCGTAGGTCCGCATGTACTCGGGTTTGTCCGGCTCGTCCGACGAGGGCGCGTCCGTCTGAGCTGCCTCCTCCCGGTCCCGCTCCTCGGCCCCGTTTGCCCGGCTGCCCTCCGAAGGATCGGGGGGCGCTTCGGTCGTCGCTCCGTCCCTCTCCCCAGTAGAAGTCCGCGGCTCCGGCGACTCTTCGAGCGGAGCCTCCCCCGCCGCGGCGCCTTCCGCCTGCGCCTCCAGGATGCGATAGATCAAATCCTGCTTGCGGAGATCCGAATAGCCCGAAAGATCCAGCTCCCGAGCAATCTCGCGGAGCTCCTCGAGCTTTTTGTCTTGCAGTGTGGAAATCTTCATGTCTTTGCGATTCGAGTGCGTGCCGCGCCCCCCTCGCAGGAGCAGATCCTGCACACAACGATTGGGCAGGCGACGACGGTGTTGACCGACGGGAATTGTAGCCTGTTCAACGTTCTACTCTCTTCGATCTGCCTCAACGCGAGTACGCTCCGAGCCGCGCCCTCTCAGGTCATCCTCGACGGCCGGCCCCCGGTAGGAGTCACAATCCAAACAGACGGTTACGACCACGGGCGGGAGCTCCTCTCGGTCACCGTCGGGACTCCCCCTCTCTGGAGTCAACGACTCATCCGGAGACGACGTCCTCGACTCTGGATTCAGGGGATTCAGAAACGACGGGACGAAGGTGGGAATTCGTCCAAACACCGGGCCGACTCCACCCTCCGCCCGTAAGCGGAAACGAGCCGGCGACCGGATACCGTGGGAAAAGGAAAAGGGATCGCTCTGCAACGAGCCAGTCCCCTCGATGATCCGCATCTCGGGGTGCCGTTACCTCAACCTCCCGTTCTGAACGTCCTTCAAAAATCTCTCATCCGTTCAACGTAACGGCTCGGGGACTTTGTTCGGACTCCCGTTTTCCTGCGTCAAATCTTCAGCTAGAATCAGCACGTGTCTTTTTTCAGATCGAGTTCCAACGCAACGTTACGCGAGCGGAGCGGATATGTCTTATATGTGAGTGTGCACGACACTTCCCTTTTCCGTTTTCCGTTCTGTTTCTATGACGTACCGATGGACGTATCGCTCCCCCGACGATCCGGAGGAGGTTGCCGAACTGCAGGAGGCGCTCAACGATCTGCCGCCCCCGCTGGCCCGCACGCTGGCCCTGCGCGGCGTCACGACGTTCGAAGAGGCCCGCCACTTCTTCCGGGCCGATCGGTCGAACCTGCACGACCCGTTCCGCATGACGGACGTGGACCGGGCGGCGGACCGCCTGGCCCAGGCCATCGATCGCGGGGAGCGCGTGCTCGTGTACGGCGACTATGACGTGGACGGCACGACGGCCGCTGCGCTCGTAACCGACTTCCTTCGCTCTCGCGGGGTGGAGGCGTCGGTCTTCATCCCCGATCGGTACGACGACGGGTACGGCCTGTGTCGTCGCGGCTTCGACGTGGCGCGGGAGCGGGACGCCTCCCTCGTCGTGGCCCTTGACTGCGGCATTACCGCCCACGAGGAAGCTGCGTACGCCACGGAGCAGGGGCTCGACCTCATCATCTGCGACCACCACACGCCCCAGGAGACGGACGACGGCGTCGACTTGCCCGAGGCCTACGCCGTGATCGATCCCAAACGGCCGGACGACGACTATCCGTTCGCGGAGCTCTCCGGCTGCGGCCTCGGCTTTAAGCTCGTGCAGGCCACCCTGGCCCGCCGCGACGAGGATCCCGAGCGGGCGTTCGACTATCTCGACCTGCTGGCTGTGTCCACCGCCAGCGACATCGTCCCCCTCTACGGCGAAAACCGCATCCTCATGGCCGAAGGATTGCGGGCCCTCCAGCGCACCGAGCGCCCCGGCCTCCGGGCCCTCGCCGAGGCCGCAGACCTCGACCTGGAAACCGTAACCTCGACCGGCAACATCGTGTTCACCCTCGGGCCGCGCATCAACGCCGCCGGGCGCATGGAGCACGCCTCCACGGCCGTCGAGCTGCTTCTGGCCGAGAGCGTTGCCGAGGCCGAGCCGCTGGCCGCCGAGCTGGAGCGTCTCAACCGCGAGCGCCGCACGATCGACGATGCCACCGAAGAGGCCGCCGTCGAAAAGGCCGAGCGCCAGATCACTTCGCGCAGCCCGCACGCTCTCGTCCTCTACGACCCGGACTGGCACCTCGGCGTCATCGGCATCGTGGCCAGCAGCATCGTCGAGCGCTTCCACAAGCCGACGATCATGCTCACCCACAACGGCGACGAGGTCAAGGGCTCGGCCCGCTCGATCGAGGGCATCAACATTTACGACGCGCTGTCGGACTGTGCGGACGTGCTCACCCAGTTCGGCGGACACGACCATGCCGCCGGGCTCTCCCTCACGCCCGACCGGATCGACACCTTCCGCGATCGCTTCGACGCTGCCGTAGGCGAACGCGTCACCCCCGACCTGCTCACCCCCTCCATCAAGGTCGACGCCGAGCTCGACCTCGAGGTCGTCGGCTCCGTCGACGATCGCTTCTGGGCGGTCCTCCAGCAGTTCGGCCCCTTCGGTCCGGCCAACGCCCGCCCCGTCTTCCACGCCCGCGACCTGGCCGTCGTCGGCACGCCCCGCACCGTCGGCAGCGACGACAGTCACCTCAAGTTCGAGGTGCGACAACGGGCCGCCCCCGACGGAGACGCGTTCGACGTCATAGGCTTCGGCATGGGCGACAAGCTCTCGGTGCTCGAACGGAGTCAGGAGAACGGCCGTCCCCTGGAGCTGCTCTTTTCCCTGGAAGAGAATACCTGGAACGGCCGCACCACTCTTCAACTGAAGGCACGGGACCTTCGCCTGGAGGAGGCGTGACCGAACGGGGAGCATTCCGTTCCTTCTCCGTCCCCTGCTCCCGTCAATTGACCGGCTCTTCGCAACCGTTCCGCCGTGCGGGAATTCATGATCGGCGGTGCACTCGCCCCTTTCTCACACGTCCCCCCAATACCCATGACCTGGTGGGAGGCCTTCCTCCTCGGACTCGTACAGGGCATCACCGAATTCGTCCCCGTCTCTTCGTCGGGACACCTGGTGCTGAGCCAGTACCTGCTGGGCATCGGGGGGGAGGAGTCCAGCATCACCTTCGAGGTGTTCGTCCACTTCGGAACGGTACTCAGCATCTTCACCGTGTACGGGAACGAAGTCCGCGACCTGGTGCAGGAGGCCTGGGCCGGCCTTCGGGCCCCCCTCGACGTTCCGGCCCGCTACCGCGAGAACGACACCTTTCGCCTCGGCGTCTTCATCCTCATCACCCTGGTGCCCACCGGAATCGTGTACCTGCTCTTCAAGACGCAACTGGAGCAGGCCTTCGGGAGCCCGCGCTTCACGAGCGGCATGCTCCTCGTCACGGGCGTCCTTCTTCTCCTGACGCTCCTCCGCCCCTCCCCCAACGGTCCACTGAACCCGCTCAAGTCGTTCGTCGTGGGCGTGGCACAGTCCGCCGCCATGATTCCGGGCATCTCGCGGTCCGGCTCCACGATCTGCACGGCCCTCTACCAGAACGTCCGGCCCGAACGAGCGGCCAACTTCTCGTTCCTCATGCTCCTGCCCGTCGTGCTGGGCGCCACGCTGATCAAGGGCCTCGAGCTTGCCGAGCGCGGCCTCACGACCGAATGGCTGCCGCTTCTCATCGGAACCGCGGCCGCGTATGGATCGGGCATTGCGGCCATCTACGTCGTCATCGACTTCGTCCGCCGCGGCAAGCTGCAGTACTTCGCCTACTACTGCTTCTTCGTCGGCGGCCTCGGCCTGTGGCTACTGTAGGACCTACTCGTCAGCGTCCTGCTCGGTCTCGAGCGTCTCGATGGAATGCCACTCCGGCTCCGGCTCGACGGTGATGGACGGCTCGGGGCCTGCATCGTCCCATCCCTGATCGCTCACCGTCATGAGCGGATCGACCGTCATGTCCCGATCGACCACGATCTGGCAGGACAGCCGCATCTCGCCGAACTGATCGATGTCGTTCAACTTCTCGTGCTCGGCCTCGGTCATCACGCCGGGCTCTCCCTCCTCAAACTTGACGCGACACGTGGTGCACTGGGCCTGCCCGCCGCAGCGGTGCCCCACGTCCACGCCCGCGTCTTCAATGGCGCGAACCAGCCGCGTCCCTTCTTCGACTTCAAATGTACCAACGTCCTTGATGGTAACCTCGTGCATGAACGGATGAACCGGTGTATTGAATGAGAGCATCGAAGGTCGGTGTGTCCGACGCTTAAAAAGACGAACCGTGACCGAGTCCGTCAAGGGCCAATTTGCCCTGCACAGAGTCTCCACCGTCCGCGGATGCGGTGCGGCTCTCGTTTTTACATTGCGAACGGACGGTGAGCCCAAAGCAAACGAGGACACCGGTGCTTTTGCAATAAACCCGTAATAAGCGCCCCGAAGCCTCTCGATTTCGCCCAGCAATCCCCATATTGGGGGCACACCTGAAAATCAAGATCCTTCTCTCCGCTCATGTCCACTCGGGTCGTACTCGTTGATGACGACGACCAGCCACTCGGCACGGCCGAGAAGCTGCGGGCCCACACCGAGGGCTGGCTTCACCGGGCCCTGTCCGTGTTCGTCTTCGACGAGGCGGGACGGCTTCTGCTCCAGCGACGCTCCCCCGACAAGTATCACTCCGGGGGCCTCTGGTCCAACACCTGCTGCAGCCACCCGCGGCCCGGCGAGTCTCCCGCCGCGGCAGCCCGACGGCGTCTCGATGAAGAAATGGGCTTCTCGTGCGACCTGACGCCCCTCCTCCACTTTACGTACGAGGCCTCCGTGGGCCCCACCCTCATCGAACACGAATACGACCACGTGTTCGTCGGCACTGTCAGCGACGTGTCCGTTCGGCCGCACCCCGAAGAGGTGGCCGAGTGGGCCTGGGTGGAGCCGTCGTCGGTCCGGGCGGACGTGGCCGCAACCCCCCGCCGATACACCGTCTGGTTCCGTCGCCTCCTCCCGCCGGTGCTGGCCGAGCCCTCCTCTCCTGCGGCCGTCAAACAGGGCGCCGCGGATTCGTCGTCGTAGCGAGCCGTTCGGCCATCCGCCGAACCCTCGCCCCGCCCCGCTGTTTCAAAGAGATGCGCTCCCTCCGAGTCCCGCTCGTCTCTCACCCCATGGACGACCCCTCTTCCGCTCCGACGCTCTCGGACGTGGTTCCGGACGAGACCATCCACTCGCTCGACGACTCGATCCGGACGATCTGGACCATTAAGATTGCCCTCTTTACTCTGGCGGTCTTCCTGCCGGTCCTTTTCTACGACCTCACCCACCTGTTCTCGCCCGGATCGTGGCTCCCGTTCGGCGTGCTGTCGGGCACCGTGCTGGGCCTCGGGCTTCTTTACAGTCTCGCGTGGCCGCGCCTCCGGTATCGCGCGTGGGGCTTCGCGCTGCGGCCCGAAGAGCTGTACCTCGAGCACGGCGTCCTCATCCACGTGCGAACGGTCGTGCCCCTGCGACGCATCCAGCACGTGGACGTGTCACAGGACCTGATCGAACGAGAGTTTGCCCTCGGCCGGCTCGTGATCCACACCGCCGGGTCCCGGAGCAGCGACGTCGTCCTTCCCGGTCTGCCGCTCTCGAAGGCCGAGCGCATTCGAGACGAGATCAAGCGGTTTATCCTCGAAGATCCTCTCACCGAAGACCCGGTGTAATGCCTTCCTCTTCGTCCTCGGCTTCCGATTCCGGGCCCGTCCCCTCGGAGTCCGACCGTCCCCCGTCGTCGGAGGAGACGCCCGCGACGCATCCGTCCGTCGACGAAGAGACCTCCGACGCGGCCCCCGATCGTGCCGCCTCCTCGTCCACGCTCGGGGCCGTGCGGGAGCCCCAGCGTCTGCACCCGCTCACGCTCCTTCTGCGCGTGGGGACGAGCCTCCCGGCGCTGGTGATTATCCTCCTGCCCACCCTTCAAAATCCGAGTTCCGAGAACGTCGTCTCGGTGGTCCTCGGCATCCTCTACGGCGCAGTGGCCCTCCCGGCCATCGTCCTGCAGTACCTGCGCTTCAGCTACCGCATCACGCCGAAGCAAATCGTCATTCAGAAGGGCGTCTTTCGGCGGCAGAATCGGAGCATCCCCATCGAGCGCATTCAGAACATCCAGATCGAGCGCAACCTGGTGGCCCGTCTCATCGGGCTCGCCAAAGTGACCATCGAAACGGCCGGCAGCTCCTCCACCGAGGGCTCCCTCGAATACGTGGGCCTCAGCGACGCCCACGAGATCCGGCAGGCGGTGCGCTCCTTTCAGCACCGGACCGCCTCCGATCCGGAAACGACAGCGGAGGAAGAGACGTCATCGAGCGAAACGCTCTTCTCCATGGCGCTCCCCCGCGTGCTCCTCTCCGGGGCGTTCCGGTTCTCCCTCTTCTACATTGCCCTCGTCTTCTCGGCACTCCAGCTCGTGGATCCGGAGGCCATCGTGCAGCGCATTCTTCGCTCCCAGGGCCGCATCGACCAGATTACGGAGACGATGACGGCGAACCCCCTTCTTACCGTCCTCGCGACGATCCTCGTGGCCGGCGTGTTCGGCTGGATCAGCGGCATCCTCATCCACCTCACCCGCTACTACGGCTTCCAGCTCTGGCTCGACGACGACAAGCTGCGCAAGCGCCACGGCCTCTTTACGGTGACGGAGGGCACCATTCCACTCAAAAAGGTGCAGGCGCTCATCCTCCGGACGAATCCGTTCATGCGCGCCTTCGGATGGTACGAACTGGAGGTCCAAACCGTCGGGATGAACGTGGAGGAACACGGACATCGCGTGATTGCTCCGTTTGCTCAGTACGACGATGCGCTTGCCCTGGCCGATCGCGTGCGGTCGTTCGACCTTCCCGACACGTTTGGATCGGTGTCGCTCCTCACGATTCGACGTCGCTTCATTCGATACTCCCTCGTGCTGTCGGCCCTCCTGTTGCCGAGCGTCTACTTCTGGCCGGCCGACTGGTGGCACCTCGGGGGGGCAGCACTGCCCTGGTGGGGCTTCCTCCTGGTCCCCTTCCTCCTCGGCTGGGCCGTTCTTCAGTATCGCCATCACGGGTACGCGGTGCGAGAGGATGGGCTCTACATCCGACGCGGCGTCCTGTCGCACTACCTTTGGATCCTTCCGACCGAAAAGTTTCACGTCTTCCACGCCACGGCCTCGATCTTTCAGCAGCGCCTGAACCTCAAGACCCTCTTCGTCGACACCGCCGGGGCCGCCACCTTCGCGTACCCGGAAGTGATCGACCTTCCGGCCGACGAGGCCGACACGTACCTCGGCCGCCTCTACCAGCATTTCAACACCCTCTATCGCTCGCGTATCGAAGCCGTCACCGGCGCCCCCGACACGCGGCTCGACAAAGAGGAACGCCCCCACCTCCCCCTCGGAGACGACTCTTCTTGACCTGCCTCACACGCCCTCCCCACTCCGGAGCGAGCACACTGCGTTCCCTCCACTCCCGCACCCCCACGCTCCCACACCGGTTCTTGTGATTCCCGTCGACCTTCATTTGACTGTTGCCCGGTGAGCCCCGCCGACACGCCCCTTCTCCTTCACCAATCACACAGCTCCGTGGCCTCTCGACGCGTCAGCGGCATTTTGCTTCACGTGACCTCCCTCCCCAGCCCGTACGGCATCGGCGACCTGGGCTCGGCGGCCTTTCGGTTTGCCGACTTTCTGGCCCGGACCAACCAGCGCCTCTGGCAGGTGCTGCCCCTCGGCCCGGTGGGCTTCGGCGCGTCGCCCTACTCCAGCACCTCCACGTTCGCGGGCAATCCCCTCCTCATCAGCCCCGAACCGCTCGTGGAGTACGGCCTGCTCACGGAGAAGGATCTCGACCCGCTCACCGAGCTGCCCGACACGTACGTCGACTACGAGCGCGTCGAGTCGCGAAAGATGGACGTTCTGTGCACCGCCTTCGAGCGCTTCGAGGCGGATCGATCAGTCGCCAGCGAGGCCGACCTCCGGCAGTTCCGTGCCGACCAGGCCGCCTGGCTCGACGACTACGCCCTCTACGCCGCCCTGAAGGAGGCGCACGACGGGGCGCCCTGGACGGAGTGGAAGGCCCCCCTCGCCCGCCGCGACCCGGACGCTCTCGAGCGAGCCCGTGAGCGGCACGCCGACACCATCCGGATGCACGTCTTCTGGCAGTACCTCTTCCACCGCCAGTGGACGGCCCTCCAGTCCTACTGCCACGCCCGCGACATCCGCCTTTTCGGCGACCTCCCGATCTACGTAGCCCACGACAGCGCCGACGTGTGGGCTCACCAGAACCTCTTTCGGCTCGACGAGGACGGCCGTCCCACCGTGGTGGCGGGCGTACCGCCCGACTACTTCAGCCCGGAAGGGCAGCGCTGGGGGAATCCGATTTACGACTGGGAGACGATGAAAGAAAACGGCTACCGGTGGTGGACGGAGCGCATGCGCCGAACGCTTGCGCGCGTGGACCTGGTTCGGCTCGACCACTTCCGTGGATTCGACGCCTACTGGGAAATTCCGGCGGAGGCGGAGACGGCCGTCAACGGGGAGTGGAAAGACGGGCCCGGCGCCTCCTTCTTCGACGAACTGGAGGCCGAGCTGGGCGAGCTGCCCGTCGTTGCGGAAGACCTCGGGGTCATCACCGACTCGGTCGATGCCCTGCGGGACCGGCTCGGCGTTCCCGGCATGGCCGTCCTGCAGTTCGCGTTCGAGGACGATCCGGCCAACCCGTTTCTGCCGCACAACTACCGCCGCAACCTCGTGGCGTATCCCGGCACGCACGACAACAACACGACGGTCGGATGGTGGAACGAAGACCTCTCGTCCCGCGACGCCCGCGACTTTGCTCGCGAGTACCTTAATCTGGAGTCGTCGACGGCAACGGTCCACGAGCAGGCCCTGCGCGTGCTGATGGCGTCGGTCGCCGACCGCGTGGTGACACCGCTGCAGGACGTGCTCGGCCTCGGAGCGGACGCGCGCATGAATACGCCGGGACAGCCAAACGGAAACTGGCGATGGCGCTTCACACCGGATCAGCTCACAACCGAAGCCGAGGAGCTCCTCTCCACGCTCACGTACCTTTACGGACGGGCGACGGAAACCGACGCGTGTGTTTGAGGAACCACGGGCGGTTCTCACTTCCGGTTATCGTTCGCGCCAGCAAACATTTTCTATGAGTTTCCGCAGCGACTCGTGTGACGCGTCGGGCCCCGTTTTCCGATCGTCGGACGTTCTCGGGATTACCCGATGATCACGGGGAACCCTCTTTGCGGATTATGTCCCTGACGGGAGAAATCCGGAATTTCTTTCGATGGGATTTTCTCCCGTTGCCCTCGCTCCCCTTCTCCCCATCGCCCCCTTCCACCATGTCGTCTCCAATCCCGCCCCACGGGGCCCTCGTCGACGGCTCGTCCACGACCGTCCGCGTGTGGGCCCCCACGGCCGATCGGGTTGCGCTCGTGCTCGAACAGACGCAGGAGCGCCGTTCCCTGGACGCTGAGGACGGGGGCTATTTCGTGCTCGAAGACACCGACCTCGCCCCCGGCACGCGCTACCGCCTCTCCCCGGACGGAGACGGCCCCTTCCCCGATCCCGCCTCCCGCTTCCAGCCCGAGGGCGTACACGGCCCCTCCGAGGTCGTCGACCCCGCCGCCTACGACTGGTCCGACGACGCGTGGAGCGGCGTGGCCCCCGAGGAGCTCGTCTTCTACGAGCTGCACGTGGGCACCTTCACCGACGCCGGCACCTTCACCGCGGTACGAGAGCGCCTGTCGTACCTGCGGGACCTCGGCGTGACGGCCCTCGAGCTCATGCCCGTCCACGACTTTCCCGGGGAGCGAAACTGGGGGTACGACCCGGCCGCTCCCTTTGCCCCGTCCCGGGCCTACGGCGCGCCCGACGACCTGCGTCGGCTCGTAGATGCGGCCCATCAGGAAGGCCTCGCCGTATTTTTGGACGTCATCTACAACCACTTCGGCCCCGACGGGGCCTACGCCACCGCCTTCGCTCCCTTCCTCACGGACAAGTACGAGACGCCGTGGGGCCCCGCCATCAACCTCGATGACGAGCACTCGGCGGGCACCCGGCGCTTTTTTATTGACAACGCCCTGCACTGGCTGCGCGAATACCACGTCGACGGCCTCCGTCTCGACGCCACCCACGCCCTCCGCGACGAAACCGATCCCCACTTCCTGACCGACCTGTCCGCCGCGGTCGACACGCACGTGGAGGGACCCGATCGCCACCTGATCGCCGAGGACCACCGGAACCTAAACCGCCTCGTCCGCCCCCGCGACGACGACGGCTACGGGCTCGACGGCGTCTGGAGCGACGACCTGCACCACCAGTGCCGCGTCCTCACCGCCGGCGACCGTGAGGGCTATTACCGGGATTACGTCGGAACGACGGCCCAGGACATTGCCACCACCCTCCGCGACGGCTGGTTCTTCCGGGGCGAGTACTCCGAACACCTCGATGCCCCCCGCGGCACCGACCCCGCCCCGATCGAGCGCTCGCAGTGCGTCGTCTTCATCCAGAACCACGACCAGGTGGGCAACCGGCCCACCGGCAATCGGCTGACCGACGACGTCTCCCTGCCCGTATACCGGGCCCTGTCGGTGCTCGTGTGCGTGGCCGAGGAACTGCCTCTCCTCTTTATGGGCCAGGAGTGGGCGGCCTCGACGCCGTTCCAGTTCTTTACCGACCACAACGACGAGCTCGGCCCGCAGGTGACGAAAGGACGGAAGGACGAGTTCGACGACTTCTCCGGGTTCGAAGGCGAGGTGCCCGATCCGCAGGATCCGGCGACCTTCAAACGCAGCGTGCTGAACTGGGACGAGCTGCGTCGCCCCCCGCACGACGGCGTACTGGCCCTCTATCGGGACCTCCTCGCCCTTCGGCCCAAGCTCGGAGACGCGTTCGACGTCGCGGCCCCCACCGACACGACGCTCCGGCTCACCCGAGCGCCCTTCGTCACCGTCGTTAATCTGGAGGCCGGCGCCGAAGAAACCGTACCTGAGAACGCAACACAAATTCTCCACACGGAGCAGGGCGGCTATGCATCCGATCCGCGCCCACCGTCGTTTTCCGACGACGCGGTGGCATTCTCTCGGCCCGGAGCCGTCATCTTCCAGCGCGGCTGAACCTTCTTCTCGCCCCAGAGCACGGCACCGGCGCTACGGACCCGACTCTACAAAATCGGGCTCTTCTTCCGGAATCCGCCAGAGATACAGCAGCCGGTCGCCGAGCTCCTTCGTTCGGTCGGGGGTCCACTCCTCCATGTGGAAATTGTGAGAAACCACCCGCGTTCCCGGAGCCAACTCCCGAACGAGCTTCGATCGAAGTTTCATGTTCACCGACGGGAGCAAATAGAGCGTCACCACAGTCGCGTCACCGATGTCCGCCTCGAAGAGATCGTGCCGGCGAAACTCGACGCGATCATAGACGCCCCTTTCCTTCGCCTTCTTCCGGGCCTTTTCGACCAGCTCCGGCTTGATCTCGACGCCGACGCCGCGCGCCCCGTATTTCTCGGCCGCCCGAATGGGAATGCGGCCGTCTCCGCTCCCCAGATCGTACACCACATCCCCCTCGGACACGCCGGCCATCGAGAGCATCGTGTCCACGACGGCCTGCGGAGTGGACACGTACGGAGCAGCCCCATTCTCGTCTTGGGTCTGGTATCGATACGGAAGAGCCGATTCCCCGGTCGAGTCGGGCTCCTGTCCCCAGCTCACGATCGGAACGACCGCAAAGACCACCAGCACCCCCACCATTCCCCCCTGAAAACACAACGAGCGGAACGGCATAAACGAGCACATTCTGTGAGCAGATCGAGACCGGTTGTGACAAACGCCCCCCTTCCGGGCCGGATCCCGTCCGTTTGCCCGGCAACGATCACAACGAGTCGGTCCGTCCGAACCTATTGGCCCGGGCAAGGGTATGCCTCACGCTTTGCATCGTCCGTTGTATCCCCCTTTCCCAGCGATCCCAGTATTCTTATGCCCCCCCTCCCTCGCCGAGCCCTCGCCGTTGCCCTGTTCGCTTTCGTTTTGCTGGGCGGAACGGCGCTGGACGCTGCGGCGCAGGTCCCCGAGTCCTCAACCGACCCGTCGTCGACGACGCCCGAGGACACTACCGATAAGGACGCGCCCTACGTCCCGACCTCCCAGTCCGTCGTCATTCAGATGCTCAAGGTCGCCAACATCTCCGAAGACGACGTCGTTTACGACCTCGGGAGTGGCGACGGACGCATCCCGATCACCGCCGCCAAGATGTTTGGCGCCCGTGCCGTGGGGGTCGAGATTGATTCGGCCCTGGTTGCGAAGGCCCGGGCCAAGGCCCGAGAGGCCGGGGTGGCCGACAAGGTCGAGTTTCGTCAGCAGGACCTGTTCAATACGAACCTGGACGACGCAACGGTCGTGGCCCTCTATCTCTGGCCGGAGATCAACGTCAAGCTGCGGCCGAAGCTGCTTCAGCAGTTGGACCCCGGGGATCGCATCGTGAGCCACGACTTCCGCATGGGCGACTGGACGCCGGACCGGGTGGTCGACGCCGGACGGGGCAACACCGGACAGGAAACGATCTTCCTCTGGACCGTGCCGGACGACGTACCGGACGACCTGCTGGACATCTCGGACGAGCCGGAAGCCCAGTGATTGCCCCACGACCCGGACACCTCTACACACTCGGAGGGAAGATGCGGGCCGCCACCACCGGCCCCTGGGCGTCCCGAACAATCTCCTCCGTGACGCTTCCGAGCATCGCTCGCCGCACGCCGGACAGCCCCCGGGCAGCCATGACGATTAGGTCCTCGGGGCGGTCCGCAGAATTTCCTCCGTCGCGCTGCCGTACAGGGCCCGCTCCGTTTTTCTCTCAGAAGCGGAGTGCTACGTCACCCGTGATTGTGCGGCCGCCGTTTTCGAGGCCCAAATATTGTCAGAAATGACTCAGCAATAAAATCCCTCTCCCCCGCCGGTGTAGGTCCGAGTCGCCATGCGGCCGTATAGAAATGAGCAGAGACTAAAATACACAATCAGTATTGACACACCAGTAGGCCCTTTTGCTCCAACCGGGACCCGGGAACGGCAACCGGTCGAGGCCTTCGGAAACGCCTCTGCCGAGAGGCATCGTACAGGGGGCATGAAACGGTCGTGGGAAAGCGGTGTGTAGGAAGAGGACCTGACCTGCACGTACCCCTCCCTTTCTGCAGCCGAAATCCCCTCGCGGCGCGTCTCACCCACGGTCCTCTCCGTTCACACGTCCCTCCGCTCCCGTCCATGACTGCCACCTACCGCCTTCAACTTACCCCGGACTTCGGCTTTGCGGAGGTCGAGGCCCTCCTGCCGTACCTGCAGCGTCTGGGCGTGAGCCACCTGTACCTCTCCCCCATCACGGAGGCTCGTCCCGGGAGCGAGCACGGCTACGACGTGATCGACCACAATGCCGTCCGCGAGGCGTTCGGGGGGCGCGACGCGTTCGAGTCGCTGCGCAAATCGGCCGTGGACGCCGGCCTCGGACTCGTGCTCGACTTCGTGCCCAACCACGCGGGCGTCGGCCCGACCAACAAAGGCTGGCAGGACGTGCTCGCCTACGGTCGCCACTCGGCCTATGCTCACCACTTCGACGTCGACTGGGCGCCCCTCAAGCCGGAACTCCACGGCAAGATCCTGCTCCCCTTCCTCGGCACCACCTACGGCGCCGCCCTGGACGACGGCGAGATCACCCTCGCCTACGAAGACGGGGGCTTCTACGCCGCCTACTACGATCACCGCTTTGCACTGAGCCCCCGCACCTACGCTCAGATCCTCGACGCCCTGCTTCCCGATTTCGAACGCACCGAGGCGTACTTCGACCTGCAGGAGCTGCGCGACGCCTTCGCCGAGCTCGATCCGTCGGCCCGCGAGCGGGCGCAGGCCCTCTGCCGCCGCCTCGACGCCGTTGACGTGTCGTTCGACGCGGAGACCCTGGACGCTGCCCTCGACCGGGCGGCATTGCACGATCTGCTCGAGGAACAGCACTGGCGCCTCGCGTACTGGAAAACCGCCGGCCGCGAGATCAACTACCGGCGCTTCTTCACGATTAATGACCTCGTGGGCCTTCGGATGGAGGACCAGGACCTCTTCTGGGGCGCGCACGAGCTGCTCGGCGAGCTGCTGGCGGAAGAGGGGGTCGACGGCGTGCGCATCGACCACATCGACGGCCTCTTCGACCCGCACGAGTACCTCGACCGCCTTCACGACCTGGGCGCCGACCGCATCTGGGTGGAAAAGATCCTCGCGCCCGGCGAGACGCTGCCGGACGACTGGCCGGTCGCGGGCACGACGGGCTACGACTTTTTAAATGACGTCATGGGGGTTCTCCTGAGCGCCGACGGAGAGGAAGCCCTGAGCCGAATCTACCGCCGCGCCGTCCCGCACGCACCCACCACCTTCGAAAAAAGCGCCTACCGCAGCACGTCCCTCGTCATCGAGCAGACGCTTACGAGCGAGCTGACCCGCCTCGCGTACGAGCTCGACCGTCTCTCCGAGGCGGACTACCACACCCGCGACGTGACGCTGGCCGCCCTGCGGGAGGCCCTCAAGGAAATCGTCGCCGCCTTCGATCGCTACCGCACCTTTCTGCCGTACGACGACGAGACGGCGCGCGAGGTCGTCGAAGAAGCCATCTACCGGGCCCTCCGGCGCAATCCCGCCGCCGAGCCCACGGTCTTTCAGTTCGTGGAACGGGCCATCCTCGGGGAACTCCGCGAAGACCTCCAGGACGACCAGCGGGCGTGGGTCGGCCGCTTTCAGCAGTACACCGGGCCCGTGGCGGCAAAAGGCCTCGAGGACACGGCCTTCTACCGCTACAACCGCCTCACAGCCCTCAACGAGGTGGGCGGCGAGCCCGGCACGTTCGGCGTGCACGACCACGCCTTCCACGCCCGCAACCGATTCCGCGCTCGCCGGTACCCCGAGGCCCTCATCACGACGGCGACGCACGACCACAAGCGCGGGACCGACACCCGCATGCGGCTCCTCGCCCTCGCCGAACGGCCGGAGCAATGGGGCGAGATTGTGCAAGAACTGAATGCCGTCGGAGACGACTACCGCGGAGCCCACGGCCCGTCCGGAAACGATGCCTACCTCTTCTATCAGACGCTCGCGGCCCTGTGGTGCGACGCCCACGGGACGCCCCACTCCGGAGACGAGCCCGACGAGCTGGTCGAGCGCCTCTGCGCCTACGTCGAAAAGGCCTCTCGCGAGGCAAAGCAGCAAACGAGTTGGATCAACCCAAACGCCGACTACGAGGAGGACCTGGAAGCCTTCGTCCGGGGCGTCACCACCGACCCGTCGACGCCCGACGTGCTCGACGCGTTTGCCGTCCGGCTCGCCGAAGCCGGCTTCGCCAATCGTCTTAGCCAGCTCACGCTCAAGGGCACCGCCCCCGGCGTGCCGGACGTGTACCGGGGCACGGAGCTCGCCGACCTCTCGCTCGTCGATCCCGACAACCGTCGGCCGGTCGACTGGAACCACCGTCAAACCATCCTCGACGACCTGGCCCCCCTGATCGACCAGCCGAATGCGGACGCGGTACGAGCGCTCTTCGACGAGCCCGACCCGCGGGCGTATCTCTACCTCACCGCCCGCCTGCTGCGGTGGCGACGTTCCCATCCGACGCTCGCGGCGGCCGAGGGGTACCTCGATCTCTCCCCGACGGGCGAGGGGGCCGACGACTGGCTCGCCTTTGCCCGAATTGCCGGCGACGACGTCGAGGTCGACGCTGCCGCTCTCACGATCGTCTCCCGCAACCCACTCACACGCACCCTCAATGCTCCGGCTCACCTCCCCCTGCCGGACGACCTCGCGAATCAAACGTGGACCGACGTCCTCACCGACACCGCACTCGACCTCGACGACACGCTCGACCTCCGGACGCTCCCCACCGACCAAGCCGCCGTCCTCACGCGTCCGTAAGCAATGAGAAAATGATCTATGAAACGAGGTCAGCGTCCGAACACTCCGTTCCTGCTCTCTTTCTCGTCTACGCGACCTGCGTGACGCCCACTCGCCCCTCCGACGTGTATCCTGAAAAGCTGTAGCCGTATTCGTGAACACCTACGCCGTCATCATCCTCGCCGCCCTGCTGGCCGAGTACGTCCTGAACATTATTTCGGACGTGCTCAACCTCCGCCACCTGAAGCCGGAGCTGCCGGCGGAGTTTCGAGATACGTTCGACGAGGACGAGTACGAGAAGGCCCAGGACTACACCCGGACGCGCACCCGCTTCGGGATCGTTTCCTCTACCTTCGGGCTCGCCGTCCTCTTCGCCTTCTGGTTTGCGGGCGGCTTCGAATGGCTCGACACGCTCGTCCGCGGATGGGACTTCGGCCCAATCGTCACGGGACTGTTCTACGTCGGTCTCCTCGTGCTGGGCCGCAGCGCCCTCTCCCTCCCGTTTTCGATCTATTCGACCTTCGTGATCGAGGAACGCTTCGGATTCAACGAAACGACCCCCAAGACCTTCGTCCTGGACCTCCTAAAGAGCCTCGGCCTCGGAATCGCCATCGGAGGCCCACTGCTGGCCGCCATCCTCTGGTTCTTCCAGGCCACCGGCCCCTACGGCTGGGTGTACGCGTGGGTCGTCGTGACGGCCGTGATGCTGCTGCTCCAGTTCTTTGCCCCCCGCTACCT
>CAZCUZ010000013.1:0-47711 GCA_964502085.1 uncultured Salinivenus sp. | reverse complement strand
TGCAGCCCATTCGAGACCGCTCGCAGCTCGAGGCATAAATTAAAACAGACTCTGAGACGCGAGAAAAGAACTCCTTCGTCGCTCCAAGCCCTGTGCTGAACTCGATCGTCGAGCGCTTTGCCCCGAAGTACCAAGTCTCCTCGGCCTCGATAAGACGATCGAGCGGCGCTGGGGGCATAGATTCCGGCCCACACCATCTATCCGGATCCGGTTCGCTTCTCGAAGGGACACCTCCTGAAGGCGAGCGGATGGCCGTGGTGCAGTGCACAGTTTTTCGGCTCCGGTGGGGCCCGAAGCAATCATTGTTCAAAACTCCGCAGCAATCCGTACTCCTCCTCCAACCCCGAGATGGCTGCCGTACGTCGCCCGTCCGTGAGGGGCAACCGAGAGCACGTCCCCGAGCTGAATAGAGGGAGATACGTAGAGACGACCAAGCGTCTTCGCGTCGGACTGAACCGTCTCATCGTACCAATGTCCGGAGACCCGGGTCGTCAGTCGGAGCCGTTCCGTCAAACGCGTTCGGTAGGAGGCAAGGAGCAGTCCGTGAGACGGGATGACCTGCCCGCGCCTCGGCTCCTCCAACCGAAAGGCAAACTCACTTTCTTCCCAGTTTGCGTACCGGGCCAGCACCCGAACGGACGTAAATCCGTCGCGCAGGAGATACCGCAGGGTTCCCGTCATTCGGGTCCCGGCCTCAAACCGAGCGACGCCCCCGGCCTGGTCGGTCCCGTACCGTCGAAACGACACGTCGAGGCCCAACGCCGACTGTGAGGTGAGCTTGTAATCGAATCCCCCATTCACCCCGACTCCGTCGCCCGGAACGTAGAGGGAATCCTCCGTCAGTTCCGCAGTCGGCCGGAAGCCTCGCTGGTACGTATAGGTCCCCCCAATCCCCACTGCAAAATTATCCCCGATCGGAAACGCCCACGTCACCTGCGGCCCAACCGAAAACCCCCGGCTGAAGCTAGACACCTCGAAGTCGTAGTAATTCTGGCTGAGGGCCCGCGCCGTGGCCATCTCGTCGTCATTGAGCCTCTGTTTCCCCGTAGGCGCATTCACCCCCATCGAGAGAACCACGCTTCCCTCCCCCACCGGCCGGGCGTAGGTGACCCGTCCCAGCACGTCCGTCAGACCCCGTACCTGCGTCAAATCCTCTCCCCCCATCTGAGCGTAACTGCCCTGTGCCTGTACTGTCACCCGCTGCCCAAGGGGCACCGATGCAGAAAGCCGCGTACTTAGCTGGGTTAGCGACGCTCCCTCCGACGTTTCGTACCACTGATACCTGGGATCGACCGACACCCGCACCGGACGGTCCACGCTTCGGAGCGAGGGACCCTGCTCCTGGGCCTGCACGCCTCCGGCCGAGCCGCCCCCCAATAAGACGACGAGGATTCCCCCTAGGACACCGCGAAATGTCCTCGACAAGCTCGAGAAACGCATCGCACCAGAATTGCCAGTTCATCAATACCGAATTGCACCCTCGCTCTTCCTCTGTTCTCACGATACATTTTTCAGTGAACCATCCCCCGGCGTCTCACCTCAGCCGTCCGTACCGGGCGGATCGGGGGGATCGTCCAGTTCCTCAGCTTCTTCCGCTGTTTCAGACTCCTGTGACGGATCGCGTTCTGCACCGTCTTCCTGACCCAACCCGGTGGACGCCGCCCCCATGCTCTCCTGCCGCTGCTGTACGAGATCAATCTCTCCCTCCCCTTCTTCGGCAGCAGCCCCTTCGCTCTCGTTCGCAAGGGCCTGTTCGGTACTCCCGCCTCCAGACTCGACGCTCTGTGCCTTCTGCCGTCGCTCCCCGGCCTGCTCAAAATTCGGGTCGATCTGCTGCGCCTCCTGGTAGTACTGGGCGGCAAGATCATAATTTCCTCGATCCTCCTCCGCCAGCCCTCGGCTGTAGGCCAAAAATGCCTGGATGCTCTGGGTCGGCACCTCCTCGATGGCGGCCCGCTCCTGGGCCGTCAGCTCCACTCCGAGCTGGTCCACGATCGAAAAGGTCACCTGCGTTTGAAGGGCAAACAGCTCGTCGAGACCGGCCTGCTGGTTTTCGAGCTGGGGCACCTGCTCTCCCGTCCCCGCATCGACGAGCGTAACTTGTAGGCGAAGCTCTTCGTCGTCGGCCACGAGATAGGTCCCCCCCACGATCCGACCGGCTCCCAGGAGCCGCCCCACCCGCGGCGCCGTCGAAGAATCCACGTAGTCGCTTTGCGCGAGCTCGAGCTCGTCGAGCAGGGCCTGCAGGCGGACTCGCTCCACGATCTGAAGCCGTTCCACGTTCGACAGATCAGTGGTAAACATTTCGGCGAGTCCCCGCCCGAGCGCCTGGTACTGATCATCCCCGCCCTGATACTGCATCGGAACGACGGCCACGACGTTCGGCGACACCTCCTGCCCCCCCTCTCCGGGCCGCTCCTGTTCCTGTGCAACCATCTGCTGGGCCGTCCGCTCGGCCTGCTTTCGAACCAGCCACTCGTACCGGCCCTCCATCAGCGTTCGGTACCTCGAGTCCTCCGGCACCTCGTCGAACTGTCGAAAGAGCTTGAGCGCAGCCTCCCGCCGTCCGACCTCCTCGCTCGCCAGCCCGAGATAGAAGAGCACCTCCGGATCCTCCGGCCGCTGCGAGTACGCCTGTTTCAGAGACTCATAGGCCTGCGACGGCCGGTCGGTCCGCAGATAGATCGACCCCAAATCGCGCAGCGCTTCGGCGTCCTCCGGATTGTCGGAGAGACGCTGCTCCAACCGACTCTCCTCCTCTTCGAATGCCGACGGATCCTGATCCATCGTGACCGAGGGCCCGCCACAGCCGACGAGTCCCCCCAGAAGAACGGCCAGGAACAGCGCGCTGCACGACGAACGAAAGGAGACGAGTGAAAAGGCTCGGGCAGGGCACCCCCGCAGCCCCGCTGTAGGACGGTCGTCGGTCATGGGGTCGAACGAAGATCTGAGCGAAAGCACGAACGGCCCGCACACAAGAAGTGAGAGGAGTCACGCATTGGCTTCGAGGATACGAACTGCAGACCGGAGTTGCATTCCAACCGGGGCGCACCGAAAATCCGCGAGGCGCCTCCCCCTCCCAGGAAGACGTTCACCGCATGCTCGAGGCCCCCTCGCTCCCCTCAGCGTCGAGGCTCGCTACCATCGGCTTCAGACTTTCCATCTTCTTCTCAGCCTTCGTGAAATTCTCGTCGTAGTCGAGGGCCTGCTGAAATTTCTGCTGGGCCTTCCGGTACTGCCCGGCCTCGAGCAGATCCAATCCGTCGGAATATGCCATCATGGCGTCCAGCGACCGCGTTTGCTCGGAGCCCAGGGTCGTCTCCTCCATCTCGACGTTGATGCTCTTCGTGACCTTCTGGCTCAGCTCCTGAATGAGATCAAAGAACTCGTCTGGATTCCCCTGCACCTGATCGCCGAACATGACCTCTCCGGTTTCGACCTTCACGACCCGGGCGGAAATGTTCATTTCCTCCTCCGTCGCGATGAAGCTCCCGAAGACGACGGCGTTGGCCCCCAGCAGCTCTCCGGTTTGCACGGCCGTCGATTGGTCAACCTTGCCCGCCTTCTCCTGCAGCTCCAGCTCGTTCAGCAGCCACTCGATGCGCTCTCGCTCGATGACCTGGAGGTCGGTCCCCCCTGTCACGTTGTTGATCATGATGGATGGAAGTCCCTTCCGAAGCCCTTCGTAGTCTTCGCGACGCGTGATCGAGTTGTTCGTGAAGTCCATGACGGCGAGCGTCTGCAGGCCCTGCTGCTGTTGGACCTCGTAGTTTCCGCTCTGGGCCTTCTGCACTTCGTAGTACAGATCCAGCACCGCCGGGGGCTCCACGTCCGGATCCAAGTAGTCCGACGGCGGATCCGTGGCAACGAGATCCTCGATGGCCGATCGGGCCTGCGCTTCCTGGCCGCGGGCGATGTAGGTGCGTGCCAGGTACCGGAGGGCATCCCGGCGCAGCTCGAGGTCGGCCTGCTGGTTGTCCGCGACCTCCTGGAAGAGGGAGGTCGCCTGCTCGTATTCAGCGAACTGATATTTTTGCTTCGCCTCCTCGAGGACAGACTGCTGAGCAACGGCGGAAGAAACGAAAACCGCCCCGAACAGGACCCCTCCAACAAGGAGAGCCCCTAGCCAGCGCGTAAACGTCGGGCCGGTCGGCGTACGTGACGTAGGCATACTGGGTCACCTCTTTTAGAAGAGAAGATATGACTCGTGGGCTGTCGGTGTTGGTCTGCAAGGATGCTTCCAGACCGCTGTTCTCCCTGAAGGCAAGAGGAGGATTCTCTCATCACCTTCATCAGAAAACACGAGAAGATGCGGGAGAATCGGACATGCAGTTTCAATGAACTAGAAAACGATCAGTACAAAACGAAACGTGTGGTTCGATCCTTCAGAAGAAACGACAGTCGAAGCGCCGTTCCCCCTATTCTCCACCGCTGACGTCGAAGACGACCGCGTACTCTACCCTCTCGAACGACGGTTCGACCTGAAGTTGGTAGGAACTCCCCGTAAACTTCTCGAGGTCACTCGCCCCGCCGCGTTCAATCTTCACCTGTCCTCCCTCCACCTGATAGTCGGAAATGGAATTCCGTCGCACCTCTATTTGATGGGTGCCCGGTGGAAGCGAAAGACGCGCGTTTGTGTTTTTTTCCGTATTCTGACCGTTCAGCCAGATGCGTCCCCATGCACCCGTGGTCGTCACATTTACCGTGTGCTCGGAATAACATGTGAGGCGTTCGGTCTCTCCCTCCGCCACAGCCACCGTCGTCTGGGTCGCGCCCTGCTCCGGATGGCGACACGTGACCGTGTGCTCGCCCGCCGTCACCTCGACCGGGCCCGTCCCGGCCGTCTGCTCCCCATCGACGAGAACGGTCCCGGTCGGCTCAACCTCCACGTCCATTTGTCCCGTTGCGGGCTCCGATCCGGTGTCCTCTGTCTCGTCCGTCGGAGCAACCGAGGGACCCGACTGTGCGTCCGATTCCTCCGCGGAAGCCGCCGCCTGCTCCTCCGCCTCGGGCTGTGCATCGGCCGTCGGCTGCCCTTCGTCCCGAGCGGGCGACGCGGATTCCTCCCGACCCGTCCGGGCCAGTTGCACGTCCCGGAGCGCGACGCTCGTGCCCGCTTCTACCTCAAAGGTCGAATCCAGGGACTCGTATCCGTCTTCGCGAACCTGAAGCTGGACGGCGCCGGCCTCGAGCGCATAGCCGTTCAGGGGAGTCGACCCGGCGGTGTCGCCGTTCACCAGCACCGTTGCGCCGGCGGGGGTCGTCGTCAGAGACAGCGTAGCGGAGGCTCCGGCCCCGCTCCCCGACGGCCCGAAGGCCACGTAGCCCCCAATCGCCAAGAGGAGGAGAACGACGAGCCCCCCTCCCACAAACATCCAGCTCGACTGCCCATCTTGCGAGGCCTCATCCTCCACACCTGCATCCGCTTCTCCCACATCGTCCGAGACGGCCTCGGCCGACGCCTCCGGAACAGCCGGCTGGGTGGCCCCGGCCTCGTCGACGGACGCCGGGTCCCCGACCACCGTTTCCTCGACGGGATCGACCGGCCCGGCGTCCTCTTCGTCTCCTCCCGGAACGACGGTCTGCGTCCGATCTTCTTTGCCCGGCACGACCGTCTGGGTCTCGTCTACGTCGGCACTCCCGTCGTCGACCTCCCACTCCGGCTGCGTCATCGTCGCGTCCACCTGCCGGTCGGCCTCCCGAAGCGCGTCCAGCATCTCCTCCGCGCTCTGATAGCGCTCGTCCTGCTGCTTCCGGATGGCCCCCACCACCCACTGCGCGAGCCCCGACGGGAGGTCGGGATTGTACTCGTCGGGCGGCGGAATTTCCCCCTCCACTACCTTCCGCATAATGTCGAAGTCGGTATCCGACTCCTTGAACGGCAAGGTTCCGGCCATCATCTCGTAGGCCGTCATCCCAATCGAGTAGAGGTCGCTCCGGGCGTCGACGGCACTGATGTTTGAAATTTGCTCGGGCGACATGTACTTGAGCGTACCTCCCTGTCCCCCCTGGGTCACGGTTTCGCCGGAGTCGGGGCGCCGCAGCTTGGCGATCCCAAAGTCGGTAACCTTCACCATGCCCTCGCCCGTGAGCATGATGTTCTGCGGCTTGATGTCGCGATGAATGACCCCGGCACTGTGGGCGTCGTGAAACGCCTGCATGATTTGCTCCAGAATGGGAATGGCCTGGGCGGGGGCCAGGGCCCCTTGCTCGTCGAGGGGATCCTTGAGGGTGCCCCCCTCCACAAACTCCATGACGATGAGGAGCCCAATGTCGGTCTCGCGAAGGGCGTATACCCCCACGATGTGAGGACTATCGATGCGGGCCAGGGCCTGGGCCTCCGACCGAAACCGATGAATGAACGACTCCCGGTCGGATTGCGAGGGATTGATGCGCTTGATGGCGACCGTTCGGGACAGGTTCACGTCCTCGGCCCTGTACACCGTTCCCATGCCGCCGCGCCCGAGTACGGACTGGATGCGGTAGCCATCCACCTCTGTTCCAACGACGGCATCAGTCATATCCAATTCGTGCAAACGTATTTCAAGAGAAGCGGCTCGGACAGCCCGAGGCCCACGCCTCCGTGAGTGCAAGCTTCGTGCGAGGGAGACCGTCTCCCGCGAAACTCCCCAGTGGCCAATCGGCTCGACCTTCCGGGACCGGACGACGGTGTCCAATGGGGCACGAACGTCGAGGACCGCCTACGACTGTTTCCCTTCCCCCCCCCGGCTATCCCTCTTCCTTATCGAGCAACTCTGCCCGATCCAGATCCCAGGTCTGTACCATTCGATCGACGTACGCCTCGATGTAAGTCGGACGAAAAAGTTCACTCTCGATCTCCCCCCACTTGCCGTGAAAAAGCTCCTTCCATTCCTCGTTGAGGCGCTCGAGTTCCGACCTGGATCCGCCCCCGAAGAACGAGTCCATCATCCCTCCGTCCTCGGCCTCCGCCACGGCGTCGATGGGATTCACTCGCTGCAGGAGCTCTTTACTTCCGGACATGACCGACTTTTTGTATCCCGACAGCATGGCCATGTTGTGCGCCACGAGGCTGTCAACGGCCTCGCTGAGGTGCTGCAGGCGCTCCTCGCGTTCGTCCGCCGTCAACCCGCCCGAAAGGAGCCGATCGCGCAGTTCCTTGGCGTCGGCGTCGTACAGAAAGTCCTTTTCGGGCGGACGCGTCAGATCCTTGCCGGTAAACTCACGCCAAAAGTGATCGGGGATCTGAATCATTCGCGTTACGCTCTCGAGCAGCGTGTCGAGTACAGACGCCGTCGCTGCCTCGTCCACCGGCGACTCCGGGAATTCTCCATTGGTGTCCGTCTCCCCACGGCCGTCCGGTGCCCCAAGGGAAGCAAGAATACGTTGGACGGCCTCGTCTTCACCAATCTCCGCGTCGAGATCTTCGGCCACGGCCTCCTCGAACGCCTCGTCGCGCTCGTCGGACGGAGCAAACTGGTAGGTCTCCGACAACCCTTCGAGGGCCGAGGCCAGCTGCCGCGTGTGCTTTTTGAAGGGATTGGCGTGCTCGTCCTCCTCGGCGTACGCCGTCGTTTCGGAGGACGGCATAAAGAGGGGGGCAAACTCGATCTTGAAATCCCCCACTCGAAAGACGTCACCGCTCTTCAAGGTATAGGGCTCCGCCTCTCCCACGCGACGACCGTCGACGTACGTTTTGTTCTTGCTGTCGCGATCGAGGAGCAGGTAGTCCCCGTCGTCGCTCCGAATTTCCGCGTGCTCCTTGCTTACCTTTTGGTCGGGCAAGGTCAAGTCGTTCCCGCTCCCCCGTCCGATCGTAATGCGATCCTGCTCAAACAGATAATCGGCGGGCTCTCCGGCGTCGGCGTCCTCCTTGACAACTTGCAGCTTAATCGGCATAAATCGTGAAGGGCTGCGGTGAGAGTGGAAGTGATCGGGATGACGAAAACCGCGCTGCGCCTGCGACATGTCACTGTGCGGATCCCAAAAAGAGAGCGCGGTCCCGTCGTGCCCTCGCCCGCCGGCACAGCCTCTGGGAGAAACGTCCCCGGCACGACGGATTGAGTTCATGATAAGGATCCTTCCGCTTCTCCGTCAAGAATGCGGTATGGGCTCAGAGCGATTATCTGTTAAACCTCCCCTCGAACGAACGCTCGGGGGGCTCGACGAGCGACTTTTCCGAAAACGCTTAAAAGAAGAATGGAAGCGTGAGCGCGTGCTCGGGCATCACGCACCGTTTTCAACCGGGATTGCAACGCATCATCGCTCTATTCAGTTGAAATGAATGACACGCCATACGGCGCACAAAATTGCCATTTCCGCCGCTGAGGTGCATACTGTTCAGGTGCAAACGGCGCTCCGCACTACCTTTTTCCGCTCATGGCCGACGATAAGTACCTACTGGATTTCGAGAAACCCCTCGTTGAGCTCGAAGAGAAACTCGCAGAGATGCGGGAGCTCAACGCGGAAACGCAGGACGACCTCTCCAACGAGATCAATGCCCTGGAGGAACGGGTCGAAAAACTGCGGTCCTCGATCTACCAGAACCTCACCCGTTGGCAGCGCGTCCAGATCGCCCGGCACCCGAAGCGTCCCTACACGCTCGACTACGTCGAGGCTCTCACGGACGACTTCCTGGAACTTCACGGGGACCGGCGCTTCAGTGACGACCGATCAATCGTCGGGGGCTTTGCCCAGTTCAACGGAAAACGGTACGGCTACCAGAACCGGACCGTCATGATCCTCGGGCATCAGAAGGGGCGCGACACGAAGGAGCGCAAGTATCGCCGCTTCGGGATGCCCAACCCGGAAGGCTACCGCAAGGCCGAGCGCTTCATGAAGATGGCCGCCAAGTTTGAGAAGCCGATCGTGACCTTGCTCGATACGCCGGGCGCCTATCCGGGCATGGGAGCCGAAGAGCGCGGCCAGGCCGAGGCCATCGCCCGCAACCTGTTCGAGATGGCCCGGCTGCCCGTGCCCATCGTCACGGTCGTAATCGGGGAGGGCGCCTCCGGCGGCGCCATCGGAATTGGGCTCGGCGACCGCATCCTCATGCTCGAAAATGCATGGTACTCCGTCATCGCGCCCGAGAGCTGTTCTCAGATCCTCTGGCGCTCGTGGGAGCACAAGGAAGACGCGGCTCGAGCTCTCAAGCTTACAGCGCCCGATCTCGCAGAGGTGGACGTGATCGACGAGATCGTCTCCGAACCCGTGGGCGGAGCCCATCGCGATCCCGAGACGACGTACGCCGCCGTGGGCCAGGCCATCGGGAAGGCCCTGTCCGCCCTCGAGGACGTCGACGCATCCACCCTCCTCGACCAGCGCCTCGAAAAGTTCGACGCCCTCGGCGCCTACGAGGTCGGCGAGCCGATGGCCCCGGCCCAGCATCAGTAACGGTCTCCCGTCTCTCTCGTTGCCCTCCGACGTCCGTGTCCTACGTCTATCCCTACCACCACCGCGTCCGGTACCGCGAGTGCGACCCCATGGGCGTGGTCTACCACACGCACTACCTCGACTATTTCGAGGCCGGACGCACCGAAGCGCTGCGCACCCTGGGCGTGCGCTACCGCGACCTCGAAGCCGAGGGCATCATCATGCCGGTCGTGGAGGTGAACGTTCGCTACCGGGGCCCAGCCCACTACGACGAGATGATCGTCGTCGAGGTGGCTTTCGACACGATGCCCGATGTGCGCGTGCCCATCGGCTACACCGTCCACCGCGAGGGCGAGAACGAGACACTCGCCGAGGGCCACACCACGCTCTGCTTTATGGACGCGGAGCGGCGACGGCCCATCGCTGTCCCGGATCGCGTACGTGAGGCCTTCAACACCGCCCTGTAGCCCCTCGTCCTCCCGAACCAGCTCCGCCCCGTCGTGTCCGCGACGATCCTGTTCCACGACCGCTACCTCGACTACGACTTCGGTCCCGAGCACCCGTTCAGTCCCACGCGGCAAGAGATGGTGCTCGACCTGCTCGAGGCTCTCGGCCATCCGCTCGACGCGGTCGCTCCACCGACGGCCTCCCGCGAGGACGTGCGACGGGTCCACAGTGAGGCATTCGTGAAGAAAGTGGAGGCCGCGTCGGACGGAACCCCGCCGCCGCAGGCCTGGGACTACGGGCTCAACACGGGCGACGTGCCGGTTTTTGAAGGGATGGACGACGCTGCCCGCGGGCTCGTCGGGGGCACGCTTCACGGGGCCCGATTGATTGCCGACGGCGAGGCCCAGCGCGTCCTGCAGCTCGGGGGCGGCCTCCACCACGCCCAGCACGGCCGTGCCGCCGGCTTCTGCGTCTACAACGATCTTTCCGTGGCCATCGACGTCCTTCGCGATCAGGACCTCCGGATTGCCTACGTGGACGTCGACGTCCACCACGGAGACGGAGTCCAGTTTCTCCATTACGACGACCCCGCAGTCCTCACGATCAGCCTCCACGAGTCGGGCCGCTATCTTTTTCCGGGAAGCGGGGCCGTTGAAGAAATTGGGGAAGATACGGGCGAGGGCTCGGCCCTCAACGTCCCGCTGGCGCCCCATACCGAGGGGGAGAGCTATCGAGAAGTCTTCGACCGGGTGGTGCCGTACGCCCTGAAGCACTTTGCGCCCGACGTGCTCGTCGTACAATGCGGGGCCGACGCCCACTTCAACGATCCGCTGGCAGACCTTCTCCTGACCTCCCGCACGTACGAGGCCCTCTTCCGACAGCTGATCGATCTCGCCGACGAGCACACCGACGGACGGCTCCTCTGCACGCTCGGGGGCGGCTACCATCTCGACGCCGTTGCCCGCGTCTGGTCCCTGCTCGCCCTCATCGTACAGGACGTCGAACTCCCGGAGTCGACGCCCCCGGACTGGCGCAAGCGCTGGCAGGACCAGCTCCGCGATCCGCTGACCCCCACGCTCCACGACCCGGAGCAAACCTTCAACGTGTCCCGCCGATCGGCCGTCGAGGAGCAGAACCGCCAAACGAGCAAACAGGTGCTCGAACTACTGGCCCCTCACTGGTACTGATCCCGGCTACCACCCGCCGCCCGACGACTCCTCTGCACGACTCGACGAGACCTGCTCGCCCGAGGGGAGTTCGAGAACCTCGATCCGCACCTCCACGACCCCGTCTTCAATCATTCCAATTTCTTCCGCCGCCGCCTCCGACAAGTCGATGATTCGATCGTCTGCAAAGGGCCCCCGGTCGTTGATCCGTACGGTCACGGCCCGCTCCCGCTCTCCTCCGGCGCGCGTGACGCGCACCCTCGTCCCAAAGGGCAAACTCGGATGGGCGGCGGTCATTTCGCTCGGATCGAAGACCTCACCGCTGGCCGTCGTCTCCCCCGCAAACTGGTCAGCATAGTAACTGGCCTCCCCCCGGGAATCATCGAGGGGCTGGCCAGCAGACTGACCACTCGCGAGACAGGCCGTGACGACGGCAAAAAGGAACACGCAAGTACAGAAGAGAACGAATCGAGGCGACCGAGACATGAACGTGTGAGGAGAACCGTGAAGAACGACGATTCGGCTCTCGTCTCCAGGACAGAACGAACGACCAGCCGTTCTTCCCTAACGCCGACGCCCCAGGAAAGATGCATTGCCCCTCCGCAACGATTCTCGCTCGCCCCCCGTTTTCCCCGCGACTCCGCTCGTAATCGATCCCGTTCCGATGAGCCTGTACGAAACGCTCGTCTACGTCGACTTCATGATCGCGGTGGGTGTGCTCGTCGCAGTGCCCCTATTCCTCCTGCTGGCGTCCGTGACGTTTCCCCCGGTTCGGGATCGGCTCCTCGTGTACTGGCGAGCGTCGGCCCTGTTGGGCATCACGGTCTACCTCTGGGTCGGCGAGACGCCCATGGGCTTCGCAACCGGCTTCGCGGCCCGGGCCCTCATCCCCATGGCGCTCTGGCGAGGGGACGCCCTGACGGTGCTGCGAGACCAGCCGGTGCCCTCCTCCTCCGACTGGCGGGCGACGACGTTTCGGTACTGGCGCGCAGCCGTCATCCCGTACAACCTCGTGGGCCTCGCCTACATGCTTCCTCTCCTGCCCTGTGTCGTCGGGGATGCGGCCAGTGTGTGTCAGGCGTGGTATGCCCCGCCCCAGCAGTACGCCGACTGGCTCCATCCCACCGTCGAGCCCATCTGGCTGGCTCGATACGGTTGGGTCGCCCTCGGGATCTACGCGGCCTATCTCCTCTCCACGGCCGTCCGCCTGCAGCGGGACCTGCTCGAACGACGATCGACCTGACCGTCCACTCAACATTCAACCCCCAATTCCCCGTGAATCCGACGGCCGACCGGGCATCGACGTTGGAACTGGGCCAGATTCTCTCCTTAGTATTCCTCTCGCCCACCTTTCCGGACCGATTACGTACCGGCCCCTTATGTTGGGAACCGTTGGGGACGTCCTCCTCCTCGTCGCCTTCGTGGCCTGCGCCCTCTCTGGGCTCGCCTTCTTCTGGTCCGCTCGAGCGGAGGACGCTTCCGCCGCTGCCCGCCTCTGGAAACGGACCGGGCGCTGGGCCTGGGCGGGCATGAGCGCGGCGGCCGTGGCGGCGTCCGGGGTGCTCTGGTACCTCATCCTCACCCACCAGTACCAGTACGCCTACGTCTACCAGCAGTCGTCCAACGACCTGCCGCTGCACTACCTCTTCTCGACCTTCTGGGCGGGACAAGAGGGCTCCTTTTTGCTCTGGATCCTGATGATGTGCGGGGTGGGCGCCGCTCTTATCGCCTACGTGCAGCGCGAGTACGAGCGACACGTGATGGCCGTGGTGGCCCTCTGCCAGCTGTTCCTGCTCTCCATGATCGTGGGGCTGCAGTTCGGCCCCGTCGAAATTGGATCGTCGCCGTTCGCCCCCCTCGCCGAGAAGTTCACGGAGGCCCCCATCTTCCAACAGAATCCGGGCTTCGTGCCGGCGGACGGGCAGGGACTGAACGACCTGCTCCAGAATCCCTGGATGACCATCCATCCCCCCTTCCTCTTCGTCGGCTTCTCGGCGATGGTGGTGCCCTTCGCATTCGCCCTCGCGTCGCTGTGGCGGCAGAAATACACCGAGTGGGTCCGGCCGGCCCTCCCGTGGACGCTCCTCGCCGTCGCCATCCTCGGCGTAGGCATCACAATGGGCGGATACTGGGCCTACGTCACGCTCTCCTTCGGCGGATACTGGGCCTGGGACCCCGTCGAAAACTCGTCGCTCGTGCCCTGGATCGTGGGCATCGCGGCCTTCCACATGATGCTCGTGCAGAAGAAAAGCGGGGCCGGCCAAAAGGCGTCCCTTCTCCTCTCCATCGCGGCCTACCTGCTGGTCATCTACTCGACGTTCCTCACCCGCAGCGGCATCCTGGGCGACGTGTCGGTCCACTCGTTCGTCGACCTCGGCCTCTACACTCAGCTCCTGCTCTGGATCGGGGTGATCGGCGGAATCGGACTCGGCCTCTTCGCCTATCGGTACACCGAGCTTCCGACGCCGGACGAGGAGCCGCGCATCCTGTCCCGCGAGTTCATGATTCTCTCGGGCGCCGTCCTCCTCTGCACCACCGCCGCCGTCATTATCCTCGGCACGAGCGCGCCCATCTTCGGTCGCATCTTCCGCGACAACCCCTCCGCAGTCCCCACCGAGTTCTACAACGAATGGACCCTTCCCCTCGCCCTGGGCTTCGTCTTCCTGGCCGGCCTCGGGCAGCTCTTCTGGTGGACCAAGATGGACGTGGAGAGCCTCAACCGCGTGCTCTTTAAGCCGGTCGTTCTGGCGACGATCAGTACGATTGCCATCCTGATCTTCACGCCCTTTGCCGAACAGACGGTGCTCCTTCCCGCCGGCTCGAGCGGCGCGACCCAGACGGCCTCGGCCGGGTTCATGAGCAGCCTCTCCGAATTCTGGGCCATGTACGGACAGGCCCTGCAGATGCTCTTGCTCCTGTTCGCCGCCTTCTTTGCACTGTTTGGCAACGGAATGGTGCTCTGGCGCGTGATCCGGGGCAACCCGCGCATGGCCGGAGGGGCGATCGCGCACGTCGGGCTCGCCATTACCTTCCTCGGCATCATCGCGTCGAGCGGATTCGACCAGGCTCTGCCGCGCCTCGACACGCCTCCGTCCGTCGACGAGGAGCAACTGCCGCGCGAAAACTTCGTGGTTGCGAAAAACGAGACCCGCGTCGTCAACGGCTATCGCGTGACGTACACTGAAAAGACGACCACCGAACGGGGCCGCGGCCAGTACGTCATCGACGTGACGGACCCGAAGGATCGGTCCTACACCCTGAAGCCCGTCGCCTACCAGGGAAGCGGCGACCAGTGGTTCATGCACCCGGACGTGAAGACGTTTCTCGAAAAGGACGTCTTTCTTTCCGTCACGCCGAAAGAGGCCACCGGAATGGAGTCGGAGGCCGGGGCCCCCGGGGGCGAGTTTCAGCTGTCCCGCGGCGATTCGACAATGCTCGGGGATCGTCGATTTGCCGTCGCCTTCGACGGCTTCTCAGTCCTGAAGGGACCGGAGCAAATGTCGAGTCCGGACACGTCCGTCCCCGACCGCGTCCCCGAGGACGCTCAGATGGCCGTGGGGGCCAATCTCCGCGTCACCAACCTCGAGACGCAGGAGACCCGCTCGATGATGCCGATCTATCTGGTCATGGACGACAACAGCCAGCAGTACCTCGAAAACCGCATCGGCGACTGGGACCTCCGCATGGCCTTTACGGAGATGAATGCCAACAACGGCAAGGCGACGTTTGCGGTCGAGGGAGTCGACGTCATGCCGGAAAACTGGGTCGTCGTCCAGGCCTACACCAAGCCGCTGATCAGCCTCCTCTGGATCGGGATCATCGTGATGACGGTCGGATTTGTCATCGCCATCGGACGCCGCGTGCAAGACATTCGGTTCCGGCGGTAATCTCCCCCCTGCGGGCGGTACACGGCCACTCACACGGACGCCGCTCTCAGTTGCCTCGGAACTCGAGGAGCGTCCTCCCTCGTGAACTCGACCGGGTACGGACAATTAGGATGCCTAGTCCACGGCATAGACACGTCCATCTAGGCTCCCAAAATAGATCCCCTCGTCCGTCACAGCGGGAGACGACGCCACACCGGACTTGGTCTTGAACCTCCACTGCTTCGCTCCCGTCTCGACGTCGAACGAATACAGGTGTGTATCGGGGCTTCCAACATACACGTGGGTCCCCGCAATCGACGGAGAGGAAAAGATGAATCGACCGACTCGAGCGCTCCACCGTTTTTTTCCGGTCGCCGCATCCAACACGTAGAGCCGGCCGTCGGTGCTTCCAATCGCCACGCTGCTATCCGACACGGCTGGAGACGCAAGGACGTCGTTCTCCGTCTCGAAGACCCATTGCTCCTCGCCATTCTGGTTATCGACGGCATAAACGAAATTGTCCAGGCCGCCGACATATACGGCACTATCCGCGACTGCAGGAGTCGAGAAGATGGAGCTGTCTGTCTCGAACCGCCACGTCACCTCTCCGGTGTGCGCCTCGAGAGCATAGAGTACCCCGTCGAAGCTTCCAACGTACACAGTGTTTTCCGACACGGCGGGGGAGCTGACGACATCTTTGCCCGTCTCGAAGCGCCACTGTTCTTCTCCCGTCTCCGCGTCTAGAGCGTATACGGAGTGGTCTGTACTTCCCACGTAGAGAGTCCCCCCGGCCACTGCCGGCGAGGACGACACCTCACCACCTGTCTCGAAGCGCCACTTTTCCTCCCCCGTCTCTGCATGTAGAGCGTATACGGAGTGGTCTGCGCTTCCGACGTACACGACCCCTTCAGATACGGCAGGGGTAGAAAACACGTCTCCCTCCGTTTCAAAGCTCCACTGCTTCGTCCCCGTCTCTGTATCGAGCGCATAGAGGGAATTGTCGAAGCTTCCGATGTACACCGTATTCTGCATTACGGTCGCAGAGCCCCGAATCTGCCGTCCCGTTTTGAACTCCCACCGCTTCGCTCCCTCTTTTTCTGTCTGGGCCTCATAATCCCCCGTCCGTAACTGATCCCCTCTAAACATCGTGACGTCCATCTCCCCGCCTCCACATCCTCCGACTCCCCAAATCACGAGTCCAGCCCAAAAAAAAGTCGATACCCTCTCCCACGTTTTTCGATTTCCTATAATTTTTCCTTCCTCCCCTTTCAAGACGCAAATTGGGTCCCACACGGTGGTTTCGGCACTCGTTCAAAGAAAAATGGAGGAGGCCTCATGCAGACGGACGCAGAAATCCACTTCCTCCCTCGTCGCCGCCCTGTCGCCCGTGACCTCCAAACTGCTTAATCCGCTTGAAGAGCACCCCCACATTTGTGGGGTCACGCCCCAGAAGCCGGCTTTTCAACATAAGGGGATGTTGGGGATCGGCTCCGTCCCGCACGTCTTCCAATCCATAGACTGGTATCGACGCGGATGATGGGCGTATTCCCGACCTGCACGTATCGGAGATCGGTACTTTTCAAATCAGAGGGGGGCCGAGTACCGGCTCACATTTTGCGTCGTATACTCTACCTCCTCTTCTAGAGAATCGAAAGTCATCGCCGAGGCTCAGGCCCCCCGAGGGACGCCGTCTTCAAAACGTCTCGCCGGTTGTCTCCCTCCTCCCGTTTCGGCTGCTAATCGATGAGTCGTTCGTTGATGATTTCCTCGATTCGATCGGCCGGCACCGAAAAACTCTCCTTGTCTTCCTCAAGCCAACCGTAGAAATCGTCCTTGATCTCATCGGTCCACTCGGTGTCCATCTGACTCGAGCTATACACACCCTGCTCGGTTCGCAGCTTCGCAAACCGATCTGTCAAGAGCGTAATTTCCGCTTCTTCTACGACCTCCTGGGCCAGATGGGGGGGAATGAACACGACTCCGTTCTCCCGAGCCAACACCACATCTCCCGGCAGCACGGTCGCGTCTCCGATGCGAAGAGGCACATTTACGCCTTCAAGCATCATGTCCTGAATGAACGACGGGTGAGCCCCTCGGATGTAGTGATTCCATCCGTCTATCTCCTTTAACCCCGGCACGTCCCGGACCGAGCCGTTAAATACAACGCCGTTTTGCGAACGGGAGTAAATGTCGGTTCCGAGACGGTCTCCGATGAGGGTTCCGTCCTTGATTTTTCCGTAGCCGTCAGCGACGTAGATGTCCCCATTCTCCAGCAATTGGATGGGCCAGGTGTTGGAAGGTCCTTGGTATCCTTCGGCTTCCCCTCCGGACTCGAGACGACTCTCATACGACGGCCGGGTGGGCATGTACTGTGCCGTGACGGCCCGTCCAACCATCGGTTCCTCGGAGTCCAGGGCCACCCAGTCATTGCCAATTCCGGGAACCTGATTGTGGTAGTCGTGACTTCGAAGCGTGCTCCAGGCCATTTCCACCTGTACGTTCTCCATTCGCTCAAGAATTTCGTCGGATACCTTTGGGCGCCCGGAATCATAGCGCTCTCCCTCCCACTCGGAGGTCTGTTCTAATACCAATTCCCGTTCGGCAATGGGGGATCGGGGGTCGTCGGCAGACTGGGCTTCAGCCTCGAGCGGCCCCAGTACCAAGCAGACCCCAAGAAAGAAAACGAGGAAAACAACCGTGAGAACTCGATACGACATACGTTTTGAGTTCATGTCGTGAAGGAATGTCCAAGAGAGAAAGACAGAAATTATCGACCGATACCGAGGAGTAAAGCGAGGGGATTCCGATCACCGACCCCGGCAAACCGGCTTGCCCGCACCGAAGTTCTCCCCTAAAAATCCCCCAGGGTCATCGGTGTACGGGACGAACTCGGTCAGTGAAATACCTCCGCCATTGCGTTCCTCGCCAGTATCGCCATTCGATGATATGGGCGAGGCCTCCGCTGCGCCGGCCGAGAGTGGCTATATCGATCCCTTTCACCAAGAGGGTTTTTCGAGGAGAAACCCTCCCCTCGCTCTCTCTCAAAAAACCGAACAGAATGGATCCGGTCAAATGAGAGCCCTGTTAATAGCCCGGGTTTTGATCCCCCTGCGAGATGCCCGGATTCGACTCAAGTTCGGACTGAGGAATGGGCCAGTAGCGACGCATCCGGTCCGTCTGGTCCTCAGTCTGTCCGCGCTCGGGGTCGAAGCCCGGACTGTCGGGCCAGAGCTGCACAGATTCGAGCCGCGGCTCCAGGTAGTTCGAGCGATCTGGGTGCTCCCACGAGCGCAGCTGGGCCGGGTAGTAGACTTGTTCTCCGGTAAACTCGACGGAATACTCGTGGTAGAGCGTCTCGATTGCGTTCGAATAAGAGGAGAGATCATACTCGGACGTCGGGTACCCGTCCACATCGACCGTCGGACGATCTCGAACCTGGTTCAGGAGCGCCTGTGCACTGGGACTTCCATTTCCGGCAGACGTCCGATTGCCGAGTTCGATTTGGGCTTCCGCCAATCCGATGAGAACCTCCGCGTACCGAATGACCCGCAGGTTTACCCCGTCGTTTGTGGTGGACCACTGCTCGGAACTGCCCCGCTCGTAGTACTGGTACTTCTTCCAGTCGGGATTGTAGTTTTGCACCGTACGCAGTTCTTGATCGCCCTCGATGTCACACCCCCCCATCTCTTCTTCATAGCGGGTCGTGGTCTTGACGAGCTCCCCATTTCTGAATTCGTCGCAGACCTCATACGTGGTCATGCCCCGTCTGGGATCTCCGTCCTCGAATTCGAGAACCGCCTGGGGATGAACCGTCGTGTTGCGCCACGCCAGCATTCCGTATTCGTACTCCCGCCGGCCGTTCGTTCCCAGGGAATTGTCCCTCAGGAACTGGATTTCGAAGATCGACTCGGCATTGTTTTCGGTGTCATGGGCAAAGTTGTCGAAGTAATTCTCGACGAGCCGGTATTCTCCCGAATCAATGACTTCCTGGAATGCCGCCTGCGCCCCCTCCCACGGAGACTGCCCCTGATCGACACTTACGTCCTCGAGGCTTCCCAGGAACAACTGCGTCTCTCCCTCAAGCGCATACGCCGCCCCCTGCGTGGCCCGACCCGGCTGGCTGAGCTCAGACTTTAGGGGCAGGTTGCTTTGGGCAAAATCGAGGTCGCTCAATATTTGGGAGTAGACCTCCGACTGATCAACCCGGGGCTCCTCGCCCCCCGGTTCACGCTTGACGTCGAGGATGAGCGGGACGTCCCCGTACTTCGTCACGAGCTCGTAGTACGAGAAGGCACGGAGGAAGCGAGCCTCGGCCTCAATCCGAGCAAGGTCGGACTCCGAAACGCTCTCAACTCCATCCTGGACGGCAGCGATCACGTTATTGGCATTCTTGATGGCCTCGTAGAAGCCATTCCAGTGGTCATTCAGGACCCCATTCCCCGCTCCGTGCACCCGGTTATTGATTGGGATGAGGTTACTAATGAGGCTTCCCATCCCATAGGCGTCGTTAGAAAGGAGATCGTGGGCGAAGTAGTAGGATCGTTGCCAGAGCCCCTCCAGAGGCTGGTAGATTCCTGCAATTCCCGTTTCAAGCTGACCGAGATTTTGGAAGTAGGTCTCCTCCGTTGGCTCCTGGGGGTTTACCTGATCCAGGTTCGTGTCGAAGGCATCGCAGGACACGAGCGCAATCGTAAGTAGCAACAAGCAGGCAAAAAGTGTAGTCAGTCGTTTCATAAATCTAACTCTGGGAATGTGCTTGATGAAATGGAGACGCCAATTTGGTTCTCCCCAAACCTCGGCCGAAGCGTCGTGAGATGAGTCAGAGCATCAATCACTTCTCACTCAGTCAACGTCGAGAGGAAGCACATACGGCTCGGGGCACAACCGGGAGTGTTCAGGTGAACGTTTCTCGTAACGAGCGGGACGTGCCCTCGCTACCAGAAAGTCGGGCCGCTAAGACGTCTAGAAGCCGATCTGAACACCGACCTGGAAGCGTCGAGGACGGGGAATGGGATTGTTATCATACCCAAACCCGAGGAGATCGCCGGAGCTATTCACGACCTCAGGATCCAGGCCATCGTAGCCCGAGAACGTCAGTAGATCTTCTCCTCGCACATACAGGCGTGCACTTCTCACCTGAGAGAGATCACTGAGAAACGTGGGGGTATATCCGAGGGTGACGCGCTTTAGACGGATGTAGTCTCCGTCTTGAATAAAGCGGTCAGAGATCCGGGAATTATTATTAGGGTCCCCATCTACGGCGCGCGGGACGTCCGTGTCTGTGTTCTCAGGCGTCCATCGGTCCATGACGGCCTCCTCATGGTTCCACACACGGGTCATTCCTCGACTGAATCCCTGATAGGCAGGAGCAATTTGGAACCCGGCGACGCCCTGGAAGAACACCGCCGCGTCGAAAGCTCCCCACGACGCATTCCCCCTCACTCCGAAGGTGTAATCGGGGTGGGGGTCTCCTAGATTGGTCTGGTCTTCGGCATTGACCACCCCGTCGCCATTCAGATCCTTAAACTTGATGTCCCCGGGTGCGGTGGTGGCTCGATGCTCGGGAATTCCCTCCCTGAGGTCCCCATTCTCATCGAAGTCGTCCTGCTGGAAGAGCCGATCGACCTCCCACCCATACCAGTAGAAGATCGGTTTCCCCTCTTCAAGTCTCTTCGATGCAGTTGCTCCTCCCCATCCCCAGGACTGAGCGTTGATCGGATTTCCAATCCCCAGCGACTCAACCTCATTGGAGGAATGCGAAAAGTTGAGGTCGACTCCCCAAAAGAGGTCGTCTGCCGCCTGGTTTTCGTATCCGAGCTCAAGTTCAATTCCATTGCTGACCACGGTGGCCGTATTCGCCCGGGTATCCCCACTGTAACCGAAGGAGTTCGGAAGGGGGACGTTCAGCAGAATGTTGTCATTGGTATTCTGGAAGTACTCGGCCGTAACCGTAATGGCATCCTCCAGAAATCCGAGGTCGGCCCCGACGTTGATGGACTCGGAACGCTCCCACTCGAGAGCCGCGTTGGCGAGCTGATCAATCGAGGCCGCTGTGACCACTTCCCCCCCGAAGTTGTAGTCCCCACCGGTATTGAAGCTCGACTGATATTCGTATCGATTTAGGGCTTCCTTATTCCCCGTGAATCCCCAGCTTCCTCGCAGCCGGAGAGTGCTGAGGGTCGAGAGGTCCTCCATAAACGCCTCTTCGGTCACGTTCCAGCCCACCGACGCCGAAGGAAAGAGACCGTATTTGTTGCCGCGACCAAATCGGGAATACCCGTCGCGTCGAAGCGACCCCTCGAGCTGATAGCGGCCATCGTAGTTGTACGTTACACGTCCAAAGGTCGAGACCAGGACGTCCTTCCCGAGCGTTCCACTAAAGCCCGGACGGGGGACCGTAGCGATGCTCGTCTGGTCCGTAAGTTCGTTTCGACCGTCAAGGTCGCTCACTGAGAGAGTCGTGTTTTGCACCTCAAATCCGAGGGTGCTGTTAAACTCGTGGTTTCCAACGACGAACTGGTTCAGGTTCAAGGTCGTCGTGGAGATCGGACGAACCATTTGGGTTCGGCCTTCTAAGATGCTCGTAAACTCCTGGCTGTGAAAGTCGCCCTCGAAGAAGGGGGGAGTTGCATCCTTCGTGTCATTCCAGGTCGCGTCGACCCCCAGAACGGACCGCAGGTTGAGACTCTCAACAATCTGCAACTCAGCTTCGATATTCCCCGTAATCTGAGTTGACCTGGTTCGCCCGACGCCGTAGACTTCTTCCCGGATGGGATTGGGCTTGTCGGCCCCATCTACCTGATCGACGCCGCCGTATCCCCCGAGATTATCGTCGTTGTAGATCGGAATATAGGGGGGCATCTGGATAACCCCTTCCAATCCATCCCCCCGTCGGATCTTGTCTTCCGAATGGGTCACAGACAGGTTCTCGCTGAGCCGGAATCGGTCACCGAGATCAAAGTCAGAGTTCACGCGAAACGAGTACCGTTCATATCCGGTCTCGACAATTGCTCCCTCCTCCGTCAAATATCCCAGCGAGACTCGCGTCCTTGCACTTTCCGTTCCACCAGACGCCGAAATGTTTGTATTCGAGTAGACGGCGTTCTGGAAGTACGCATCTTGCCAATCGGTCTCCGGAAACTCCCCCGGAAAGCCGTCCTGATCAAAACGAGCAGGAGGCGACGAGTTGGCATTCTGTCTGAGCTCCGTGTTCAGCTCGATGTACTGCTCCGTATTGAGGAGATCCAACCGCTGATGTGCATTCTTTACTCCAACCGACGAGTTGATGTCCACCTGCAGCTCTCCCGCCCGTCCTCCTTTCGTCGAGATCAGCACGACACCTCCCGAGGCGCGTGAGCCGTAAATGGCGGCAGCCGAGGCATCCTTAAGGATTTCGACAGATTCGATGTCGGAGCTATTTATACCGAGCAGATTGTCCCGCTCAACCCCGTCGACGATGAAGAGGGGATCGTTGCTGTTGAGGGTACTGAGCCCTCGGATCCGCACCTCCGGAGCCGTTCCAGGCGTCCCCGTTCGGTGGATCATGAGCCCGCTGGCCTGTCCCTGAAGCACCTCAGAGGCACTGGCAGCAGACACGTCCTCGACACTGGACACGTCGACCTGAGCGACAGACCCAGTAACGTCTTCCCTCTGCTGCTCCCCGTACCCCACAACGACCACTTCCTCGAGCTCCTCCTGAGCAGGAGACAACTGGAAGTTTACCGTTGCCGCCTCTCCCGCTTCAACCTCCACCTCCTCCCGGAGAGCGGTCTCGTATCCCACGAAGGAAACTTCAACGGAATGGGTACCCGGACTCACTCCTTCAAGGGCATACTCTCCAGCGGAGTTAGTCGTGGTCCCCATACTTGTCCCCTCAACCAACACATTGGCTCCCGGAAGGGGCTCACCGGACGTTGCATCCGTAACAGTCCCCGCGATGCTTCCCTCCTGGGCAGAAGCTTCCGAAACAAACAGAACGACTAGAAAAAGCGATAGGACCCCTGAAAGAAGTAGCTTATGCCAATCCATTATAGAGCTGTTTCAGTGAAACTGCCGCGATGGTGGTGTCAAAACCCCGAAGGTCAGCGGAAGACACGCTGCGTCATACGTTCTCCGTTCCATTGCCACAAGCCGAAAATCCCCAACCAGACACAGTGCAGAAGCGCTTACAACTGCCGATAGATGAATCCTCATATCAAAAAACGTTCATAAAATGGGTGTGCGAGGAAAGAAGCGTCGGGGCGCTTTCATCGACCTCTAACCTTCCCTAAACACTCTCTTTTGCACAATGAAAACTGTACGAACACCCACCATGTATGTCAACGCTGTTTAAATTGAAAATATCGTGAACTGACACAGAAGTCGATCTCTATTCTTATAAGGGCCGTTTACATTTATTTACCTTGAATCGTATTTACTCACCGTTTCCCTTTCGAAGCAATTTACACTTGATTGAGTGGAGAGAACGGACTCGTACACCCTGACGGCCTCCGGCATGGATTCAGATGTCCGTTCCCTGCGGGGGTAACGTAGAGAGGTCTTCAACAACGAAACGTGTCCTACGTCCTAGATTTACTCGCGACGCGGACGTCGTCAGCAATCCAAATCGTTGGGGCTTTCAATACACTTTTGCGCTCCGGCCCGGATAAGTCGATCTCCGTCGAAGTTCCATAGAAACCACGCGACGACGCAACACGGACGTCGGGCGAGATTATCGGTCCCCATCCCCGAAATTCCAGATATGTGACCAGAGCCCTCCGGAGCCCCCCGTTAAAACCGAGGCGGGACTCCCCCTGAGGCCGCACGTGCATCATGGACCCAAATCGAAGCCCTCGACTGACGGTGGAACGGACACGACCATAGGAGCGTCATCATTGCGGGCGACGAGGAGGCGACGTAGCCCATCCGGCCCATCCACCAAACGGACGGTTCTCACCTCTCCCTGGAGATACACGTTACTCTGGACAGGGGACACGGCCTCCCACCCTCCTCCGTCGTTTTTTTGCAGGATGGTGCCGTAGCTTGCATCGTACCGGCCCTGCCGCGGCGTGACCCCATAGAGGTTGCCCCCCAAAATGATGTCGAGGACCTCTTTATCTCCAACGTCGGGGGTGATGACGTCGTAGACGGGAGCAAATTGGGCCCGGGCCGGAAGACGGGTAACGACGCTCGTGTCCCGACGATTCTCAACGTACACAGTGGCGAAGGTGTGGGCCTCTTTCACCGTCGCCTCCTGGACTTTACGGGAGGAAAAGACCTCTCGGATTTGCTTGGCTCCGAATGACTCGTAGGTGGGAAATTCCTCTTTGAATGAGGGAAATTCTTGTATGAGCTCATCCCTCCGTGCCCACAAAAAATGTTTCCCTTCACTGGGCCGCGTGAGGATGGGCTCTGACTGACCGTCCCCGTTGAAGTCGTTGAGATAGAGACGTACGGGACGGTTTGGGGCGGGGCGAAGTCGAGAATTGCGCCCAAAATTGCCGGCAACGAGATCACTCTCTTCACCGTCGTCGGGATCAACGGCGTGTAGAGCGGTCCACCACCCGTTCGTATCGGATAGTCCAGCCGCCTGCGTTCGGTCGACGAACCTCTTCTCCTCCTGCTCAAAGATGGTGATTGGCATCCACTCCCCAACGACGGCAAGATCAAGCGCCTCGCTGCCCCGAATGTCGGTCCATACGGCGTCGGTTACCATTCCGACGCTCCGGAGCCCAGGGGCCATCCGATCGGTGACGTCCGTAAAGTGACCGGTTCCGTCGTTTTCGAGGAGGTAGCTTTCCGGCGTATGACCGTAATTTCCCGGAACGGACCGACTTCCGACGAAGAGATCAACGTCCCCGTCCCCGTCGAAGTCGCCGGGAGCAACGACTGCCCCGTTCGCAACCATCTGCTCGGGCAACCTGTCGTGCGTCCGACGAAAGTCTCCGGTGCCATCGTTCACGTAGAGCCGATCCCGCAGGCGGGAGTCCTCCCCCGAGCCCTCGTTGCCTCCACTTACGACGTAGAGATCAAGCGCCCCGTTGCCGGTCGCATCAAAGAAGGCTGCGTCCACGTCCTCACGGTCCTGATCCCCAGCCCAGACCTCCTCGGTCCCGTCGGACGCCCGAAACTGCCCATTCGATTGCTGGAGGTAGAGCCCCCCAGACTGTCCGGTTGCCCCCCCGAGATACACGTCGTCGAGACCATTGCCCGTCACGTCCCCGACGGCCAACGCCGGCCCTTCCGTCGAAAGCTTCCGGGGCATCAACGGCTCACGTCGAAAATCACTGAACGCCGTGTTTTCGTCGTGCTGAAAGTCGATGCCAATCGAATCGGCGGAGATAGTGGTTACCGGAGCATCACGACTGGAACCTCCAAACGGATTCTCTGCCCTCGTGGCGTCCTCCTGCCGAAGTGTAATCGTCTGGTCCACGGCCACATCCGAACGGCGCTCGACCCGCCCATCCGGCCACACCACCCGGAGCGAGTCGATCCCCTGAGAGCCGAGTCCAAAATTCAGACGCGGGTCCACGGACGACAGATATCCGCGCGTGACCTGCTGCCTCTGCATCTGACGACGCTCCCCCTGGTGCACCACGACCTTCGCTCCAATCCCTCGCGTATTGCGCTCGTCGCCCTCCAGTGCCACTTTTAGATAATGGTGGTCGCGCAACGTGTCCGCCCGGTTTTCGTAGATGCTCGCAGGCTCATTCACATTGTTGACGACGAGGTCGAGCGTACCGTCGTTGTCGAGATCGGCGTAGGCCGCCCCGTTGGAATACCCGGACCGATCGAGCCCCCACGCGCCCGACGAGTCCGCAAAGGTCAGGTCCCCTTCATTATAAAACGCAAAGTTGGGGGTCGGAGCGTGGGGCATCCGTTTTCGCAGTTCCTTGTACGGTTCAGTGTCCCCCCTCTCCAGCTCCCGCAACCGTCCCTCCTGGAACGCATAATCGAAGTAGTCGAGGTCGTTGAGGCGGCGATAGATCCCGTTCGTAACGAAGAGATCCTTCCGTCCATTATTGTCCAGGTCGGCAAAGAGGGGCGCCCAGCTCCAATCCGTAGCGGCGACCCCGGCAAGTAAACCGATCTCGCTGAAGTGTCGATCGCCTTGATTCAGCTGGAGAGTATTGCGATCGAGTTGGTGATGATAACCATACTGACGTCGCCCTCGATACGTCTGCGGATCGTCGGGGGGCTCGGTCCTCTTAAGAATGTCTTCCTGAAAGGGGAGCATGTCGAGGACAGCGATGTCCGGGCGGCCGTTGTTTGTATAATCGGCCACATCAACGCCCATTGACGAGTAACTAGTGTGCCCCGTTGCCTCTTCGATCGACTCGGTGAAGGTCCCGTCACAGTTATTGTAGTAGAGATAATCGTGCTCGTAAAAGTCATTGGCCACGTAAAGATCGGGGCATCCATTCTGGTCGAAGTCGCCGGTCGCGACCCCTAGCCCCGCTCCCGTCCTGCCACTGAAAATGCCTGCCTCTTCGCTCACGTCCACGAAGACGGAATCATCGTTTCGATACAGCCGATCCCCGATCCGATCGTGAGACCCGGTCCGCAGCTTGCTCGGGGGCAGCTGCCGCGGACGAGACCCGAGGCCGTTGAGCTGATACATGTCGAGGTCCCCATCCCCGTCATAATCAAAGAACACTGCCTGGATTCCGTGAGCCCGATGGTCGAGCCCGTAGGCAGCCGCTTTTTCCTCAAATCGGGGAATTCCCTCGTCATCGACGCCCTGGTTGATGTAGAGCTCGTTGTGCCCCTCGAGCTGTGAGTACCCGACGACTGTCGAGACGTAGATATCGAGCAATCCATCCCCGTTCACGTCAACTATGGTCACCCCGGAAGACCAATCAGCCGTCCCTGCTACCCCGGCGCGCTCCGTAACCTCTTCGAACTGAAAATCTCCGGTGTTCAGGTAAAGCCGATTCGGGCCCTGATTGGCAGTGAAATAAAGGTCGACGCGCCCATTATTATTAAGGTCTCCCACAGCAATCCCGCCTCCATTGTAGAAGTACGGCCACCGAACCACATTGAGAGCGTTTGAGGGAGAAAGGTCGTTCAAAAACTCGACTCCGGTGACGCTGGCCTCACGACGTTCGAAGAGGAGCCGAGAACTTGATTGGTCCGTACAACCGACCCCTACTGTGAATATAGCCCCAACAAACAACACGAAAAGAGGCCGAAGCGCATTACCTTTATAAAGTCGTGACATCAATATAATCACAATCTTTAATACAAAATACTATACTATAAATTAATTATTATATTGTTAGTGGAAATCCCGGAAGGATCATCGTCTAGGACGTCCGGCCCAGCTCGATGGGACGCGATTCCTCATGATAGGCGCAATGGCCTTTTCGCCCCACTTGTGCCTCTCCTACATGAACATAGGGCTTCGAACCCTTTAAAACATCTATTATTCATTACAGCCTGCTAAAAATAAATTAGACGCTATCTATGCAAACGCCGCGTCATATTATGACTTTACGACTCATAATCTGAATATGTGCTCCCCAAACTAAGCCCAGACAAAGGTGATGCAATAAACCAGTTAGATCAAACAATACGCCCACCCCCAGAGAGGACTGACCTTCGAAGAAACGGCGTGATACGGTCAACTCTCATAACACCTGCCGGCCGCATTTCTTTTATTTTAACGCTGTCGTACCTTTCTTGCAGTTCTGCAGTTTCTCGGTTGTTACCACCTCAATCATGCACCGTATGCGTTTCTGGGCCGGTCTGCTAGTGAGTGTGGTAGGACTCGGTGTCGTAATCGCTTCCTCCCCTTCCGAACCGATCTTCACCTCGTCGGGCGGTGTTGGGACAGACACGACGGACGTCTTTATGTGGACCGGGGCCAACAACTTTCTGCCGCAGGATTCCCTCCTGTTCCGGTCGAAACTGGCCTTTGCCGAACGGCAGAACATCATCCCCTACGAGTCCGGCATCCACGACGCCGACGAACTTCGACGTTTCCTTCGCTTCTGTCGAGAAGCCGGAATCGAGCGAAGTTGGATCGAGATCGGTCCCGACGACGGGGTGACGGCCAAAGAGTTTGCAACCGATTCCTCGGCGCGTGCGCCCACGCTCGAACGGTTTCGATCGTTAGCCCGAGCATACAAGGCCCACGCTCCGGAAACGGCCCACATCACAATTTTCGACGAGGCGCCCCTGGGCGCTTTCGATCCCAACGCCGATGCCAGCTATCGACAGCGTGTTTCTTCTTTTCGTGAGTACGGTCCCGAGGGCTTCGCTCAGATGTATCACGCGTTGAAGGACGAAATGCCGGAGGCTGAGGTCGGCATCTTTCTTCACCATCCCCACAATGCCTCACGATCAACGGCGGGACCGCACACGTTCATCGACTCGTTTATGGCGGCCACCGAAGCGAAAAACGCCGCGCCCGACTTCATCTACTCTGACGTCTATCGTGGGTACTTTAATCGTGGCTACGGAGTGGAAGCCACGAATGAGTACATCGCCGACGTGGTCGCCCACACGAAAGAGGTAGCCCGCCGCTACGGGGCCGAGGCGCATCATCTGGGGCAGACGCACACGATCAAACTTGGATATACTCCCAGCCAATGGGAAATCGACACGAACGTGAAAGCAATGTTGCGGGGCAACCCGGACGGCGTGGGCTGGTACTGGCCCAATTACGCCTCCACCAACCACACTCAGGACCCAGACGGGCACCCTGCTCAGCCGGAAGGGTACGACGTCTCCTTCGATCCCTTTATTCCGAATAGCTGGGGCAAAACGGGACCGGCCGGGTCCCTCTTTGCTACCTCGCGCGATCGGTTCGTCTACGCATACCTTCGCCTGCAGGAAGCGACCGGGCGCCTGAGACCTTCCAATCGATTTGATCTCTGGCTGTATGGCTACGATTTCGATCACGCCGAGCACGAAGTCTACGTCCGATCCCCGGACACCTCCGACTGGACGTTTCTCGGGACCATCAACCCGCAGCGCGACCGCGGCGCCTACGTGGAGCAAGCACGATCCGAACACATCTACTCCTATAATGACCGCTGGCACGCCGTCGTCTTCCACGGCCTGGACCGCACCGCGCATTTGAGGTCCGAAAAATCGGGAAAACGGGTAAAGGTCAAAGTCACGACTCGCGACGAGAGCGATGCCTCGCAGATGGGTGCGGCCTACGCGCTTCCCTATCGTGCCACTCGTCACTACGTCACTGAAGAAAACGCAACGACCCTCATCGAAAAGCAGCCGCGGTGGATGTCCGTCAACAGCCTCGCCCACCACGTTCGACCCGTTCCGGACACACTCCGGTCGGGCACTTCTCACACCTATACGCTCGCCGCGGACGCCCCCCTCGACACGACCCGACTCCGGGAGTGGAAGCGACGGTTCTCCCCGTAGCACCCGAGCGCGCCCGTACCGTACACAGTTCCCCGATTTCTCCGTACTTCTACACGCAATGTTCCCTCTTCACTCGTTGACTGTTCGCATGCCAAAATCTCTTTCTTCCCTCCTCGCTGCACTCGTCTTCAGTGTCCTGCTGGTGCCGACCGTGCCCGCGCAGCCTGCCGATTCTCTCCTACAGGGCGACTTCTGGAAGGCTCAGGGCCTTGAGACCGTCCTCCCGGGCTGGACGAAGCACGCCCGAACCGACGAGGGCGTCTTCTTCGCCGAACTCGACCGCACCTGGACGCCGGACGACTCGACGACGCAGTATCCCGGCATGGTGGCCCGGCACGTCTTCAGCTACGCAACCGCCTATCTCATGAGTGGAAACGATGCCCACCTTCAACGGGCAGAGCAGGCCCTCGACTTCATGATTGAACACGGCTGGGACGAGGAGTACGGCGGCTGGTACAACGCGGTCAGCCGCTCGGGGAAGGTCGTCGACGAAGAGAAGGACCTCTTCATGCAGATCTACGCGACGACGGGCCTGGCCATGTACTGGATCGCCACCCGCGACGACCGGGCCAAAACCTATCTCCAGCGCTCGCGACAGTTCATGAAGGAGCACGCCTGGGACGAGACGCACGGCGGCTACGTGGACGCACTGAACCGCGACGGGTCCGTCGCAAGCGACCAAAAGCGCTTCTCGCCCCAGCTTGCCCCCCTTTCCGGCTACCTGCTCTATCTCTACCCCGCAACGCGGAATTCGGAGTACCTGGAGGAGGCCGAGCGCATCATGGACCTGACGCTCACCCACATGCAGGACGACCGCGGCTGGATCCTCGAGCGCTTCGCGGCGGACTGGACCTTCCTGCCCGACCACTCGGGCAACACCCACATCAACGTGGGGCACAACCTGGAGGTGGCCTGGCTGCTTCTCCGCCTATACGACGTGACTGGAAAGGAGGAATACCGGACGAAGGGCCTGACCCTCACCGACAAGCTCCTCGACGAGGTGTTTTATGAGGAAACGGGAGCGTGGCCCTCTCACCTCGAGCGACAAGACCCTTCACAACACCGATCGACGACCACCTGGTGGGCACAGGCCTACGGCAATTTCCTCCAGCTCTACGCCCACCGCGTGACCGGCGAGGACCGATACCTGGATGCCTTTCGACGGGGAGCGCAGTTCTGGAATCGCAATTTCGTAGACGAAGAGCACGGGGGCACGATGCTCCGCGCTCACCTCGACGGCGGCGTGGCCGACGGCACGAAGGCCGTGCGTACGAAAACCTCCTATCACGCCATGGAGCATTCTCTGCTCGCCTATCTGTACCTCTCTCTCTGGGAAAATGAATCCTCGGCCACGCTCCACTATCAAATCGACGATCCGGAGGGGAAGCAACTATATCCCCTACCCGTCGAGGACCTGACGCCCTCCATTCAGCGTGTCGTAATCAACGACAGCCCCCAGGCCTCCCCCGATACTGTCGATGGGGCCCTCCAGCTTCCCAAAAAGGGTCCCGCCACGATTACGATTGACCTGACGAGCCTCCCCTCCAACCGATGACTCTATGCTCCCGATTTAGTACCTACATTTTAATGTGGGCGATCTTCGCACTTGCTCCGGGATCAACGGTCGAGGCCCAACCAGGGCCTCCAACCGAGTCCTTTGATCTCGTCCTTATGGGCGATTCTCTCCGACCGGACGCCCATACGGTCGAGCTTAGGAGCAATCCCACGGCGGGAGAGTTGTGGATCGCACTTGAAACTCCCCAATGCGCAGATACGGAGCGGGTGCTGGTCTTCCCCAATCAGTCGGTACAGCGGTACCTGGGACAGGACATTCGCGAAAACTACATAGCCCTGAAAGTGGTGGCCGAATCGAAGGGTGGGGCACTCCGATCTGCCTACGCCCTTCCCTCCACCGGCGAGTTCGACTCGAACGACTGCGCCGAGATCGCTCACCTTATCGAAACGCAGCCGATGGTCGTTCGCCGTCACAGTCTTGCTGCCCACGAACGACCACGCTCAGTCCTTCTTCGCCCGGACACTCCGTTCATCGACCACATAGAGGCCCCAGTGCGACATCGGAAACCCGGGGTGATGGAGGTAGAATGGCTAGAGATTCTGTTTCGTTAGCTCAGTCTCGAGAATCCGACCGAACTGTAAGAGTCTGTTTTGATTTTGAATCGTATCGCGAGAGCGAGGATCGATGCGGCGAAAATCGGTCGAGGAGGAGGCACGTAGTGGATCTACTTGTCGACGACGAGACCGATTTGCAGCCCATTCGAGACCGCTCGCAGCTCGAGGCATAAATTAAAACAGACTCTAAGCCCGTTCCTGGAAGATACGTAGGAACGTAGCCCCCATCGTCCAACGCTACACCGAACGGGAAGTCCAAACCCTCCTCCAGCGGCTGAAAAAGAACATCGAAAGAAAATAGATGTGTATATCCTGTGAATACGACCATATGGAGGATCCATTACTTGGGCGATCTCCCAAAAAATTCCTACCTGAAGCGTATAAATCGAAAATGTTTCTCCGTGTCGGCCCTCTTCCCTTCAGAAGATACAGCCCGAAAGCGCTTTTCTTCTGAAGGATCTTTACCGTCACTTCCTCCATTCATTTAGTAGCCTCTTCACTTGACAGGGACGACCGCGTTCCTTTACGTGGAGACGACCTTCATGGAACGACCCCCATCCTCCGCGATGCGCACCGCATCTGCACAGATCATTCTTCCGGTCGCGACGTTCCGAGGGAACCGCGGAATTCGCCCGACCACGCGTATGGGGGCGATCACGTTTGAAGGGATTGCCGTCACTGGACGAGGCCTCCGGGTGCTGGAGCTCGTCCTTCTTCTTATTATTGCGATTCTTCCGGGTTAACATCCGACGGCCAATCCCTTCCACTCGATGACTCCAGGTATCGTGCATCCCTGAGGGGATTGGCCCCTCCCCCGACCGATGCCTGACGCGTCCCCGCGAGTCATCGTTCAGTCCTCCAGACTGCCATCTACACGATCGAAACGGTCTGGAGCCCGTGTCTCGTCGGCTCGTAGGCAGTTCGGTTCGGGCTCGGAGCTCGGATGATCCGGAGAATCGCAGCGTGCCTCGACACCTGCGCCGTTCTCCGCATTACAGGCTCCTGCTTCCGATGCCTACTAACACCCTAACGTCCTCCGACGCTCCTTCGACCCAAAACGGGGCGAGCGACGCTCCCACACTGACCGGGGCCGAAATCTTCAACCGTGCCCTCGAGGAAGAAGGCGTCGATCGGGTCTTTGGCCACCCCGGCGGGGCGGTCATCAAGATCTACGACGCCATGGAGCAGATTCAGCCGGCCTTCGACCACGTGCTCGTCCGCCACGAGCAAGGGGGCACCCACGCCGCCGAGGGCTACGCCAAGGCCACCGGCCGGGTCGGCACCGTCCTCGTCACCAGCGGCCCCGGCGCCACCAACACCGTCACTGGGATCGCCGACGCCTACCTGGACTCGGTCCCCATCGTCGTCTTTACCGGCCAGGTGCCCACCCACCTGATCGGGAACGACAGCTTCCAGGAGACCGACACGACGGGCGTGACCCGCAGCATCACGAAGCACAACTTCCTGGTGCGGGACGTCGAGGACCTGGCTCCGACAATCAAGCAGGCCTACCACATCGCCCGCACCGGCCGCCCGGGCCCGGTGGTCGTCGACATTCCAAAGGACGTGCAGATGGACGAGGCCCCGTTCGTGTACCCCGAGGAGCCGAACTTGAAAGGATACACCGTTCCGGGCAAAGGCGCCCCAACGCAAATCGACCGAGCCGCCCGCATGATCGAGGAGGCCGAGAAGCCCCTCCTCTACGTCGGCGGCGGCACAATCAACGCCGACGCGCCGGAACACCTCACCGAGCTGGCCCGGAAGGCCAACATTCCGGTGACCACCACCCTGCACGGCCTCGGCGCCTTTCCCGAAACGGACGACTTGGCCCTCGGCTGGCTCGGCATGCACGGCTTCTACCACACCAACATGGCCGTACAGAACGCCGACCTCATCATTGCCGTGGGGGCTCGATTCGACGACCGTGTGACGGGGGACGTGGACGCGTGGGCTCCCAATGCTAAGATCATCCACGTCGACATCGATCCGTCCTGCATCTCGAAGAACGTGTACGCCGACTGCGCGATCGTCGGCGACGCGCAGAAGGTCTTGAAGCAGCTTTTGCCGAACGTCGAACCGAAGGACACCTCCGACTGGCTCGCCCAAATTGACGAGTGGCGCGACGAGTGCCCGCCGTACCAGTACGAGGCGTCCGACGAGGACGAGATTGCCCCCGAGGCCGTCATCGAACAGCTGTACGAAAAGACGCAGGGCGAGGCGGTGATGGTCTCGGACGTAGGACAGCATCAAATGTGGGTCTGTCAGTACTACAAGTTCGGTCAGACCCGCTCGCACATCAGCTCCGGAGGACTCGGCACCATGGGGTTTGGACTGCCCGCAGCAATGGGGGCAGCCTTCGGCATGCGCGAAGGACGCGATCTGGACGTCGTCTGTGTGAGCGGCGACGGCGGGTTCGTGATGAACGCACAGGAGTTGAGCGTGGCTGCGGCCCACGGCCTCCCGCTTAAGATTGCCGTCCTCAACAACAACTATCTCGGCATGGTACGGCAGTGGCAATCCCTCTTCCACGAGGATCGCTTTAGCCACACAGACCTCCGCTCCACCAATCCGGACTTCGTGAAGCTGGCCGAGGCGCACCACTGCGTCGGCCTGCGCGCCACGACCCCCGAGGAGGTGGGCGACGTGATCGACGAGGCGTGGACCATCGACGACCGGCCCGTCCTCATGGAGTTTGCCGTACCGAAGGAGGAGATGGTCTTCCCCATGGTCCCCACCGGGTCCGCCAGCGACGAGATGCTCACGGAGATGTTCAGCAAGGAGAAGATGGCGAAAGAGTGAGGCGTGATGCGTGAACACGTAAGAGGGATTCGTGAAAGCGAGGTGCGGGGAGCTCACGGGTCACGCATCACGAATCATTTCTCGATCTCCCTGCTCAGAATTTGTACCCCGAACGATTGCCCAGTGCCTATGTCCGACGAACAGACCCTTACCCGCCAACAAATCCGCCGGAAGCGGAAATTCGGCGAGCCCATCCTGCCCGAAGAGGAGGATGAAACCGACCAGGAGCACCGGCACATCCTCGCCGTCGAGGTCGAAAACACGATCGGAGCGCTCAACCGCGTCACGAATCTCTTCTCGGCCCGCGGCTTCAATCTGGAAAGCGTGGCCGTCGGAGAAACCGAGGACCCGTCCATAGCGCGCCTCACGCTCGTCACGGTGGGAAATGATCGCATCGTGGCCCAGATTACGCGACAACTCGACGGTCTCGTGAACACGTACGACGTCACGGACCTCACCGACGCCGAGCACGTCGAACGCGAACTGTGTCTGCTCAAAGTGCAGTACACGTCCGAGACCCGGTCGGAGGTGCTCGACATTAAAGATATTTTCCGAGGACGGGTGGTGAATGTGACGCCCGAGACCATGATCATTGAGGTGACCGGGCCGACCAAAAAGATCAATGCCTTCATCGGCATGATGCAGGAACACGGAATTGTCGAAGTGGCACGGAGCGGACAAGTGGCCATGCACCGTGCACTGGAATATGAGGCCCCGAACCCCCTCGCCTCCTCCAATGCTGAAGCCTCGGCCAACGGCTCGGCCTCCGAGGCGTGACCCTCTACACGTGCCTTCTGCGCTCTCCCAAATGTGCAGCGTCCCGCCGGGACGTCGCGACGCCCTTTCGATTCTCCCCTTTCTCTTTCCTTCGCTACAATGAAAGTTCATTACGAAGCAGATCCCTCCCTCATCCGCGACAAGAAGGTGGCCGTCATTGGATACGGCAGCCAGGGCCACGCCCACGCGCTGAATCTGCACGACAGCGGTGTGGAGGTGGCCGTGGGCCTGCGGTCCGGCTCCTCGTCCCGCCCAAAGGCCGAACAGCAGGGCCTGACGGTGATGGACGTCGGCGAGGCGGCGGCGTGGGGCGACGTGGTCATGTTCCTCATCCCCGACCAACACCAGAAGGAGGTCTACGAGGAGCATCTGGCAGAGCACATGACCCCCGGCACCGCCCTCGGCTTCGGGCACGGCTTCAACATTCACTATGATCGAATTGAACCGCCCGAGGTCGTCGATGTCTTCATGGTAGCGCCGAAATCGCCCGGGCACCTGGTTCGGCGCACGTACGCACAGGGAAGCGGCGTTCCCTGCCTCGCGGCCGTCGCGCAGGACGCCTCCGGCGGCGCCATGAAACTTGCCGTCAGCTACGCCGACGCCATCGGCGGGACCCACGCCGGCGTCATCGAAACCACGTTCAAGGACGAGACCGAAACCGACCTCTTCGGCGAACAGGCCGTGCTCTGCGGCGGCTCACAGGCCCTGATCGAGGCGAGCTTCGAAACCCTCGTCGACAACGGCTATCCGCCCGAACTCGCGTACTTCGAATGCCTGCACGAGCTGAAGCTGATCGTCGACCTCTACTACGAGGGCGGGCTCGAGTACATGAACTACTCGGTGAGCGACACGGCCGAGTACGGAAACTACACACGGGGCCCCCGCGTCATCGACGAATCCGTTCGCGAGGAGATGCAGGACATCCTCGAAGAAGTACAGTCCGGTGAGTTCGCTGAAGAATGGATGGACGAATACGAAGATGGTGCTCCTCGTCTCAAAGAAAAGCGGGAGTCCCTCAAGGAGCACCCGATCGAGAAGGTGGGCAAGAAGCTCCGCGGCATGATGCCGTGGCTCAACGGCGACGGCGAGGCGGCGGAAACCGAAGACGCCTCAACGGAATCGGCGTGACTGTGGACGGGGGATGACCACGGCGGAAAGGCGTCCCGCCGGGACGCCTCAATCTCCAAGCAAGCTCCAGCTCAGTATGCCCAACAAAGAAGAAAAGGCGTCCCGCCGGGGCGCCTCCCTGTACGACATCGCCTGGCTGCCGGGAGACGGCATCGGCCCCGACGTTACGCAGGAGACCCTCCGCGTCCTCGAGGCCGTCGCGTCCGCCCACGGCTTTGACGTCACGACCGAGGAGCACCTCGTGGGGGGAGCTGCAATTGACGAGACGGGTCGACCGCTCCCCGACGCCACCCGCGACGCGTGCCTCGAAAGCGACGCCGTCTTGCTCGGCGCCGTGGGCGGCCCCACGTGGGACGACACGACCGGCGATCAGCGTCCCGAGAGCGGCCTGCTCGCCCTCCGAAAAGCCCTCGCCGTGTACGCCAATCTGCGTCCCGTCCGCGTCCCGGAAAGCCTGGCCGACGCGTCCCCCCTCCGCCCCGACCGGGTGGCCGATACGAACGTCGTCTTCGTCCGCGAACTCACCGGCGGCATTTACTTCGGCAGCCCGCGCGGCCGCACGGAGGACGGCGCCCGCGTCGCCAACACGATGGTGTACGCGGAAGACGAGATCGAGCGCATTGCCCACGTTGCGTTCCAGCGCGCACAGCAGCGCAGCGGACACGTCACGTCCGTGGACAAGGCAAACGTACTCGAGGTCTCGGAGCTGTGGCGGTCCGTCGTGAACGCCGTGCACGAGGAGCACTATCCGGACGTGGAGCTGCGGCACCTCTACGTGGACAATGCCGCCATGCAGGTGGTGCGGGACCCGCTCCAGTTCGACGTGGTGCTCACGAGCAACCTCTTCGGAGACATTCTTTCGGACCTCGCTGCCGCACTTCCGGGATCGCTGGGGCTCCTGCCCTCCGCAAGTGTCGGAGGCGAGGTGGGCCTTTTCGAGCCGGTTCACGGCAGCGCCCCGGACATTGCCGGTACGGACCAGGCCAATCCCATCGCCGCCATCCTCAGCGGAGCGCTCCTGCTCGACGACCTCGGCGAGACGGCGGCCGCAAACGCCGTCCGGAGGGCCGTGGACGCAACGCTCGACGCCGGCCTGCGCACCGCCGACCTGGCCGCTGCCGACGAGGCGGCCTCGACGTCCACCTTCGGACGCGAGGTGGCCGAACGTGCCGCCGAACTCGCCTCCCAACCCGCTTCAGCGTCATGATCTTTGCTTCTTCGCTTGACGACCTCTCGTCGACCCCGACCACCGACGGGAGACGGATCTCGCGGGGACGGGTGAGCCTGCGACTTATTGGGCGTCCGGAGGCGCCTGTGACGACCACTTTCGCCTCCGGGCGCACTTCCGCCTCTATACTGCCATCCGACCGATCCGAATCGAGCACCTGAACCATGACCGACCACGTCACCATCTTCGACACCACCCTGCGCGACGGCGAACAGGCGCCGGGTGCGTCCATGACCGTCCCCGAAAAGGTCCGCATCGCCCAGCAGCTCGCAACGCTCGGCGTGGACGTGATCGAGGCCGGATTTCCGGTGTCTTCCCCCGCTCAGACGGAGGCCGTCCAACGCATCGTCGCCGAGGTGGAGGGGCCCGTGACCTGTGCCCTCGCCCGCACGATCGAAGAGGACCTCCGCGCCGCCGGCGAGGCCCTCGAAGGCGGCACGGACACGCGCGTGCACACCTTCATCGCGACGAGCGACGTGCACATCGAGGCAAAGTTTGACAAGCTCGGAGACACGATGGCCGAAAAACGACAGGCCATCATCGAACGAGCCGTCGACGCAATCGAACAGGCCCTCACCTACACCGACAACGTCGAGTTTAGCGCCGAGGACGCGGGCCGCACCGATCCCGGCTTTCTCTGTGAGATCGTGCAGGCCGCAGCCGAGGCCGGGGCCACGACCATAAACATTCCCGACACGACCGGCTACTGTGCTCCCACCGAATACGCCGACCTCCTAGAGACGGTGCGGGGATGCCTGCCCGATCCGGAGGCCGTCGTTCTTTCCACCCACTGCCACGACGACCTTGGCCTCGCCACCGCCAACACCCTGGCGGGTGTCAAGGCCGGGGCCCGGCAGGTCGAATGTACGATCAACGGCATCGGCGAGCGGGCCGGCAACGCCGCCCTGGAGGAAATCGTGATGGCCCTCTCGGTGCGCAGCAACGAGTTCAACGTGCACACGACCGTCAACCCCAAACACCTCACGCGGACGAGCCAAATGGTCTCGGCGGCGTCCGGCTTTCCGGTGCAGCCGAACAAGGCCATCGTGGGCAGCAACGCCTTCAGTCACGAGGCCGGAATTCACCAGCACGGCGTGCTCAAGGAACGGTCTACCTACGAGATCATGTCTGCCGCCGACGTCGGGCAAGACACCGAACAAATTCGGTTGGGCCGGCACTCGGGACGCCACGGCCTCTTCAACCGGCTCGAAACGCTCGGCTACGAAGTGGCCGACGAGCATCAGTCCGAAATTTACCAGCGGTTTCTCGACCTCGCCGATCGGAAGAAGGAAATCTTCGACGAGGACCTGGAACGAATGATGGCGGATTTCGGCTACGGCGGCGACTCTCCGATCTCGGAAGGGACCCTCATGAGCGGAGCGGCATCGGACGATACGGCCCCCGCCTATCGGCTCGCTCACCTGTCCGTTCAACTTGAGACGGATCAGGATTCACGCGTTCGCCTCCGTCTCCAGCGTCGGGACGGGTCGGTCCGTGAGGAAGAGGCCACCGGCGACGGCCCCATTGATGCCCTCTACCGGGCGCTCGATCACGCTGTCGACCAGCCGCACACGCTGGTGGACTACTCGATTCGGTCGATCTCGGAAGGCGCCGACGCGCAGGGCGAAGTGGAGGTGTGCATCCGGTACGGTGAGAACCAATTCGCCGGACGCGCCCGCAGCACCGACGTCATCCGTGCATCCGCCGAGGCGTACGTCGACGCCCTCAACCGTCTTGCGGCCGCTCAGTCCGACGCCGAGTCGGTCGAGTTCGTTCAAAACAGCATCATGAACGCGTACAACGGCGAATGATGCGTGAGGAGTGATGCGTGAAGCGTGAGAAGAGAGCATTCTTTCCGTGTCACGCATCACGATTCACGTCTCAAAAATATCAGTCCCTTCTTTTCCATTCATCTACCCTCACTGATGTCCAGCGGCACCCTCTACGACAAAGTCTGGGACCAGCACACGGTGCGAGAGCTCCCCACCGGCGAGACCCAATTGTTCGTGGGCCTGCACCTGATCCACGAGGTGACCAGTCCGCAGGCCTTCGGCATGCTCGAGGAACGCGACCTGTCGGTGGCCTTTCCGGACCGGACCTACGCCACGACCGACCACATCATCCCCACGGCCGACCTCGAACGCCCCTTTGGCGACGAGCAGGCCGAAACGATGCTGCAGGTGCTGGAGCAAAACACCGAGACGTACGACATCACGTTCTTCGACCCGGACTCCGGTGCACAGGGCATCGTGCACGTCGTGGGTCCGGAACAGGGCCTCACGCAGCCCGGCATGACCATCGTCTGCGGCGACTCGCACACGAGCACGCACGGAGCATTCGGGTGCCTCGGCTTTGGGATCGGAACGAGCCAGATTCGCGACGTGCTGGCCACCCAGTGCGTGGCGATGGAGAAGCAGGACGTGCGCCGGATTCAAGTCAACGGTTCCCTGGGCGAGGGCGTCTACGCAAAGGACATCATTCTGAACATTATCGGGGAGCTGGGCGTCGAGGGCGGGATCGGCTACGTCTACGAGTACGGCGGCCCGGCCATCGAGGAGCTCGACATGGAGGGGCGCATGTCCATCTGCAACATGAGCATCGAAGGCGGTGCGCGCGCCGGGTACGTCAATCCGGATTATAAAACGTTCGAGTGGCTGAAGGGCCGCCCCCACGCCCCGACGGGCGAGGCGTGGACCCGTGCCGTCGACTGCTGGCAGTCCCTCCGCACCGACGAACACGCCACGTACGACGACAAGGTGACGTTCGACGGCTCGGCCATCGAGCCGATGGTGACGTGGGGCATCACGCCCGGCCAGGCCATCGGCATCACCGAACCGATCCCTGATCCGAACGCCATGCCGTCCGGGCAGAAAGAGACGGCCAAGAAGGGCCTCGACCACATGGGACTGGAACCCGGCCGGACGATGGAGGGCGTCGAGATTGACGTCGCGTTTCTCGGCTCCTGCACCAACGCCCGCCTCTCGGACCTCCGCGAGGCCGCCTCCCTCCTGGAAAAATTGGGGCGTCCCGTCGCCGACGACGTGCGCGCCATGGTGGTGCCCGGCTCCCAGGGCGTGAAGAAGCAGGCCGAAGAGGAAGGTCTGGCCGACGTCTTCCGCGACGCCGGCTTCGACTGGCGCGGCGCCGGGTGCTCGATGTGCCTGGGCATGAACGAGGACCAGCTCCAGGGCCGCGAGCTCTGCGCCTCCTCCTCCAACCGAAACTTCATCGGCCGCCAGGGCAGCAAAGACGGCCGCACCGTGCTGATGAGCCCGGCGATGGTCGTGGCCGCAGCTGTCGAAGGGGAGGTGACTGACGTGCGGACGCTGATGTGATCTATTGCGTATTTCGTATTGCGTGTTTTTCGAACCTTAACACCACGAAAAACGGAATACGCAATACATAATAGTCCCGTCACTATTTTCTCCAAAATCCTCTTCGCAATCACCTCAGTGCTGGCGGCTCAGAAGGAAACGGGATGTTTTTGAGAAAATCGTTCACTTGTCCGTCCGATGTTGTATACGACGGACCCGGCTCTCTGATCTGCCCACCTCGCTGTTTCGGTACAATGACGAGCAAGAGGCGGATTATTTCCGTCATAAAACCGAGACGATGCTGTGTGACCTTTTCGCCGAGAACAAACCGCCCCTTGAAGTACCAATCCCGACTTTCACGAGCTGAACCCAATGCATATTCGTAAAAGCGCGCTCGATCCTTCCCAGTCCCCCGCGAATAGCCTTCCGCAATGTTTGCCCCAACGGACCCGACCGCTCGATACAATTGATCGGCGACAGACTTCGTGCGATCCTCCTTCTGAAGCGTTCCCGCGTCGTGCCAACACACATCCGAAGCAAAAAGACTCAACCGATAGACCTTCATTCCCCAAAGCGGATCGTTTTGAATGGAGGCCGGCACTTGCTCCTCCCACGAGTCAAACGTCATAGGACTGAAGCTTCAGACTTACGAAATAGGCTCTACGCAATACGAAATACGTAACACGCAATATGAGCACCACCCAGGAAAAAACCGTAACGTCCGTCTCCGGCCCCGGCGTTCCCGTCCGCGGCAACGACATCGACACCGACCAGATTATCCCGGCCCGGTTCATGAAAGAGGTGACCTTCGACAATATGGGCGAGTATGCCTTCTACGACGCCCGGCGGACCGACGACGGCACCCTGAACGACCACGCCATCAACCGCCATCCGAACGGCGAGATTATGGTCGTCAACCAGAATTTTGGGTGCGGATCCTCGCGCGAGCACGCCCCGCAGGCACTCATGCGATGGGGCATCAAGGGCCTCGTCGGAGAGTCCTTCGCCGAAATTTTTGCGGGCAACTGCCAGGCCCTCGGCATCCCCACCGCCACGGCCGACCACGAGACCGTCGAGTGGATCATGGAGCAGGTCGAGGCCGATCCCGCTCTCGAACTCACGATTGACGTCGAAGACGAGACCGTGACGGTGGGCGACGAACCGGTCGACGTGACGATCAGCGACGCCCAGCGCGAGGCGCTGCTGCAGGGCGTCTGGGACACGACCGCCCTCATGAAGAGCTACATGGACGAGGTGCGGGAAACTGCGAACACAATGCCCTACTTGAATGAGTTCGCCGACTGCTGAGCACCGCTGTATCGATCTTCAAGCTCGTATTCCGTATTTCGTAATCCCGGTGCTCATGACCGTTTGGGACAAGCGACATCGCAGATACGCATTACGCAACACGCAATAGAAGCCAGCACCCACCTTCTCTTCAACTTTTCCCCCTACGCAGAATGTCGTCTTCCTCCAACGGCCACTCCTCCAAGATCCAGAGCCAGGATGTCACCGATGGCCTCCAGAAGGCGCCCGCTCGGGCCATGTTTCACGCGATGGGCTACGATGCCGACGATCTGGCGCAACCGTTAATTGGCATTGCCAACCCTGCGGCAGACGTCACGCCCTGTAACGTCCACCTCGACCGCCTGGCCGACGCCGCCCGAACCGGGCTCGACGATGCCGGAGGAACCCCGATCGAGTTCGGCACAATCACCGTCAGCGACGGGATTTCGATGGGGACCGAGGGCATGAAAGGATCACTCATTTCCCGAGAGGTCATTGCAGACTCGGTGGAGCTGGTCGCATTTGCCGAGCGGCTCGACGGTCTCGTCATCATGGGGGGCTGCGACAAAAATATGCCGGGGATGATGATGGCCGCCATCCGCGCCGATCTCCCAAGCGTCTTTCTCTACGGTGGATCGATCATGCCAGGTCGTCATCGGGGTCAGGACGTCACGATTCAGAATGTATTCGAAGCGTGCGGCGCCGTCGCGTCGGGGAAAATGACCGAGGATGAGCTCGACGAACTCGAGCGCAGTGCCTGTCCGGGCGCCGGCTCGTGCGGCGGCATGTTCACAGCCAACACGATGGCATCGATCAGTGAGGTCATCGGGTTTTCCCCACTTGGCAGTGCAAGCCCACCGGCCGTGGACGAATCGCGGGATGAAGTGGCCCGCGAGGCGGGATCGCTGGTTCTCGAGGCCGTAAAGGAGAAACGCCGCCCGTCGGACTTTCTCACAAAACAGTCCTTTGAAAACGCGATCGCTCTCCAGGTGGCCATCGGGGGCTCGACGAACGGGGTCCTCCACCTTCTTGCCATGGCCGCTGAAGCCGGCGTGGATCTTTCAATCCAGGAGTTTGACGAGATCAGCCGACGGACACCGAAGATTGGTGATTTCCAGCCGGGAGGCCGTCGCGTGATGAACGATCTCCACAAGGTCGGCGGCGTTCCCGTCGTGCTGAAAGAGCTTCTCGACGCCGGGCTACTCCATGGCGATGCGCTCACCGTGACCGGGGAAACCCTGGCAGAGGCAATTGAACGGGTCGACCCACCGTCCATCGAAGAGCTGGACGTGGATTACCTCTACACCGTCGAGAATCCGAAGAACGAGGAAGGAGCCATCCGCATTCTAACCGGGAATCTCGCTCCCGAGGGCGCCGTATTGAAGGTAACCGGGGCCGATGACCTCCACTTTGAAGGAACGGCTCGGGTCTTCGACAATGAGGAGACGGCAACGTCCTACGTTCAAGACGGCCACATCGAATCGGGTGACGTCATCATCATCCGGTACGAAGGGCCGAAAGGCGGACCCGGCATGCGGGAAATGCTCGGGGTCACGGCCGCTCGGGACGGCCAGGGCCATGCCGAGGACGTAGCGCTCATTACCGACGGTCGCTTTTCCGGCGCGACGCGAGGCATCTCCATCGGTCACGTGGCCCCCGAGGCGGCTTCTGGCGGGCCCCTCGCGGCCGTTCAGGACGGCGATTCGATTACGATTGACATTCCCGAACGTCGACTGGACGTGGAGCTTTCAGACGCCGAACTGGAGGCCCGGCTCGCCGAGTGGTCTCCTCCAGCCCCAACCTACACCACGGGGGTGCTTGCCAAGTACGCGACCCTCTTTGGCTCCGCCGCACAGGGCGCCGTTAGCAACGTGACGCTTGATTCGTGAGGTTTGAATCGCGACGCGTGATGCGTGAGGGACGGCAGCGTTTACTGATCGGTGCTTTCCTCGTTACGCCCGCACGCCCATACTTCCAGACGCACACACGCAGACGATGACCAACTCGGTTGAACTCTTCGACACCACCCTCCGCGACGGCACACAGGGCGAGCACGTCACCCTCTCGGCCCGCGACAAGGTGCGCATTGCCCATCGGCTGGATGCCTTTGGCATCGACGTGATCGAGGGGGGTTGGCCCGGATCAAATCCAAAGGACCAGGCTTTCTTCGAGGACGCTCAGAACATCAACTGGCACCACGCGGCCGTCTGCGCCTTCGGGTCCACCCGTCACGTGTCCAACGCGCCCGCCGACGATCCCAATCTCCAGGCGATTATCGAGGCGAAGACCAATGTCGTGTCCATTTTTGGAAAGTCGTGGACCCTGCACGTCGAGCAGGCCCTCGACATTTCCCTCGAGGAAAATCTCGATCTGATTCGCTCGTCCGTCGCGTTCCTTCGGAAGCACGGGAAGCGGGTGATCTACGACGCTGAGCACTTCTTCGACGGATACGCGGACGATCCGGAGTACGCTCTTCGCACCCTTCGAGCCGCCGCAGAAGCCGGGGCCGATACGCTCGTGCTCTGCGACACGAACGGCGGCTCTCTTCCCCACGACGTGCACGAGGTGACCGCAACAGTCCACAGCGAACTCGACACCACCCTCGGCATCCACGCCCACGACGACGGGGGATGCGGAGTTGCCAACAGCCTCGCTGCCGTTCGGGCCGGAGCACGCCACGTGCAGGGCACCATCAACGGTCTCGGCGAGCGGTGCGGCAATGCCGATCTCTGCGCCGTCATCCCAGACCTGCAGCTCAAAATGGGATTCGACTGTGTGAACGAGGAGCAGCTGGGAACGCTCGCCGATATTTCCCGCTTCACGAACGAAGTCGCCAACCTCGACCCCGACGACGGCGCGCCGTACGTGGGCCGGAGCGCCTTTACCCACAAGGGCGGCATTCACGTCTCCGCCGTCATGAAGGATCCCAGCACCTACGAGCACGTGGAGCCTGAAGCTGTCGGCAACCGGCGCCGCGCCCTGGTGTCCGACCTCTCCGGAAAAAGCAACATCCGCTACAAGGCGGAGGAGCTGGGCATCGACCTCTGCTCGGAGGACGCGGCTCAGGCCGTCGAGCGCATCAAAGAGCTGGAGCACCTCGGCTATGAGTTTCAGGGGGCCGAAGCGTCGTTCGAGCTCCTCCTCCGCACCATTCAGAGCGACGTGCCCGACTTCTTCGAACTGGAGCGAATGCGGGTCTGGAGTGGTCAGGACGATGGGGGCGACCAGACGGTGGAAGCGTCCCTAGCCCTCACCGTGCAGGAGCAACGCACGCTGGCCGTCGCCGAGGGCAACGGTCCCGTGGACGCCCTCTCGAACGCCATGCGGGACGGCCTCGAGTCATTTTACCCCCACCTCGACGACGTGCACCTGACCGACTACAAGGTCCGCGTACTCACGCCTCGGGACGGCACCGCCGCCACCGTTCGCGTCCTCATCGAACACAGCGACGGGACGGAGACGTGGAACACGGTGGGGGTCTCGGCCAACATCCTGGACGCCAGCTGGCAGGCCCTCGCCGACGGCGTTCGACACTACCTCCTCCATGCCCCGGCCACAGTCGAAGCCAATCCCACGGCCGACGTCGCCGCTGCCTCGTCCTGACGGGCGAACGCCTACCCCGCGGTCGGGCGCGAGGAAGCAATCTCAATCTCGCCGGGTACCGAATCGCCCGTCGACCCTGCCCCGTCCAAAGGCTCCGTCGTCGGATTGGCCTCCTGGCGCCTTCGCACGGCCTCTTTCCAGGCCTCGGTGAGCAACTCGTAGTCGTACGCCTGCCACTCCTCGGACACGCCGTCCACGCACTTGAAGCCGTAGGCCACCGGCGACAGACTGGTTCGCGGGGCACTCGACATCGAAATGAGATGCGATCGGCCGAGGCCCAGTCGAAACTCCCCATGCATCTGGCCGAGAATACAGTGCCGGCCGTCCCCGAGCTCCAGCGTGTCGGCGTCCACGTGCCGGTACCACTCGGGATCGACGGTGTCCAGGTACGCCGCACCGCGCTGTACGCGCTCACGGACGCGGTCGGGGGCAATCTTTCGCGTGCGACGGGACTGCCACCACTCCCGGATGCGCTCGAGAAGCGTCAACATAGAACGGGGACGAATCGGACGAAATACAGCGTGCTCCTATGTACCGCAAGGTCCTTCTGGAGATCCAAATGCCCCGCGAGTGTGTGCCAACGGTCCCTCTCTCGGGGGAGACTTTTTGTCCGTTCCTCGCTCTTCTTGCCCCAAACGCGTGCAGGTGGAGGCGTGGGGACGCTCTAAAAGCCAATCCCTTTCCTCTGTGGCAAAGCCCTCCCCCCGCACTCGCCTGCTCATTCGAAACTCCCGTGGAGACCGGAAGCATTTTCGAGGTCGTTGCGTGCATATTAGTGCACAGATTCTGTTCAGCAGTCCAGACTCCCGACGACTATGGCCTACGAGGTGGACGACTTTCAGCAGGACGTGATCGAGACGAGCGAGGAGACGCCCGTCCTCGTGGACTTCTGGGCCCCGTGGTGCGGTCCGTGCCGGCAGTTAAGCCCCGTCCTTGAATCGCTGGCCGAAGAGACCGAGGAGTGGGCCCTCGTGAAGGTCAACGTAGACGAAAACGGAGAGGCGGCGCAGGCATACGGCGTGCGCGGCATTCCGGCCGTCAAGCTCTTCGTAGACGGAGAGGTGGCCGCCGAATTTACGGGGGCAAAACCCAAGCACGGCGTCGAGACGTGGCTGGACGAGAATTTGCCGAGCGAAGAGAAAAGCCGGATCGACAAAGCGACCGCGGCCCTCGAAGAGGGCAACCACGAGGAGGCCGAGCACCTGCTGTGGCCCGTCCTCGAAGAGGACCCCGACCACGACGAGGCCCAGGTGCTCATGGCGCGGGCTCTCGCCTTCAAGGATCCTACCCGTGCCCAGGCGCTGGCCGAGGCGTCCGACGTGGCCGACCCGGCCCTCCGGCAGGTCCGCGACGCCGTACAGACCCTCGCCCGCCTCCTGGAAATGGCCGAGGATCCCTCCTCCCTGCCGGAAGGCGAGGGGCGAGACGACTACGGGGCCGGCATTGACGCCCTGGCCGATCAGGACTTCGACGCGGCGCTCGATCACTTTATCGACCTCGTCCGCACCAATCGCGACTACGACGACGATGGCGCCCGCAAGGCCTGCATCGCTCTCTTTACGCTTCTGGGCGAGCAGCATCCGACCACGCAGGCACACCGCCGCACGTTCGACATGGCGCTCTACTAATTCGAAAATACGGAGTGTGGAGCTCGGAATGGGGAATGAAGAGCGCCCTTCCCCCATTCGAATTCTCCCCCTTACGATGCCGTTCATCACCCCGCCCTCTCATGTCCGAGGACCTCGACGCACTGCCTGACGCCGCCCAGCACGTGCACACCGCCACCATGTCCGTGCGCTGGGGCGACCTCGACGCAGCGGGTCACGTGAACAACAGCCGCTTTTTTACTTACTTCGAGGAGGCACGGGTCGACTGGCTCGGAACCGCACTCGACGACCCGCTCTTTACGGAATCCGGGCCCGTCCTGGCCAACGCCACCTGCACCTTCAAACGGCCCCTCACCCATCCTGCAACCCTCGTCATCGACGTATACGCTACGCCGCCCGGAAATTCGAGCATGAAGACGGCCTACGATGCCAAACTGAAGCGGTCGGGGGAGCAGGTGGCCACCGGGACGGCGGTGCTCGTGTGGGTGAGCGTGGAGACGGGCGAGCCGACGCCAGTCCCCAACCTCGGCCTGCGATAACCTATGGGACGAGAAGGTCCGTCTGCTCGGGGCGGCGGAGGGCCGACGCCGCCCTCTACTGCCTCCTGTACGACGGCGTCCTCCGGGTCGAGCCCAGCA
>CAZCUZ010000012.1:22102-49049 GCA_964502085.1 uncultured Salinivenus sp. | reverse complement strand
GTCCCCAGCACCCCGAAGCAAAATGCACAATCAACCTTGGCATTTGGTATAAGAAGCCTTCCTTCCCGTCGGGGCGGATCTCTCTCGACGAAGCGGACGGAATTTATTCCGGCGATTCGTTCACTAGCGTCTCCAGCGCATCGTCGAGCGCCCACTTCAGAATGATGCCGCTGTGCTCGTACCGAATGCGCCCCCGCCTGTCAATCAGATACGTGCGGGGCACCGTAGTGCCCGGAAAGTGACGAGCGGCGAGGGCCGGATCGACGATCTGCGGAAAGTTAATCCCCTTCTCCTCCGCGAACGAGCGCACCGGTTCTCGCCCGCCTCGATCGACGGAGAGTCCCACGAACTGCACCCCCTCGTCCCGAAACTCCGCCTGCAGGTCCACGAAGCCCGGCATCTCGACCCGGCACGGGGGGCACCAGGTCGCCCACACGTTCAGGACGACCACCTCGCCCCGGTAGTCCCGGAGCCGAAAGGACGCGCCGTCCATCGTCTCGGCGGCGAACGTGGGGGCTGGGCGCCCCTCGTCGGCCAGGTCGATGCTCGGCATGTACTGCTGGTAGACGTAGACGCCCACCACGAGGAGGACGGGCCAGTGCCCGTACCGCTTCGTGTACTGCCAGACCATAGCCCACAGAGACGTCGAAGAATCTGAATCGGACATCGCATTCTGTCGATCATTCCAAAAACCCGACCGTGCGCTCGGCGTCTTTCCGCCTCGGTTATTGATCCTCCTCCAAAATGCAGACAACGACGGAGCCTCCAAACCTCCAGAGAATACGAATGAACCGTACAGGAGAGACGTGGTTGGATGTCGACGTGCGAACGATCTTCTCTGCTTGACCTCCCTCGGTGATGTCCCCCCAGGCCCCGGTCACGTCCCTCCGCTCGGATGAACGCACCCCTCTTCTTTTCACCACGAACATGGGCCTGGAGGACGTGGTCGTTGACGAGTACCGGGAGCGGGCCGCAGCGGCCGGAATCGCCGTGCCGGAGGCCGACGACGCGCCTCTCGGTCTCCGAAGCTACGCCCACGTCAAGGTGGAAGCCACGCCCGACGATGCTCTCAGCCTCGCGAGAGAAATGAAGTCGGTGCACCACGTGCTGGCGCCGCTCTATACCTTCTCGATCCCCGACGACGCCGAGGCCGCCCTCCGGACGATCCGCACGACGGTCGAGTCGCTCGACGTCGCGGCGATGGAAGAGGCCGGCACCTTTCGGGTGACGACCGTACGGCAGGGCGACCACGACTTCACGAGCATCGACGTGCAGCGGGAGGCCGGAGCCGGACTGGAGGCCCACTACGGGACGACGGTCGACCTGGAAGAGTACGACGTGGAGGTGCGGGTGGACGTGCACGACGAGAGGGGCCTCGTGAGTGTCCAGCACACCCGCGAGGCTCTGAGCCGGCGACAGGCCCGCCTGTTCCAGCCCCGCGCGGCCCTCAAACCGAACGTCGCCTACGCCCTCCTCCGCCTCGCCCACCTCGACGCACCGCCCGCCGTCGTGCTCGACCCCTTCTGCGGTTCCGGCACCATTCTCTGGGAGGCCGGCGCCCTGTGGCCCGAGGCAATGCTCGTAGGCAACGACTGGAACGAGGAAACCCTCGACGGAGCCCGCGAGAACGCGGAGGCTCAGGCGATGGTCGATCGCGTCACACTCCACGAGGAAGACGCGTGGGATCTCGCCGAAACGCTGGGGGATCAGCGCGCCGACCTCGTCGTCACCAATCCGCCCTTCGGCGTCCGCCTCGCCAGCAGCATGGACTTTCGGCCCTTCTACCGCCGCGTCCTCCAGCAATTCCACGAGACCCTCCGTCCCAACGGCCGGGTCGTCATACTCGTCCTGCGCCAGACCCCCTTCAACAAAGCCCTCCGCAACACCGAGCACTTCGACGTCCGCCACGTCCGCGTCATTGAAATCGGGGGCCTCTACCCCCGCGTCTTCGTCCTTCAGCACACCTCGTCCTCCGCAGAATAATCCGCCCCCGTGGCCGGCCGGATCCCACACGGGCATGGATCCGCGCGAGACGAGACCGTCGGCCTTACAGATACACGCGAACGAAGGCCCGCCCATTCGTACGGATGGTGGACCTCGACACGTCTTCGTCCGCCGGAGTGGGATCTCCCCTGTAGTACAGTCCAGCCTCGGCCCCCAGCGAGAACTGATCTCCGAGATAGTACTCTCCCCCAAGGACCGGCCCAATGAAGAAGCCGCTCTCACTCACCGTGGTATTCCCCGTAGACTGACTTTGCTGCACAAGCCCAATCCGTCCCCCGGCGTACACGCTTCCTCCCTCGTACGTTTGCAGCGTCGTAAAGACCCCTCCCCCAATCTCGAGAAGCGAACTGGACTCATCGTCTTCTCCCTCAATGGACCAGGACGTTTGCCGATAACCGACCTGGGGTTCGAGCCGAACCGACGAGAGGTGAATGGGGACGGTAACGGTCATCCCGCCGTCAAAGGCAATCCCTACACCAATCTCTGTTTCACCATCCGTCGACTGTCCCTGAACCGGAACGACGAGAACTGCAAAGACGAGGAGAAGCGCAGGAAAAAATCGACGAAGCTGCATAAGAAAATTGGGAGCCGTTGCGGCAAACAGCGAGTGCTACATCCTGTTGTATACCTCAAAGGGGACTCAATGTCAACGAGCAACGACGCGCTCCCCCGGCAACGCTCTGACGGTTCGGCTGAAATTGAAACCCACCGCGACGACTCCCCCTCGTTCACAAAAAAAGCCGGAACCGGACGAAGACCGGCTCCGGCTGTCCCTCTGTCGAAAGCGCGTACGAACGTTGCGCCTCCAAGACTCCGTCGAACGAGTCAGTTCATGCAAACGGAACAGTGCCGCCGCTCCTTCCCCTCTGGAGTCGCAACCGTGACCGACGCCTCCGCATAGGGAACGGCCACGGTCACGTTCTCCGACGTCTCGGTAACACGGGACTGCACGTGCTCAATCGTGCCCACGCGCTCTCTCTTCCAGGCCGTCGGCCGGGCGTCAAATTCGGGGCGCCCCACCTCGGCGCGAACCCGATGGACGGCTCGGTCCATGAGGCGAACCGTCGACGAAACCGGCCGAAATGGGCCCGTTCCGCTGACGTAGGCAGCAAGCGTGAGTGCCAGATTCCACCCGACGGCGAGAATTGCAGCAACGTAAAAGGCAGGGGACATGGCTCCGTGAAGGAATGCGTTGGGACGAGTCGAATCGCAAATGGGCATAAAATAAGTCCTCAAATCACGTGCCGACGTTGCACATCCCCCTTCTCCCTCACCTCAGCACCCGTTTCCTTTCGTTACGCCTCCATACCGTTTCCTTTCTTCACTTATCACTGAAAAGATCACAATATTACCCATCCTCTCGTTCTCTCTTCCAAACGGTTTACATTCTACCTTCTCCCTTCCTCCTGCCCGACGGTTTTCCGTCGAGAACGTCCGGCTCCCCCGCTCGAAATCCCGTCTTTCGCTCCCCGTCTCTCCCCGAAGAGCTCCCGAGACGTTATGCTCGACTTATTCGTGTGTCTATACATCGACCGATGTACTCGTCTTCTCGCGAACAAAGACCTCTCTTCTCTCGGGTGCCCTTCTGCTCCTTCTCTCAGTCTTCGTCGACGCGAGCTCGTCCCCAATGCCGCCCCCCTCTCACCAATGCTCCAACCAACGTTCGTCGCTTTCTTTATTCCTCGTTACCCTCTTTCTCCTCGGCCTCCTGGGTGGGTGCTCGCCCACCATCTCCCCCTTCAACGCGAGAGCCTACGATCAGGCGACGTCCCTGAAGGTCGACGCCCTCGCCCTCATGGAAGAGGCCACCGACCCGTACGCCGAACACGCATCCGACGTCCAGCGCCTTCAAAGGGAGCTCCAAAAGGCGTACGAGTTCGCACGAGGACGCCCACAGAATGAGATTTCGGCACGACAGTGGGAGCTTCTCCTCGACCCCGAGCGCGACCTGATCGGCGGGTTCTTTCGCGACTGGAAGGAGCAATCGTCCTTTTCGAACGCCTTCGTCCGAGAAAAAACGGCTCAGGTCGAAGAGGCATTCGACATCATCATCGAACTGGAAAGCGGCAAGCGAAAACCGGAGGACGTCCGGTCCCCCTAACCGTCCCTCCGAAGGCCTCGCAGCGTTCCCTCACAGTTCTCCAGTGGCATGCCGAACTTCGAGACCTTCCTCGACACGTTGAACGACGACATTGTCCAGCTCGCCGAAACCCACTTCGACGATCTGCGCGACCAGGCCGTTCAGGACGGAACGACCTTTTTGGAGCAAACGGAAGACGACCTAAAGCGATGGACGCGGCTCTTGGAGGAGGAAAAATTGACGAGAGCGGAGGTTGCATCGCTCGTCCGAGGGCGCAGGGACCTCGCGGAAATGGAAGCCCTGAAGCAGGCAGGCTTGGCCGCGGCCGAGGCCGACCGGTTTCGAAATGCGCTTCTCGATCAAGTCGTCAGCACGGCGGTCAACGTGTTTCTCTAATACCCGTCCAGCTACGGCGCCATCCCCTCCGTCCGACTCGATCGGCCCAGTTGCGGTATAGCTCGGCTCACAAAGCGCTCCCAAATCCGGGGCGTTCAGTTCGGTCGCCTTCTGGATTCCATTAGGGAGACGCCTTCTTCCGCGTGTTCGCCCGTCCGATGCCGGGCAGTGCATAGCTGAGCAAAAGAAATCCACCACCCGCACCGAGGAAGAGACCGATGCGCCAGAGGGCCGGAAGCACCGCCAGATCCACGAGAAAGAGCTTGCCCACGAACAGCCCGAGCGTCGCCAGCCCCGCTTCCTGACCTCGGCGAGAGTTCCGGAGCACCCCGACCGTGAGAAGGACCCCGGCCGTAAGGCCCCACGCCAGGGAGACGTAGGCCTGCCCGTGGGCCAACGAAAGGAGCCCGTGTCGCCACCAGGCCAGCCATCCTGCGAGGGCCCCCCCGAGATAGAACAATCGGGAGTGTCGTCCTATCCATCGAGTCGCAGCTGCGGCGAGGCCGAGTACCCCCCCTTCGAGGAGGAAATCGAAGGACAGAAGCGGAGCGGCATCGGGAGAGGTCGTCGCCCACCGGACGCCGAGCCACCCGCCCACGAGGAGAAACAGGGCATGCCCGGCCCCTCGCAGCCCCGAATCCCGAACGCGCCGGCCGAGCCTCAACAGGAGCAGTGCTTCTACGGCCCACGCCGACAGGAGCGGGACGCCGCCCACGTGCGCGCTCACTCCGTAGGCCAACAGCACCGCCGCGACGAGTCCGTGGGCCGAGGCGTAGTGAACGAGGGAGAGACTCCGAAGCCCGACGAACGCCCCCCCGTAGAGCAGCGCACCGCCCAACGCCACACCGCCCCAGAACACCCCGGCCCCCGCCCACAGCAGGCGAGTCGCAACGAGGGCGATGAGCGGGGTGGTGCACACGAGCCCGTACGCGACGCGCTCCTCGAACGACGAGTACTGAGCCGTCCATCCTCGCAGATTCCAACGTCGAAGGAAGGCCCGGAGAACGGGCGTTCCTCCAAACACCCCCCACGCAACGAGTAGACTCCCCTGCAACACCCAGGCCCCCTCCGGACGCCCCGCGGACGCGGCCGACTCCACACACGGGACGATCAGCACTCCCCACCCACCAACGACGGCGGTGTACAGCACCGATCGCCATCCCCGATACAAATAGACGGCACAGGCCCCTCCGAGCACGACGCACGTGTACAGGGAAAAGCCGGCGACCCCGCTTACCTCCGCATACAGGAGAAACGGCGTCCCGAGTCCGCCCATTGTCCCGATAACCGCCACGCCGGCGTGGTCCTCTCGCAAGGACAGCCCGATGGCTCCAACGGTCACAATCCCCATCCCAGCGAACGCCACCGGATACGACACGAGCCCGTACAGCTGGTACGCCGCGAAGATCGTCCCGTAGAAGGTGGCGGTGCTCCCGCCGAGCAACACCGGACGGAGACGCCCCCGATCCTCGGAGAGCCGAAGCCCTGCTCCGAGCAGCACCGCACCGGTGAAAACACCGACGCCCACTCGGACCAGCGGGACCAGCCATCCCTGCTCGATCGAGTACCGGAAGAGAAACGCGAGGCCGAACAGCAGAAGCCCGATGCCGACGTAGTTCAGCCAGTCCTCGCTTCGCAGGCGAAGCACGGCCTGACCGCGCTGGAGCACACGGGTGGCGATCCGCGACGCGGCTCCGGGCGAGTGCGACGATTCAGACGGAGGGGGCGTGGAGGGAGGCGAAGACGCTGCGCTGCTCGACTCGGCCGAATCACGTCCGTCGCCCCCACGCTCCGTGGCTGCTGTCTCCAACGACGCTTCGTCAGCTGACGATTCAGCCGCCGAACTGAGTATCCTTTGCAGCGCAGTAACCTGTTCCTCGAGCCGTTCAATGCGGGCCTCGAGCCGATCAATCCGGTCGTCGGGCGACATAGCGACAATAGCAGCATCGGAAACGAGCGGGCTCTCCCTTCAAACGGGCCATCCGTCTATGACACCAGTTTCCCGCGAAGGCGATTCACCATCCGCTCGACCTCCGCCACCTCGTCCCGGTCGACAGACGACAGGGCCCGCTCGAAGTATTCGAGTGCCTTTTTCTTTCCGTTCCGTGAAAGCATAATCTCTCCCCCGCGCCGATACGCCTTCCCCTTCCATCGATCGTCCAGATGCTCCGGCTCAATCGCTGCGAGGTACCGCTCCGCTCGCTCCTGCTTCTTCGGCGGAATTCGAGCCGGATGCTCGGCCTCGAGGAGTTGTTCAACTCGACGAATGATCTCGTACTCACTCTTCTGTTCAATGTAGGCCTGAGCGTCTCTCTCCGTAAGGAGCCGATCCGACCCCAGCGCTTCAACCTTCTCCTCGAGTCGAAGGGCCTCCCGGCATTGCCAAACCGTCGTGCGAAACTCCTCCCACACGTCGGACCGCGATCGGGGAAAGGCGTCGGTCCACACCTGATCCACAACGCGGTCGTACACGGTCTTCAGTTCATCCTCCCCCATGTCGGCCCGACGAGCAAAGCGGGCCACTTCCCGAACCACGGCCGGCGACGAATGCCGGTACGCATCGTGAAACCCCTCCCTCCCCGGCGCACTCGTCACCCCCTGCAAATCAAAGATGAGAACCTCCGCGTAGAGAAATCCCGCTCGCTTCCATTCGCCCTCCTCGCGAACGTATTCGGCCGTGTCGTACCGCACGTTTCGGTACGGCCCCCATTCTTCTTTTTCTGCGTGACGCTGTGCCTCTTCGCTTAGGTCTGACAGCATACCGGTCTAAAAGGAACGCACATACGAGCTCGCCGAGCAGAGAGGTGTGCCTCCGATCCATCTGAAATGACCAATAAATCAGAGGTGACACTGGAAAGCCCATGTTAAGCCATTGCTCGATAACTTTCAATACAACCCGACCGGAACACCGCTATCGGCCTCTCAGTCGACGCTTCGACGATCGGAGAGACCGTTCCCATCCAACTCAAGACCCGTTGGGATGCGAACCAATGTCCTTTTTCTGTTTGGAGATGGCCCCCCTCGCTGTAGACGACAGCACGAGGCCTTCCAAGAACTGAACGCACGCCTCGCTCGTGTGCAGAGGTGCTTCGTCCAAAGGAACGCCCGCTCGGTCCTGTCATTCGGAGTTCTGGACTCGCCTGACGAAAACGGCAGGCGTCTCTGCACATCGCTTCCTCTTCATAACTGCACTCCCCCCTATGGACGACCTCGAAATGGACGAACCCAGTCCCGAATTTATGGCGGCGACCTACGTGGCCCAGATTGCCCCTCTCCTGTTCGACGTGGCCAACCAGGCCCAGGAAATCGGCGACGAACCGCAGCACGTCGCAGTGGCCGAAGAAACGGTGAGGGCCCACGTCAAACGACAGAACTTTGACGTCGAACGGACGGTCGCCACAGTCCAGAAGGTGGAGGATGGAATTGAGATTGAATACCAGGGCCAAACCGTCACGCTGTCCTTCGACGACCAAGCCTAATGTCTCCTGCCATTCTTCCGCTCGGGCATAGAGCCGTCACAGGGAACATCTTCCCTATCCCTCGGAAGCGGTCAGGGCGACGATCTCTTCAAAATCGAGAGCCACGAGAACGTCGTCTTCCGCCCCCTCATACCGGTAGAGCACACTTCGATGGCTCTCGGCACGGGTGGTCCGATACTGCACGAAATCCTCCATCATCTGCTCGGCAGTGGTCTGAGGAACGGCCTCAAGCTGCCGCTCGTGGAGGGTGGCCCCATCCTCTCTGTGCTCGCTGTACGGCGTGCAGAATGTGATGGTCACGATCATGATCGATTCGAGAACATCCTCCATAACACTAAACACGAGGCGTGAAAGCGTCTGCCGTACCTCCCTGTAATTTCATCTTCGTTTATCCCCTCTACGGATAGATTCTCCCGTTTATCCAGGAAAAGTGCAAATTCACGCCTCGTCTCCGACAATCGGCCTCGGGGCCGACGGAGCCCGCACGCCCCGTAACGAACGTCCCCCCTTTTACGCGATCAATCGGATTCACCAAACGGACCTTCAGATCGCCGTCCTTCCTCACTGTCCCGGCCCTGTGCCGCCCCCACTATGCCTATCGCCACCCGCACGATGAACGAGAAGAAAAACGTCGCTCTCGTGGCCCACGACAACAAGAAGCCGGATCTCCTCGAGTGGGCCGATTACAACCGTGAGCGCCTGACCGATCACGAACTCTACGCCACCGGAACCACCGGCCGTCTCCTCCAGGAAAAGCTCAACTTCTCCATCACCCGCCTCCAAAGCGGCCCCCTCGGCGGCGACCAACAGCTCGGGGCTCGCATCGCGGAGGGCACCATCGACGTCCTGATCTTCTTCTGGGATCCGCTGGAGCCGATGCCCCACGATCCGGACGTGAAGGCCCTGCTCCGCATCGCGGCCGTGTGGAACGTGCCGATCGCCTGCACGCGGTCCACGGCGGACTTTCTGTTCTCTTCGCCCCTCATGGACACAAAATACGACCGACCCGTCGAGGACCTTAGCGACTACCAGGATCGGGAGGTGGGCCCGGTCGAACAGCGATCTCCCAACCCCTCCAATTCGTAGGTCCCGACCCAAATTCCCGGCCCGGGCCACGACGAGTGTTCGCCTTCGGAGCGGACGGACGCTCCGCCTCAAATACGACGCGCGCGCTCTTCGTCGAAGCCCAGGGGGGAAAACGCCCCGATACAACCCGTCGCCCGGGTTATCCCTCCTTCGTCTCTACGGTGCCGATGGTAAAGCCCTCAATCTCACTGGCCCGGAACCGGAATACGGATCCGCCCAGATGAATGGCCTCGGCCCCCGTCATGACCTCTTGGACCGACATGTGAATGAACGCACCGGAGTCGTCTCCCTCCACGGCGCCCATCATGGCCGAAATTAGGTCGCCCATGGCGTCAATCGCACCGTTTTCGGATCCGGCCTGCTCGCGGGCCATCTCCACCATGCGGTTCGTGTCGGCCTCAAAGGTGTCCTTGCCCACGATGTGGCCGGTCACCATGTTGCCGCTGACCACCAGCGTCACGGGACAGGCGGCCTGCTCGTCCTCATTTGCCTTTTTGCTCAGTGCCTCAATTCCGGGATCGCTCATTGAAGAAGGAGCTGTTTAGTCGAAAGACAGTACGAAACTGGGGTCTCATTCCGACACCAGCGTCACCCGTGCAATCTATACCGAACGGGGGAGGACGACAACCCCAGCCGTGTAAATGCCCAACGAACGCGCCGTGCTAGTCACGCGCACGACGGTGCACCGAAAAGGCCCGGGCCGGATTCGTCACCAGAATCTGTCGAATGGCGTCGTCGGAGAGGCCGGAGTCCCGAAGGGCCGGAACCAGTTCCGTAAACAGCGAGGTGTAGGGAGTAAAGGATCCTCCGTCCGGCTCCCCGACACTGTACCACCCGTTGTCCTGCGAGAGCAGGAGGCGATCGAGCAGCTCGTGCTCGTGCATGCGGCTCACGAGGCGGACGTAGCGCTCGGTTTGCTCCGGCGCATACCCGTCGAGCGACACCCAGCCGCCGCGCCGGGCAATCTCCAGGTGGTGGCTCACGTCCTCTTCGGCCTGGGCGTGTACCCAGATCCACGCCTCGGGCGACACTCCCTCCTCGGCGAGCACCTCGAGCTGCTCGTGCGCGGCCTGGGCCGGACCCGTGTGCACGGCAATGGGAAGGCCCGTCTTCCGGTGGGCCCGGCACGCGGCCCGCACCAGCGTTCGATCAATGTCTGAGAGCGTCCCCCCATCGACGCCAATTTTGATGAAGCCGGGCCGAACCGAGGTGTCCCCAATGCCCTCCTCCCACTCGCGCACCCACCGCCCCGCGAGGGCGTCGACGGAATCGGAATAGGCGTGCTCGGGCACGTGCTGGTCCTCGCGGGCCCCGTAGTACCCAGTGTTTGTGAGAATTTGGAGGCCAGTCGCCTGAGCGAGCCGACGCAGCACGCGGGGATCGCGTCCCAGATAGGCCGGCGTGCAGTCGACGAACGTGTCCCCCCCGACCTCCGCAAGGTCCTCGAGATAGGGGCGAACGGTGCCCACCACGGTTTCCCGGTCGTACCGATCCGGCCCGACCTCGTCGATATCCACAAAATCGACCATCACGTGCTCGTGCGCGAGCGTCTGCCCCATCGCCTCCGGCTCGATGGGGCCGGTGACCGTCATCACGACGGGCTCTTCCTGAGGGGAGACTCGGTTAGAATGAGGGACCGTCCCCAGGAGCGCCATGCCTCCCAGCGTCGCGGTCCCGGAAATGAGAAAGGTTCGGCGATCCATGGGAACGACCAACGAATGAAGGAATGGATACGGTTCGATGCTCGGCTACTGCACACGTCCCTCACGCCTCCTGCGGATACCGCACGCCCCACGTCTCGCGGAGGGCGTCGGCGAACTCGAGGAGAGCCCGGCTTTCGTCGAGGGGCATGACGGGGCTCTCGGTTCGCCCTTCGCGCAGGCACCGCATGACGTGGGCGACCTCGAACTGGTAGCCGTTCCCCTCGAACGGGCGGGCAAAGAGTTCCGTCGTGCCGTCCGATTGTGTGAGATCGAACGGTGCCCCCTTCCACCACGACCGCCGCCCCTCCAACCGCCCGCCGGATCCCGCCAGGGCGCAGGTCCGCCCCACGTCTCCCCGAACAGAGGCCTGCCACACGATCTGCAATCCGTTCTCGTACTCGAAGACGACGGCACACTGCTCGTCGACGCCCGTCTCCCCGACCACCGCCGTCGACGTCACCGCGTCCGGCGAGCCGAACAGGTCGAACGCAAACGCCATCGGATAGACGCCGAGGTCGAGCAGGGCCCCGCCGCCGAGCGCCGGATCAAAGAGACGATGATCGGGATCGAACGGCTCGACGAGGCCGATGTCGGCCCGCATCTGCTGCACCTCGCCAAGGACTCGTTCTTCCGTCACGAGCCGCCGGACGTCGTCCATCACGGGAAGAAAGCGGGTCCACAGGGCCTCCATCAAAAACTGCCCTTCCGCCCGAGCCGTCTCGATGAGGCGCTCCGCCTCCCGAGCGTTGATCGTGAGCGGCTTCTCGCAGAGCACCGCACAGCCGGCCTGCAGGGCCAGCGTGGCGTGCTCGACGTGGCCGGTGTGCGGAGTGGCCACGTGCACCGCGTCCACGTCCGCCTCCGCCACCAGCGCCTCGTAGGAGGCGTATCGCTTCGGAACGTCGAACTCGTCGCCGAACGCGTCGGCCCGCTCCTGCGACCGGGATCCGACGGCCACCAGGTCGGCGCGCGGCAGCAGCTGCAGGTCCGACGCGACCAGGTGGGCGATATTTCCAGTACCGAGAATGCCCCAGCGAATGCTCATAGATAGAGAATGCAGAATGTGGAGTGTGGAATGCAGCATGGAATGAGCCACTCTGCCTCTTCCCCAAAGAGACAGGAGGCCGCGCCTATGATCTCAAGTGCCCACGTGGACGGTGCACGTTGCCTCGGACTGCCTCGGAACGGAACTGTAGCGAGGCGCGCCTCACGACGATTCTTTCCGTGTAAGCACGACGATCAAGTGGACACCGATCCGTGGCCGTTGACGCAAAAAGCACCGTGTCCAGCCGAAACCCGACGCTCATCGAGGCAGGCGGACGGTCACCGTCGTGCCTTCACCCTCTTCGCTTTCGACGTCGATGCTTCCGCCCATGATGTCCGTCAGATGTTGGGTGATCGCCAGGCCCAGTCCCGATCCTTCCGTGTGCGGCTGGTTCGGTCCCCGCGAAAACGCTTCAAAGAGGGTGGGCAGAAACGACTCGTCGATGCCAATTCCGGTATCTTCGACTTCAAGGACGACCGCTCCGTCGTCTCCGTGGGCGCGGACGGTCACGGTGCCCCCCGGCTTGGTAAACTTCAGCGCATTGCTCAACAGATTGTCGACGATGCGGTGAAGCATCGTGGGATCGAGCGTCGCCGGGAGCGGATCCTCAACCGCCGTTTCGAGGTCCACGTCGCCCTCCGCAGCCTGCGGCTTGAAGATTTCGACCGTGCCCAGCAGTTCGTCGGCGAGGTCGACGTCCTCCGGTGTCGGATCGACCGCACCGGCCTCCAGCTTCGACAGATCGAGGACCGACTCGATTGTGTTAAGCAGTCGATCGCTGCTCCGCTTGATGAGAGCAATCCGGTCCTCATGCTCCTCCCCGACCTCCCGCCGCAGCAGATCGGCGTGGTTCACGATGGAGGAGAGCGGCGTCTGCACGTCGTGGCTCACGTTCGCCAAAAACGCCGACTTCAGTTCGCTGGCCTGTTCGGCCTCCTCCTTGGCCGCCTTCAGCTCTCGCTCGTACCGGACCTGCTCGGTAATGTCGTCGATCGAAAAGACCACCTGGCGGATCGTGCCGTCGTTGTTGCGGAGCGGGGCCCCGTTGAGCGAAATGTACCGCTCCGTGCCGTCGGGACGCTCCAGTACGTACCGTTTCTCCGTAATCGGCGTCCCGGACTCCAGTATGTGCCGAAACGGCCACTCCTCGGTCGGAATCACAGTGCCGTCCAGTTCCTTGAGCGTGCCGGTCTCGGAATGCACCCGTCCGATCAGATTGCCGGGAGAGACGCCGAGAATGTCGCCGGCCGGATCATTGGCGAACGAGACCTGCCCGGCAGCGTCGACGATGAGGAGCGCCGCCACACTCGTGTCCATAATGGCCTCGGTGAGATCACGCTCCCGGCGCAGGCTCTCGCGGGCCTCGATGCGATCGGTCACGTCGTCGAAGTACACCGAAAGCCCACCTTCAAAGGGAAAGGCCTTCACCTCGAACCACCGATTCAGGGGCGGATAGTACTCGACGAACTCCACAGTGGCGCCCTCTTCGATCGCGGCCTGGTACTTTTCGTGGAACCGCGACCCGAGAACGCCCGGAAATTCGTCCCAGACCTTCTGCCCCACCAGGTGTTCTCGCGACCGTTCCAGCAAGGCCTCGGCCTGCGCATTCACGTACGAGAAGCGCCACTCGTCGTCGAGCGCGATGAAGGCGTCGGTAATGCTCTCGAGGATGCGCGTTCGCTGTTCACTGGTGTCCCGATGGGCCTGCCGCGAGGCGTCGAGGTCGGAGGCGTAGTGACGGAGGTTGAGCTCGTCCATCACGATCCCCGCCAGGTCGGTGAGCGTCTCCCGGTCCTCCGTCGAGAACGTCTGAGGCTCGTCGTCGAGGAGGCAAAGGGTCCCGAGGCGGTATCCCGTCGGGGCCGTGAGGGGGGCGCCGGCATAGAAACGAATGTGAGGCTCCTCCGTCACGAGAGGATTGTCGGAAAAGCGCTCGTCCTCCCGGGCATCCTCCACGACCAGAACCCCCTCCTGCTCAATGGTATAGGTGCAAAACGCCACCTCGCGCGACGTCCGATCCAGATCGAGCCCGGTACTCGACAAACACCACTGGTGCTCCCGGTCAATGAAGTTCACGAGCGCAATCGAGACGTCAAAGAGCCGGGTCGCCAATCGCGTCACCCGATCGAACGCCTCCGTCGGCGGGGCCTCGAGCACGTCATAGTGATCGAGCGTACGGAGCCGACGTTCCTCGTGCTCGGAACGAGGCACCTGCGGTCCGGACGCAATCGATTCCGTAGACTCCATGAAACGTAATCAGCTACTCCTGTATACGCTGCACCTACGTGTCTGTACCCGGATTCCCCCTGCGGGACACGCCCTCCTACTGCGCCGGCACCGCCATCGCCTCCCGAAGATTGGACCGCGTCTCATTGAGCCGCTGTTCCATCGCGTCGCTGAGCACCACCTCGTAGTCCTCAGAATCAGCCTCCAGGGCCTGGACCCGAGCGGGAAGTTCCGCAATACGAGCGGCTGCATGCTCTCGGAGGGCGTCGAGGGGCCGCTCGCTCCCTGCATCGGTCCGCTCGCCCTCGGCCATCACCCGTTCCAGCAGGGGCGCCCCCGCGTGCCGGTCACTCTCCTCCGTCGCAATGACGTCGCGCACGGCCGTTCCCTCCTCGTACTGACGAATCACCTGCTTTCGACCCGGCAGATTGGACTTCTCGGAGGAGAGCTTCATTCGGGGCTGATCCGCATATGCACACAGCTTGTACGCGCTGTCGAGGGCCGGCTGGTCGGCGGAGGTCCCCATCTTGGTCCCCACCCCAAAGCCGTCGATCGGTGCTCCCCGGTCGAGAAGATCTGTGATCTTGTGCTCGTCGAGGCTGCTGCTGGCAAAGATCAGCATGTCCGTGAGCCCGGCCTCGTCGAGACGCCCGCGCGCTTCCTTGGCCAGCTCCGCCAGGTCTCCGGAGTCGAGCCGAATACCCCGCACCTGAAAATCGTCTCCCTTCTCCTCCGCGAGGTCAATCACCTTTTGCACCCCGGCGAGCGTGTCGTAGGTGTCGACCAGCAGAATCGTCTCCGGATACAGATCCGCAAACGCCCGAAAGGCCTCCATCTCGGAGTCGTGCGCCTCGATGTAACTGTGGGCCATTGTGCCAGTGACGGGAAGACCGTAGGCCTGCCCGGCCGCAACGTTGGAGGTGGAATCGACGCCGGCCACGTACGCGGCACGGGCCGCCTTCATCGCAGCGTCGGTGCCGTGCATGCGCCGCATGCCGAAGTCGGCCACCACCCGTTCGGCGTCCCCCTGATGGGCGGCCTGCACGACGCGCACAGCCTTCGAGGCAATGGTCGTCTGGAAGGTGATCTGATTCAGCAGAAACGTTTCTGCCAGCTGCGCCTCTCCGATTGGTGCCACGACCTCGACGATCGGCTCGTCGGGAAAGACGGGCGTCCCCTCCGGCACTGCGTACACGTCCCCGGTAAACTCGAAGTCCAGAAGCCACTCCAGAAAGGCATTCTCGAACTGTCCCTGCTCGTCGAGATACTCGATCGCCTCCTCCGAAAACGAGAGGTGCTCCAGGTACTCGAGCGCCTGCTCGAGGCCACAGGCCAGGAGAAAGTTTCGGTCCTTGAGCCGACGAACGAAGAGATCGAACACCGCCGTCTCGTCCATCTCCTCCCGCCAGTAGGCCTGAAGCATCGTCAGCTGGTAGAGGTCCGTGTAGAGCGGCGCCGTGTCCGGACGGAACTGATCGTCAAAAGTCATATCCGATTGCGAATTAACCCAGAGAAGACCGGTGTGGCAAGGGGCGGATTGTAGTTCAACGGGGTAGACTCCCGTCGGTTTTGGAGGTGTCGGTCCGTCTCCCTCCCACGGCCCCTCCACTTACGGCGTCACCTGAACCGAGGCCTCGAGGGCCCGGTCGATGCGCTCCTGCGTTTCGAGGAGGTGCGCACGCGTCGCCCGATCGAGCGAGCCGCCGGCCAGCGCACGGTCGATCTGCTCGGAAAGTTCGGTGAGTTCGAGGCGGGCCAGCGACCGAACGTCCTCCGGCACGGCCACCTGGTCCGCGTCGCCCGGCGCAATGGTGATCCAGCTGGTCGTGTCCAACAGGTAGTCGATGAGGCGATCGGTGTAGGTCCGCTGCAGAGTGCGGCGGAACGAATTGATGGACGGAGCCCGGGGCGGCTGTGCGTCGAGTTCGTTCCAGATGGCGTCGGTCAGGCGGGGCAGGAGATCTCCCGGTCCGTACGCCTCCCCTTCGGTGCGCACCCGATTGTCGATCATCCGCGTGAGCCGAGCCGGATGGAGCAGGTCGCCGAGAAGACCGGTCTGGACCGTCGACACGTACTCGTGCACCGGAAAGTCGATCTGGAGATTCACCGGGATCTGCCAGTACGACCGCCGATTCGGGGCCAGCTTGTTGAGGCGCTCGGGCTCGAACGAAAAGGCATCCGGGGCAAACGCGGTCTCGACCAGAAGATCGACGGCCTGCTGCTGCTCGTCGGCGGAGACCGGCCGAAACGGCGGCCGCGCGTCCGGTGTGCCTTTATGATCGCGCGCCACGTACATCCCCCCCACCGTCTTGGTGACGGGCTGGAGCGAGCGGTATCGTTCCATGAGGAGAGCCGTCGTGGCCTCGCGCAGGCGGTGATACCGCTCTCCCTCGGCAATGAGCCGATCGTCGAGCTTCGGCCCGACCTTCTGCACGAGCTCGGTTCGCGTCTCCGCAAACGCCAGGGGATCGGAGCCCAGCTCCCACGTATTGGTGAGCGGATCGACGGCATAGGCCCCGAGCTGGGCGTCCTCGTCGGTACCGTACGTGTGCATCGGATCGCTCGACTCGGCCGCAATTTTGTCGAGCCCGTTCGTCTCGACCGTCGCCGTGTCGGCCAGCGGGCCGTCCCGCGTGAGGGGCCCGTCCTCGCCCTGCTCGGCGATGGGCATGTACCCGTACTTGATGGCCCACTCGTCGTACGTCCCGACGTTCGGATTCCAGTAGTGACCCTGCTCGTCCGCGTCGAGCGCCACGTTTACCGGCGCGTAGTCCATGACCGAGAGGCTCACGCCGTGCTCGCCCGTGTAGCTCTCGTCGTGGAGCTCCTCGGTGGGAATGCCCGAGGAGGCCTTAAAGTTATGACGGAGGCCGAGCGTGTGGCCTACCTCGTGCATCACGAGATCCTTGACCGCGGCCCCGAGATACTCCTCCGGCATCGGGGCACTGGGATCGAGCTGTCCGCGGGCCATCAGCAACGCGCGCTGAAGCCCGAGCTGCTGCGCTTTGCCGCGCTCGGCCAGGCACGCCCGCCGACTCAGCTTTGCGGGAAACATCTGATCCAGAGCCCGGGCGGTGTGCCGCATCGGGGATCGGATTCCGTCTCGCCCCTTCCCCTCCGGAAAGAGATCCTCGTAGCTCTGCTGCCACCCCCGCACGAACTCCGAGGAGATGAGGATGTCGGCGTTCAAAATCTCCCCCGTTCGCGGGTCGGTCTGAGACGGGCCGATGGCGTATCCCATCTGATGCGCCGCCGTCCACTGCACGGTCGAATACCGAATGTCCTCCGCGCTCCAAGAGGAATCGTCCGGTGCCTCTTTGGCCACGACGGCATTTTCGTATCCGGCCGCCTCGAAGGCCTCGTTCCACGCCTCAATGCCCTCCTTGACGTAGGGACGATACTCCTCGGGCACGGTGTGGTCGACGTAGTACACGATGGGCTCCTCCGGCTCCACGAGCTCCCCCTCCCTGTAGGCGGCCGTGTCGCTCGGCGCCAGGCGCCACCGCGTCACGTAGCGGAGAAAGGGATCGGACTGACGGTCCTTCGAGAAATCCTTGATCGCATCGGTGAAGTATCCCACCCGGTCGTCGGCCGCGCGGGCCTGCATCGGATCCTCCGGAAGCTGAAAGAACGAATAGCGCACCCCCACCGGAACGGAGCGATAGTCCGGGATGGCTTCTCCTCCAATCATCGGCGGATCCGATCCCTCGTAGTTCAGCATTGCGTCGATCTCGACGTTCTTTTCGAAGCCCCGAACGCGGTCGACGTAGCTTTTTCCGTCCTGGAACTGCACCGGCGTCTGGTTGAAGTACGGCTTGACGCTCTCGCCGATGCGGGCGTAGTCGGACACCACAAAGTCGGAGAACTCAACGAGCAGGGCCTCGGTCGAATCGTTCTTGCTCACGATGTCGAACGCGTGCACGACCGAATGCCCGACGTTCTCCTCCATCGAGGTGCGCATGCCCCCCGCATCCGCCCGAAAGCGGGGATTTCTGTGCACGAGGTGCACCTTGTGCCCCACCTTCCGGAACTGCATCATGCGCGTGTCGGTCAGGCGCAGGCCAGCGTGCAAATTGAAGACCCCCACGCCCTCGCTGATGTGCAGGACGAGCCCGAAATTTTCGTTCAGCTGGTCCTGCGAAATCTCGGCGTAGAGCGTGCGGTCTTCTTTCTGGTGAAGCGGAAGGAAGCCGTCAATTTTTTCCGTGTCTTCCAGCGTCTCTTCCCACGGCTCAAACGGATCGTCCTCTTCTTCCGTCGCGCTCGCAGGGTCGGGAGCGTCGGCCGATTCTTTGAAGAACGTACAGGACGTGAGAAGCAGTGCGCAGAGCGCGAAGATAAAAACGTGTCTCATGAACAAAAGCAAACTGCGGGATGAAACGAGAAGAGATGGGACCCGCCACTGTCTCTGAGCGCCGCCCGTAAACGTGAGGCGATACGCACCGGACGACCTCTTCCTCCGGGGTATAATATGCAAAGGACGGACGAAAAAGTGAACCGCAGACACCAAAAGGCCCGGCAATCGCATCCCGGCCTCTGTTGGCGAAGGCGCGACGGAATTCAGGGCAGAATGGCAGTGCTCCCGCGCCCCCGTGCGCCCGTTCTCCCAGGCGTTTCCGGCAAAATCGGATATCGAGGGCTCCTGTGAGCCTCTGCTCCATCGAGGGGGACTTAAATATACGATCACCCTGCGCTAAAAGGCTTCTCCCATGGAGACGTACGGTTCGGGTCCGGTGGGACTGTACGCAATGTCGAGCCGGCCGTGGACGCCGTCCTCCGTGAGCCGGAGGCGACCGCCGACGCCCACCGCCGCCTCTACGTCATCGACGAGTGCCCCTCCGAGCCGCGGCCCCACCTCTCCCACCGAGGCAAAGACGGCTCCCTTGAAGCGCCAAAACAGGGGAACCCGATACTCGGTCTGGGCGGTCCAGTACACGTCGTCGCGAAAGCGTCCTTCCCGGTAGCCCCGCATGCGACTCGATCCGCCCAGGAGGGGGAGCTGCTGAAAGGGCGCCGTTCCCATCACTGACTCCGCATAGACCTGTCCTGCGAGGGTGCCCGGCCCGAGGGACCGATACCCACGGAGATCCGCCTTTACCCGGCCAAAGGTGTAGTCGCTCCCCCACGCCGCGGAGTGGAGAGTGAACACGACCTCTGCGTACGAGCCCGTCGTCGGGTAGTAGAGGCTGTTGCGCCCGTCCCAGAAGGCCGACAGGCCGAGGCCCGCCGTCACGCCCCCGTCCGCCCCGGCAATCCGTCCCCGATCGATGAGCCCCCCTGCCTCCGGGTCGCGCACCGTTTCCCCGCGCACGAAAACCCGCGGGCCCACCCGCAGATTCGGCCGCACGCGCCGCTGGGCCGTGAGGTCGAGCAGGGCGTAGCGTTCCGTGTAGGCCTCCTCGGCACGCGCCGGCGTGTCTCCGCCGATGCCGTAGAAGGAATTCGGAAAGTGACTGGCCTTGACGCGACCCTCTCCCCGCCACCGTCCGTCGGCGACGTAGAGCTCGGGCTCGACCTCCGCGATGAGCTGCCGGCGCTGGGTGACCGTGAGCGTCGTCTGCACGCTGGAGGCCGCGCCGTCGGCCTGCTCCGGCCGGTAGTAGCCCATGACGAGCCCCCCGGCAAATTTCGTGTCCGGGGCGTAGGACGCATACGGAAGGACGAGCCAGCTGGCACTCTGCGTCTCGTCGGTGGTGGACGTATCCTGCACCGACGCTACGTCGCCCCCCGCGGGCTGGGCCTGTCCCGGTCGGCAGACGACCGCCCCGAATGTGATGAGAAGGGCCGTGAAAACGAGTCGGCAGACAAAAACCATCAGTAGAAGGAAGAAGAGGAACGACCGTCTGCGATCCGAACCGAGGCTACGTTTCCACCGCCCGCCAACCGTCTATCTCCTGTGCCCGCTGATCGAAACTCACGGTTCCCGTACATCCGGCGTCTCGGTTCAACTGTCCGAACAGACAATCTGCAAAGTCGGCCTGCGTCTGTCTGAAGGCGCTCATCACAGCATCTGTTTGGTGGATGGATACGATGCCGAGACACAGTGGGCGAAGTGTCAGAAAGACGCTCAAGCGAGCCCTGTAGTGGAGCTACCGGGGGAGGAGATCTCAGATCCCCAGCGCAGAAGTCTTTCTGCACGAGATCCACGAAGTCATAGGCCGTAGACAATCCGCCAAACAGGTTCTCAGGGCCGCACGCACCGCATCCCGGTTCGCAATGTGAAGCTGCCGGGTGCGCAGCAACTGATTCAGGATCCGAACTACGTCTTTTCGGTCTGCCTCATACGCCCCCGTGAGAACCCACACCAGTTCACAGAGCACGACGACGTTCACATAGCCCGGCTCCTCCTGCGTACACTTCGACTCCAGAAATGCCTTCGCCGCACGGTACTGCTCGGGATCGTCTCGCGTAATGTAGCGGACGAGTACGTTCGTGTCCAATCCAATCATGAGCTCGCGTTCTCTCCTCCCGCCCCTTGCCGGATCGCGTCTTCCATCTCGTCGACCGACACGGCCGGACGATCCGACCGATCAAGCAGACCGTCCAGCGCTGTCAGATCCGCCCCTGCTCGACGCAAAATGACCTCTTCCCCGTCGAGTACAAACTCGACGCGATCCCCCGGCTGAAGACGAAGCGCATCCCGAATGGACTTGGGAATGGTCGTTTGCCCGCGACTGGTAAGGGTGGTGGTCGGCATTCTTTTGATCAATCTTATCTCTTACGAAGCGTAAGAAATACCTTCCCTGTCCGCAGGGGTTTCAAAAGTCTGTCGTGCTCTTCGGCAACCGGAAATTCTACAGCCGCACGACGCGTCCCTCAGTTTCGGCATACTGGACGAAGGCGTCAAACACGTCGCCGACGGCCACCGTGCCGGCGTCGCCGACAACCACCGCTTTTCGACGGGCCCGGGTGAGGGCCACGTTGAACCGCCGGGGCTCGTCGAGAAAGCCGATCTGGCCCCGGTCGTTGCTGCGGACGAGCGAGACGAGGACGACCTCCTTCTCACGTCCCTGAAAGCCGTCGACCGTGTCGACCTCGAGTTTCTCCCCGTCGATCTGCTCAATGATCCGATCGACCTGATCGTCGTACGGCGAGATGACGGCGATCTGCTCCGGGGCCACGCCCGTCTTCAGCAGGTCGGTGGCTAGGCGCGTCACGAGTTCGGCCTCGCGGGGATTCTCGCGGGAGTGCGACCCGGCTCGCTGCTGTTCGGGCGCGTCGATGACGGTGGTGTCCACGAACACGAGGGGGGCGTCGGGATCGAGAATCTCGCGCCGTTCGGTCGGCAGAACGTCCGCCGTCACCCCGAGGTCGGCCAGGGTGTGGCGTCGTACGGCGTCGGCGGCCTTCAGCCGGTCATCGTAGAAGGTCTGACCGGAGAACCCCATGATGGTCTCGTGCATGCGGTACTGCGTGCGCAGGAGGCTGCGGATCGAGCCCGGCGCCTTCGGGTCCGTCTCCTGATGTCTCGCCAGGCGCTCGAAGAGGGTGTACTGCAGCCCGCTCTGCGCGGCCTCCCGGTTGAGAATGATGGGCGGAAGCTGCTTGTGGTCGCCCACCAGGACGGCACGGCGGGCGTGCGTCATCGGAATCCAGCAGGAGGGCGCCGTGGCCTGCGTGGCCTCGTCGATGACGAGGGTGTCAACCCTTTGGTTTTCCATCAGATCACTTCCGGCGGTCGAGTTGGTGCTGCACACCACGTCGGCGGCCGACAGTACCTCGTCGATGGCTTCCTGCTCCAACCGCTCGGCCTCGTCGAAGAGGGCGTCGGCCTGCTCGCGCAGCTCGAGCCACTCGGCCATCTCCTTCATCTTGTGGGCGGGCACGCCGCGCGACCCGCGCCCCTCTTCGGCCAGCTCCTTGATCCTGCGATCCGACATGCCCCGACGCCACCGGCCGGAGGGGGGCGTCAGATCGTCCTGGTCCGACAGTCGTCGGACCACGTCGAACGCCTCCTCGCGGCGGGCCTGCGAGCGCTGGTAGGTCTCGTGGTCCTCGATGCGGGCGTCGAGCGTGTGGACGTGAAGCCGGTCGCTCACGCGGGCGGGGTGGCCGAGGCGCACCACGTCGGCACCCTGCTCCACGAGAAATGCGACCATGTTGTCGACGACAGTGTTGGACGCCGCGGTGGCCAGCACCGACTCGCCCCGATCCACGCACTGCTGAATGACTTCGATGGCCGTGGTCGTCTTGCCGGTGCCGGGCGGCCCGTGGATGAGGTGCACACCCTCGGTGTCCACCGCTTCGCGAACGGCCTGTTTTTGTGAGGCGTTCAGCGCCGGGTTGTGCCACACCTCGATCTCGGCGGGCTCGGCCGTAGCCGGCTCCGTCGCGCCGGTGCACACGTCGCGCAGGTGGGCGAGCTTCCCGTCCGCCGTGGGGAGCTGGGCCAGCGCGTCCTGCATGCGCTGGTACGTGATGTCGTTGACGTAGAGATCGACGCGCAGGCCGTTTCCGTACACCCATCCGTCCGGTTTCGGATCGAAGGAGACGGTGACGGAATAGTTTGTGACCTGGGTGACGGTGCCGGTGGGGTTGTCGTCGCGGAGGGGATCCCTCTTGGAAATCATGACGAGGTCGCCCACCCGAATCTCGTGGTCGGGGAGGGGCTGCCCCTTCTGCTCGCGCATGAATTTGACGAGGTGACCGCCCAGTTCCTCCCCTTCGTCCCGACCTCGCATGCGGAGCAGCGCACGGCCTCGCTCCTCGCGCTCGCGCCCCGACAGGTTCTCGATCTCCTGCTCGTGTCGTCGCATCTCCTCCTCGCGCTCCAGCTCGACGAGGGCAGACAGCTCATCGGCGTAGTTCCGAGCCGATTCCGCCTCCGCATCCAGCGGCGCGATCGACACGGTCGCAGTCCCGATGCGTCCCCCGTCGAGGGTCTGCACGATCCGGTCCGCGACGCCGGACTGCACGTCCACAGTGGCCTCGCCCCCCTCAATGTCGATGGCGCCGATGGACTCGGGAACGACGTTCGCCTCATTCGCAAAGGCCCCCACGATGTCGCCGGGCCCTTCGTCGTTCAGTCCGCGCACGAGCAAAGTCGTCGTCTCGTCGCTCATGCCTCGATCGTCCTCCATTCGTTCGACAGATCCGCCGTCATCATTCCTGACAGGCGGCCCAATTCGAGAGTTGTAAAAGGCGGGGTGGAAGACGTGTGAACGGACACCGGCGTGGGGAAAAGCGTAGTACGGGACGGGGCGAAAGATAGAGGAGGTCGAGGCACCGTCTGTAACGAAAGCGCCCTTATCCCTCCATCCGCCGCCGCAGCGCGTCCAGTTGCTCGCTCCAGGTCGGGATCGCAAGATCGAACGTCTGCCGGGCCCGGCTCGAATCCAGCACCGTGTACGGCGGCCGGTCCGCAGCGGTGGGATACTCCTCAGATGGAATCGGTTCGACCGTCACGTCGTCCCGCCCGAACTGGGCAAAGATGGCCCGAGCAAAACCGTACCAGCTGGTCTGTCCGGACGCGGCCAGGTGGTAGAGCCCCCGTACGTCGCCTGCCGCCTCTCGATCAAATACGTCTCGTAGAATCGTGCCCGTGGCCTCGGCAATCCACCCCGCCCACGTCGGCGTCCCGATCTGATCGTCGACCACCGTGAGGGTCTCGTGCTCGTCGGCGAGCCGAAGCATCGATTTCAAAAAGTTCGACCGACGGTCGCTGTAGACCCAGCTCGTGCGCAGAATCAGGTGCCGCCCGTCGACCGCCTGGATCGCCTCCTCCCCCGCCCGCTTCGTCCGTCCGTACGCGTTGATCGGATTCGGCGCGTCGGTCTCGACGTACGGCCTCTCATTCGTTCCATCGAAGACGTAGTCGGTGGAATAGTGGACGAGCCACCCGCCGACCTCCTCCGTCACCTCGGCCAGCACGCCGGGTGCCCGGGCGTTGACGGCCTGCGCCCGATCGGGCTCCTCCTCGGCCCGGTCCACCGCCGTGTACGCCGCCGCGTTGACGACGATGTCGGGCTCGACCCTGCGGATTGCCCCCCGGATCGTGTCGGGCGCCGCGAGATCGACATCGTCCCGCTCCGGGGCCACCACCCTTCCCAATTCGGAAAGGGGATCGCGAAGCTCATGGCCCACCTGCCCCGTGGCCCCGAGCAACAGGAACCTACGTTCGGTCGAATCGGTCATCGATCAGAGCGTTGCTACGAAACAGCCGTCCCGGACGTGTGAAAGAGAAACCGTTCCGACGGCACCTCCTCCAGGAGGGGGGCCGCCCGATCCCGATCCGACAAAATGGGCTCGTCCACGGGCCACTCGACATTGAGGCCCGGATCATTCCACCGGATGACGCCTTCCGCCTCGGGATGATAGAAGTCGGTGCACTTGTAGTGGAAGAGCGCTTCGTCGCTCGTCACGACGAATCCGTGTGCGAACCCTTCGGGCACGTACAATTGCCGGGCATTCTCGTCCGACAGTGTCATGCCTTCCCATTCTCCAAACGTCTCCGAGTCCGCTCGAATGTCGACGACCACGTCGTAGACCTCCCCCCGTAGCACAGAGATGAGCTTGCCCTGTGGACGTGGATTTTGGAAGTGGAGGCCCCGAAGGACGTGCCGACGCGAGCGGGAGAGATTGTCCTGGACGAACGTCATGTCCAATCCGTGCTTTCCGTAATCTCGGGCGTTCCACGTCTCCATAAACGCCCCGCGATCGTCGGCGTACACGTCCGGCTCGATGACGCGCACTCCTGGAAGGTCGCCCTCAAATACGTCCATGATCGAACGACTGCGTTGAATTTATGACGGCCGCTCTTTGCTCCGTCGAACGAGATCGAGAAGATATTGACCGTACGCGTTATTGTCCATCGACCGGCCGATCGTCTGCACGTCGTCGGCCGAAATCCACCCCTGCCGCCACGCAATCTCTTCGGGACAGCTCACCTTGAGCCCCTGCCGCTCTTCGAGGGTCTGCACGAAATTGGCGGCCTGCAGCAGCGAGCTGTGCGTGCCGGTGTCGAGCCACGCCATGCCTCGTCCCATCGTTTCCACCTGAAGCTCCTCTCGGTTGAGGTAGCGGCGGTTGACGTCCGTAATCTCCAGTTCTCCCCGATCGGACGGCTCCAGTCCCTTCGCAATGTCGACGACGGCGGAATCGTAGAAGTAGAGGCCGGTGACGGCGTAGTTCGACGCCGGATCGTCGGGCTTTTCCTCGATGGAGAGCGCCTGCCCACTTGAATCAAAGTCGACGACGCCGTAGCGCTCCGGGTCCCGGACGTAGTAGGCAAAAACCGTCCCCCCCGACGGCCGCCGGGTCGCACGCTGAAGCCGCTGAGACAGATTCTGCCCGTAGAAGATGTTATCGCCCAGAATGAGACACACGTCGTCGTTCCCAATGAAGTCAGCGCCAATCGTAAATGCCTGAGCGATGCCCTTCGGCTCCGACTGCTCAGCGTAGCGGAGGTTGAGCCCCCACTGGTGCCCGTCGCCCAGAAGATCCTCGAAGCGGGGCAGATCCTTCGGCGTCGAAATGACGAGCACGTCCCGAATCCCCGCCAGCATGAGGGTCGAGAGCGGGTAGTACACCATCGGCTTGTCGTAGACGGGCAGGAGCTGCTTGCTCACTGCCTGCGTCGCCGGATAGAGCCGCGTGCCCGCTCCACCCGCCAGCAAAATCCCTTTGCGCGTCTGGCTGGAATCTTCGCTCATGAAATCGAGGTCATCAGGGTCGTGAACGTACGATTACCTTTCGTCTTCGCAAGTCAATCTAGAAACAGAAGTAAAGGCGTCCCGCCGGGACGCCTCAACGACTTATCAGCTTCATCACTCCCCGCCCTGCACAGCCCGCACCCAGTCTCGGTGCTCCAGGTACCACCGCACCGTTCGGCGCAGCCCCTCCTCGAAGTCGACCTGCGGCGCCCACCCGACCTCGTCCTCGATTTTGCCGGAATCGATGGCGTAGCGCCAGTCGTGGCCCGGGCGATCTTCGACGAAGCGAATCAGGGATCGGTGCCCTCCGTCAACACCCTCCGGCCGCAGCTCATCCAGAATGTCGCAAATCTGGTGTACGACCGCAATGTTTTCCTTCTCGCAGCGGCCGCCGACGTTGTACGTCTCCCCCACCTCCCCGTCCTCCATCGTCCCCAAAAGCGCCCGTACGTGGTCCTCCACGTAGAGCCAGTCGCGCACGTTCTTTCCGTCGCCGTACACCGGGATCGGCTCGCCGTCCAGCGCGCTCAGAATGACGACGGGGATGAGTTTTTCCGGATGCTGATACGGACCGTAGTTGTTCGAACAATTCGTAATGAGCACCGGGAGACCGTAGGTGCGGTGCCAGGCCCGCACGAGGTGGTCGGCCCCGGCCTTGCTGGCCGAGTAGGGAGAGCTTGGATCGTAGGGCGTTTCTTCCGTGAACGCACCGGTGTCGCCGAGTTCACCGTACACTTCGTCGGTCGAGACGTGCAGGAAGCGGAAGGCCGACCGTGCCGCCCCGTCGAGCTCGTCCCAGTAGGTCCGCGCCGCCTCCAGCAGCACCTGCGTCCCCACCACGTTCGTCTGCACGAAGGCCGCGGGCCCGTCGATCGAGCGATCTACGTGCGACTCGGCCGCCAGGTGGAGGACGCCGTCCGGCTCGTACTCCTCGAACAGCCGGTGCATGGCCGGGGCGTCGGTAATGTCTTTCTGTTCGAAGTGGTGGCGGGGATGATCGGCCACGGGCGCAAGATTCTCGCGGTGCCCCGCGTACGTCAGTGCGTCGACGGTGACGACAGTGGCCTCGGTCTGTTCGACGAGATGCCGCACCACCGCCGAGCCAATGAATCCGGCACCGCCGGTGACGAGAAGGGTCTTGTTCACGGTCGAGTATTCGTTTCGATCAGATCAGTTGTCCGACTTGCGGTGCTCTTCTGACAGTTGCTCCGCCACCCATTCGACGACCCGTTCGGCAATCCTCACGGCACGCTCATGCTCTTCTTCCGTGACCGGCT
>CAZCUZ010000012.1:15812-22002 GCA_964502085.1 uncultured Salinivenus sp. | reverse complement strand
ACGACCCGTTCGGCAATCCTCACGGCACGCTCATGCTCTTCTTCCGTGACCGGCTCACCCACTCCCGGCTATCGGGCAATGACGGCGTAGTCCGTGAGAACGGATGCGTCCATAACAGAATGTAGTTCATTTACCGGCTACGGCTCTCTCGACGGAGCGCCTGAACAATCTCCGGCGAGTGAGTTGGGGATCAGCCGAGCGATTGAACGTATTTGAGCTTGTCTTACAACCAGAGCAGGGAAATGATCGCCACGGAGGTGCCCATCACGAGGAGAGTGACCGGCCATCCCACGCGGGCGTAGTCGCTGAAGCGGTACCCGCCCGGCGCCATCACCATCAGGTTGGTCTGATAGCCGATGGGCGTCAAGAAGCTCGCGGAGGCCGCAATGGCCACGATGAGCCCAAACGCAATCGGCGGCGCCCCGAGGGTCGACGCCGTCGCCATAGAAATGGGCAGCATGAGCACCGCGGCCGCGTTGTTCGTAATGAGCTCGGTGAGCAGGTTCGTCACGAGATAGATGGCCGCCAGCGCCGCCACCGGTCCCCATGGGGCCGTCACGCCAATGACGCCCTCCGCCACCTGCGCGGCCAGCCCCGTCGTCTCGAGGGCCTTCCCGATGCCGAGCGCCGCAGCAATGACGACGAGCACCTGTACGTTGAGCGCCCGCTGCGCCTCTGTCGCCGTGATGCACCCGGTGAGGATCATGAGGAGAGCCGCAATGAAGGCCGCCGTGACGATAGGCGCGAGCCCCACTGCGGCGGCGAGGACCATGGCCCCCGTCAGCCCCAGCGCCACCGGCGCAAGATTCGATCGGTCCGGTTCCGCATCCCCCTCGTTCCTCTCCGTCGAGGTCGTACGCGCCCGTCCGTCTCGCGGCGCCACCAGATAAAACTCGTCGCGGCTTCCACTGCTCCACCGCTGTTCGAAGTCGCTCGGCGCCTCGACGATGAGCAGATCGCCCGCCCGGAGCTCCGTGGACCCGACCGGGCCCGTCACCGGTTCGTTCTCACGCTGAATGCCGAGCACGACCCCCTGGTACTCCTCCCGAAAATTGGCCTCTCCGAGGGTAGACCCAACCAAGTCCGACGACTCCGCAATGACGGCCTCGTAGAGGGGAAGCGTCTCGTAGCGCACCGGATCGTCCCGGCGATCGCCGAGGTGCGGCAGGGTTCGCTTCAGGCCCGGGCGCTTCAACAGCCGTTCCCGGGCGGCGAGACGGCCGTTGAAGGTGAGCACGTCCCCCTGCTCGAGGGTCAGTCGGGGCGTGGCCTGCAGGACCTGCGTCCCGCGGCGGACGTGCGTCAGATAGGCGTCTCCCAGGTCTCGGAGCCCGGCCTCGGCCACCGTCTGACCGACGATGGGCGACTGCACCGTCACCTTCACCTCGAACATGTTCTCGTCCAACTCCTCTTCGACGGCCGGCGCGGGTGTGCCGTGATCGGGCAAAAGCCGATGTCCCCCGAGCACGAAGTACGCGATGACGATGAAAGCAGCCGGGATGCCGATCCACGTCACGTCGAAGAGGTGAAGGGGCTCGTACCCCTCTGCCTCCATGAGCCCAGCGACGATCAGGTTGGTCGAGGTGCCGACGAGCGTCATCATCCCGCCCGTGATGGCCGCGTACGAGAGCGGAATCATGAGCTTCGAAGCCGGAATGCCCTGCTCGTCGGCCCACTCCTGCAGGCGCGGCGTGAGCATCGCCACGATGGGCGTGTTGTTGAGCAGGCCCGAGAGGAGCGAGGTGGGCACCATAAAACGGGTCAGCAGTGCCCCCATGTCCGAACTGTTCGCGAACAGCACCCGATCGATCCGCGACAGGGCATTGGTGTGCTGTACGCCCCCCGCCACGATGTAGAGCGCCCCCACGGTGAGCACCGCCGCGTTGGAGAAACCTGCAAACGCCTGTTCCGGGGACACCACCCCCGCCACCAGCAGCACCGAGAGGCCGCTCAGCATCACGAGGTCCGGCCGCCCCCAATCGGACATCAGCGCCCCCACCAGCCCGACCACCACGGCGATCGTTACCCAGGCGTCGACGCTAAGAAAAGCCATAACGACCTCCGACGAGGATACCTGCTACCCAAACACAGAGAATGCCCCCTTCGGGTCCTCTCCCCCCAATCGGGCTTTCCCAATCAGGCCCGGCCCTCAAAGACGTAGACACAGGGCGGAGCCAGTCAAACGGACGTCTCTCCGCAACGACCTCCCGCTCCCCCTGTCCCCCATGCGCTCCTGTCTAGATAATGCCTTCCGCCTCGAGCGCCTCGATGATCTGGTCGACGCACGTGTCGACGTCGTCCTCGTCGGTGTCGACCACCACTTCCGGCTTCCCCGGCTCCTCGTACGGAGCAGAGACGCCGGTAAAGTTGGCGATCTCGCCCTCCTCGGCCTTCTTGTAGAGTCCCTTCGTGTCCCGCTCCTTACAGACCTCCAGCGGGCAGTCGACGTGCACCTCGAAGAAGCGGCCGTCCGGCAGCAGCTCGCGGATCCGATCCCGATCCTCCTGATAGGGCGAGATGAAGCTGCAGAACGTCACGTTGCCCTGCTCGAAGAAGAGACGGGCCGTCTCGCCCACGCGGCGGATGTTCTCTGTTCGGTCGTTCGGACTAAAGCCGAGGTCGCCGCAGAGGCCGTGCCGTACGTTGTCCCCATCGAGCATCATCGTCTGCACGTCTTCGTCGAACAGGCGCTTCTCCACCTCCTTGGCGATCGTGGACTTGCCCGAGCCGGAGAGGCCCGTGAGCCAGACGACAGCGGCCTTGTGGCCGTTTTTCTCCTCGCGCTCCTCGCGGGGCACGTTGAGCCCCTCCCACACGACGTTCGGCGACGTCTCCCGCTCCTCGTCCGTCACCGTTTCTTCCCGTCCGAAGGGCGCCACGTCCTCGGCCACTCCCCGAATCATGCCGGCAGCCACCGTGTCGTTGGTGTCCGGATCGATCAGGATGAAGTTGCCGGTCGAGCGGTTGATCTTGTACGAATCGATAAAGAGCGGATCGGCCGTCTCCAGCTCCACCCGTCCGATGTCGTTGAGCTCGAACGTGTCGGCCTCTTCACGGTGAAAGGTCTCGACGTTGGTGCGATACACGAGCTTCGAGACGGAAGCTTTTGTCCGCCGGGTCGTGTGCTGAATGATGTAGGGCCGGTCCATTCGCATCTTCTCCTCGTTCATCCAGCACAGATCGGCGTCGATCTGGCGGGTGACGTCGGGCCGGTTGCGGCTCCGCACGATCATCGAGCCGCGGCTCACGTCGATCTCGTCCGTCAGCGTGAGCACAATCGAGTCGCCGGGCCCCGCCTCCTCGATCTCCCCGTCGAGGGTCGTAATCGACTCGACGTGCGAGGTGCGCTTCGAAGGGAGGACGACGACCTCCTCGCCGGGCCGAATCTTGCCGGATCCCACCTGCCCGGCAAACCCGCGAAAGTCCTGGTGCGGCCGAATGACGTGCTGCACCGGAAAGCGGAAGTCCACCTGGTTGCGATCGGCCTCCGGACGCACGTTCTCGAGGCGGTGCAGCAGCGTGGGGCCGTTGTACCACGGCATGTTGTCCGACGCATCGACGACGTTGTCCCCCTTCAGCGCCGAGATGGGAATGAAGGTAATGTCGTTGATGTCGAGGTTGTCCGAAAACTCCTGAAACTGCTCGACGATCTCGCGGAACCGATCCTCGCTGTAGTTGACGAGGTCCATCTTGTTGACCGCGACGATCATGTACGGAATCTGCAGCAGCGACGCAATGAAGGCGTGGCGCCGCGTCTGCTCGATCACCCCGTTGCGGGCGTCGATGAGCTCCACGGCCAGCTCCGCCGTCGAGGCCCCCGTCACCATGTTGCGGGTGTACTGCTCGTGCCCCGGCGTGTCCGCAATGATGAACTTGCGGTTCGGGGTCGAGAAGTATCGGTAGGCCACGTCGATGGTGATGCCCTGCTCCCGCTCGGCCCGGAGGCCGTCGGTCAAGAGGGCCAGTTCCATCTCGTCGTCGTCGCGCTGGGTGTTCCGCTTAATTTCCTCCAGCTTGTCCTCAAAGATTTGCTGCGTGTCGTAGAAAAGGCGGCCGATGAGCGTGCTCTTGCCGTCGTCGACGCTTCCCGCCGTGGTAAATCGAAGTACGTCCATCTGGTCAGTGTCGATTTTCGAGTTTCGAATTGCGAATGGAAGGCCGGGCGGCACCGTTCAATTCGCCACTCGACAGTCGTCATTCGAAATGGGGTTAGAAGTAGCCTTCGCGCTTGCGATCTTCCATGGCGGCCTCGGCGCGCTGGTCGTCGGCGCGGGCACTGCGTTCGGCCTGCTGGGTGGTGGCCACTTCGGCGATTACTTCGTCGAGGGTGGTGGCCCTCGATTCCACGGCTCCAGTGCAGGTCATGTCTCCGATCGTACGGAAGCGGACCATCTTCTCGACGTAGTGCTCTCCCTCCCGGAGCTCGTTGTAGGGCGACCTGGGCAGGAGCACGCCGTCGCGCTCGAACATGGTGCGCTCGTGGGCGAGGTAGAGGCTCGGAATCTCCAGGTCCTCCTGCTTGATGTACTGCCACACGTCCAGCTCCGTCCAGTTGCTGAGCGGAAAGGCCCGGAAGTGCTCGCCCGTCGTGCTGCGGCCGTTGTAGAGATTCCAGAGCTCGGGCCGCTGGTTCTTCGGGTCCCACTGTCCAAACCGATCGCGGTGGGAAAAGAATCGCTCTTTGGCCCGGGCCTTCTCCTCGTCGCGCCGAGCCCCCCCGAGGGCGACGTCGAATCCGTACTCTTCGATCGTGTCCAGAAGAGTCACGATCTGGAGCTTGTTGCGGCTAGCGTCGGGGCCCTGCTCCTCCTTCGCGCGGCCCGACTCGATCGTCTCTTCGACGCTCCCCACGATCAAGTCGAGACCGTGCTCTTCCATCAGGTTGTCCCGAAATTCGATGGTCTCGGGAAAGTTGTGCCCCGTGTCTACGTGGAGAATTGGAAAGGGCACTTGGCCCGGATAGAAGGCCTTTCGAGCCAGGTGGACGAGGGTCAGCGAGTCCTTCCCCCCGCTGAACATGAGGACGGGATTGTCAAACTGAGCCACCGCCTCCCGGATGACGTGGATGGCTTCCGATTCGAGCCAATCCAGGTGCTTGGAGGTATCCGATGCAATCGCCATAGGTCGTGTCGAGAAAAGTGAGTTCAGAGTGCCTCACGGAGAGGGGTCACCGACGCCAATGAAAGCGTCATTACAGAGAACGTTTCAGAGTCTGTTTTAATTTATGCCTCGAGTTGCACGCGGTCTCGAATGGGCTGAAAATCGGTCTCTTCGTCGGCAATCCCGAAAGCGTTCGGGATACAGGCCTCCTCCTCGTCCGATTTTCGCCGCCGTGATCTTCGCTCTCGCGAGGGAAAATCAACATACCAGGCTCTCAGGCATCCGACGCAACGTTCGCGTCCACTTTCTCCTGGAAATAGTCGAGCGTGCGTTGAAGGCCCTCGTGCCGGTCGACCTCCGGTTCCCAGCCGAGCACCTCCTTTGCCTTCGAAATGTCCGGCTGCCGGACCTGCGGGTCGTCCTTCGGCAATTCCTCGTAGGTGATCGAGCTTCCCGTTCCGGTAATTTCGATGATCTCTTCGGCGAACTCCTTGATCGTGATTTCGTCGGGGTTGCCGACGTTGACCGGCTTCGCCTCCTCGCTCATGAGCAGTCGGTAGATGCCCTCGACGAGGTCGCTCACGTAACAGAAGGAGCGCGTCTGGCTTCCGTCGCCGTACACGGTGAGAGGATCGCCGCGGAGCGCCTGGGACATGAACGTCGGCAGCGCCCGCCCGTCGTCGATCCGCATCCGCGGGCCGTAGGTGTTGAAGATGCGCACAATGCGGGTCTCGACGCCGTGATACCGGTGGTACGCCATCGTGAGGGCCTCGGCGAAGCGCTTGGCCTCGTCGTAGACCCCGCGCTCGCCGATGGGATTCACGTTGCCCCAGTAGTCCTCCGGTTGCGGGTGCACGAGCGGATCTCCGTACACCTCACTCGTAGATGCGAGCAAGAACCGTGCATCTTTGGCCTTGGCGAGCCCCAGGGCCTTGTGGGTACCGAGCGCCCCCACCTTGAGCGTCTGAATGGGAAGGCGCAGATAGTCCTCCGGCGCAGCGGGACTGGCAAAGTGGAGGACGTAGTCGAGGTCCCCATTGACGTGAATGTAGTCGGTCACGTCGTACTTGACGAACCGGAACCGTTCCTG
>CAZCUZ010000012.1:0-15712 GCA_964502085.1 uncultured Salinivenus sp. | reverse complement strand
CCTGCCCGAGTTCGAACAGGTGTTCGATGTTCTCGGTATTGCCGGTCACGAGGTTGTCCATGCAGATCACCTCGTGCCCCTCGTCGATAAATCGGTCACAGAGGTGGGACCCGAGGAATCCGGCGCCGCCGGTAATGAGTGTGCGTGGCATAGGGGGAGAAGTAGAGGAATGAGAAACGAACCCGACCGCCCCACTACGGCTGGCCGTTTTCGACGATGGCCTCCTGGATGACCTCCGGATCTTGCTCCGGGGGGAGGTGCGGACGACCAATGCTGTAGTAGTCAAAGCCCATCTTGGCCATGCGCTCCGGCTCGAAGACGTTGCGGCCGTCAAACAGGAGGGGACGGGCCAGCCGGTCGCGAACCTCCTTCAGGTCCGGCCGACGGAACTCGTGCCACTCGGTACAGATTACGAGCGCCTCCGCCTCGTCGAGGACGTCGTACATGTCGTCCCCGTAGGAAATGTCGTCCCCGAACGCCTCTCGCGTCGTCTCGATCGCCTCCGGATCGAACGCCGCAATCTCCGCGCCCTTCTCCAGGAGGTCCTCGATGATGATGTGAGAGGGTGCCTCGCGCGTGTCGTCGGTCCCGGGCTTGAACGACAGCCCCCAAACGGCAATCTTTCGACCGTCCACGTCCCCGCCGAAGTAGTCGGTCGCCTGCTCGGCCAGACGGCGACGCTGATGATCGTTCACGTCCAGAACGGCGTCGAGAATTCGAAAGTCATATCCTTCCTCTCGCCCCTTCCGGGCCAGGGCCTGCACGTCCTTCGGGAAGCAGCTTCCCCCGAATCCGATGCCGGCATACAGGAAGTGGGGCCCGATGCGGTGATCCTTGCTGATGCCCAGCCGTACCTTGTCGACGTTGGCACCGACCCGCTCGCACAGGTTGGCGATTTCGTTCATGAACGAAATCCGGGTGGCCAGGAGCGAGTTGGCCGTGTACTTGATCATCTCGGCCGAGCGCTCGTCGACCACGAGAATGGGGTTGCCCTGCCGGACGAACGGCTCGTAGAGCCGCTTCATCGTCTCTGCCGCCTTTTCGCTGGACGTCCCAACCACCACGCGATCGGGCTTCATGAAGTCGTCCACGGCTGCCCCTTCACGTAAAAACTCGGGATTGGACACGACGTCCACGTCCTCCTCTGCCTCCAATCCATGCTCCCGCATCACGCCCTGCACGCGGTCGGCCGTACCGACCGGCACCGTGCTCTTGTTCACGACAATGCGATAATCTGAATCCGGGTCAGCGGCGAGCAGATCGGCAATGTCCCCTGCCGCCCCCATCACGTAGGACAGGTCTGCGGAGCCGTCCTCGCCCGGCGGCGTTGGAAGCGCGAGAAAGATGACCTCTGCGTCGGAAATGCCGTCTTCCAGGTCCGTGGTAAAACGAAGGCGATCCTCCTTCCGGTTCCGGGCAAAGTAGTGCTCGAGATCCGGCTCATAGATGGGAAGCTCCCCCTGGCGGAGCATCTCGACCTTTTTCCGGTCAACGTCCACACAGGTGACCTGATTGCCCATTTCGGCAAAACAGGTCCCACTGACCAATCCGACGTAGCCGGTTCCAATGATTGCTATTTTCATGACGATGGGGAAACGAAATATTGATTCAAACGGAAAATACACTGGACGGGAAGTGCCCCCTCCCTGACGGACCCAGAGGCCCAGAATACAAAATCGATCAGTTTCCCGGAGTATCCTCCTCCTTTACTTCGACCTGCGAATTGGCGCACGCTCGGTCCTCCTCCGGCGCCCCGACCGTTTCTTCACGGGGTCTCAGGGAGGGGCTGCGGAAGCAAAAACCGTTCGCAACTGCCCCCGACGGTCTCCGTGCACCGACCCGAACTGCATTTTTACTGAACGTGGGGAACGACATTCGCAAACGCAACGTGAGTTCCTGCACAGAAGAACCGACGAATGTTCAGAGTACCGTCCTCGCGGGGCAATCCTCCTGTTTTTCATCCAGCTCTCGCCCAGACTCGCCCCACCGTCCTTGCCTGGGCGTCTCCGCATAACGTCCGCCTCTCTTTTCCCTGATCCGACCGGCCACCATGCCCGGCCCGTCTCCTTCGGCCGTTCACGAACGCGACCTCCCTCTTGCTCGTCCCGCGGTATCCGCTGAGGCACAGGAGCAGGTCCGCTCGGTACTGAACTCTCCCCGCCTCTCGCGAGGCCCCTACCTCACCCACTTCGAAGACGCGATGGCCGACCGGTGCGGCACGCGCCACGCCGTCGCCGTAAGCAGTGGCACAGCCGCTCTGCACTGCATCGTCGCCGCCCTCGACCTGGCGCCCGGCGCCGAGGTCATTACCACCCCGTTCAGCTTCGTGGCCTCGACCAACGTCCTCCTGTACGAAGACCTCCAGCCCCGCTTCGTCGACATTGACCCGGACACCTACAACGTCGACGTGTCTCGCATCGAAGCGGCCCTGACGCCGAAGACGGAAGCCATCCTCGCGGTCGACGTGTTCGGCGAGCCCGCCGACTGGCCGGCCCTCACGGCCCTGGCCGACGAACACGACCTCCTGCTCATCGACGACGCCTGCGAGGCCCTCGGCGGGCAGATCGGCACCCGCCCCATCGGAAGCTGGGGCGACGCCGCTGCCTTCGGCTTTTATCCGAACAAACAAATTACGACCGGGGAGGGCGGATGCATCACCACCGACGACGCCGACCTCGCCCGCACGTGCCGGTCGCTCCGCAATCAGGGCCGATCCCAACAGCCGTCGGAACGAATGCGCCACGACCGACTGGGCTACAATTACCGGCTCGACGAGCTCTCTGCTGCTCTGGGGTATGCCCAGCTCGACCGACTCGACGACCGTCTCGCCGAACGGCACCGTGTGGCGGCGGCATACCGAGAGGCCCTCGCTCCCCTCACCGACGACCTTCACCTTCCCCCGGACACCACCGAGGCTCCACGAAGCTGGTTCGTGTACGTCGTGCGACTTCGGAATCACTTCGCGGTCGACGCGCGTGACCAGTTGATGGACTGCCTGCAGGCCAAGGGCATCGGCTGCGCTCCGTACTTCCCCCCCATTCACCTCCAGCCGTACCATCGGGAGCAGTTGGGGCACACACCCGGCGACTTTCCGGTGTGTGAGCGCGTCTCCGCTCGTACCCTCGCCCTCCCGTTCTTTCCCGACCTTTCGCGTGAGGCGATTGAGCGGGTGGGACACCTCCTCGAGACCACCCTTCCGTCTCTGCCCCGCCAGCCCTCCTCTTCGTAACGTCCCTTTTCCCAATGTATCCGGTTCTCAAACGCCTTCTCGACGTCGTCGGTGCGTCCCTGCTCCTGCTGGGCCTCTCGCCTCTATTCGCCGGCGTCGCCCTCGCCATCCGGCTGGTGGACGGGCGGCCCATCCTCTTTACCCAAATGCGTACCGGCCGGACTGGGACCCCATTCCGCATCTGGAAGTTTCGAACCCTCGAGACCGGCCCCAAGGACCCGACCCGCCCGTCCGACCACACGACCCGCCTCGGATCCCCGCTTCGACGATGGGCCATCGACGAACTGCCGCAGCTGTGGAACGTGCTTCGGGGCGACATGAGCCTCGTCGGCCCCCGTCCCCCCCTTCCGGACCAGACCCGGAAGTACACCCCCCGCGAGCACGTCCGGCTCCAGGTACGACCAGGCCTTACGGGATGGGCCCAGATTCACGGTCGGAATGCCCTTTCCTGGTCCGAGCGCATCGAGCACGACCGCTGGTACGTGCAGGAACGGAGCCCCCTCCTCGACCTCTACATCCTCGCTCGAACCCCCGGCGTACTCCTTTCAGGCACGGGAGCAACCGGCCCAAACGGGTATAATCCTCCTCTCCGTGAGACGGACCCTCCCACTCCCCTCTCATGAACGTCCTTCTTACGAGCGCCGGTCGCCGCACGTCGCTCCTTCAGTTTTTCCAATCAGCCGCCTCTGAGCGGAATGGGGCAGTGTGGGCAGGGGACGCCGACCCGCTCGCCCCCACTCTCCAGAGTGCCTCCCATTCCATTGTCCTTCCCCCCATTCAGGATCCGACGTACGTCCCGACGCTCCTCACCCACGTCGAGACGTTCGATCTCGACGTTGTGGTGCCCCTCATCGATCCCGACGTACAGGCCCTCTCCTCCGCTCGGGACCGATTCCGGACAGCCGGATGTCAGCTCCTACTCTCCACCCCCTCGCTCCTCGAGGTTGCCCACGACAAGTGGAAGACCGTACAGCATTTTTCGGAACAGGGAATTCGCACGCCGGCGTCGTGGCGTCCAGCACACTCTGCTCCCGAGAACTGGCCCGATCCGGTTTTCATCAAACCGCGATGGGGAAGTGCAAGCAAAAACGCTCAGCGCGTGGGACGCGATCACGCCGCTTCGGTCGCTGCCTCGATCGACGCTCCCATTCTGCAAGAGATTATCGAGGCCCCCGAAATCACAGTCGATGCCCTCTTCGATCTGGACGGAACACTGATTCATTACGTCCCCCGCCTTCGGATCCGAACCATGGCGGGGGAATCCATCCAGGGGCGCACCCTCTCCGATCCGGCCCTGCACTCGTGGCTCCGTCGGCTTCTCCCCCGCCTCGGCACGCTCGGGGCCCGCGGTCCCATCACCGTGCAGGCCTTCCATACGCCCCCCGAGCCCACTCTCTTAGAGATTAATCCTCGGTTTGGAGGCGGATTCCCGCTGACCCACGCGGCGGGAGGACGATACCCGAAATGGATCCTCCAGATGTGCAACGGGACCTCCGTCTCTCCTCGACTCGGAGACTACAAAACGGGGCTCTGCATGACCCGTGCCTATACGGAATGGTTTGCCGACGCCTCGTCGCTTCCCGAATCGACCTGACTCTCCTTCTTCGACACTCAGGCACCGGGCCTCCTCCGCCCCAAGGGCATGCACATTGCCGTTTTTCTCCAGTACTACCACACCCCCGACTGCCCGACCGCCGCCCGGCCGTACGCCCTCGTTGAGCGGCTCGCCCGTGAACACGAGGTAACCGTCATCACGACCCGATCGTGGGAGGAAAAGCGGCTGTCGGACCAATGGCCCTGGACCCCACCCGGAGCACGGCTCGTGCGCTTCGACGTCCCGTACGACAATAACATGACGTCCACGGAACGCCTCCGGTCTTTCCTGGCCTACGCCACCCGAGCGATCCTGCAAGGGCTTCGCATGCCGTCTCCGGACCTCGTCATCGGGTCGTCGACGCCGCTCACGGCCGCCGCGGCTGCCGCAACGGGGGCGGTCCTGCGGGACTGTCCCTGGATTTTCGAGGTTCGAGACCTGTGGCCCGAGTTCCCCATTCAAATGGGAGCCCTTCCCTCTCCGGCCCTCCGATCCCTTCTCTACGGCCTCGAATCGACCCTGTATCGGCACGCCGCTCACGTCGTGACGCTCTCCCCCGACATGGAACGTCACGTTCGCACCGTCGCCCCCACCACGGCCGTCACGACTCTCCAATACGGAACTGACCTCCCCCTCGCTACCGAACTCTCCGAGGGCAAAAAAGCGTCGATCCAACACCGACTCTCTCTCGACCGGCGCTTCCTGATCCTCTACGCCGGCGCCCTCGGCCGAGCCAATGCCATCCCCACACTGCTCGACGCCGCGAGCCAGCTCTCCGACCGCTCCGACCTGCTCTTCGCCTTTGCCGGACGCGGCTACCACGAATCGACGGTCCGCGAGGCCGCCCGTCGGCACGATCACATCCGCGTCCTCGACCCGCTGCCCTATCCCGACGCGCTGGCCCTCTTCTCGCTCGCCGACGTCTCCCTCGTCTCGTTCGCCGACCGCCCCGTACTGACGACCAACGCGCCCGGCAAGTTTTGCGACAGCCTCGCGACGGGAACGCCCGTCGTCATCACGAACCCCGGCTGGACCAAGCGATTCGTAGAACGACACGACTGCGGCTGGTACGTGCCTCCGGAATCTCCATCAGCCCTGGCCGCTCAGCTCCAGACCGTTCTGAACGACCCCGACAGCCTTCACACGGCCGGCCGGAATGCGCAAGCTATTGCCCATCGCCGGTTCGACCGGGAAGCCATCATGGATCGATACGCCCGCCTCGTCGAAACGGTCGGCCGGTCCCATTCTCTTATTGATTAGCCTTCTCTCCCCCTTCTTCTGCTCCGTCCAGCTCCGCCCTTCTTCCGATTCGTATTTCAGAACCTACAGAATGCTCTTCGTTCGGCGAGCCGCGGAACTCCTGGCTCTCCCGCAGTAGGAGCACGTCCACGAAGCGATCGCCCCTTCCGACGCTGCCGTAGTTTTCCGGTCATTCGTTCCGGCACTTTTGGATCGGATTTCGGACCAGAGCAGTCGGTCCGTTTCGTATCGTCGCCCACACGCTCTCCGCCCCCCCCGTGCACGTCCTCATCGTTCCGTCCTGGTATCCGACGAGCGAGGCCCCGCTCAACGGCATCTATTTTGCCGAACAGGCGCGGTGCCTGTCCCGTCACGGCCTCCAGGTGGGCGTGGTGTACCCCGAACAACAGAGCCTGCGGTGCCTGTCGTGGTCGGCCCTCCGAAAGAAACACTTTCAGACGGAATGGGACGAGGAGCACGGCGTCCCCACCCTGCGTCGCTACGGCTGGAACGTCTGGAGCCGGTTCCCTCCGGGCCTTCGGTGCCGAGTTCGGAGCGCGATCCGACTGGTCCATCGGTACGTGGAGCGCTACGGGGTGCCCGACGTTCTCCACGCCCAAAGCGGGCGATGGGCCGGGGCGGCCGCGGCTCGAATCGGCCGTCAATACTCTGTCCCCTTCGTACTGACCGAACATTTTAGTGGCTTCTTCCGAGACGCCATCTTTCCCTGGCGACAGGCTCTCGTCCGGGAGGGATACCGCCACGCGACCGTCTGCTCGGCGGTAAGCACGTCATTGAGGGATACGCTCGCCTCGAAGAATCTCGCGACGGCCTCCGACATTCACCTCCATCCCAATCTCGCCCCCACGTCCTTCTTTTCTCCTCCCCCGGGTGGACGGCCGGTTCCGCCGCCCTTTCACGTTGTAACAATTGCCCGGCTGAGCCTTCGAAAAAACGTCGGGGGACTGCTGGACGCCGTCGCTCCCCTTGCCACGGACCCCTCCGATTCGGCCCCGTCCCTCGTCCTGAGCGTCGTGGGAGACGGCCCCGAGCGATCTCGACTTGAACGAAAAGCGCAACACCTCGGGCTCGGAAAACAGGTCCGATTCTTGGGACGCCTCGACCGTGCAGCGGTGCGAGACGTTCTTCGAGCGGCCCACGCCTTTGTGCTTCCGAGCTTCCACGAGACCTTCGGCGTCGTGCTGCTCGAAGCAATGGCAACGGGTCTTCCCGTCGTCGCAACCGAAAGCGGGGGCCCGGAGGACCTCGTGACTCCGGACACCGGTCTGCTCGTCCCCCCGGACGATCCCGACGCCCTCTGCGAAGCGCTCCGGACACTTCGTCGGACGCGGTCCTCCTTCGATGCCACCACCATTCGCAGATACACCCACGAGCAATACGGATCGGAAGCCTTCGCCGAGCGCACCCATTCGCTCTACCGCCGGGCCCTCGAAACCGCCGGAACGTAGGTCTTTTTTCAATTGCACTCCCTCCTCGCAGGGCGCCTCACTTCTCCTGATGCTCTCTTTTCGCGTTCCGCTTTTTTTGATGCTAATCGCCTGGGGCGTCGTCTGCGCGTCCCCCCTCCAGGCCCAGTCCGGCGGGGCCTACGACGCCTCCTGGTACGATGCCAACGCCCCCCACCTCCAAATCGCCGTCACCGCCGACGGGATCTACCGCGTCGAGGGACAGGCGCTCAGCGCGGCCCTTCCGGACGGAACCTCTCTGTCCGACATTCCCCCCGAAACCATTCGCCTGATCGAGAACGGAGAAGAAATTCCCATCCAGCTCCAGGGAGTGGACGACGATGAATTCGACCCGGACGACACCATTACGTTCGTCGGGCATCGCAACCGGGGCGACGACGAACTCTGGGCGTACGACGGCGACGCCTCCGCCCAGAGCAGCACGTACCGCAGCCTGTACTCCGACACTACCTACTACTGGATGACCTGGGGTGGCCCCGAGGGGCTCCGGTATCAGACTGAATCGAGCACCGGCGCCTCCCCCACCACGACGACCCTCCGCGATACGGTCCACGCCGAGCAGGATCAGCGCTACTACTTCGGACGTCCCGATGCAAACAGCAACGCCCTCTACACCCGTTCCGAGGGATACTACTGGACCCGGTTCTCGCACAACGACACCTCGCCCATCACCTTCACTCATACCCTCCCCGTGGGGCGCCGGACCGATACCGGTACAGAAATGGACCTAAAAATCCGCCTCGACGCCGCCACGAGCTCTTGCCATCGCATCGAGGTCGAGGGGGAGCTTCTGTCCGGTGGATCGCCCTCCTACGAGTCGCTGGACACGGTCGAGTGGCAGGGCTTTAACCGACGAACGATCACGGTGTCCGTGCCCCAGGATCGCGTGCCGAGCTCCGGACTCACGCTCCGGATCACGTCGTACAACGACAATTTTTCGGACAGCAGCTGCCCCGATCCGTCCAGCACCCCGAACTACGTGCTGCTGGACTGGATGGAGGCGGCCTACACGCGCTCGCTGGACGCCCAGAATGACCGCCAGCGCTTCGTGACGCCCACGACCGGCGAGTCGACGTTCGAGCTCAGCGGCCATTCCGGAAATACCGTTCACGTCTACAATCCCCGCGACGCCCGTCACTTTGCAGCTGCAATCACCAACGGCACCGCCAGCGTCACCGACGCGCCGAGCACTGCCCCCACCCCCTACTGGGCCGCGAGCGACGACGCCTTTCGCTCTCCGGCAACCGTCCTCCCCGACGAACCCAGCAACTGGAGCGCCTCGTCGAACAGCGCCGAGTACCTGATTCTCACCACCGAGGCACTTCGCCCCTCTGCCCAGAAGCTCGCCGACTACCGCGCGTCCCACGACGGCTACGAGGTCGAAGTGGCCCTCGTGGAAAATGTGTTCGACGAGTTCGACTACGGCCGCCCGACCCCCATCGCCATCCGTCGATTTGTCCGGGCCAGCCAGGATTGGGCCGTCGCTCCTCGCTTCCTCACCATCTTTGCCGACGCCCAGTATCCCATCCGAGACGGCTCGGTGTCGACCCTCTACCCGGAGTGGAGCGTGCCGTCGTTCGGATACGCTCCCTCCGATGGCTGGTTTGCCATGCAGACCGACGGGCCCGACGACTGGTCGGAGGTGCTTGCCGTCGGTCGCATTCCCGTGCGGTCCGTTGCACAGGGAGACCTCTTCGTCGAGAAGCTCAAAACCTACGAGGCGGCTCCTCTGGAGCAATGGCAAAAGCGCATGATGCTTCTGGCCGGCGGCACGAACGAGAGCGAGCAGCAATCCCTTCAATCCTACTCAAACCGGTGGGGCGAGATTGCCTCCGACACCACCGCAAACACCCCTGGATATTCGGGGCCCGCCTACACTGGCATGGACACCCTCCGCTACTACAAAAACGTGAGCGACGCCCTGGACGCCAGCTTTCAGGACTCGCTCGCCGTCGACCTGAAGCGGGGGACGAGCTGGTTGAATTACTTCGGCCACTCTGCCGCTCAGACCTGGGAGATCGTAACCGATCCGCCGTCCGAGTTTGACAACGCCGGGCGCCTGCCCATCGTCGTCTCTCTCGGCTGCCGGACCGGGTCGTTCGCGGGGGGGCGGTTCGAAGAGAAAAGTGCACCGTCCCTCGGCGAGCAGCTCGTCGTCGGCTCGGTGCGATCCGACGGCACGCCCCGAGAGGGAACCCTGAACGGCGGCATTGCGCACTTCGGAGAATCGGCCCTCGGCAACCGGCTCCCCTCCGCTCGCCTCAATGATGCCCTCATCCAGCGCGTGTTCGTGGACACGGCACGTGTGCTGGGCGAGGCCATTCGGTCGGCAAAGGCCGAGGTGGCAGCCGACTACGGCAACAGTTCTCTCTACGTGAAGCACCTGCTACAGTACGGCCTCCTGGGCGATCCCGCCACCAACGTGGCTCTCCCCGACCAGCCGGACCTGCACGTCGACTCGGACCTCATGTCCGTCGAGCCCACCATTCCGACTCCCTCCAAAGAAATGACGGTCTCCGTCGAGGTTCAAAGCCGGGGCCTCATCCCCTCCGACAGTGTAACCGTCCACCTCACCTGGGAGCGCCCCGACGGGAGCACCGCGAGGCGCACCCGTACGGTCGAACGGTTCCCGCTGGAGCGCACGCTGACGTTCTCATTCTCCCCGACCGAGCAGGCCCTCGGTACCAACACCTTCCGGGCCACCGTCGACCCGAACGATGCCTACGCGGAGAGCAACGAAACCAACAACACCGCCGAACAGGAGCAGACCGTTTTCAGTACCGGCGTGTCTCTCATCTCGCCGGTCGACGTCGGCACCGTCTCCTCCGAGCTGCCGACGCTCACGTTCTCCGTGTACCGCCAGACCGACGCGCCGGTCTCCGTCGTCGCGCAGCTCGACTCGGTGCCCGATTTTTCCTCCCCCTTTCTCCAGGAAACTCGGAAAGAGGTCGACGGCGTGGTCGGCACCTGGCGCCCGCCGGCCCTCGACCCGGGCACGACCTACTACTGGCGGGCCCGGACCGCCGGAGGTGACGAGGACGCCTGGAAAACCTCCGCCTTCACCGTCCGTCCCTCCCCCCCCGAAGCCACCTGGCTCCAAAAGGGACGTCTGTTCACCGCCAATGCGAACGAGCGACTCGAGCGCTCCGACCGGGCGTGGTCCTTCGCTCAGTTCGCCCGGAACGTCTCGGCGATGTCGGAGCGCGGCAATGGCTCCCGGCCGGACGGATTCGTGCTCGACGGATCGTCGGACTACGTGTATCTCGGGTTCGGATTCGGGGTGCTGGTCCTCGATGGCCGCACTGGGCGCGTTCGGGACAGTGAATCGTTTCCGACCTATGATCTTTCCTCCCAGTACGAAGACGAATCGAACGTGGGAGACGAGCAAGAGGCAATTGACTCGCTCGCCACGTTTCTCGACGACGTCGCCCGAGAAGGAGACTACGTGTTCGTCCGCACTCGCCACCTGGCCCGAGAGAGCTCGGCGACAGTTCCCGACGAGGTCAAAGCCCTCTTCCGAAACCTTGGAACGACCTCGTCTCCCAGTGCTCCGTACTCGCAGGCAATCGACACGCTGTCGTACAGGCACCTCTGGCTGCTGAAGGCCCGAAAAGGACATCCCGAGGCAACCGTCGAGCGGGTGTCCTCCCCCGGTGAGGGAAACGAGATCATCGAGGACTTTCGGATTTCCTTTTCCCGACCGTCCGGCACGACCGTCACCCCCCGCATCGGTCCCGTCAGCGACTGGTCCACGCTTTCGTGGACGGGAACGATCGAGGAGTCGAGCGACGCGCTCCGCCTCGACGTTCTCTCCGCGGACTCGACCGTGCTCATCGACGGTCTCTCCTCCCCTTCGGGACAGCAGTCCCTCACTGCCATCGACCCCGAAACGCACCCGTACCTGCGCCTTCGCGCCACCCTTACCGACTCGACGACCCGAACGCCCCCCCAGCTCGAACGATGGAGCGTCTCGTACGAGGGCGTCCCCGAACTCGTCGTCGATCCGGCCGGGCTCGAGCCGCTTCCCGACACGCTCCAGCAAGGAGAACCGCGCACCGCCTCCCTACCGGTCGTAAATCTCGGACCGGTGGCCAGCGACTCGGTCCGGGTGGACCAAAGCGTCACGACCGGATCGGATGCCACGGCCTCCCTCTCGGATGACACCTTGCGCCCCCTTGCCCCCGGCGCTCGGGACACGAGTGCCGTCCGGCTGACCACCACGGACCTCTCCGGACAAAACGTCTTTACGGCCACCGCGACGACCGACGGTCCCCCCGAGCGCTTCACCAGCAACAACGTCGCCGTGCGCACCTTTTTCGTCCGGGCAGACCGCACGCCGCCGTCGGTGCAGATCCTAAACAACGGCCGGGAACTCCCCTCTACCTCCTCCTCGGTCAACAACCTCCAGGCCCCCAATCTTCCCTTCGTGTCGACGCAGCCTACGTTTGAAATCCGCATCGAAGACGACAACGCGCACCTTCCGCTCGACGACACGAGCCACACCGCGGTCTACCTTAAGGGCGGCCTTCCAAACCGCGACCCCTCCCTCGTCTCGAACTTTCGGCGCATTCCGTTTGACGGCAATACCCTCGACCTCACGTCCTCCGACGCGGACAGTTCACGGTCCCTGCGCCTCCACTTCGCCCCCGACCTCTCCTCCCGGGACTCGACGTATACGATCAAGGTGGAAGCCCAAGACGCGAAGGGCAACGAGCTGGAACCGTACCAGGCGAGCTTCCGCGTGCAACAGGACCAGGTCATCCGGGACGTGTATCCGTACCCCAATCCGATGAGCACGCACACGACGTTTGCGTTTCGGGTGGAAGGCGGACGGGACGAGATGCTCCACAATTTTGCCCTCCGCCTCTACACCCTGTCCGGCCGCCTCGTCCGGGAACTCGACCGCACCGACCTGGAGGGCCCCCTCAGTGTGGGGTGGAACACGGTGCGCTGGAACGGACGCGATGACGACGGCGATCGGGTCGCCACTGGGGTCTACCTCTACCGGGTCCGCATCGAAGGCACCGACCAGACGTTCCGGGGCGACGTCGAAAAGGTGACGGTCATTCGGTAGCGAACGGCTACGAAGGCGATTTTTGAGTCGGCAAAAGCGTCTGGTAGAGCTGGACTAGCCGTTCTTCCATCTGCTCCCATCGATATAGAGGAGCGGCCGCCCGCGCGTTCTGAACGTAATCCCAGTACACCTCGGGTTGCTCCTGCCACCGAGTCAGCACGTCCAGCACTGCCTCCGCATCTCCGGGGGAAACGACCGCCCCGCACTCATGCTCTTCAATGAATTGCCGCCAGAGGGGAAAATCCGAACAAATGATGGGAAGCCCGTAGTGAAGGTACTCATAAAATTTTGTCAGCAACGACTCGATGTGGTTTGGGTGCGGCTCGAAGAGAGCCAGCCCCACGTCGGCCCGCAAGTAGTACGGAGACATCTCCACGGGATGAACGTAGGTGCCCCATCCCACCCGATCAATGATTTCGTCGAGAGCGCCCTGCTGAATGCGATTCTCCGCCTGGGCTCGCTGCTCCGGTCGATGACAAATTCCGACAATTTCGAGGTGCTCAGATCGGTCTCGCTCTCGGATTAACGCCGCCAGATCAAGCATTGTGTTCAGGCCTCGGCTCCTCGCAACCGTGCCCGTGTAGAGCAACCGCTTCGGGGAAGTCGATTCCGTTCGTTCAGTTCTTTCCTTTTCAATTGGAAGAAAATAATTCAGAACGCACGTGTGAGGAACTTCCGCTCCCTCAACAATCGACCGGTAGCTCTCCTCAGCGAGCAAGACGTGATCCACCCACCGGAAACACCACCGTTCCAGGATCCGGAGTGCTCTCCCGAGCAATTCGCCCTTTGAGCGGTAGTCCTCGTGCATGTCGTAGACGACCTGGGCTCCGGTGGTCTTCTTCAGCAGATAGGCCACCGGAATGAGTTCCGGATCGTGGATCTGGTAGAGATCAGCGCCGAGCGCCTGGGCCGTGCGAAATGCTTCTGGTTGCAGAATAAGACGACCTGCCCACGTGGGCCTCTTCGTAAGCGCATGTATCGTGATCCCGTCCTCCCATTCCGTTCGGCTATGAGGAGCAATTAAATGCGTGTCGAATCCCGCATCTCGCAACGATATCAGTTGCTTGTGGAAGATGCGGGGATCATACGGATTGTGGACAGTGGTCACGTGAACGACTCGCCCTTTTGATCCTCCTCCGCTCTCTCGCCGCATGTCATGATCCTTTTTTAGAGATGGACCCGTTGAACCTCGCTTCCTTCTGGAAGCTACGAGGCTACGTACAGAGCGAATCAGTAGTGAATGTCTCTACATAAGTCAAACAGCAAACACAAAGATAATTCCCCCACTCTCACACCTCCGAAATGCCAACCGTCGCCCTTCGAGGCGGGCTGGGAAACCAGTTGTTCCAGTATGCCGTGGGCCGAACCCTCTCCCAAAGAACGGAGTCGACTCTCGAACTGGAGACCTCGACCCTCTCTCCGTCTCCCTCCTCAGTGGCTCCTTCCCGCCCCCTCCACCTCCGCGACGTCCCCATTCAGGGAACGTTCGTTCACACGTCGGTGCGGTCGAACCCTCTTCTGAGGGGAAGACTGAAGCTCTACAGTCTCACGAGCAAGATCAGTTCTACCCTTGCAACTTCTATCTGGAGGGTGTACAAAGAGCAACACCCTCAGAGGTTCGATCCGCGGGTGTTATCGCTTTCTGGAGACACGTACCTGCTCGGATATTTTCAATCTGAACGGTATTTCTGTGAAATCAGTGACACGCTCCGCGACGAACTTTCCCTGCAGACGACTACCGGCCCCAGCCACGCGTGGAAGAAGCGGATCGAGACCACAAACTCGGTTGGCGTCCACGTTCGACGAGGCGATTACGTGCAACGAGGATGGACCCTCCCTTTCCAGTACTATCAGAGAGCAATCGAGACGATGCGTTCGAGACTACAGGACATAGAGCTGTTTTTCTTTTCCGATCAGATTGAGTGGGTGAAAGCACACACCGAACATCTCCTCCCGGACCCGAGCGCCTCGCCCCCTATACACTGCGTGGATTGCAACAGTGAAAAAGACACCCTGGAGGCGTTTGGGCTGATGAAACGGTGCCGTCACCACGTCATCGCCAACAGCACCTTCAGCTGGTGGGCCGCGTGGCTGAACTCAACCGAGGACAAGGTTGTCCTTGCCCCCGCCTACTGGATCCACGATCGCGTGGACAGGCTGGACATCATTCCTGAAAGATGGACGGTCGTCGACTGGTAAGCACCGCTCAGACAGTCCAGTCCCAAAATATGGCGTTCTAATTTTTCGTTACTGCAGAGATTTCCTTCATGTCTGGCTTCTCTCCGTCCGAGGCTGTCGTCATCTGCACGCGCAATCGCCCGAACGAACTCGAACAGACCCTGCAGAGCGTGGCGGCTCAGTCTGGAGTCGAAAAGCGGTTGGTTTTTGTCGTTGACGGAAGCGACTCGGCGATACAGTCCCAAAACCGAGAATTAGTGAATCAGTTTGAAATCAAGGCATGGACACACTTCCCATACAACAAACAACCCTCCTCCGCCCGACAACGAAACTACGGAATCACATCCCTTCCTTCCTGTGTCAAAATCGTTCATTTCATTGACGACGACGTTACAGTTCAACCAGGTTATTTCAACAGCCTATCCAAGGTGCTCTATACACATCCCAACGTAGGAGGCGTTGGAGGCGTACTCCAAGAACCTGGTTGCGACGCCTCTTCAGGTGTTGGAACGTATATTCAATCTCTATTTCTACTGAGTCACTCAGAACCCGGGCGCGTTCTTCCCTCCGGATGCACAACCACCGCTCAACGATCCACTCCAAACGGAGAATCCAAACTGCGTGAGACGGAGTGGCTGAATGGATGCTCGACTTATCGTCGTACTCTTCTGGACCGGCACCGCTTTGATGAAGGCCTAACCGGATACTCGATGCTTGAAGACCTCGACCTTTCTTACCGAATTAGTCGACACACACGCCTCGTTGTCCAACCTCAAGCCCGCCTGCTCCATCGGCGATCTCCCTGTAACCGCCTGCCTACTAAACGATATTCCTACACGCTTGCAGTACATCGTTTCTGGTTCGTCGAAAAAAATCTCGACACCCTCCCCTGTCGCCTTGCCTTCTGGTGG
>CAZCUZ010000011.1:0-49589 GCA_964502085.1 uncultured Salinivenus sp. | reverse complement strand
CTGCACGAGATCCACGAAGTCATAGGCCGTAGACAATCCGCCAAACAGGTTCTCAACGCCCTACACCCGCGGCCGCTGCTTCGTCCGTCGTTTCCGGGAACTCGTGGGGGACGAACCGGCACGGCGGAACCGGCGCTCCATGAGCTGAAAAAAGGCCTCCCGCTCCGCCCCCCGAATGACGGCCCGCTCGTGCGCCTCCGAGAGAGCCAACGGATATCCGTCGCCCTTGTCGCACTCCCGCAGGACGGTCGCGTGAATGCGGTCGACGAGAGCCGGCTGATCAGCCACCCAGCGAGGCAGCTCTACGCGCCCCACCTCCTCGCCCCCCGTCGGGGAAGCCACCTTCAGGTAAAAGTAGCAGACCTCCGTGCCCTCCGGATACGAGCGCTGGATGTGGGACGTCGAGCCGAATGTCGCCGACCGCTCACCCGGCGCCAGCAATGCATCAACGACGTGACGATCGAGCAATCCGTCGAGGACCGGTCCCTCCGCGGACACGCTCACGTCGTTCGGCGGTGTCTCGTCCAGCTCGCCCACGACGAACCGGAGCAGATTGACCACCTCCGTCGTCGCCGGCATGCTGACGTACGAGGCCAGCGGATACGCCTCGTCCCGAAACGCCTGGAGGAGCTCCGTATAACGGGCGATCAGCTCGGCCTCCGCCGCCTCGTCGTTCATCCCGCGAATCATCCACCGAATGAGCGTGCCGTCCACCAGGGCCACGAGGGGGCGACCGTCCACCGCCGCCTCCCGCGCCGCCCGGAGCAGCTGCTCAAGCTCCATCTCGTCCCGAAGGGCCGAAACGAGCTCCGTCGTCATCCGGCCGAGCACGTCGTCGACGTGGTCACTGAGATCGTCCTCGAAATGGAGGCGCGGCACCGTCTCGAGAAGAGGCTCCTCCCGCGTGCCGTACTGGAACCCGACTCGACTCACGTTCAACAAGAAAAACATTGGATCGACGTGACGGTCCGGGTAAATCTGGGAGCCGTCCGTCGCCACCACCGAGATGGGCGTGGGTCGATCCGGAGCCGGAACCGTCGCGTTGGGCGCGTCCCGAAGGGCCGCCACGAGACGCCGCGGCTGGGCCGCCTCGACCGCCGCCTGCACCGCCCGCCACTGCTCGGCGCAGGCCGACAGGACCGTCCGGGCCCGACGACGCTGCTCGACCCGGCGATCCCGCAGAGAGGATTCGTAGTCCTGAAAATTGTCGAGCTGGTCCCGAAGGCGCGAGAGGTCAAGCATGAATCGGGGCGTTACTGGAGCGCAAACGTCACGTCGACGCGGGCCCGAACCTCGATTTCGCCGGCCGCATAGGCGTCGGGCTCCGGTGCCGCATCTGCCTGAGCACTCTTCGCATACTCCATCTGGAGGCGAGGCGACGGATCATCGAAGCCGACGTCCTGCTCGCGAATCTGCTGCACGGCCCCCAGCTCGGCGTCGAGCGCAGACACGAGCAGCTGCGCCTTGTCGCGGGCATTCTGGGCCGCGGCGCGAAGGGCGTCGTTCCGAAGGCCGGATCGATCGCTGAGCCCGTAGTCAATCCCGTCCAACCGGTTCGCCCCCCGCTGGACCACCCGCGTCACGAGCCGCGGCAACTGCTCCAGATCGGAAAGTTCGACCACCACGAGCCGGTGCGCCTCGTATCCTTTCTCCTCGTGGGTCTCCGTCTTCGGATTGTATTCTCGGCGCGGCTGCAGGCGAAGACTCTCCATCCGCATTTTTTCCTCCGCAATGCCCAACTCGCGAACCGCATTCATCGCCTCCTTGGCAGCCTCGGCATTCTGACGTCGCGCTGCCTCCGCCGTCTCCGCCTGGGAGACGATGCCGAATCGGACGGTGGCCTCATCGGGCGTCGCCGTAGTGGTCGCCTCGCCCCCAACCTGCACAGTTCGAGGGGGAGACGCGGTCTCCTGGGCGTGCACGGGAAGACCAAAGAAAATGAGACAGAGGACGGAGCTGAGTAGACGGAGCTTCACGGGCTCGAGTCGATCGGGAAAAAGGCTGTTCGCAACGATGGACGGACCCAGTAAACGGCCCAGGCGACCTACTTATTGCGGGCCTACGGATGAAGCCGGCCAATCGTCCGGGGAAAGGGAACCGTTTCGCGCACGTGCTCGCGTCCCGTGAGCCAGGAGACGGTGCGCTCCAGCCCGAGTCCGAATCCGCTGTGCGGCACGGATCCAAACGTTCGGAGGTCGAGATACCAGTCGAAGACCTCCTCCGGCAAGTCGTGCTTCTCGATTTGGTCTTTCAGGAAGTCGAGATCGGTCGCCCGTTCCCCACCGCCAATGATTTCGCCGTAGCCTTCGGGGGCCAATACGTCGACGCCCATCGCGAGCCGGTCGTCCTCGGGGTCGCGCTTCATGTAGAAGGCCTTGATTTCGGCGGGGAAGCGGTGCACGAGCAGCGGCCGGTCGAAGTGCCAGGTGAGCACCGTCTCGTCGCTGTTGCCAAAGTCGGAGCCCCATTCAAACGTCTGGGCCGACTCTTTCCAGTCCGGCAGGTTGCGCAGCGCCTCCTCGATCTCGTCGATCCGCTTGTTGATCTCAATTTCGCGGGCGTCGATCTTCCGCTTCACGTGCTTCTTGGCCTGCCCGCGCCGCTTTTGGTTTTCTTCTTTTTCCTCTTGCAACTCCACGTTCTCCTCGCGCAGGATCTCCATTCTATCGTCGATCATTTCGGCGGTCTCGTCACTGCGGAGAATCTCGACGGCCTCGTCGTAGCTGATGCGCGGGAAGGGCGTCTGCACCCGTTCAAGAGCGGTTGTGTCTCGATCCAGCGCCTGCAACTCCTGCTTGCAGTCCTCGATCACCGCCTGCACGATGTAGCTCAGGAAGTCCTCCGCCAACTGCATGTTCATCTCCAGATCGTAGAACGCCATCTCCGGCTCGATCATCCAGAACTCGGTGAGGTGGCGGCGGGTGTCGGACTTCTCGGCACGGAACGTGGGGCCGAAGGTGTAAATCTTGCCGTAGGCCATGGCCATGGCCTCACCGTGCAGCTGCCCGCTCTGTGTGAGGTAGGCGCTCCGGTCGTCGAAGTAGTCGAGCTCGAAGAGCGTGGACGTCCCCTCCACCGCATTTCCCGTGAGGATCGGGGCGTCGGTCTGCAGAAACCCGCGCGCCTGGAAAAACTCGTGGATCGCCGTCACGACCCGATTCCGGATGCGCATCACGGCCCACTGACTCTCGCTTCGGAGCCAGAGGTGGCGATGGTTCATCAGAAAGTCGATGCCGTGCTCCTTGGGCGTCACCGGATAGTCGCCCGACTCGCCCACTCGGGTCACGGACGCCACCTGGAGTTCGTACCCGCCGGGCGCCCGGTCGTCGGCACTCACGGTGCCGGTCACCTCCAGGGCAGCCTCCTGTCGCACGTCGTCGGCGACCGCCCAGCTCTCCTCGTCCACCGCGTCCTGCGCCACCACGCACTGCACGAACCCCGAGCCGTCGCGCAGGATGAGGAACTTGATGCCCCCGGATCCCCGCTCGTTGTGGAGCCAGCCTTTGAGCGTGACCGTCTCGTCGACGTGGTCGGCGAGGGCTTCGATGCGAGTAAAGTCTTCGACCGTGCGGTCGAGGAGATCGGCAGCGTCGGACATGGAGTGGAGTCGAAACCGTGAATGAGAAGGCGAACACAATTGTACGGGGTAGACGGCCCCCTCGAGCCGGGAGGGCCCCGACACACCGGAGCCGTCGGTCTGCTCCTTCGGGGTGGAGCAAAACCAGGACGATCCAAGCGCCCCACCCCCCTCATGTTCCCAACGCCTCACCCCAGAGCACGAGCCCGTCCATCACCGGCCAGGCCACGATTAGATCGAGCCATAGAAGGTGAAGAGCGTCCGCCTCCGGCCGCAGCAACCAGACCGCCGCCCCCATGAGCACCCCGCCGACGGCATCGAGGAGTAGAAGCAGTGGAGCGCCCCACCCCACGGCGAGGACGGCACCCATCAGGGCCACGCCGAGGAGAACCGTCGAGGTCCCCTGAACGGAGCGACGGGACCACCGCAAAGCCCAGGATCCCACGCCCGCGGCGGCATCCCCCTCTCGATCGGCCCAGTCGGCGAGGAGGACGTTGGGGAGGATGAGGAGAAAACGGTACCCGACGAGTCCGCCGACGGCAAGCGTCAGCGGCGCCCCGGCCTCAACGACGGGCAGGACAACCGCTCCGAGCGCCCACGTTGCCACCACCGACAGCGGTTTGAACAGGCCCGCCGACTTTAATCTGCGTCCGCCGGGCAAAAGAGGAAGAACGTGCACGAGCCCAATCGCACCGAGTACGAGAGAAAGGACAACCGTACGCCATTGCAATAACGGAACTAGGGCTAGCAGTCCAGTGGTCAATCCTACAGCTTCTGCCTGTACCCAGTCTCGATGCCGCCGAAACCAGACTCGTCGCCCGGGGCGGTTTGCCCGATCTTCCGGCGAAAGGCGAAGGCCTCGGTCCGCCAGGTACAGGAGTGCCGTCCCACAGAACGCTACTCCCAGAAGGGGCCCGTCGACCGACAGCCCCAAAAGGGCCGTCGTCCCGAGCATTAGCGCCACAGCCACACCTCCGACGGGCAGCGGATCGTGCCGAAGGAAGCTCCATCCACTTGAACACCGAGGCAAAAGCGAGACGCCGGAATCAGACACCAATCTCCAGTACCGTAGGTCCAGAATTCTCCGATCCGTCCATCGAGGCAGGACGAGGACAGGGTCCTACGTCCCCCCGCTTCTCTCTTTCCAAGAACGACCCCGCGGGCATAGAGCCCACTGGAAGACGGATTCCCCCCTGTCATCGGCAGTGCTTCCTTCATCCGGTTATCACCTCAAGGCCCATCCTACCAGAATAATTACGAGATGCTGCGTATAGATCTCTCGGTCCGCGTTCTAGAGATTGAGAATACCGTTCAATGCTCCCTCCACATCCAACGCATTCTCACACAGCTCTCGTTTCCGCTGCTCCGTTTCCTCTCTCCTTACATCGGCAGCGATCATTCTCTTCACGGCGGTGAGAAGGCGTCCCTTTCATTATGATGCGACGGATTTCCCTCCTCCTCTTTTCTCTTTTGACGTACCTGCTGCTCGCCACGGGCACTACTCTCGCAGATCCGTCGAACACCCCGGACCCTCACCCGACCTCCAGTAGTGACGACATTGCCTACATAGACCTCGCCCTCACGACGACGGACGAGCATGGTGGTGAGATTTCCGTCGATGAGGCTTTCAGCCTACATTTTCGGTCGGATGCAACGGAGGGATGGGATGGGTATGATGCCTCCAAGCTCTTACCTCGCGGAGACACCTGGGCCGCCATGGCCTTCAAAGGCACGAAAGACGGTGAAGACGTTCTGAAGGCGCAGGAGAGTCGGCCGTACAGCGACAGTGTGCAGGTCGTGGACATCGAATTGATCCAAAAAAACATGCCGGCGGCCACGTACACTCTAAGCGTCCAACAGTGGTATTCCGTCCCGGACGACTGGACCCTGAAGCTCAGAAGCGAAGCCCTCGACGAGACCTTCATCATTGAAGACGCGGACGACACGGTCACCTTCGAATTAGAGGCATCGACTTCCAAGAGGAACGACGAGTCCGTCCCCTCTCCCAAAAGCACGTCCGACACGACCCACCTGTCCATGTCGGGCGAGGTCGGTCCGCCCTCTTCGAGTCTACCGGTGGAGCTCTCCTCTTTTGCGGCCACCCTCGACGGAGAGAGAGCAACGCTCGAATGGGAGACCCTCTCCGAGACGAACAACAGCGGGTTTGCCGTCCAGCATCGCCCGGCAGAATCGTCTTCCAGTGACCGATGGTCTCGACTCGGCTTTGTGACAGGAGAAGGAACGACGGATGAGCCGCAATCCTACCGGTTTTCCACGTCAACCCTGGATCCCGGAATCCACGAGTTTCGGCTCAAGCAAATCGATCGGGACGGCACCGCCCACCTCACCGAGGTGGAGCAGGTTGAGCGAGCGATGGAGAAGACAGTCGACCTAACCACGGCCCCCAATCCCTTTGCGGAGCGACTGACGGTCTCCATCACAGCCCGTTCGTCGCAGACCGTCACCATTCAGCTCGTGGACATGCTCGGGCGCGTCGTAAAGGAAAAAGGCCCTCTGAGCGTCTCGGCCCACTCCCCAACCCGAATGCACTTCGCCGGGCAACGCCTTTCGTCGGGCAATTATCTGCTTCGGGTGAACGGGGACACGTTTACGGAAACACAGCAGGTGGCACACGTGCGCTAGGCCGAATCGAGGGCCCGTGGAAATGCCTCCCCCCTCAGGCGAAACACACCATACCCGATTCCGGCCACGACGAGCCAGATGAGTCCGCTATCAACGGGAACAGGAGTAGGTCTATCCTCAACATTAGTTTGCATCCCCTCTCCCCCAACCCTTCCTTCTCGATGGTCGCGAGCCGTTTTGGGAGAACGAGATTCGGCCCAGTCTGGTAGATTCTCGACTTGAGAGTGAGATCTATTTCTTGTTTGATTTGGAGTTTCCCTATACGAATCGAAAGCATTTCTTCGGTCTTGCGCCATACTCTCATGGGTAACTTCCAAAGCACAGATGATTAATACGAGAGTGACACAAAACGTGGAGACCCTCAGGATTTTTAAATTATGTATTTCTTCTCGTTCATCCATATAACGGACACCGAAACAGTTCAGAGAACGTGAACCCCAGACACTGAATACTGGCAAATACCTCCAGAAACGATGGTGATTTACCGAACGACAGTGATTCGCTTGATCCGCTGAAACTGGTCGCCTCTCACCCGGAGAAAATACGCCCCACTCGACAACTCTTCGGTACCGATTTGAAGTGTTCGGGTCTGCTCTGCTTCCAACTCATCTTGCTCAATGGTTTTCACCTGCCGACCTAGTACGTCGTACAACTGAACGGTTACCTCCTGTCCAGATTTCACCGTGAGATCGAGCGTTGCGTTCTGACGGACCGGGTTGGGATTCGGGCCCTCAATCGCAACTTTCCCATCTAACTGGGCCTCAATAACTATCGGCTCGGAGTGGTGCACCGTCCCATCGAGATCCACCTGTCGCAGACGAAATGCATGACGACCGTACTCCAATTTTTTCGTCCGATAGCGATACTGTTGAGGCTGATTGCTGGTGCCTTCCCCCTCGACAAAGCCAAGTGACGACCAGGCCTCTGTCCTTACAGTGCTATCCTCAGGGGCCAGTCTCTGATGCTCCACGTAAAAGCCCTCATTATTCGTCTCAGAGACCGTCTCCCAGGTGAGCCGAGCGTTTTGTCCCTCGCCCAGTGCCTCAAATCCAGCCAACTCCACTGGAAGCTTTCCGCTCTTCTCTAACCGCAACTTGAAGCGCGATACTGGTTTGTCCGAGGCGGATTTAGAAGTTGAAGAGGCACCTTTCTTCGCTTCCCTTCTTCCCAGTGGCGTCCAATCAACGGGATCCGGCGTCGGAGGCCCAACCTGTCGGGCTTTCGTCTTCACGCCTTTCGTCTCTCCAGAGCCGTAAGAAAACTCGTATCCGTCGCCGGTGGACGTAAGTACTTTTTCTTCATCGTCACTCGAAGAAGCTGTGCCCTTTGTATCGATCAACGTGACCTTCCATCGACCTTCAATGTTCACGGTCTCAGTCAACGAAAGGGTTAAAGGTCCCCGATAATTTTTCACCGAGAGGGCAAGGGGAATCTCGACCACATCCGCAGTTGGGATCGGCCTCGACTCTTGTGCTTTCATCACCGTACTCCCATCTTCTCCCGTCCCAACAGGCCCAATCAGAGCATATTTATTCGTGGGAGGGACCAACTTCGTTGCGTCATAGGGATCCCAGATCTCTTTCGCTCCGGAACGAAGAAGTACGTTAGCCGCACGATCCTTCATTAGAACGGTCCCCTCTGAGTTCGTAGCGGTAATGCTTAAACTCACAAACTGACTCGAAGAATTCGGCGTATCCGACTTCGATCCATGAAAGGGATTCGCATTTGACGGACTGGGTGATCGTCCTTCCTTTGGAAATGTCACTTGGGTTGCCTGAGACGCGTCATTTCGTTCGACAAAAAAGGCCTGCCACGGAGAAATTCCCGTCTTCTCAAATGGTTGAAGGTTAATTAGATCGTACCCTCCATTCCCAGTTTTCCAAATCTGGAAGTTTCCCTGAAACTTGCTATGATCCGATAACCCCTCCACTTCTAGGAGATCATATGAAACCCCATACGGGTTCGCCAGAAAATTGAAGTCTGCTTCTGTACTTAGTGGAACCTGCTCTCCAACCGTCACATCTTTATCTCCCGGTGTATTCCCTCCAATCGGCATCAGGGACATATTCGGATCAATCTTGGAAGCTCCTTCATCTCTGAGATAAACTGAGAATCCATGTCCATTAGGCAAGGGATCTGACGATGAGAGCGACTTCCATCCATCGTCATACTTCCACACCCCGCCTCGCCCTCTCTCAGGATTGAGATTTTGCAACTCTGTACGATCCGACTTTCGCTTCACGTCCGACACCTGAATGCCCTCCACCGGCACACCCATGTCGCGCCATCCGGCATCCGTTCCATCTGCCCCGTCAGTTCCGGTAATAGTGAGCTCAATCGTGCTCCGTTCATAGGCCCCAATATCAACGTTGCTCCCGCGGTCACGCGTCCCACCCCCTATATCAAGAGGAAGCTTTTCAGTCGTATTTCCATCATTGTCAACGTCACTAATGTCATTTGGGAGAAGAGTCCGGTCTCCTTGATCCAAAGCCGGCGACGTGGATTCCAGGTCGACATTCCCGTCAGTCGTCGGTGCTGATGTTGCATCCGTCGGATCGCTTAGAAATAACGGATCCTGGTTTATGCTTCCCTGATTTCCTCCCTCTATCAACGAACTCGAGACGTTGATTGTAGAATTTGTCGAGAGCTCTTGTTGACCAGAATACCCCCCATGTGCATCCCCCCAGAGAATCGAGTTTCGGATGTTCACAGTACCATTTCCTGTTACTCGTACTCCTCCCCCAATATTGCCCGCATAATTTCCACTGAGTGTTGAAGTGTTGAGTACGAGAGTCCCTGCTGCCCCATTGTCTCCCGTCTCGTAGATGCCCCCTCCGTCAGTAACAGCCCTGTTTCCCTTTATGACGAGATTGCTAAACGTCGATGTCTGAGGATTATTCGCATAGACGCCTCCGCCATTTCCCCCCTGGGCCTCATTTCCGGCGATGACGGTATTCGTGAGTCGAAAACTGGAGGACATCATGTAGATCCCCCCTCCGTCACCTCCGGCCTCATTCGATTTCACGTCCCCATACGTCAGAGTCGGAGCCCCTCCGTCAATCACGGCGACACCGCCGCCATGTTGGCTTGCGCGATTCCCGATGATGCGTACGTTTGTCAAGCGTGGACTTCCACTCTTCGCCAACAACCCCCCCCCAAGGGCATCGTCCCCACTTCCAGAGGCATACCCTCCTGTGATCGTCACTCCGTCCAAAACAGTACGGGAAGATACATTTTCTGCGGTAACTACGTGGTAGGCATTACCCTCATCATTCGGGGGAGAGGCAAACACACTTTCCGAATTGTCGTCAATATCCCCACTGAGAATGACGGGGTGACTCTCAGGGCTACGGGAAGTGCGTTCACTCTCCCCTCCAGAAAAGCCGCCGTAAATGCTCACTCGGTTTTCGAGTACGAAGCTACTGCCTTTGTCATCAGGCGTCGTTCCGGTTCCCTCGTCCGGATAATACACCCCCTCTGCGACCCAGATCTCTACGCTGACAGAAATGCTGGAGGCCTCATTAAGAGCGGTAGACACGTTCGCGAACGCATCCCCCCACGATCCACCCGTGTTCCCGTCATTTCCGGACGCTTTGCTGACGTAGAGGGTGGTAGGCGACGGTGCCGAAACGGCCCCTTCATAAGCCCCAATATCTACTGTACCTCCCTGAGGCCGAACCCGATCCTCTCCTTCAATGTCGAAACTCAGACCGATAGCACTGTTCGTCCCTGCATCAACAGCAGGGGAACCTTCCTGAACGTGTAGACCACCGTTCGAAGTTGGAGCTGAGGAAGGATCTACAGGGTTATCAAAATAAGGATTTTGGTCTAAATTACCCCCACCGTCTATTGCTTCGGGTCCATACTGACTACCAAGATTAGAATTCCAAGCACCACTTCCACCAGACCCTTCGACATCACTAGTTATAAACGTTAGATCGTTTCCGTGAGGAAGAACGATCTGGGCATACCCGCCACTAGAATCGTTCGCCCAAAAGACCGAGTTGATGATCTCCGAATTATTCTGAGGATCCAACTGTAGCCCTCCCCCCTCACCTTCAGCGAAATTCCCGCTAACCGTGGCATTCACCATCTCCAAGTTGATCTGGTTCAACCAGAAGGCACCTCCATTCCCCCCTGCATGATTTCCTCTGGCAAGTACATTCTTAAACCTCGCACTCGCCCCATTCCTCTTAAAACGCAGTCCTCCACCGTTTCCGCTCGCTTCGTTCCCAATCAAACGAACGTTCTCCAAAACGAGGCTACTAAGCCCTGCGATATTCGCGCCTCCCCCTCCTCCGTTCGTCGCTACATTCCCCTGAAACGTGACGTCCCGGAGAGTAAATCCATCACTGTTCTGATTCGAAAACGCCAATCCACCTCCAGTCTGAGCACTTCCATTCTGAATCGCGACCCCCTCAACAAGAGTAGAGGTCCCGGAACTGTTTACGACGAGCACCCGCTCCGAATCTCCCCCATCTAAGATGGTGGGGTTTGCACTTACATCCTGAGTACCAAAATCGGCACTAAATCCCCCAATCAGACTCGTCCCGGCCGCCATAGAAAAGGCCCCCCCCGAAGTATTGTACGTCCCCTCCGCCACACAGACGACATCACTCGCACTCGTCGCGTCATCGAGTCCATCTTGCAGATTGGTGTAGGGGCTCCCGTCGGACCCATCCCCTCCTCCGGAGGCGCTCGCATCGACGTAAATGGTGCAGTTCTGTGCGTACGATGGGAAAGCCCCCAGCAACGCCATCAGGCCCACCAGAAGGCTTGAAATGATGAGGGCTCGCGTCGGAGAGGTGAAAGTACGCATATCGCTCGTCTTGAGATGGAAACGTCTCTGCATCGATGACTGAAGCTGAATCGCCTCGAAAAAGCAGGAGAGGAGAATTGGGGCCCCCGCTCTGCTCCTCTCCTCATTTGTTCCTATGAGGACTCGATACAAGGAATGCACCAGACTACGCAGATTCTCGTATTGACCCACGCAAAAACTACGTAGAACTCCGTATACACCAACAGGGCGTCCGTTTCGGCCCCTGTTTGCACTATCGGTAAAGAATACGATATTTACTTTCTACCCAGTCGGTTACGTTTGCACATGCGATCAGCACAAGATCGGGGGGTGAAACCCTTTTCACACCATAAAACAGCTTTCAGATGGCGTTTGTCCGGCCCCTCCCGCCCCGAAACATCTCGGGCTGCGTCGCATCCACATTCCCTGTTGTGTCTTCAAATCCGCCGTGTAACGTGGCCACGCTGTCTGAATTGACGTGCTACCTCGACGCACTCGTCGACCGCTACGAACGACCGTCGTTCATCGAGGGGGACCCCATCTCCATCCCCCATGCCTTCGACGACCCACGGGATCGAGAGGTGATTGGGTTCTACGCGGCACTCCTGGCCTGGGGACGGCGGGACGTGATGCTCCGGAAACTGGAGGAGCTGTGCGAACGGATGGGACACGCGCCCTCCCGCTTCGTCCGGACCTTTGACGCAGCCCGGGACGCGAAGGCGCTCGACGGCTTCGTGCACAGAACCTTTCAGCCCATCGACGCACTCTGGCTGACGAAGAATCTGAGCACCGTCCTGAATCGGTACGGCTCGCTGGAGGCGGTTTTCGCTGCGCACCGACCGACAGAGTCATCGGGCGACCGATCGCCCGTCGCTTCGATGCTCCAGGGCGTAAGCACGACGCTCCTCTCGGTCCACGACGACACGCCTCAGCGGCTGCGAAAGCACCTGGCCCGGCCCGAGGCGGGCAGCGCGTGCAAACGCCTCAACATGTACCTTCGGTGGATGGTGCGGCCCGGGCCCGTAGACTTTGGACTCTGGGACTGCGTCGACCCGACGGAGTTGATGGTGCCGGTCGACGTACACGTGGGGCGACAGGCGCGCGCGCTCGGCCTCCTGGACCGGAAATCCAACGACTGGACGGCCGTTCGCCGCCTCACGGCCGTCTGCCGGCACTTCTGCCCGGCCGATCCGACCCGCTACGACTTCGCCTTCTTCGGCACCGGGGCTCAGGGCGAGTCGCTCGACACGCGCTTCACCGGCGACAACTCGGTCGACGAAAGCTCGCTCCCCACTCCCCGGTAGGTGCTCTGGTAATACAGCACGGCGCCCTGATCCGGCGGCTCCTCAACCCCCACCACGAGCCCCACGTAGAGGGTGTGATCCCCCGCCGCGACCGAGTCGTGAGGAATACAAAGGAGTCGGGCAGTGACGTCGTCGATCAAGGGGGCGCCCTCCTCACCCTGAACGTGAGGGACGGCCTCGAACTGCTCCTCGCCCGTGAGGCCGGGCACGGCAAAGCGCTTGGCCAAATGAACCTGCTCTTCCGACAGAACGTTCACCGCAAACCGCGAGCAGGTCTCCATGACCACGTGCATTCGCGAGGCCCGCCCTACGTTGAAGCTTACGAGCGGCGGATCGAGGGCCACGCTCGTAAAGGACCCAATGGTAATGCCGCGTACCTCCTTCTCTCCCTTCGCCGTTACCACCACCACCGGGGAGGGAACCCGACGCATGGTCGCACGAAATGCGTCTCCCTCTACGGGCTGGGACATAAAGGCAGCTGATTAGTGAAGAGAAACCGTTGAGTCCACGAAGGCCCACCGAACACGAAAGGGACGACCGAAGCGGGCCGTCCCTCTCTGGTGTTCACACGGCTCGCTTCAGCCCTCTCTTACGAAAAGACGTCGGACATCTTCCGGAAGAACGACTTCTCGGTGTTTCTATCTTCGGGCTGCGGCTGGAAGTTGTCGTGATGCTGCAGCTGCTCCAGCATCTCCCGCTCGCTGTCGGACAGCTCCGTGGGCGTCCACACGTGAATCCGGATCATCTGGTCGCCCTCGCCGCTACCCTCGAGGTCGGGAATGCCGCGGTTCCGCATCCGCAGAATCTTGCCAGCCTGCACGCCGGGCTCCACCTCGAGCCGGGCCCGCCCCTTTAGCGTCGGCACCTCGACCTCCGTTCCCAGCGCAGCCTCCGGAAATGAGAGGTAGACGTCGTGATAGATGTCGAGCCCGTCCCGGACGAAGTGGTCGTGGGGCTCCTCCTCGATCTCAATTCGAAGGTCGCCGGGCACTCCCCCGCGAAGGCCTGCATTTCCGGCGTCGGAGATGGTGAGATAGTTCCCCTCCATAACCCCAGCGGGCACGGTCACCGAAATCGTTTCTTCTCCCTCGATCCGGCCCTCCCCCCCGCAGTCGTCACACGGGTTTTCGATAATTCGTCCCTCGCCGTTGCACTGCGGACACGCCTGGACGTTGACGAACTGACCGAAGACCGAACGCGACACCTGTCGGACCTCGCCGGTGCCGTCGCACTTGGGACACATGACGTAGTTCTCGCCCTCCATGCCGCCTTCGGCCCCGGTGCCGTCACACGTCTCGCACTCGAGAAACTTGCGCACCTTGATGTTCTTCTCCGTACCCTCGGCAATCTCCTCGAGGGTCAGAGGCAGCGTGACCCGGAGGTCGCTGCCGGGCCGACCTCGCTGCCGACGCGACCGTCGCCGTCCCCCGCCCCCGAAGATGTCGTCGAACGCGCTGAAGATGTCCTCGATGTCGTGGAAGCCGCGACCGCCCCCTCGACCCCCGTCCTGTCCGAGCCCGGCGTGCCCGTACCGATCGTATCGCTCGCGTGTCTCCGGGTCGGAGAGCACGTCGTACGCCTCCGAGGCCTGCTTGAACTTCTGCTCGGCTTCCGGATCGTCCGGATTCCGATCCGGATGGAATTCCATCGCCTTCTTCCGATATGCCTTTTTAATCTCGTCCTGCGAGGCGTCGGAGTCCACCCCCAGAACGTCGTAGTAATCGCGCGGCATGTATGTGGGTCCTCTTCAATTCAAAAACGTGTCGCAAAACGAACGCTCGGGCCGACGACCGACGCTACGCACCGTCTCCGACGGCCTCGTCCCCGGAGGGCTCCGACGCCACCACGACTCGGCTGTGGCGAATGACGCGATCGTCCATCCGATAGCCTTTGCGAATCTCCTGCAGCACCGTCCCCGGCTCGGCATCCTCCGAGGGCTGGCGCATCATGGCCTCGTGGAGTTCCTCGTCGAAGGGTTTGCCTTCCGCTTCAATGGGCTCGACCCCCAGGGTTTCCAGGGTGTCCCGAAATTTACGAAATACCATCTCGACCCCGCCCTTCAATGACTCGTAGGCCGACTCCGGATCCTGCGTCTCTTGCAGTTCCTCGGCGGCGTCGATCGAGCGCTCGAAGTCGTCCAGAACCTCGAGAATCGGCTCGATCACCTCCAGCATACCGGCTTCGTGGCGACGCTTCTTCTCGCGATCCATCCGCCGGCGATAATTTTCAAACTCGGCGGCCTTGCGGAGCACGCGGTCGTTCAACTCGTCGCGCTCAGCCTGTAAGGCCTCGACTTTCTCGGACAACTCCACGATTTTCTGCTCCGGATCGTCGACGTCCAGCACACCCTCGTTCTCCTCGTCGGGGGAGGACGAAGCCTGCTCCGACTCCGGGGCGTCGTTCATGGACTGTTCGGAAGCGTCGTCGGGCGTCTGCCGACTGTCGGTTTGCTCGGTGCTCACAATTCGTTGGGGTTCACTTCAAAGGTGACGGATGACACGCAAACGGTCGCCGAACGAGCGTCGGCAACCCTGCAGGGGACAAAACGAGAGGCGACGCGGCTCAGGCCGACGCGTCCGGCCGTTCGGCGAGCTCGTCCCCGATGCGATTGATGACGTCGGCGGCGTTCTTGACGAGGGCCACCGCCCGGGGATAATTCATACGGGTGGGACCGATCACGCCGAGGGTCCCGACCGTTTCGCCCAACCGGTAGGGAGAGGTTACGATGGAGTACGACTCCATCTCCTCCTCGTCCGTTTCACTACCAATGCGGATCACGGCCTGCCCCACCGCCTCGGGATCCGACTCGAACAGGTCTTCGAGCACCTGCACGACTCGATCCTCGTCCTCGATGATCTCGATGAGCCGACGCACGTCGTCCGGCTCCTGAAATTCGGGCTGTGTGAGAATGTTCTCGGTCCCGCCAAACTCGAGGCGCCCCTCCTCGGGCTCACTGAAGAGGACGGCGGACTCGTCGACGACGAGTTCGATGAGGCCCGTCTGATCCTTGAGGTCCCGAACCCGCTCTTCGTGGGTGTCGCGAATCTCCCGAAGGGTCAACCCCGCGAGCCGCTCGTTGAGAATCGAGACGACCCGGTCAATCTCAGACCGCTTCAGGTCGGATTCGAACCCAAGGACGATGGTTTTCACCAGCCCACCCCGCACGCTGAGCACAAACATGAGGCGCGACCCCGAGAGGGGTACGATGTCCAGCCGGTCGAGCACGCCCGTCGACAGGCGGGGGCTGAGCGCAATGCCGAGCAGGTTGGACAGCGTGCTGAGAAGGCGCGTGCTCTCGCGCAGCAGCTCGTCGGTGTCGCTCACGAGCCGGGCAAGGCGCATCTTGAGCATCTCCCGCTCGACCTCGGTCAGCTCGGGCGTGTCCATGAGATCGTCGACGAACGTCCGGTAGCCGAGACGAGTGGGAATCCGGCCGGCGGACGTGTACGGGTGATCGAGGTATCCCATCTCCTCCAAATCCGCCATCGTATTTCGGATGGAGGCGGCACTCAGGTCCAGGGATCCCTCTTTGGCGAGCGACCGGGACCCGACCGGCCCCGCCGAGTCCACAAACTCCTCAACGACGAGGCGCAAAATGGTCCGTTCACGATCGCTAAGGGCAGGACGATCCTCGTTCTGTTCCTCAGCGTTCACAGCGCTCGTGTTCACGTCGGACATCAACGAATGATCAAAGACAATGACCACAGCCCTCCCCTCCGCACGTGCGCCCCGAGGGACGATCCCCAGTACGGTGTCAGCAAAGGGCGTGCCTCACCGGCCTGCCCCTCGAAAAAGCCTGTTCGCGGGGAAGAACACAGGGCTCACTTCCCTACTGTACTTAACTTCCAGTTTCAAGTTTCCTCTTTCCCTCCCCCTTACTCCGGTGCCATTTCCTCAAATCGACAGAACAGACGTTCGTTCGAGAACCGATTCCACAGCCAGTCCCCGCTGCGCACCGCCCGCGAATGCCCTCATTTTCTCTACTCGGGGCGATCAGTGTGTAGCCGCGAAACGGTACAGTTGACCTACGTATAACGTGTGTGTCTCGTGCACGTCTTCACCCGTTCCCACAGTTAGGTCTCGCCGCCGTACATGCGCTTTCTCTCTACGCTCACCGCCAGCGTCCTCGGCACCCTCGTCGCGTTCGGCCTCGTCGTATTCTTCTTCTTTTTCTTTCTCTTTGCCCTCAGCCTAGCCTCCGACACGACCCCGACCGTACAGCCGGGCTCGGTTCTCGTGGTCCCGGTTGAAGGATCCATTCCCGAGCGGGTCTCCGACGATCCCTTTCAACAGGCCTTCGGGGGAGGGCCCGACTACGATCTTCGCGACCTTCAGACCACCCTCCGCAACGCCCGTCGGGACGATCGGATTGACGCGGTGTGGCTCCGTTTGAAGGGAACGTCCGCCTCCTGGGGCACCCTCGAGGAGGTTCGCTCGGCCGTGTCCTCCCTTCGAGAGAGTGGCACACCCGTCATCGCCTCGAGCGAGGAATTCGGCATGTCCGAGAAGGACTACTTCCTGGCCACGGCCGCGGACAGCACGTTCGCGGGGCCGCAGGCCTCCTTCGAATACAACGGGTTTGCGACCAGCCTCTCGTTCTTCGAAAATGCCTTTGACAAGCTCGACGTGGAGCCGGAGGTCGTTCGGGCCGGTCAATACAAGAGTGCCGTCGAGCCGTTCATCCGGTCGGACCTCTCGGATCCGAATCGCCGGCAGATCGAGGCGCTGCTGTCCTCGGTGAACGATCGCTTTCTGAGTGCCGTGTCGGAGAATCGTTCCCTCTCGAAAAACGAATTGAATCAACTTGCCGAGGAAAATGCACTTCTTCAGGCCGAGACCGCCGTCGAGGAGGGACTGGTCGACGGCCTGAAGTACGAGGACGAGGTTCGCTCTCTGCTCCGCACTCGCCTCGACCTGCCCTCGACCGCCGACCTGCCGACCGTATCGGTGTCCGAGTACCGGCGAGTGCCCGCCTCGGACGTGGGCGTGTCGTTCACGGGTACGGGGTCCGTCGCCCTCGTCTACGGAGAGGGAAACATCGTAACGGGCGACCCGAACGAAAGTCCCTTCGGCCCCACCTCCTCGATCATGGGATCGACCCCCGTCGTCGAGGCCCTGAACGAGGCGCGAACCTCCTCGTCCGTCGAGGCGGTGGTCTTCCGCCTCAACACCCCCGGCGGCAGCGCGGCCGCCTCGGAAGCCATCTGGCGAGCCGCACAGCGCACGGCCGAAGAGAAACCCCTGATCGTGTCGATGGGCGGCACGGCCGCATCGGGAGGCTACTACGTCGCCGCTCCCTCCGACACGATCGTAGCCAACGCCACCACCACGACCGGATCGATCGGGGTCTTCGGCCTCCTCTGGAACGCGGAAGGGCTCTTCGAAGACAAGCTCGGGATCACCTTCGACGACGTCGCGACGAGCCCCTACGCCGACCTCTTTTCCCCGACCAAACCCCTCGCACCCGACGAGCGTCGTCTCCTCGGCCGATCGATCGACGGCATCTACGACACCTTTCTCCAGCGGGTGGCCGACGGCCGCAACATGGACACCTCGGCCGTGCACGACGTGGCACAGGGCCGCGTCTGGTCGGGGCGCGACGCCCAAGAGGTGGGCCTCGTCGACACCACGGGCACCCTCCGGGACGCGATTGCCATTGCGGGCGACGCTGCGGGCATGGGAGAGGGCCCGTACCGGACTCAAATCCTCCCTCGCCCAAAGACCTTCTTCGAACGACTCAACTCACAGTTTGCCGCTCAGGCCACCAAGACGTGGAAGAACGTAACGGCCACGCCGGTAGAGCGAACACTGTGGCAGCACACACGCGTCCTTCGGCGCGTGACGGGCACCAACGGCTCCGTGCAGGCCCGCCTTCCCGTCGAACTGGAGATTGAATAGGACGGCGGCAGCAGCAGCTAGGCAGACGCCCCGGTAGCATCGACCGAGACCAATACGTCTCCGTCCATGGAATCCGGAATCTCTTCGCCCAGAAGAGCCAGAATGGTCGGGACGACGTCCCCGAGCTTTCCGTCCTCGACGGGGCCCTCAAATCCGTCTTTTAGGATAATGTGCGGTACCAGGGCCGTGGTGTGGGCGGTGTGGGGAGAGCCATCCGGATTTTTCAGCTTGTCGGCATTTCCGTGATCGGCGATCACGCTCACGGAATAGCCCTCCCGTCGAGCCGCCTCGATCACCTGCCGAGCGGCCGCGTCGACAGCCTCGCAGGCCTCGACGGCGGCGTCGAAGTCTCCGGTGTGGCCCACCATGTCCGGATTGGCAAAGTTGAGGACGACGAGATTGTAGTCCGTTTCTCCGAGGGCCGCCTCGGTCCGATCCGCCACCTCCGGAGCACTCATCTCCGGCTGAAGGTCGTACGTCGCCACGTCCGGCGAGGGAACCACGATGCGATCCTCACCCTCGAAGGGCTCCTCCCGCCCGCCACTGAAAAAGTACGTCACGTGGGCGTACTTTTCCGTTTCCGCAACGCGAAGCTGACGTCCGCCCCGTCGACTGACGACTTCCCCCATCGTCTCCTTCAAGTCCAACCGATCGAAAGCAATCGGCAGGTCGAACTCTTTGTCGTAGGGCGTCATCATGACAAACTGGAGGTCCTCCATCGGGGTACGGTCAAAGCCCTCAAAGTCGGACTCCGTGAAGGCCCGCGTGAGCTGCCGGGCCCGGTCGGCCCGGAAGTTGAAGAACACGACGGCGTCGCCGTCCTCGACACGCGTCCCCCGGTCCCCGAATGCCTCTTCGTTCTCTACGCGAATGCGGCGCGGGAGCACAAATTCATCGGTGACCTCGTCCTCATAGCTGGCCTCGAGCGCCGCCACGGGATCGTCGAAGTCCTCCCCCGTTCCCTCCGTGAGGAGCCGGTAGGCCTTCTCCGTGCGCTCCCATCGCTCGTCCCGATCCATGGCGTAGTAGCGGCCTACGATCGACACGAGGCGTCCCATCCCAATCTCCTCGGCAGCCTCTCGGAACTGCCGCACATATTCGACGCCCCCGTGCGGATCGGTGTCGCGACCGTCGGTGAACGCGTGAACGCACACCTGCTCGGGGGCAAGCCCTTCCCGCCGCACCAGCTCGAGAAGACCGTAAAGGTGTTCGAGGTGGCTGTGTACCCCCCCGTCCGAGAAGCATCCCATCAGGTGGAGCTTCTGATCGTTGGCGTTCGCGTGCCGGGCCGCTTCGACCAGGGCCTCGTTTTCGAAAAACGACTCGTCCTCGATGGCCTTCGAGATGCGAAGAATCTCCTGCCACACGACGCTCCCGGCGCCCAAATTCGTGTGTCCGACCTCCGAGTTGCCCATCTGTCCCTCGGGAAGGCCGACGGCGCGCCCGGACGCCTTGAGAACTCCATGTGGATGGTCTCGCAGGAGCGAATCGACGAACGGCGTGTCGGCCTGGTCTACGGCACTGACGGAGGGATCTTCGGCAATCCCCCAGCCGTCGAGGATGACGAGAACGTGACGTTTGGTCGAATCCATTCGATACAATCAATTGACGCGAGGAGAGAATGACGCTGGAGGACGGGTCCGCCGTCCGTGCTGCGTACTGGCGTTTCAGAACCCCAGACGACGAGACGAGAACGAGTGTCTACCCGTTTACCCGGTAGTCCTTTACCCGCAGGGTCGGGGTTCCGTCTCTACTCCGAACCACCTGCATCGATCCACACCGCGGACAGGCGACCTGTTCGATGTCGTGCCGATCTACGTGGGTCGAGGGCTCGTCGAAGTAGTGGTCGCTGGTCGTGCAGTAGTAGGTCCCTTCGCTCTGGTCGAGGTTCTCCGGGGGATCGGGGCGCCGCCGGAGACGAGCGTAGTGCTTGCACACCGACGTCAGCGAACACTCCTCGCAGCTGGGCGAGCGTGCCGTGCACGTGTACCGGCCGTGCAAAATGAGTAGGTGGTGGGCGTCGGCCCAGTCCGTCTTCGGAATAATGCGCTTGAGCTGCTGCTCCACTTTCTTCGGCGTATCCGCATCCTCACGCACGAGCCCGATCCGGTTGGCCACCCGAAACACATGTGTGTCGACGGGAAGAGCGTCGACATCGAAGGCCACGTTGGCCACGACCTGCGCCGTCTTCCGCCCCACTCCACTCAGCGTCTGAAGCTCATCCACGGTGGACGGAATGGACCCATCATACTCCTCGACCACCCGCCGAGCCATACTGGCGAGGTACCCGGCCTTGTTATTTGGAAAAGTAATGGACTGGATGTACGGATAAATGTCGTCCTCCGTGGCCTCGGCCAAGTCCTCGACCGTCGGATAGTCCTCAAACAGGGCCGGAGTCGTCTCGTTAACGCGATCGTCCGTACACTGAGCCGACAAGATCACGGCCACGAGCAACTGATACGGCGTCTCATACTCCAGTTCGGTCGTCGGGTGCTCAATTTCCTCCCGAAGTCGTTCTACGACGACTTCGGCGCGATGAGTGCGTCCCACGGTGTGACGAAAGCTTGGTTCTGCGAAATACGGCTCCTTGAACCCGTCCTGACAGCGAACGTTCGACCCGGCGACACTGCTTTCATCAGGTTTCCGAATGATGATTCATCTTCCCCCGAGACCTTTACTCGCCGGCGTACTCGGCGCGTTCCTCCTTCTGGCAAGCCCCTCGATTCAATCGGCCCACAGTCAGCCCCAGCTCTCCGAAGAATCTCAGATTTCGCTGATCACGATTCTCCCCGGCAATCCCGTCCACACGTTTGCCGGGCACAGCGCTCTCCGCGTCCGGGATCCCGTCCATGACATGGACCGACTCTATAACTACGGCACGTTCGAGTTCGACGACCCGTTCTTCATCCCCAAGTTCACCTACGGCTACCTCCGATACCACCTGAGCGTGAATGCCACCGAACCCATGCTGCGGTTTTACGAGCAGCAGGGCCGTCCGGTCATCACCCAGCCTCTGAACTTGACACGGGCGCAGCGAACGAACGTCTTTCAGTTTCTTCAGCGAAATGCCCGACCGGAAAACCGATACTATCAGTACGATTTCTTCTTCGACAACTGTTCGACCCGAATCCGAGACGTACTCAAAGACACGATCGGAGACGAGATCGACTTTTCCAAAGCGCCGCGTCCGACCCGCTCGTTTCGAGAACTCCTGGATCCGTACGTTGCCTCCCGCCCTCTTCTGGATTTCGGATTTGATCTCGCACTGGGGCTCCCGTCCGACCGCTCCCCCACGGCCTGGGAGGGCATGTTTTTGCCCGAATTGCTTCTGGAAGCATTCGAACACGCACGGGTGACGAATCATGGAACGCAGACCGCCCTCGTCGCCCGGACCGACACCGTGCACTGGGTGTCCGAGTACGACGCGACCGATGCGGCCTTCGACTGGCCGTTTGCCACTGGAATAGCGGGGCTCGTGCTCGTGCTCGCCTGGACGGGCCGTCAGGCAGTCACTCAAACCCGCCCGGACGGACGAGGCGACGCCCTCCTCCTCGCGTCGGTCGGGACGGCCGGCCTCGTGATGTGCTACCTGTGGTTCGTGTCCACATACGCAGTCACCAACACGAACCTGAATCTCCTATGGGCCTGGCCCACCCACCTCGTTGCCGCGTACTACCTCCTGCGACGCCCCTCCGCCCCCCTGCTCCGCGGATACCTGACCCTCACGGCCGGAGCCGCGGTTCTCTTCCTACTCGGCTGGTTCGCGTGGCCCCAGAATTTCCATCGGACCGTGCTGCCCATCGCAGCCGCCGTAGGCATTCGATCCGGATGGTGGGCTCTGCTATGGTTCGCCCCTCTCAAGAACGTCGTCCTTCCAGTTCGGCAGAGACAATCGCAATCGTCCGTCGAGGCGTAAACGCCGTCGGCTGTCCACGAAAGCGTGTTACTGCCATTCCCCAAGAAGCCCCCGCACAACCGTCTCACTAGTCCCCGAGCTGGAACTGGATCCACACCGTCTTCCGAGCCGGAACGGGCTTCCCGTTGTACTCTCCGGGAACAAACTCGGCATTCTCGACCACGCGAAGGGCCTCCTCATCAAGCACCTCACCGAGCCCCCGGACGATCTCTGCCTCCCGAACGCTCCCGTCCGGCTTTACGACCGCCTGGACGTATACACGTCCTTCCAGTCCTTCCTCACGAGCTTCCGTCGGATAGGTCGCCTCCTGGGTGAGCGTCGCCAGTCCTCCCTCCACCTCCGGCTGCTGGTCAACCTGCTTGTATACCCCGTCTTCGTCTACCAGCTCCTGTTCTTTCTTTTTCTCCTGTTCCATCTCCTGCTGAGCAAGACGCATCTCCTCCAGCTCCCGATTGGCCTCTTCGATCCGGGTCGTCACGTAGTCGTCCTCGGGGCGAATCTCGAGGGCCTGCTTGTAACTTGAGATGGCCCCTTCGAACTCGCCAGCGTCAAAGAGCGAATCCCCCTGGGCCCGATACTGCTCATACTGCTGAGTCTGACGCTCATTGACTTGCTGTAGGCTGTCCGTCTCAGCCAACGCATCCTGCAGATTCGGGTTGTTCGGATCGATTTCTTCTGCCTTCTGGAAAGCAGCCGTTGCTTCCTGGTAGTTGCCCGACCGAAGCTGCTCCTGCCCTTCGTTGTAGTACTGCTGAAACTGCTGCTGGCGGTCCTGCTCTTGAATCTGCTCTCTCAAATCAGAGATGGCATTCTGCAGCTCTTGATTGTCCGGACTGTACTCGAGCGCCTGCTGGTATTTGTCCAGGGCCGCACGGAGGTTTCCCGCCTCCAGTTGGCTGTCGCCGCGATCCCGAAAGAACTCTGCAAGCTGGTCAATGCTAACGGACCCCTCGTCTCCGCCCCCTCCGGCCTGACGTTTCGCAATTTCCTCCTGCTGGCTTTGAATCTCGTCAATCTGGGTCTGTGCCTCTTCTCCCTCCGGATTCGCATCCTGCGCAGCGTAGTACGAGCCCAGGGCCTTCGAATACTGGTTTGCCGCGGCGCTCAAATCCCCTGCGTCGAGCAGGGAATCGGCAGTCGCCTTGAACGAATTCCCCTGCTCGAGTTGACGTTCGTACAGCTCCTGGCTCCCCTCCTGCTGGAGCTGCTCGAGCTTCTCCAACCGCTGCTCCACGTATTGATCGTCCCCCCGAATGTTGAGGGCCTGATTGTAGTTAAACTCCGCATCCTCGTACTCCCCGGCCTCAAACAGCGAGTCGGCCCGATTACGAAACGTCTGGTACGACCCGCTGCTACTCGACGCCTCCCCCGAGCTCAGCATGAACCACGCCCCACCCCCAAGTGCGAGCACGAGAACGGGAATGCCCACCAAAAGGGCCGTGCGATTCGCCGACGAATCTTCCGTGCTCGTCGCCCGAGCGGCTCGTCCTCCCTCGGCCCGAGCCGACAGCACCTCGACCTCCTCTTCCTCCCTCTCTTCTGCGTCCCCGGCCTCCGGCTCGACTGGAATGATCGAATAGGAAGCCTCATCCTCGTCGTACCGCGTCGAGGACTCGGTGAGAGCGGTCATGAGAGCCTCGACCGACTGCAGACGCTGAGACGGATCCACGGCGAGCGCATCCATGAGGGCTTCCCGTACCCCGGGAGCCGAAAATACGTCGGCGTCCTGGACCAGCTCCTCAAGCGTATCTTCCCCTTCCAGACGATCCGTCGACTCCGGCAGCCTCTCCCCCGTCACCATCTGGCAAATCGTCGCCGCGGCGGCATACACGTCCGTCCACGGCCCCTGCTGCCCCCGCGGCGTGTACTGCTCCACGGCGCTCGTTCCCGTCTGGACGAGCTCCGACATGTTGCCGCTCTCTCGAGCCAGTTGAAAATACGCCCCCTGGAACCCCGTCAGAAGAACGTCTCCCCCTTTGAGAAGCCGGACGGTCCGAGGCGAGACGCCTCCATGATACAGCCCGTTCTCGTGGGCCTCGTGAAGAGCCTCAAGCACCGGCATCATGATCGTCAGGGCCGCCTTCTCCGACAACTGCCCCTTGTCCTCCAGGCCCTTGGCCAACGACATACTGGGCGGATGCGGCCGCACCCGATAGAACGTGCCGTTGGCCTCGAAGGTATCGTACGAGGCCGGCAAAGCGTCGTGGTTCAGCTCTGCGAGCACCTCCGATTCCTTTCGAAAGTACTCGAGCCCCGACTCGAAACGATCCGTTTCATCCTCCCCCTTCATCTCGACGGAGGTCTTTTCCTCCTCCCGATCGACGAGGTGAACCGGGAAGAACTCGCGGATGATGTATTCCTCTTCCGAGTCGACGTCCTGACCCAGATAGGTAATGTCATACGGTCCGGGGTCACCAATCGTACGTTTGACCGTATACCGCTGATTGAGAACGGTAAGCGGAGCCAGTTCCATAACAGGCAGTCCAGACGTTAGTGATGAAGGCCGTCGGTCCAATGCTGCAATAGAAGAGGAATTCTCCTTCCTTCTTCAACAGCAGAAAATATCACACCAAAAGTTATACCATCTCCAAATGCCTAGCCGTCAGACATCGAGACGAACGTTGATAGAGAGACCTCAATATGGGAATAATGGGGATTGGTCTCGCAGGTAGAGTGCCGTACCAAGGGAGCGATAACAAGCGTACAGTCGAGAACTGGACGTATTGCCTATTGTTTCTCCCAAATTTCACACCATTGCGCCAAATCACAATATCAGACGTTCCTACCACGCTTGCCTTTCTATTGACGCGGACCTCCGGGTAGGCACCGGCAGATGCGTGTCCCTTCGGGGACAAATGACAGTAGAAAGAACGTTCTCTACAGGTGTGTCCCCATGAAAAATCTTCGTGCGCGGGAGGCATGGCGAGCCCCTCCCATCAAAGCAAAAGGGGCCTACAGGCGTGACGGCCTGAGGCCCCAAAGGAAACGGTACCGCGTACGGGATTTGAACCCGTGTTACCGGCGTGAAAAGCCGGCGTCCTAGACCAGGCTAGACGAACGCGGCACACTGAAAAAACGGAACGGGGGAGCGCTCCCCTCCGGATTGATGGGTGAACGGTGGGATTTGAACCCACGGCCTCCAGGACCACAACCTGGCGCTCTAACCAACTGAGCTACGTCCACCATCTCTGACTCCGTCTCCCTGTTGGGACGAAAATTCTAGTCGATACGTTTCGAGATTGCAAGGAAATGTCCCCCGTTGCACCGTGAACTTTCAGTGGACCCCTCTGCGGGACCCTGCCCTGTCGTACCTTACAGTTTTCCCATCACGCTTGCCATCTCGATGGCCGTCTCTGCAGCGTCGCTTCCCTTATTCCCTGCTTTCGTCCCGGCCCGCTCGATGGCCTGTTCAATTGTGTCCGTCGTGATGACGCCGAAAATGACGGGCACGTCGGTGTCGAGCGACGCCTGCATGGTTCCTCCCGACACCCCCGAACAGACGTAGTCGAAGTGGGGGGTTGCCCCACGAATGACCGCACCGAGGCAAATGACGGCGTCGTAGTCGCCGGACCGAGCACACTTCTGGGCCACGACCGGGACTTCTCGGGAGCCGGGGACGTGAACGACCGTCACGTCGTCAACGTCCGCCCCGTGCCGCCGAAGGGTGTCGAGGGCCCCGTCGAGCAGGACCTCGGTAATGAACTCGTTGAAGCGGCCCACGACAATGGCAAACCGGTGACTGTCGGCAACGAGATCTCCTTCAATGTGCGTGGGCATCACTCCGTGTCATTGGGCCTGCAGGAAATGCGAATCGTACCCTGTTACGCAAGGACCTCCCAAAATCGTTCCCACTCGGGCTCGGCCAGCCCAACCGTTCCGAATGTTTCTTCGTCGGCATCGGACCGACCGTGATAGTCCGACCCGCCGGTGCACAACAGATTGTATCCGTCCGCCAGCCGCTGATAGTATCCCCGCAGCGACGACGAATGGGACGGATGGTGAACTTCAATCCCGTCGAGCCCCGCCTCCGTGAGTTCGCGCACCTGTTGCGTCGTGGTCCAGTGACCGGGATGCGCCAGTACGCCGAGCCCCCCTGCTTCGTGAATCATCCCGAGGGCCTCTTCCGCCGGAAATTCCGGTTTGGGCACGTAGCCGGGTCCGTCCGACCCGAGATAACGCTCAAACGCCTCCTGGATAGACGCCGCGTGCCCTGCCCGAACGAGAACGGCGGCGACGTGCGGGCGGCCGACGGCTGCAGTTCCGTCCATCTCTCGTTCAAAGCGCCCGTCCGCAATGTCAAGTCCGTCGTCCCGCAAACGCTCGATCATCGCCCACGCGCGGTCCCGGCGCGCCTCCCGCATGGCCTGCAGATGGTCCCGAAGGACCGGGTGATCCACCTCCATGTCGTAGGCGAGAAGGTGGATTTCCTCCTCTCCCAATGAGACGCTCAATTCCACCCCCGGAACGAAGTGGATCCCCGTCTCCTGCGCCGCCTCGGCGGCCTCGTCGAGTCCCGCAACCGTGTCGTGATCGGTGACGGAGAGAACGGCAATGCCTCGATCTGCCGCCTTTTCGACCAGTGCAGCGGGCATAACAGCCCCGTCGGAGCACTGCGTGTGCGTGTGGAGGTCGGCGTAGACCTCGGGCGTGGACGTCAGATTCTTCATCGGAACGTTTTTCCGAAAAGAGGAGCGGGACGAAGCGTCCCTGTGTAGTGAACTGCGCCCGCCGGACGGAGTTTATGGGTGACCTGAGTCTCCGTTTCTTTCCCTGACGACGTGTCCCCTTCGATGGATCGGATGTGGAGCCCCTGGCGCTCAGAATACGTCTCGGAGACGGCCCGTCCCCCCTCTCCCGACGGCGAATCGATCTTTACTCGTCTTCTCGAAGAAGAGAACGACCGCGAGAATCTCATTCTGTGGCGGGGCGAGGATGTCTTCGTCATTATGAACCTGTACCCGTACAACAACGGGCACCTCCTCATCATCCCTTACCGGGAGGTCGAGGGTTATGAGGCCCTGACGGCAGACGAGCAACGAGCCATTGCCGCAACCGTCGAGCGATGTATCCGGTGGCTTCGCTCGGCCCTCTCGCCCGAAGGCTTCAATGTCGGGATGAATCTCGGGAGTGCGGCGGGAGCGGGCATCCCGGAGCACCTCCACGTCCACGTCGTTCCTCGATGGAACGGAGATACCAACTTCATGTCGACGACCGACGAGACGCGGGTGTTGCCCGAGGACCTGTCCACGACGTACCAAAAGCTCCGAACCGTCATCGAGGAGGACGCTCCCGAACGGACCGACACGTAATTCCCCATGCCCTCTCCCCCTCTATCGATCGAATCTCGTCGCACCGCCGTGGACCGCTACGAGTTCCACGAGGTGCACCCGAACGTCCGATTCGGCACCGCGAGCGACCGGTACGCCGGATGGCTCGGGCAGATCTATCCCGAGGACCCATACGGCGACCGGATCTCGACCCGCAAGCGGACCCTGCAGGGACAGTCGTTCGAAGAACGACGCGTGCCCATCGAGTCCGTACGAGCCTACTTCACTCACTTCGGGGTTCTCGAACTGGACTTCACGTTCTACCGCCCCCTCCTCGAAGACGGCGACCCGTCGTCGAATTACTTCGTGCTCTCGAACTACCTCGACCACGCCCCCGATGACGCAGCCTTTTTGCTGAAAGCGCCGCAACAATTTTTCGCCCGAACGCTGCGGCGGAAGGGTGAATACGTCGACAATCCCGACTTCCTCGACGTGGACGGATACGTGTCCACGTTCCACGAACCGGCGGTGGACCTCCTCGACGACCAGCTCGACGGCATCATCTTCCAGCAGGAATACCAGCGCGTCGCCGACAGCCCGAGCCCGGACGAAAACGTCGAACAACTCGACGCCTTCTTTTCCAGACTCCCAAACGACGCCCAGTTTCACGTCGAGCTCCGCTCGGAGCACCTCCTCTCGTCTTCCTACTTCGACTGGCTGGACACCCGCGGCCTGGGACACGTCTTCAGCCATTGGACCTGGCTGCCCGCCATCCGAGAGCAGTGGAAACGGTGTGGAGAACGCTTCACGGCCGCCAACGACCAGGTGGTGAGCCGCCTCCTCACACCCCGCAATGTGAAGTATGCGGACGCCTACGGCACGGCGTACCCCTTCGACGCTCCCGCCCCGGAGCTCAGCGAAACCGAGCAGGCCCACGACATGGTTCTCGACGTGACGGCACTCGCCTACCGGGCCGACGCGGAAAATGCCCTCCTCAACGTCGTCGCAAACAACCGCGCCTGGGGAAACGCTCCGGACCTGGCCCGCACGATTGCCCACCGCATCCTCGACGAGAAAGAAAAGCAGACGTCGGAGTGAGTGCCACCGGCGTGCAGTCTCATTCCTCCCCGTTGAGGTAGTCCTGGAGAATGACGGCGGCCGCAGCCGCATCCACGCGTCCCTTGTCGTAGCGGCCGGGCTGCGAGACGCCGGCGCGCCGCAGCAAATCCTTCGCCATCTTCGAAGTAAATCGCTCGTCCCGCCGTACCACATCGACGGGCCCGAGTGCCTCCTGCAGCCGCTCCACGAACGCCTCGACCATCTCGGTGGCCTCTCCTTCCTCCCCCGCCTCCGTGAGCGGCCACCCCACCACGACCCGCTCCACCCCCTGCTCCTCCTTCAGGCCCCGAAGGACCTCCACCGCTTCTCCCGGCGGATACGTTCCTTCGACCTGGGCAAACAGCCGGAGCGGATCGGACACCGCCACCCCGACGCGCTTGGTTCCCACGTCGACACCAACGACTCGGGGCGCTCCCTCAAGTGCATCCACTACACCGTCACATCCTATGAGACAAGCCGCAGGACCTTACTTTTCCTCATCCTCTGCATCCGACTCGTCTGCACTCCCCTCGGGAACCGAGTATCCGAGTTCTCGGAGGGGCGTCTTCAGTACCTCCCGAACCCGCTTCCCCGGCTTGAAATGCGTTTTCCGGCGGCTCGGCACGAACACCGGTTCGTTGGTCTGCGGATTCCGGGCAGTCGGCTTGGCCTTCGTCTTCTTGACCTCGAAAACCCCAAAGTCCCGCAGTTCGATCCGCCGTTCCGGATCCGACTCAATGAGAAGATCCCCCACCGCCATGAGAACCGCTCGCACCCACGGCTTGGCCTTGTACAGGGGACTGTCCATCTTCTCAGCCGCGCGACGCGCAACGTCTTCCTTGGTGAGGGTCTCCGTTCGATTTGACATGAGGACCTAAAGCTCTCGTTGGGCAGAACAGTGTGGATTATTCCTCAAAGCGATACACGCCGTGAATGCCGTCAATGCGCTTGAGCCGTTCCATGAGGCGTTGTAAGTGCTCGAGGTCGGACACGTGAAGCATCATGGTCCCGGAAAAGATTCCGTCCTCCGTGTCAATCGTAATCGACCGAATGTTCGTCTTCAAATTTTTCGAGATGACGGTCGTGATGTCGTTCACCATGCCCACACGGTCCTCGCCCATGAGCCGGAGTGCCGCCACGAACTGCACGTCCTTTTGATGGCTCCAGTCCACTTCCAAGATCCGATCGGCGTGATTTACGAGCAGGTCCGACGCGTTCCGGCAATTTGACCTGTGAATGTTAATGGTTCCAGTCTTGCTCACAAAGCCAAAGACCTCGTCACCCGGAATGGGATTGCAGCAGGAGGCATAGTTGACGGCCAGGTCCTTCTGGATTTCTCCGTTGACGACGAGCGTCTGTTTGCCCGTGGACTGTGCCGAATCGAGAAATCGCTCGAAGCGCTCCTTTAGCGACGTTTCATCCTCCTCGACGTCGGATCCCTGTTCCTGATCCGCCCCCTTGATGTAGTCAACCAGTTCTTCGGGGTCGTAAAGCCCTTTCCCAATCTCGTAGAAGAGCTGCTGCAGGTCCGGAAACTTGAGCTCGTGGGCCACCTCCTGCAGGTCCTGGTCGCTAATTTCGATGTCCTCTCGGTCCTTCTTCTTTTCCCAGATCTCCCGCCCCAGATCCGCGGACTTCCGCCGCTCCTCGTTGGTCCACTGGCGAATCCGACTGCGGGCCTTGTGGGTCACCACGAAGTTGATCCAATCGGGGTTGGGCTGCTGTTTCTTCGACGTAATGATTTCGACCTGGTCCCCGCTCGACAACTCGTGGGACAGCGGCACCATTTTCCCGTTGACCTTCGCCCCAATACACTGCATCCCCACCTCCGTGTGGACCTTGAACGCGAAGTCGACCGGGGTGGCGCCCTGAGGAAGCGTCATCAAATCTCCCTGAGGCGTAAAGACGTAGATCTCCTCGTCGTAGAGGTTCAGACGAAACTCCTTTACGAACTCGGTGGCCTCGTCGGGCTTCGGATTGTCGAGAAGGTCTCGGACCCACTCCAAGAACTGCTCCATCTCCTCGTCAACGTTCTCGGTCCCCTCCTTGTACTTCCAGTGCGCCGCAACCCCGCGTTCGGCCACCTCGTGCATTTCCTGCGTCCGAATTTGAACCTCCACGCGCCGCCCTTTGGGCCCAAAGACCGTCGTGTGAAGGCTCTGATAGCCGTTGGACTTCGGAACCGAAATGAAGTCCCGAAAGCGCTCCGGAAGCGGCTTGTAGACGTCCGTCACCAACGAGTATACCCGCCAGCAATCCTCCTTCCCCTTCCGACCGCCGCTCTGCAACACGATGCGGATGGCAAAGATGTCGTAGATCTCGTCGATCGGCTTGTTCTTCCGCTTCATCTTGCGATGAATGGAGTAGACATTCTTTACCCGCCCGTACACATCGAACTCGTATCCTTCCTCGTTCAGGAGCTCGTCCAGGGGCTCGATGAAGCGGGCAATGTAGGCGTCCCGCTGCTCCGCCATCTCCTCCAGCGTCGACACGATGTGCTCGTACGCCTCGGGATCGAGGATCTTGAAGGAGAGGTCCTCGAGCTCGCTCTTAATGCTGAACAGACCGAACCGGTGAGCGAGGGGCGCGAAGAGGTCGAGCGTCTCACTGGCTTTCTTGAGCTGCTTCTTTTTCGGAAGCGCTTCGATCGTACGCATGTTGTGGAGCCGGTCCGCAAACTTCACCAGGATGACGCGCAGGTCCGTCGCCATCGATAGCATCAGCTTGCGAACGTTCTCGGCCTGCCCGAGCTCTCGACTGTCGAAGACGCCGCTGATCTTGGTGAGGCCGTCGATGACGTTTTCCATCGTCTCCCCAAACTCCTCGCGGATGAGGTCGAGGGAGAGCTCGGTGTCCTCGACGACGTCGTGAAGAAGAGCGGCGGCGACGCTCATATCGTCGAGGCCAATATCTCGCGCAACAATAGTGGCCACGGAGAGCGGATGACTGATGTACCGCTCGCCCGACTCGCGCCAGTCGTTGCGATGGGCCCAGTAGCTCAACCGAAAGGCTCGGCGAATCATGTCTTCGTCCACGGAGGGGAGGTGCTCCCGACAGTGCCCGAGCAGTTCGTCGAGCTGGTCGCGGAAGCACTCGTCTACGTCAAGTTCGCCTTTTTCCGGGACCGCCGAGGCCTGAATCATACATCTGGACCGTTGGACGAAAAAGGGGCGGATACGGGGATACTTTAAATTTCTGTCATTCCAGAGGTTTCCCACAGGTCCGAGCGACGCGGAGCTATCGAACCGAAAACAAACGTATACAAACAAAAAAACGAGGCGCCGGACAAACCGACGCCTCGCTCCCAAACAGTCGAATGCGGTCGCTGGAGCTTACTCTTCCGTTTCGGCGTCCTCCTCATCGGAGACATCCTCATCGGTGGCACCGCCGACCTCCCCCTCCGGGCTCTCGCCTGCATCAGCGTCTCCCGTCTCCCGATCCTCGGTTATCTCGTCTTCCTCGGCGGTTTCCGTCTGGGACTCCGTACGCCGCCCCTTGCCGCCACCCCGCCGCGTGCCCCCGGAAGATCCGCTGCCGGAGCCAGCCGGCTGCACGTCGTTGTAGTCCACCAGCTCGACGAGAGCCAGCTCGGCCCCATCGCCCGAACGTTGTCCGAGGCGGATGACGCGAGTGTACCCCCCGGGCCGATCTGCTACCCGTTCGGCGACCTCCCCAAAGAGCTCGCTAACGGTCTCGTTGTTCTGGAGGTGGCGAAACACCTGACGGCGATTGTGCTCCGTATCCTCCTTCGCCCGCGTAATCAGCGGCTCCACGAACGGGCGCAAGGCCTTGGCCTTTGCCACCGTGGTTGTGATTTTCTTGTTTTCAATGAGCGCGTTCGACAGCGCCTGCAACGTCCGCTTGCGGTGAGTAGACGTGCGGCCAAGTTTCTTTCCTTTCTTTCGGTGTCGCATGTGCTCTGCGGAAACGTATTCAAAATGTAGATAATCCTAACTGGGTCGCGGCAGAAGACCCTCCCAGAGCCCCCCCCCGGATCGTCAATTGCGACGGGACCCACCGAGCCCCACTGCCGAGCTTGGCTCCGTCGGCCTCAACCGTCCCTGGACCTCCTCCCCACCGACCGGTCTAGCTCGACGTCTTCTTCTCTTCGAGGTACTCTTCAACATCCATCCCAAAGTGAAGGCCTCGCTCGTCGAGCACCTCGACGAGTTCCTGCAGGGACTTCCGGCCAAAGTTGCGGAACTTGAGCATTTCGTCCTCTTCGCGTCGAACCAGATCCCCAATGGTCTTGATGCTCGCCGCCTTGAGGCAGTTGTGAGACCGAACGGAGAGGTCCAGTTCGTCGACCGGCTGCGCGAGAAGCTCACGGATGCGCTTGACCTCCTCGTCAACCTCCTGCTCCTCCACCACGGGCTCAGGTTCCTCATCGAGCTGGATGAAGAAGTTGACGTGGTCACGGAGAATGGAGGCCGCGTTTGTAACGGCCTCTTCCGGAGTGACCGAGCCGTCGGTTTCCACGTCCAGAATCAGCTTCTCGTAGTCAATCTTCTGGCCCACTCGGGTCGGCTTCACCGAGTACTTCACGTTTTTGATCGGAGTGAAGATGGAGTCGACCGCAATCACGCCGATCGGATCGTCTTCCCGCTTGTTCTCCTCAGAGGGAATGTACCCGCGGCCGTAGCCCACTCGCAGATCGACGTTCACCGTGGCGTCCTCGGCGAGCGTGGCAATGTGCTGGTCCGGATTGAGGATCTCATAGTCGGAGGTCGTCTCGTCAATGTCCTCTGCAGTCCAGTTGCCGGGCCCTTCGAGACTGAGGTGGAGATGCCCCTCGCGCATCTCGTCCGCTTTGAAACGAACCTCCTTAAGATTTAGGATGATGTCGGACACGTCTTCGGTGACCCCCTCAATCGTCGAGAACTCGTGCTGTACGCCGTCGATCTTCACGGCAGTGACTGCAAGGCCCCGAAGCGACGAAAGGAGCACGCGCCGGAGCGCATTGCCCACCGTCACGCCGTAGCCGCGCTCGAGAGGCTGAAGAACGAACTGACCGGTCGTGTCGGACTCTTCATCGACCTGGACGCCTTCCGGCATCTGAAGCCCGTGGTTATCCATACGTCGTTGTCAACATGTTATGATCAAAAGTCACGCAGAAGACCCGGCCGTCCATCGATGAACCAGGCCCCGACGGCAGGAGTAGTTCGCTCCCGAACCCAGAAGTAGAAGACTACTTCGAGTAGAGCTCGACAATCAACTGCTCGTCGATGTTTTCGGGAATCTCTTCCCGGTTCGGATAGTCGATAAACTTCCCTTTCTTCTCTTCGCGGTCCACGTCGAGCCAGGAAAAGGTCCGCTGCTGGTGCTGGACGTTGTCCTGAATCACCTCGAGGTCCTGGCTTCCCGGCTTTACCGACACCACGTCGTCCGGGGACATCTCATAGGACGGAATGTCCACGATGTCTCCGTTGACCATGATGTGACGGTGCGAGACAAACTGACGGGCCTGCCGTCGCGTCCGGGCGAATCCCATTCGAAAGACCGTATTGTCGAGCCGCGCCTCCAGCAGAATGACAAGCTTCTCGCCCGTCACTCCCTGCATGCGAGAGGCCTTGTCAAAGAGATTCTTGAACTGATTCTCAAGGAGCCCATAGGTGTATTTCGCCTTCTGCTTCTCCTTGAGTTGAACCGCATACTCACTTTCTCTCCGCCGCCGCGACTGGCCATGTTGACCAGGCGGATACGGCTTCCGCTCGAGCGCCTTCGAAGGCCCAAAAATGGGCTCCTTGAAGCGACGCGCAATTTTTTGTTTCGGACCTCTGTATCGAGCCATATTCTATACCTTCAAGTTTCAAATTCAAACTCCGAACCGTGGAAGCAGGGAGCCGGAAGACCTCCCCCGCTCGTGTGCATCCACTCTCCAAGGGCAGTTACACGCGACGACGTTTGGGGGGACGGCACCCGTTGTGCGGAAGCGGGGTCACGTCTCGAATCGTCGCCACTTCAAGCCCCACCTCCGACATCGCACGGATCGCGCCTTCCCGACCGGACCCCGGCCCTTTCACGTATACGTCCACGCGACGGAGTCCAAGATCGTAGGCTTCCTGTGCGGCGGCCTCCCCGGCCTTCTGAGCAGCGTACGGCGTATTCTTCCTGCTTCCCTTAAAGCCCATCTTCCCTGCACTCGCCCAGGAAATCGTGTTGCCGTACTGGTCGGTCAGGGTGACGATGACGTTATTGAACGTGGCCTTCACGTAGGCCCGACCGTTGGATTCGACGACGACGTTTTTCTTCCGAACGCGCCTGCCGCCTTTCTTACCGCCTTTGTCGTCCTGTGCCATAATGCTGTGCTTCGTCTCGGTAAAAGTCTACAATGATACGCTGAAGAAACCTCCCAATCAGAGCTACTTCTTCTCCGTGGACTGCTTTCGTCCAGCGACGGTCTTCCGCTTGCCCTTCCGCGTCCGGGCGTTGGTCCGGGTGCGCTGCCCGTTGACCGGCAGCCCCTCGCGGTGGCGCTTTCCACGGTAGCACCCGATGTCCATCAGGCGCTTGACGTTCATCTGCTCCTCGGTGCGAAGCTGACCTTCGACCGTGTATTCCTCTTCGATGATGCGCCGCACCTTCTTCGTCTCACTCTCCGACCACTCTCGGGGGCGCTTGTCTTCGTCGACCTCGGCCTCCTCCAAAACGTTGTTCGCTCGGGAGCGCCCGACGCCGTAAATCTCCGTCAAAGCAATCTCTCCCCGTTTGTGTTCGGGGACGTCAACTCCTGCAATCCGTGGCATGGTATGGGTATCTGGTCTCTATTCGTCGAAGTACACTCTGCACTCTCCTCCCTCAAGTCTCCCTCCTCCAGAGAAGCAAATATACGGAGCGCATCGGCGTTAGTTCTTGTACCGATACACGATCCGTCCCTTGGACAGATCATACGGGGACATTTCCACCTTCACTCGATCCCCTGGAAGGATCTTAATGTAGTTCATGCGCATCTTCCCGGAGAGCAATCCAAGGATCTCGTGCCCATTCTCCAGTCGAACGCGAAACTGCGCATTGGGAAGGGCCTCTATGACCTCCCCGTCTTTCTCGATGGCTTCTTCCTTTGCCATTAGCGAATTGGGTTCTCTTTGAGAGCGTCGAGTTCGTAGGGGGGTTGAATGACGTCTTCAATGTACTGAAACGTCGACAAGACCTCGGCTTCGTCCTCCTGGACGACCACCATGTGCTCGTAATGCGCCGACGGGCGCCCGTCGGCCGCCCGAATGGTCCACCCATCCGGGTCCGTCGTCACGTTGCCGGTTCCCTGATTAATCATCGGCTCAATACAAACGGACAGACCCGACTTCAGTCGTCGTCCCTGCCCGGGAGAGCCAACGTTGGGCACCTGGGGATCTTCGTGGAGGGTTTGCCCAATGCCGTGGCCGACGAGATCGCGGACCACGCCGTAGCCCTGAGCCTCACAGTGCGACTGCACGGAATGCCCGATGTCTCCGACACGGTTTCCTTCTACCGCCTGCTCAATCCCTTTTTGCAGGGCCTCATAGGTAGCGCGACAAAGCGCGGCCTTCTCCTCAGACACCGATCCGACCGCAAAGGTATATCCCGAATCTCCAAAGTACCCGTTCAACTTCACCCCCGTGTCAATCGAGAGCAAATCTCCATCCTGTAACGCGTAGTCGTCCGGGATGCCGTGCACGACGGCGTCATTGACAGACGTACACAATGCATTGGGAAAGACCTTGTCCCCCACCTGATAACCTTTGAATGCAGGCTCTGCCTCGTGTGTTCGGATGAAGTCTTCTGCCACTGCATCCAGTTCCTTCAGCGTCACTCCAACATCCACGTGACGGGCCACCTCAGCGAGGGTCCGCCCCACGAGATCTGCACTCTCCCGCAGACGCTCGATCTCACGTTGACTCTTCAGGTGCACCATAAAGGCTCCACGAACTCGATTCAATAGAGAGGAAAACCACCGCATACGAACGGGAAGTAACCACGGAAAAATCGCGCTACATGCGACGGCCACGCATCTTGCCGCTCTTCATGAAGCCGTCGTAGTGACGCATGAGAAGGTGGCTTTCGATCTGCTGCAGGGTGTCGAGCGTGACCTGAACGAGAATGAGCAAACTCGTGCCTCCGTAGAACATGGCGAAGCCCTGCGAGACTCCGGCCTGCATGGCGAACGCGGGAAGAATCGCCACAAAGCCGAGGAAAATCGATCCTGGGAGCGTAATGCGCGTCAGAATCCGGTCGATAAATTCACTCGTCTGCTTCCCCGGACGAATGCCCGGAATAAAGCCCCCCTGTCGCTTCATCGTGTCGGCCATTTCCTTGGGGTTTACAGTAATGGCCGTGTAGAAGTACGTGAAGAAGACGACGACGAAAAAGAAGAGGATCGAATACCCCATCCCACTGATGTCGGAGAACCACGTCCCGATCTGTTGCATCGCCGGGCTGTTCGGGAAAAAGGACGCAATCGTGGACGGGATGAACATGATCGACTGCGCAAAGATGATGGGCATCACGCCCGCGGCGTTCACGCGAAGAGGGAGATACTGCGTCGATCCCCCATAAGACTTCCGTCCCACGACCCGCTTGGCGTACTGCACCGGAATCCGGCGCATGCCCTGAGACACCAGGACCACTCCACCGGTCACAAGCACCCAAACGCCAATCTCGAGAAGAAGAATGAAGATGTTGTCTCCGATAAGACCGATCTCATTGATGAGCGCCTGGGGCAGAAAGGCAATAATCCCGATCATGATGATCAGCGAAATGCCGTTCCCAATGCCATCCTCGCTGATCCGCTCCCCAAGCCACATGACGAACGTCGTGCCTCCGGTGAGCACAATCACGGTCGTGATCATGAACAGGGTGGAATTGATCACGACGGCCTGCCCGGTGGCTCCCGCCAGCAGATTGATGGCGTATCCGATGGACTGGAGCGCCGTGATTCCAACCGTTCCGTAGCGCGTAAGCTGCGTGATCCGACGCCGGCCTTCTTCCCCTTCCCGCTGGAGCTTCTGAAAGTACGGAACCACTGCTCCCATCAGCTGAATGATGATCGAGGCCGTAATGTACGGCATGATCCCGAGCGCGAAAATCCCTGCCTGTTTGAATGCCCCCCCAACGAACATGTCGAGGAAGCCAAAGAGCCCGCCGCTGCCCTGCTGCGCATTGATCTGTGCAAGGGCCCCGGCGTCCACCCCCGGAAGGGTCACGAACGTCCCGAAGCGATAGACTACAAGAAGTCCGAGCGTGTACAGAATCCGCTCTCGCAGCTCCTGAACGCTCCAAATGTTACGAATACTCTCGGCAAAACCAGCCATAGGTCGACGTCTTGGTCGCAGGTGCCGCGCTGAAGTGCAAAGGAATCAACTACCCATTCTCGTCGAGATGTGTGGCCGTTCCGCCCACCTCCTCAATTTTCTCCTGTGCTGAGTCGCTAAAGGCGTGGGCCGAGATTTCGAGGGCAACGTCCAGAACGCCGTCGCCGAGGATCTTCACTCGACCCGCGTCTCGGACGGCCCCAACCTCTTCGAGGGCCTCGGGCGTAACCGGCTCATCGGGATCAATTCGCCCTTCTTCCACGAGTAGCTGGATCCGGCCGACGTTCGCAATGCTGTATTCGGACCGGAGGGGATTATTGAAGCCGTGCTTCGGGATGCGGCGGAAGAGAGGCGTTTGCCCCCCCTCAAACCAAATGGGACGGGTCCCAGCCCCGGAGCGACTGCTCTGCCCCTTCGTACCGCGCGTCGAGCTGTGCGCCCCCCGCCCTGATCCTTCCCCGCGCCCGAGCCGATGTTCGGAATGCGTCGCCCCTTCAGCGGGCTTGAGGTTGCTAAGATCCATAACTCGAAGCCTCTATTTCGTAATCGTAACGTACAAAGAAACTCTCCCTACAAACCGACACTCCCCTTCCCAAAACCTCCTGCTTACCCATCCACTTCTTCTACCTCGACGAGGTGCTGGACCTTCTCGATCATTCCCCGAATCTGCGGGATGTCGTCGTGGGTCACTGTATCTCGGATACGACGCAACCCGAGGGCCCGGAGAGTCCGGCGCTGGGACTCTCGCTCCCCATTCGTACTGCGTACCTGTTTGATCTTAAGCTTCCCCATAGCAATCAAGTGGTTTGACAGCAGAGGAACGCATTTTCCAGTCCTCCCCCGACACTACCCATTGAAGACCTTCTCAAGGGGAATGTCCCGCCGACGTGCAACCTCGAGGGCATCTTCCAGATCGGCGAGGGCATTGATCGTCGCCTTGACCTGATTGTGCGGATTGGACGTCCCAATCGACTTCGTGAGCACGTTCCGATATCCAGCACATTCGAGTACGGCCCGAACGCCTCCACCGGCAATGACCCCAGTACCCGGCGCAGCCGGCTTCAATACCACCTTTCCGGCGTCCTGCTTCCCGACAATCTTGTACGGAATGGTTCCGTCTCGAATGGGGACGCGAAAGACATTCTTCTTTGCGTCATCAGCCCCCTTCGAGATGGCACTGGACACCTCGTTCGCCTTCCCGTGCCCCATTCCCACGAGGCCGTCCTCATTTCCGACGACCACCACGGTGTTGAATGAGAATCGCCGCCCCCCCTTCACGACCTTCGAAACGCGATTGACCGACACGAGTCGGTCAACCCAGTTTTCCTGCCGCTTCTCGGCGTTCACTCGTTTGCGCTCTCTACGATCCGCCATGTTTCGTCACTCCGTGTAATTCAACTGTTGACTCGTCCATCAAAAGGAGAGGCTAAAAGTCCAATCCCCCGTCTCGAACTCCCTCTGCCACAGCTTCCACCCGACCGTGGTACTTGTAGCCCCCACGGTCAAAAATGACCGCCTCGATCCCCTCCTCCTGGGCACGCTCGGCGAGTAGCTCCCCAACCCTCCGGCTCTCATCCGTGGGCGACTCCTCATCGACCCCGTCCTCCAGACTGGAGGCCGAGGCGAGGGTGTGCCCCTCAAAGTCGTCGATCAACTGCGCATAAATGTACTTGTTGGACCGATACACCGAAAGGCGTGGACGTACCGATGTCCCGATCACGTCCTCGCGGATGCTTCGGTGAATCCGCTTGCGGCGCTCGACCTTTTCTTTTTTCCCCTTCGCCATGACAACAAAAGACTTCGTTCACGAATGAAGTTACTGAGAGTCGGGTGCACGAACCGCTAGCGGGCCGCCGTCTTCCCGGCTTTCAGCGGAACGTGCTCGTCCACGTACCGAACGCCCTTCCCTTTATACGGCTCCGGGGGGCGCATGCTACGGATCTTGGCCGCCACCTGGCCCACCAGTTCCTTGTCGATCCCTTCGACTGTGATCACGTCGTCTTGCCCACGCCCCGAATCAACCGAGATCGACACCTCGTCCGGAGGCAGGAAATAGATCGGATGGGAATATCCGAGGGCAAGCTCCAGTGCTCCATCAGACATCTGAGCACGATATCCGACCCCAATAATCTTCAACTCCTTCTTATAGCCTTCGGTCACCCCCTCCACCATGTTCTGGAGCAGAGAACGGCTGAGGCCGTGAAGCGACCGGTGACGCTTCTGATCGGTTGGACGGGTCACCGTCACTTCCCCGTCTCCCACTTCAACCGTGAGGTCCGGATCAATCTGCTGGGACAGCTCTCCCTTGGGCCCCTCGACGGTGACGACGTTCCGGTCGTTTACCGTAATCGTGACGTCGTCCCCAAAAGGAATGGGTCTACTACCGATTCGAGCCATTGGTGTCGCAAAGTTCGTTCACAGTGAAGAAAAGAGCGGCAGACAGGACCAGGTTAAAACACCTTCGCAAGCACCTCTCCTCCAACGCCAAAACGACGAGCCTCTTTGTCGCTCATTACCCCTCGGGACGTCGAAAGGACCGCAATGCCGAGTCCATTTTTCACGCTCGGAAGTTCATCCGAGTTTGCGTACTCGCGACGGCCGGGCTTCGAGACGCGATCCATCATCCGAATCGCTGGGTCACCGTACTCGTCGTATTTCAAGTAGACCCGGATGAGGCCCTGCTTCCCGTCGTCAATGTTGACGTAGTTCTTGATGTACCCCTTCTCCAAGAGGATCTGGGTTATGGCCCGCTTCAACTTCGAAGCCGGAATATCTACGTACGTATGTTCGGCCCGCTGTCCATTTCGAATGCGGGACATGTACTGGGCAACGGGATCGGAAACGCCACTCATTATTGCTATGGGGTCGTCGGTGAAGAATTCGACGTGCTCACGCAGCCGGACGGACCGGCGGAGTCAAAAGCTACCAGCTTGCCTTTCGAATACCCGGAATTTTCCCTTCGAGGGCAAGCTCACGGAAGCAGATTCGGCACACGCCAAACTTGCGAAGGTATCCCCGCTGCCGTCCACATAGACGACACCGGCTGTTTTGGCGAACCGGACTGGAGTCGCGGGGAAGTTTCTGCAACTCCGTCCAGCGCCCCTCCTCCTTCAGCTTCCGACGCTTGTCCTTGTACTTTTCGTATAGCTTCTCGCGCTTTTCCTCGCGCGCAATCCAACTCTTCTTGGCCATGTCAAGTACCCGTTCTATCGAAGGTCATGTGCAAACGTGGCGAACAAGAACCTCAGGCCGCAGTGGGCTCCTCGTCTCCCCGACGGACAAACGGCATTCCCAGCCCCTTCAGCAGGGCATAGGCCTCCTCGTCGGTCTCCGCCGTCGTCACGAACGTCACGTCCATTCCATCAATACGGTCGACGTTGTCGACGTCAATTTCCGGAAAAATGATCTGCTCGTCGAGACCGAGCGTGTAGTTGCCGTGCCCGTCAAAGCTGCGATCCGGGACCCCTTGAAAGTCTCGAATGTTCGGAAGCGCAAGCGTAATGAGACGATCGAAGAACTCGTACATCCGAGCGTCGCGGAGTGTTACGGTCACCCCAATCGGCATTCCCTCTCGAATGTCGAAGCTGGCAATGCTCTTCTTGGCCCGATTGATCGTCGGGTGCTGACCGGTGATCTTTCGCAACTCCTCGACCGCCGTGTCCACCGCGTTCTCGTTTTCCGACGCCTCCCCCACCCCTCTGTTAATCGAGATCTTCTTCAGGCGAGGGACCTCCATTTCATTTTCGTACCCAAACTGCTCAACCAGCTTGGGCCGAACTTCGTCTTCGTATGTCGTGCGGAGACGGGAAGCGTTCTCGGCCATGAGTCAATCTCGGTCTTTGTGGATCAACGAAAAGGGGCAAGGATCCAAGCCGTCTGCCCCAACGGGCACAGACGGTGAAAATAGAGGGAATGGGGCGTGAGTTCCCCCCTGCATCAACGATTCACTGGAAACGTCGGCGGAACTAATCGAGCTCCTCTCCGGTGGTTTTGGCGTACCGAACCCACTGGGACTGCCCGGTCTCTGGGTCCTCGACCTTTTTCCGGCCAATCCGAGTTCGCTCGCCGTTGCTGTCCACCGGATTCACGTTCGAGACGTGAATCGGGGCTTCCCGCTTTTCTCGTCCCCCCTCTCGGTTCTGCGGGCTCGGCTGCTCGTGATAAATGCGCATGTTCACTCCCTCCACGATGACGCGCTCCTCCTCGGGAAAGACCTTCAACACCTTCCCGACGTAGCCCTTCTCCCGGTCTTCGCCGGCCGACTTGGCGGAGGTAATGGTCTTATTGAGCATGACCATGTCGCCCTTCTTTATGTGGAGCTTCTTCTGTCTCATCACACGTCCGTTCTTGAATTCACGAGTCGATCGAGAAGAGGAGCCCGGATCGAACCTCAGCGGGCACAGGGTCTACAGGACCTCCGGCGCCAATGACACGATTCGAGTAAACTGCTTCTGACGAACCTCCCGGGCAACGGGCCCAAACACACGGGTCCCAACCGGCTCCTGCTGCGCGTTGATCAGCACCGCAGCATTCTCGTCAAAGCGGATATACGTCCCATCGTCCCGGCGAGTCTCTTTTTTCGTGCGCACCACGACGGCCCGGCTCACGTCTCCCTTGTTGAGGTTTCCACTCGGGATGGCGGACTTCACGGAGACGACAATTTCGTCCCCGATACCGGCGTATCGACGGCCACTGCTGCCAAGCACGCGAATGCACTGCACTTCTTTTGCACCGCTGTTGTCGGCAACCGAAAGTCGGGTCTCTTGCTGGATCATGACGTTCTCCGAGGTTCAAGTTCCAAGTGTCAGACAAACGGGGTGTCGCCGTGCAACACCCCACATCAGCCCACAATTACTTTGCACGTTCAATAATATCGACGAGACGCCAGCGCTTATTTTTGCTAATGGGGCGGGTCTCCATAATTCGGACCGTGTCGCCCTCGTTGGCCTCGTTGTCCTCATCGTGCGTCATGTGCGTCGAGGACCGCTCCAGATACTTTCCGTACATCGGATGCTTCATCTGGCGCCGAACCGAGACTGTGATGGTTTTGTCCATCTTCGCGCTCTCAACGACGCCAATCCGCTCCTTGCGCTGGTTCCGCTCGACGCTGGATTCTGCTTCCTCCTCTGTGTGCTCCATAACTCAAGTGGGCTTCGTGATCGTCAAATAAGGATCGATAACGGGATCGCAACGGGCCGAACGTCTAGGCCTCTTCGGAGGCGGCCTGACGCTTCTCATTCAAAACCGTCTTCAACCGGGCAATAAAGCGCCGTTTCGTCCGAAGAATAATGGGATTCTCGAGACGCCCCTGAATAGCGTGCTGGAACTGCAACTCCTCCAGCTCTTCCTCCTCTTCATCAATGCGCGTCTCAATCTCCTCGACGCTGAGATCCCGGATCTGGTCGGCTTCCATTGTCCACAGAAGAATTCAGTTCGACAACATTCGTGTCCTCGCGTGCCCCGTCGCTAGTCCGCGTGATACCCCGGCCTCACGACGAACTTCGTTTTCACCGGAAGCTTGTGCTTTCCGAGTCGAAGGGCCTCCCGGGCCGTCTCTTCGTCGACACCTCCCCCGACCTCGAACAGTACGTGCCCCTTCTGAAGCGGAGCAACGAAGTACTCCGGCTCGCCCTTTCCTTTCCCCATTCGGGTCTCGGCGGGCGTCTTGGTTACCGGCTTGTCCGGAAACACGCGCGTCCAGACCTTCCCGGCCCGTTGCAGGTGCCGGTTGATGGCCACGCGGGCCGCCTCCAGCTGGCGACTCGTCACCTCTCCTTTTTCGAGGGACTTCAATCCAAAGTCGCCAAAATTGAGGCGCGTCCCCTTCGAGGCGTACTCGCCCCGATTAATCCCCTGGTTTCGCTGGACTTTCCGGTGCTTTGTGCGTTTCGGCTCAAGCATAGGTCGTTATCGTTGGGCACTCATTGATGCAGTCTCGATATCTCCTCCGTCCGGGGACCTCCCTAGTTCCCCTCCCGGCGCTGACGGCGTTCGCGGGGCGTCTCCTTCATCTGCTTGCGCTGCTGCGCCTGCACATTCGGGCTGAGGTCGGGCTGACCGAGGATCTCACCGCGATGGATCCAGACCTTGACACCTATGGTGCCGTAAATGGTCTTGGCCGTCTCCTGAGCGAAGTCAATGTCGGCGCGAATCGTGTGCAGCGGCACGCGACCCTCGAGATACTCTTCCCGACGGCCCATCTCGGCTCCGCCGAGGCGTCCCGACGCACGAATCCGCACGCCCTCTGCCCCCATGCGCATCGCCGCCTGCATCGCCTGCTTCATGGCACGACGAAACGAAATGCGTCCCTCCAGCTGCTGGGCAATGTTCTTCGCCACGAGCGTGGCGTCCAACTCCGGGCGCTTAATCTCACTGATGTTAATCTGGATGTCTTTTCCAGTGAGGGTCTTCAACTCCTCCCGAAGCTTCTCGACCTCCGAGCCGCCACGACCGATCACGACGCCCGGCCGACTGGTGTGCAGCGTGAGAATGACGCGCTTCGGCGTACGCTCAATCACGACCCGGCTCAGCCCTGCTCGCTTGAGGCGGGTATGGAGGTAGCGCCGGATTTCCTCGTCTTCTACGAGCTTGTCCTGAAAGTCATCCTCGGAGTACCAGTTCGAATCCCAACCGCGGATGACTCCGAGTCGCATTCCTATGGGGTTTGTTTTCTGACCCAAGGCTGTACCTCGTCAGCTTAATTCAATTTAGTGTCGAAACGGTGGTCAGTGTCCGCTCTGCACTTCCGTCTCGGGGGCCTGTGGCCAACCCGAAAGGCAAACGTTAGAACGAATGCTAGGCCACCTCTTCCGGCTCCTCTTCTTTCACTTCAATCACGACCGTCAGGTGTGTGGTCCGCTTCCGTATCGGAGCGGCCCGTCCCCGAGCCCGGGCGTTCCAGCGCTGAAACGTCGGGCCTTCGTCAGCCCGGATCTCCTTCAGCTGAAGCGCCCCTTCGTCAAACCGCTCCTCATACTGGTCCATCAAGTTGTACACGGCCGAGCGGATGGTCTTCTCCACGACGTCCGTAACCTTCTGCGGCATGTAGTCGAGAATGGCCACCGCCTCAGGGACGCTGCGATCGCGCACCACGTTGATGACGCGTCGCATCTTGAGGGGGGAACTTCGAATGTGCTTGCGAACGGCTCGTGCTTGCATGTCTCGTCGTACAGTTTGCAGTGAAGGTCACGGTGCACCCTCTTCGGTTACTGCCCCGGCTTCTGGCGGGCGCGCTTGTCGACCTTGGCCTTCGAGTGCTCCTCGAACGTCCGGGTCGGCGCAAACTCGCCGAGCTTGTGCCCGACCATGTTCTCCGATACGTACACCGGGACGAACTGCCGGCCGTTGTGGACGGCAAAGGTGTGGCCCACGAAGGCCGGAGTGATAATGGAGGGTCGGGACCAGGTCTTCACGACCTTCTTCTCGTCGGACTCGTTCAGCGCGTCGACCTTCTCCTGTAGCTTGTAATATACGTACGGTCCCTTTCGGAGAGAACGAGGCATGTCGGTGCGTAGCTATTCCGATGTTCGAGAATTCGATGCGAACCGGCGTGGATTACTTGGACTGCTTCCGGTTCTTGGACTCGGTGCGACGGCGAATGATGTACTTATTGGACTCCTTGTTGCGGGTGCGCGTCTTGTAGCCCTTCGCCGGAACGCCTTTTCTCGACCGCGGGTGTCCACCGGAGGCGCGCCCCTCTCCCCCGCCCATCGGGTGATCGATCGGGTTCATTGCCACACCGCGGGTCCGGGGCCGTCGACCCAACCAGCGGTTTCGTCCCGCCTTCCCAATTTCAACGTTGAAGTGCTCCACGTTGCTCGTCGTTCCGACAGTCGCGCGGCAATTGGACAGAACCAGTCGCGTCTCGCCGCTCGGCAACTCGAGGGTAGCGTAGTCCCCTTCTCGAGCGGTGAGCTGGGCGTGGGTGCCGGCCGCACGGGCCAGCTGCGCTCCCTTCCCCGGCCGCATCTCAATGCAGTGCACTCGGGTGCCCAGAGGGATGTTCGAAAGCGGAAGACAATTTCCCACGTCCGCGGTCGCCTGCGGTCCGTTCACAATTTCCTGCCCCACCTCAATGCCGTCCGGTGCAATAATGTATCGCTTCTCCCCATCGGCGTACACGAGCAGTGAGATTCGGGCCGACCGATTCGGATCGTACTCAATCGTCTCGACGCGGGCCGGAATCCCGTCCTTGTCACGCCGCTTGAAGTCAATCTTCCGGTAGCGGCGCTTGTGGCCACCACCCCGATAGCGCATGGTCATGCGCCCCTGGTTGTTGCGGCCGCCACTGTTCGTCATGGCTTCCAGGAGGCTCCGCTCCGGATCGGTCGTCGTCACGTCCTCCTTGTCGTCGACCGAATACTGCCGCTGACTGTTGATCGTCGGCTTGCGCTTCTTAATCGCCATGGTTGCAAAACAGATTTTGGGTAGAACGCGATTGCCTTCTACCGAGTCAGAAAGAGTGCTCTACAGTTCGTCGTCTAAAATGAGCCTCTCATCCTAGATGCCCTCAAAGAAGTCGATCTGCTCCTCATCCGGATCGAGCTCGACAATCGCCTTTTTGAAGCCGGACGTCCGTCCCTCAATCATGTTGCCCTGCCGGAATTGACGACGCCGCTTGCCCGGCACGATCTGGGTGCGGACCTTCTTGACCTTCACGTCCGGATAGCGCTCCTCGATTGCCTGACGGATCTCCGGCTTCGAGGCATCCAGTCCACAGATGAAGGAATACTTCCCTTCCGCCATCTGATGGGTCGTCTTCTCAGTAACGTACGGTCGAATGAGAACGCGGTCACTCATAACTCAGCAATGATCTAAGGATTGAACAGACCCGGGCGGTTTACGCAGCGGCCGGTTCCGCCGTCGACAGCACGTCAGTGATCCACTCCAGCGCTCCCTCCTGAAACACGACCACGTCGGCATCGAGAATGTCGACCGTGTTGACACTCTGCACCTCCCGCACATTTACGTCCGGAAGATTTTGCGCACTCAGGAGGACCTCCTCCTCCACTTCGGCGGTCGCGAAGAGCACTTTTTGGGCTCCCACGTCCAGCAAATCGAGCAGATCCGACAGCTCCCGGGTGCTCGGGCGATCCATCGAGAAGTCTTCCAGGACCCGGACGGCATCCTCCTGCGCCTTGTAGGAGAGGGCCGAGCGACGAGCAAGTCGCTTCTCCTTCCGGTTCAAATCGTGGTCATAACTTCGCGGGCGCGCCCCGTGGGCCCGACCGCCGCCCCGACGAATGGGAGACTTGGCGTCTCCGACCCGGGCATTTCCAGTGCCTTTCTGGCGATACAGCTTGCGGGTGGACCCTCGGATCTCAGAGCGTTCCTTGGTCTTGTTTGTGCCCTGGCGTTCGTGGGCCTGAATCCGCTTTACGTCCAGCCAGATAATGTGGTTGTTGGGCTCAATGTCGAACACACTCGACTCGAGGGTCGCGGTGCGACCGGAGCCCACCCCATCGTCCTGGTACACTTCGACGTCCATAATCCAATCGGTTCGGAGATTCACTGTCACTTGAGGGATGACGACCGGAAGGTACCGGTCGTCCGTTCGATAGTTCGCCCCTACGAGGCGTCTGCGTCCGTCTTCTTGTGGAGTTCGACGTACCCGTTCTTGGGGCCGGGCACAGATCCCTTGATCAGGATCGCGTCGTGGTCCGGGAGAATTCGAACCACCGTGAGATTCTGAATCTTGGTCCGCTCGCCCCCCGTGCGCCCCGCCATCCGCATGCCCTTAAACACGCGGGACGGATCGGCCGAGGCCCCGATGGAGCCGGGGTGTCGCTGCCGGTCGGACTGGCCGTGGGTCGTCATGCCGACGCCGCTGAAGCCGTGCCGCTTCACAACTCCTTGAAACCCTTTCCCCTTCGAGACGCCCACGACGTCGATCGTCTCTCCCTCTTCAAAGAGATCCTCGACGCGAACGACGTCGCCCTGGCCTACCTCTTCGTCAAAGCCTCGAAACTCTTTGACGACCTGCTTGGGCGGTGCATTCGCCTCCGCGAAATGCCCCTGCATCGCCTGGGTCGTGTTCTTTTCCTTCTTGTTGTCGAAGGCAAGCTGAACGGCGTCGTAGCCGTCCGGACCGTCCTCCTCCTTCACCTGGGTGACGACGTTGGGACCGGCCTCGACCACGGTGCAGGCAACATTGTTGCCGTCGTCGTCGAAGACACTGGTCATTCCAACCTTTTTTCCAATCAGTCCGCTACTCATGGCGTTCAGTAATCCGTAATGATGCGTCTCACTAAGGTCGTTCGAGGGCCATCTCGACCCGGTTCGCCGTCCCCCCGATGCCCAGCACGTCCAATAAGGCTCGCATGCTCTCGGGTCCTTCCCGCCGGAACGTCCATCGGACGCTTCCTGCAAGCGGGTCGGGCTGGTCGAAGTCAAAGGTCCAGACGAGGGGGTAGGGGGTAAACCCGCCCGTCATGCGCAATGTGTTGATCGCAACCACCTCCAGTTCTCCTTCCACGATCGTCGTGTCCCCCCGACTCACCCGAGCGAGCCGGTACGATTTTCGTCCCGTCCCTTCCTCAATCTCAAGCCGGAGGTCCCGGGAAAACGGATCGTTGTCCACGAGAACGTCCTCAGCATCTCGCCAACGTCCCGAAAGTTGCTGCGCCTGCGAGTCCTGCTTCGATCCCCCTCCGTCACACGACGAAGCGAGAACGGCCGCCGTCAGCAAAAACAATAGAGCCCGATGTCGTAAGGCCGGCTCAAAGAAGGTCACACCTTAATCTCTACGTCTACGCCGCTCGGCAGCTCGAGCTGCATCAGGGCGTCCACCGTGTCGCTACTCGACGAAAGGATGTCGATCAAACGCTTGTGGTGGCGCCGCTCAAACTGCTCGCGGCTCTTTTTGTCCACGTGAGGACCCCGCAACACTGTGTAGATCTTTTTCTCGGTCGGAAGCGGCACGGGCCCGCTCACCACCGCCCCGGTCGACTTCACCGTGCGGATAATCTTCTCCGCACTCTTGTCGATCAGGGAATGATCGTACGACTTCAGTTTGATGCGAATCTTCTGCTGCGTGGCCATGTGTCAGTATCAGTTTCCGAATTTCGAGCTTCGAATGTCGAAGGAAATCCCATCAACTTGGGGAGTACTCTCCCTTTCAACATTCGCCCTTCGCCCTTCGAAATCGTGCTTAGTCCAGAATTTTGCTTACGACGCCGGCTCCCACCGTCTGTCCCCCCTCCCGAATCGCAAACCTCAGCCCCTCCTCCAGGGCCACCGGCTCAATCAACCTCGCCGTAAACGTCGCATTGTCCCCCGGCATCACCATCTCTACCCCCTCCTGCAACTCAATCGAACCGGTCACGTCCGTCGTCCGGAAGTAAAACTGCGGCTGATACCCGTCGAAAAACGGCGTGTGACGCCCCCCCTCCTCCTTCGACAACACGTACACCTCGCACTCAAACTCCTTGTGCGGGGTCACCGTCCCCGGCTCGGCCAGCACCATCCCCCGGCTGACCTCCTCCTTCTCGATCCCTCGAAGCAAAATACCGGCATTGTCCCCGGCCTCCCCCTCCTCCAACGTCTTGTTGAACATCTCAATGCCGGTCACCACCGACTCCATCTTCTCCTCCTGCATCCCCACAATGTCAACCTCGTCATCGAGCTGGACCTTCCCCCGCTCGATCCGACCGGTCACGACCGTCCCCCGCCCGGTGATCGAAAATATGTCCTCCACCGGCATCAAAAACGGCTTGTTTACGTCCCGCTCCGGTGTCGGAATGTACTCGTCGACCGCCTCCATCAGCTCCATGATCTTCTCCTCGTGGGCCTCGTCGCTCTCC
>CAZCUZ010000010.1:39904-51728 GCA_964502085.1 uncultured Salinivenus sp. | reverse complement strand
GGATCGTCGATGTTTTCAGCGTGGAAGAAGGGGGACTGCCGCTTCAGCCGCTTCTCGTCCTCCGGGTCCTCCGGATCGCCCACCCGCATCGTGAACTGCTTCTTGATGGGCGCCCAGTACGGCGGAATGGAGTTCAGGAGCGTGAGCAGGTTGGAGGGACCGACGTACGACGCCCCCGCGGCGTACACGTCCGGCGTAAACGTGAGGCCGGCGAGCGTGGCGTAGCCCCCGTACGATCCGCCGTAGATGCCGACGCGCGTCGAGTCGGCAATGCCCTCATCGATCAAATGCTGTACGCCGTCGGTAATGTCGTGCTGCATCGCGCCGGTGCCCCACTCCTCGTTGCCGGCGTTCAGGAACTCTTTTCCGTAGCCGGTGGAGCCGCGGAAGTTGGGCTGGAGCACCGCATAGCCGCGGTTGGCGAAGAACTGGGCGTACGAGTCGTAGCCCCAGGTGTCCCGCGACCAGGGACCGCCGTGGGGCATGACGACGGTGGGCAGATTTTCAGACTCCACGCCCTCCGGCAGTGTCAGGTAGGCCGGAATCTCGAGCCCGTCGCGGGCCTCGTAGCGGATGGCCTCCATCTCGGCCAGGTGCTCGCCCGGCAGCTCGGGGCGCGACTCGTACAGCTTCGTGAGCGACTGCGCCTCGCGGTCGAAGAGGTACGCCGAGCCGGGGTCCACGTCGCTCGAGGCCGTCACGATGCGGAACTGCTCGTCCTCGGTGGAGCTGCCGAAGGAGATTTCCCCGTCCAGCTCGTTGTTCAGAAACTGATAGTCGGCCTCGAACTCCTCGTCCTTCGGGTAGACGCGCGTGCGATCGCCGACGTAGACGGTGGCGAGCAGCTCGTCGGTGGCGTCGCTGAAGATGGCGCCGCCGAAGTCGACCTCATCTTCGGGGTCGGAGGCCACGATCTCCGTCTCCTGTGTCTGCGGGTTGAACAGGACGAGCCGGGACAGGTCGACGTCCTCGCCCTTGTTCGTCTGCATGTAGACGCGCTCGCTGTCCTCGTGGAAACGGACGGGCGAGCAGGACTCCTCGAAGCTGCATTCGTAGACGGACGTGAGCGTGTCCTCGTCGACGCGCAGGATCTCCGTGCCGCCGTCGCTCGTCTGCCGGGTGGCGAGGCGCAGGGTCCCCTCGAGGTCCGTCTCCCAGCCGGCGATGCTGCTGTTGTTTTCGTACACGAGCGTGCGCTCGCCCGTCGCGAGATCGAGGCGATAGACGTCGTGGTACTTCGGGTTCCGGTCGTTGAGGCCCACGACGATCTCACCGGGCGTCGCGTCCGGCACGGCGATGATCTGGGCCCGCACGTCCTCGTACGGCGTCAGGTCCTCGGCCGGGGGCACGCCCAGGTCCGTTTCCTCCTCGGAATCGGGGTCGACGGCGTAGACGTGGTAGTTTTCGTTGCCGCCCTTGTCCTGAACGTAGAGGATGCGCTCACTGTCCTGCGTCCAGAAGTAGCCGGGGACGGGCCGGGTCGTGTCGGCCGTCACCGGCTCGGCGGCGTCGAACGGTTCCCCGCGCTCCTTCACCCACACGTTCATCTGCCCCTCGTAGGGCTTGGTGAAGGAGACGTGCTCCCCGTCCGGGGACAGCTGGGCGTTGGCGTACTGCGGGTCGCCGAAGAAGGTCTGCCGGTCGATCAGGGGCGGAAGCTCGCCCTCGTAGTCGACCGACGGCCCGGCGACCTCCTGGGCCGCTGCGGGCACCGCCAGAACGCCGCACAGGAGCAGAAAAATCCATCGACGAAGCATTCTCGACATAGCAGAACGAGGGGTTTTTGTGAGGGGGACTCGAACGGAGGGAAGAAGCGATCCTCCGTCGAAATTGATCACTCGTCGAAAGACTATATTCAGAAACCCGTTTCACGTTCTCGCTACATGCTAAATCAACATTCACCCGCGGACGTAGCAGGGGGCACGATGCATCGTTCCTCCTTTCTATTCGCCGTTATCGGAGGGGGCGAGATTAATGCAATTGTCTCGTTCCGTCGGTGAACGGAATGGAACCGCCGGTCGAAGGGAAAGTGGAATCGAATTCCGCTGCCGGAATGAGGATGGACGTTTGGGGGAGAAGAGCGGCAAACCACGTTCCGACCTCCATTCGTCCACGCTTCCATCCATGCAGGCGCCTGCAGCGTTGAGGGGAGCGTCCTTTCACGATTGAAATCCGCGCTCTATGCACGTCGAAACCCTCGGCGACGGCAAGCCCGCCTACACCATTCTCGCGTGCGTTCACGGCGACGAGACCTGCGGCTGGCACGCGTTTAACCGGCTGAAGGCGAGCGACACACCCCTCAACGAGCCGCTCAAGTTTGTACTCGCCAACGAGCGGGCCTTCAAGCTGGGCGTACGCTACTGCGACGTCGACCTCAACCGGGTGATGCCCGGCGATTCGGAGAGCGAGAAGCACGAGGAACGGCTGGCGGTCCGGCTTCGACGGGAGCTGGAGGGCACGACGGTCCTCGACTTCCACTCCACCGAGTCCCGCGGGTGTCCCTACGCCATCGTGACCGGCGGAGACGAGGCCTCGCTCCGGCTGGTCCGCTCGACGGGCCTCGACCGGGTCGTGGACATGAACCACCTCGGAGGCGGGGTGACGCGGTCGGTGACGGGCGTGGCCGTCGAGTGCGGCTACTACGACGACGAGGACGCGGCGTCGGCGGCCCACCGCATCCTCGGCCACTTCCTGGCGGTCGAGGGACTCATCGAAAGAGAGACGTCTCGCTCCACCCCAATGTTGTACGAGGTGATCGGAGAGGCGACGGGGCGGGACTACACCTTCGTCGGCGAAAACTTTCGACGGGTGGAGGCCGGGGAGGTCTACGCGAAGAAGGACGGCGCCCAACGCCGGGCCGAGGAGCCGTTCTATCCCGTCCTCATGTCCACTCACGGCTACGCCGACAGAATTGGGTTCAAGGCCCGGCGCGCGGGGCCGATCGAGGCGGCTTAGCGGAAAATGGATTCCCCCGAAGAAACTGTCCGCCGGGCCGGCGGGTTGGGCCTACGAAATGCTTTTCCCGCACGCGTTTTGTCCTCGTTATGGCCGACGTCGACGACTTCCTGCAGTTTAGCAAGAGCCTGGGCTCGCTTCCGGGCGGCATCCACGAGGGGAATCAGCCGGTTTCAGGCATTGTGCCGAAAGTCGTGGAGGAGACGACCCGCGGCGAGCGGGCCTACGACATCTTCAGCCGCCTGCTCAAGGAGCGGATTATCTTCGTCGGAACGCCGATCAACGACCAGATCGCAAACCTGACGGTGGCCCAGCTGCTGTATCTGGAGAGCGAGAGCTCGGAGGAGCCCATCCAAATGTACGTCAACTCGCCGGGCGGCGTCATCTACAGCGGCCTCGGGGTCTACGACACGATGCAGTACGTGGAGTCGGCCGTCTCGACCATCTGCGTGGGCCTGGCCGCCTCGATGGGCTCGGTGCTGCTGGCGGCCGGCGAGGAGGGTCAGCGGGCCTGCCTGCCGAACGCCCGCGTCATGATTCACCAGCCGATGGGTGGGGCGCAGGGGCAGGCGTCCGACATCGAAATTCGGGCTCAGGAAATCTCCTCGCTCAAACAGCGCCTCTACCAGATTCTCGCCCACCACACCGATCAGAGCTACGAGCAGATCGAAGAGGACGCGGACCGCAACTTCTGGATGAGTGCGGTGGAGGCGAAGGACTATGGTCTCATCGACAACCTCCTGAACCCGGAGACGCTGGAGGGCATTCGGGGCCTCCACGAAAATGGGGCGCCCGACGACTCGGACGACGAGTAGCGGCGGCCGTGCTTCAGGCGAGACGAGGACGGGCAGCCGTCGATCAGTCGAAGATGCGAAAGAAGCCCACCGACAGGCGTGTTGCGGGACGGGGTGGATCGTCCTCGGAGCCCGAGAGCGGGACGTTGCCCTCCACTTCGATTTGCATTTTCCACTGCTCTCCGATCGAGAACGGGGCGTACCCGATCGAGCCGCCGACCACGGGATACGTGCGCCGGTCCGTCGGGCCCGCGTCGCTCAGTTGATTGGCTCGGCCATTGATGGCGCCGATCCGGCCCCCGAGGAACCACGCGTCTTCGCCGTGGGGCACCTCCTGAATGCCCAGCAGGGTGAGGACGCTCCAGCCCGAGAACTGGGCCCCCTGTACCTGCACCTCGGCGGTGGCTCCTCTGCTGAGGTAGTAGCGTCCCGTGAGGCCGCCCCCGAGCGGCGGACCGCTGAGGTTCGCCGTCAGGTCGCCGCCCCCGACGCCGTGCGTCACCTGTACGGTGCCGCGGGGGATGTACAAAATGCCCGGCTCGTCGATCGCGACGGCGGGAACCGTGTCTCCCGAATCGAGCTGCTGAGCCGGAAGCATCGTCGTCTGCACACACCCGGTCGTCAGGAGACCTGCGGCGAGGAGAAGGAGAAGACGAGAGGCGGCGGGCATGGCGAATGGGACGGAGAGCAGTGAGCCGGGGCAGGAGTTCGTGGTGTGGGGCGTCGTGCAGAACGTCATCCACGAGGTGGGATCGCTTGGGTTTCGATCTGATCTATTCGATCGAGTACTGCAATAGATCCGCAGGGGGCCGGAGTATTTTTTATTGTGTCGACATCCGGGCTTCACGACTTTACGTTCTTCGGTAGATCTCGTAATCTTTGGTAAAATTGTTTTCAGGGGATATTATAATTTTGGGTCGTGCCATGAACATCCGAGTCAACTGGACGGGACTTCTGGTTGCGTCGCTGGGACTTTTTCTTCTGTCACTGTCAACAGGATGCGCAAATAGCACACAGACGCTGACGAATCCGCAAATGCAGAAGCTCGACCCCGCCCTCCAGCGTCTCGTGCAAGGAGAGACCCGGAGTATGGATCAGTTCAGTGCCTCCGAGCGAGATGACGGAACGACGGTGTACAGCGTTATTCTTCGATCGGAACAGCCGGAGGCCCTTCGAGAAGCCGGGCTTCCGATCAACAGCGTGCAGGGATCCATCGTGACGGCCCGACTTCGCATCGCACAAATCCGAGAGGCGGCCACTCTGGAGGCTGTGCAGAACATCGAGAACCCAACTCAGCACGATCCGAACCTCTGATTCCACTTTCTTTCGATCCGATGCATTTCACGTTCTTTCCCTGGAAGACCGCGCTGGGCGTTCTGCTCGGCGTCCCGCTCCTTTTTGCAGGCACTGCCAATGCTCAGCAAGATCCGCTCTCCTCGACCGAGCGCGGAAAGCTGGACGGGGAACTGCAGATCGTACTGGACCGCCAGAAGACGCAGGCAAAAGCGAAAACGGCCGATCAAGGCATCGCCCTTCCGTCGATGTCGACGGTTTCCGTAGGGTCGGAGGGGACGCCCCGCTACAGCGTCATCGTCCACACCGACGATCCGGCGGCCCTTCGGGCGGCGGGCATCGAGCCCAATTCGGTGCTGGACGGCTTTGCGACGGCCCACGTCACGCGCGACCAGCTTCGCGCGCTTGCGCAGACGGCTACCGTCACCCGCGTAGAATCCAGCACGAAGATGGAGCCGACCAACGACGAGGCGGCCCGCGAAGTGGGGGCCCGCACATTGAATTCGGGGGCCGTGAATGACACGAACTACGAGGGACAGGACGTGATTTCCTGTGTCATCGACACGGGCATCGACTACGACCACGGGGATTTCTACAGATCGGACGGCACCACGCGCATTCTCCGCATCTGGGATCAGCCGGACACGAACGACAGCACCGGCACGGGTCACCCAAATAACTTCGATTACGGAGCCGAGTACACCGAGCCGGACATTACTGCCGGGAATGTATCTGAGGAGGATGTCAACGGACACGGCACGCACGTGGCCGGCACGATGGCCGGCAGTGGCAACGAACTGGTGCTCGACGGCACACAGTCCGAGCCCGAACACCGCGGAATGGCCCCGAAGTCCGACGTCGTGATGGTGAAGACGGCCTTTGGCAGCGCCGAGATTATTGACGGGATGAACTATTGCCACCAGGTGGCGACCGATGAGGGGAAGCCGGTCGTCATCAACATGAGCCTCGGCGGGCACAATGTACCGCACGACGGAACGGGGACGGTTGCCCAGGCCGTCGATCTGATCACGGGGGCCGGAACCATTGCCGTTGCCGCCGCGGGGAACGAGGGAGGGCAGCCGATTCACACGTCCGGGACCGTGGCCAGCGGCGACGCGAGCACCGAGTCCTGGACCGTCGGGTCCTACAGTCCTTTTCTCGGTACATCCAACGATCTTTTTCTGACGACCTTCTGGATTGACGGGACGAACGACCTCCAGGTCATTGTTCGTTCGCCCGGAGACACGTATGCGGATACGTTGGATGCATCGGGATCTGGAACCGTCGCGACGTTTAAGGACACGACGGACGGGGCCATCTACATCGAGAGTGGGAGCGGGAGCACCAACGGCGACCGGTATTTCGACGTTCAGGTGTACGACAACACGTCTGGTCAAGAACCCGCTGAAGGGACCTGGGACATTGCGGTGACCAACAGCGGGAGCTCCTCCACGACCTATCACGGCTGGACGTACACCCAGACCGTCCCGGGCAGCTTTGACGACGGGGACGGCACCTACAGCGTCGGCAGTCCTGCGACGGCCGCCAGCGCCGTCACTGTGGGCTCGTACGTCCACCGGTGGCGCTGGTCTAGCAGTGGCAATACCTCATATGCCTACGACGGCTCTTCTGACGACAGGGACGACATTTCCGGGTTCAGCAGTCGGGGGCCGCTCCGCGACGGCTCTCTGAAGCCGGACGTTGCCGCGCCGGGACAGGGGATGATCTCGGCCCTGTCGCTGGACAAGCCGAATCCTACGTCCAGTCGCATCGTGACCGGGGGGAAGCACCGGATGGTTCAGGGGACGAGCATGGCGTCCCCCACGGTGGCCGGGGCCGTGGCGCTTCTGCTCCAGGAGGACGGAAGCCTCACGCCCTCGGAGATAAAAACGCATCTCGCGGACAACGCCAGGGTGGACGGCTCCGTCGTGGCGCATGGGTCGCCCCCCAATACGGCGTTCGGCGCGGGGAAGCTGGACGTGCTCGCCGCCATGACCGATTTGCTGGGGGGAACCCCCCAGCGCGAGATTCTCTCCTACGACGATCCCTGGACCTCCAGTTCGAGCGAAAGTCAAACCGTAGGTGGGGGCGCGCCCGAAAGAATTGCTCTCCGATTTACCCCGAACACGGATGGCTTCGTGACGGGAGTACTTTTCAATCTCGGTCCTGCGCCGGCCCATAACTTGAGTGGGCCCCTAAACGTCGAGGTGTGGTCGGACGACGGATCCGGCACTCCGGACTCGAAGCTCGGCAACACGGTCCAGGTCGACACGAGTCAGCTCAAGGACTTCTCGCCGACCGCCGTGAATCTCGTTCCGGCCTCCGCGGAGGTCGTTTCGGGGACGGACTACCACCTGGTTCTTTCTCCGAGTACGGCGTCGGACACAATCGACGTTGCCTACGAAACGGCCGGGTCGGCCAGTGGGCGTAGCCAGACGTACGACGGAAGTTCGTGGAGTGGAGTGGGGGGCGATTTCGTGATCCGTCCCGAGGTGGCGCGTACCCACGGCGTGTCAGGGAAGTTGCCGGTCGAGATGGCAGCGTTCTCGGGGGTGACGGACGGATCGGCCGTGACGCTCACGTGGAGCACGGCCGGCGAAACCAACAACGCGGGATTTCGGCTCCAGCATCGAGCCCCGGAGGATTCGTCGTTTAGTCGAGTGGCCTTCGTCGAAGGAGGGGGGACGACCCAGGACGCTCAGACCTACCGTCACACGCTCGATGACCTCGCCCCCGGCTCCCACACCTTCCGCCTCCGCCAGGTGGACGTGGACGGCACGGGGCACACAGGGCCCGAGACGACGGTTTCGGTCGGGATGCAGGCGCCGTACAGCGTCTCCCCGGTGGCCCCGAACCCGGTCCGGGACCGCGGCACGGTCTCGGTCACCGTGCAGGAGACGCAGGAGGTGCGAGCGGCGATCTACAACGTGATCGGGCAGCAGGTGGCCCTCCTCCACGACGGATCGATGCCCGCTCGGGATCCGACGACCCTCAACGTCGGTTCGAATTTGCAGAGCGGCGTCTACTTTCTCCGAGTTGAGGGAGAGGCCTTTACCACGACCAAAAAGTTCGTTCGTGTGCGGTAGACGTCCGCCGCCGTCGGCCTGCCGTTCCATCTTCGCGGTCCCATGCCTCGATCCGTCGTCCTCGTCGTGCTTCTTCTGGGCATGAGCGTGTCGGTCGCCGCTGCCCAGCAGCCGGCCGACAGCATCCGCGAGGCGGCCCTGCGGGACTACCACGGCCCCGACCGGGAGGGCAAGGACGGCCCCCTCGCCAAGGCGGGGCTCGATCTGCTCGTGCTCTACCACGAGTACCGGGCCCATCGGGAGAACGGAGCAGACACGACGTTCAGTCCCAGCGTGCCCGGCGTTCGGGTCGCCGACGGGCGCGTCACCGTCGACGCCATCGCGGCGGACGCGGCCGGCACGCTGCGAAAGGAGCTCGAGGCCCTCGGACTCACGAACGCCGCGACGGCCGGGCGTGTGGTCTCGGGCCGGTTTCCGATCGAGGAGGTTCCCGCGCTTGCAAAGCTCGAATCGCTGCGTGGCGTGGCGCCGTCGCGGATGCAGACGCGCACCGATTCGGGCCCCAGTGGAGGGAACGTCGTCCAACCGGAAAAGGAGCAGGCCCAGCCGACCCCCTCTCGAGACACGTCCACGCGGTCTGAGGGGCAGGTCCCGTCGCCTGATGACGACACGTCACAGGCGCCCCCGCCCACGCCGCCGTCCCCCGACTCGACCGGGGTGAACGCCGACGCGTCCTCCAACGAGACGGCCGACAGCCCGCTCGGCACGGGCGGTCTCCTCGGAATTGTGGCGGTGCTCGCCGGCCTGCTCGGGCTGTTCTTTGTGCTCCGGCGGTGAAGGGGCCGCAAAGCGACTACAGCTGCACCGAGGCGCCCACGAGCAGGGTGCGGCCCGGCATGGGGGCGTCGAAGACCTCGCTGTATTTCCGGTCGAAGAGGTTGCGCACCTCTGCCGAGAGCGTCGTCCGTGCGCCGCCGAGCCGCGTCTGATAGGCCAGGCGACCGTGGACGACCCCGTAGGCGCCGGTGGCGAGGCCCGTCTTCGAGAGGCGATCCTTCCAGAGGCCCTGTACGCCGAGCGTGACGGACGCTGCGGTGACCGACGCGTTGCCCTGCACGAGGTGTCGGGCGCTGGTGAGGGCGTACTTGTAGTCGGCGACGCTCTCCTGGGCACTCAGAGAGGCGTCGAGGTAGGTGTACGCGCCGTCGAGGTGGAAACGCGTCCCGCCCACGGCGCGATCGAAGGAGGCTTCCGTTTCGAGGCCGAGCGTCTCGACGCGGTGCAGGTTGCGGGCCACGAACACGGAGGCATCCGGCGTTTCGAGGGCGTAGTCGATGAGGTCGCGGGTGGTGCGCCCAAAGCCCGTCAGGTGCAGAGAGAGCCCGGCCGGAAGCCGCACGTCGGCGCCCACCTCGCCGGACCACGATCGCTCGGCGTCGAGCGTCGGGGTCCCCCGGTTGCCGCCCGAGTCGACGTAGCGCTCCACGTAGTTGGGGGCTCGCACGGCTCGTCCGCCGCCCGCTCGGAGTGTGACCGGCGACAGGTCGTAGGCCAGGTAGAGCTGCGGCGTCGGTTCCACGCCGTAGAGCGGATCGTAGTCGACGCGCGTGCTCTGATTGACGGTGAGGCGTGCGGTAGGATGCCACTGCAAACGAGCGAATGTGCCCACCGACGCGTCGCTGTGAAGGCCGTACTGGTTGCTGTCGATGCCGCGGAGCCCACCGGACGCCCCTCCCGTGACCGTAACGGTCCCCAGCGTGTGGGAAACCTGTGCCTGTGCATTCAGCATCCGGCTCGTGTGCCGGTTCGGGGGGGCGTCTACGTTGTACGTGTAGCGGTCGCGGTGCTGCTTGGCCGACGCCTGGGTCCGCCACGTCGTTTCCTGATCGCGGTCGCTCGCGGCCCGCAGCTGGGTCCAGAACGTCGAGGTCGACTCGCGCGCCTTGTCGCTCGGGAAGCTCGTGTAGTAGTGCCACGCGCTGAAGTCGCGGTCATCGACCCCGGCCCGGGCGTACAGTGTGGCGTCGTCGAGGCTGTGGGATACGGCGGCGGTGCCCGTGCGCCGTTCAACGTCCGTGCGTACGGGGCCGCCGCGGCCGCTCGGAATGGGCGATCCGTCGTCGGCGCGGACCGTCTGTCCGTCCGTCCCCTGCGCGGTGGCGGCCGCGCTCACGGTGGTCTTTGAGCCCCTGTGTCGAACCGTGGCCCCGGCGTCGTAGAGATTGTTCTTTCCGTAGCGTCCGTCGGCGCGGGCCGCGAGGCCCGAGGGAGAGCGGGACGAGCGATCATTCCGGAGTGCGGTCTTGGTGATGAGGTGGACGACGCCGCCGAGGGCGTCGGGGCCGTAGAGGGCCGTGGCCGGGCCGCGCAGCACCTCCACGCGGGCAATTTCGGAGAGCGGCACCGGCAGGTCCATGAGGAAGTGGCCCGTCATCGGGTCGTTGATGCGGGCGCCGTCGAGGAGAAGGAGGACACCGTTGAACGTGGAGCCGCGCAGCGTGAGGTCGCTTTGCACGCCGAACCCGCCGCGACTCTGCACGTCGAGTCCCGCCACCACGTCGAGCAGCTGGTCGATGCTGTGTACGGAAAGGGCGTCGATGTCCTGCTGGGTGTAAACGCTGACGCGGCGGCCCGTCGTCTCGGTGGCCGAGGCCCCGCGGGTGGCCGTTACGACGACGCTGTCCGGCATCTGTACGGCAAATGCGACGGCGGACGTGTCCTGCTGGGCCCGGGCCGATTCGGGGACAAGGAGGCCGAGGCTGCACAGGGCGAGGAGAAGGACAGAGGCACGCATGCGTGGTGGGAGGGTGAGTGAAACTCGACGCTCGACGTAGGATCGGCGTCGCTCGACCGCTTTTCAACGGTGCCGTGTCGGTTTCATCCCCTCGTGACAGAATCGGGACAGGCGCGCGTCAGGGCCGTTTTCCTGAATGTGAAGTACACGTTGGAACGGGGGTCAACCGCGAAAAACAGAGGAGCGGCGGGAAACGGACGCGGCCCTCGCGGGGGGCGGCGTCCCGTCTCGGGGCTACTCGAGAGCATTTTGCTGCGTGGAGTCCGGCTGGACGAGGACACTGTCCGGCGCGGGGACGACGCGGTAGCCGGCCACCGTCCACGTCGTGTCCCGATGGGTTGTGACGACGGCCTCCAGGACGGAGCCGCTTCCGAACTCGGAGGCGTACTGAAGAAGGACGACGGGAGGTCCGCCGGGACGCTGGTCTGTCGAATCCCGGTACTGGGTTTTGATGAGTTGGCGCGACTGCAGCGTGTCGAGGCGGGCCCGGGCGCGTCTCCCCTGATCGATCCAGGACTCGCGCTCGACGCCGGCCTGGAGCGTCGAGTCGGCCGCATCCCAGCTCCGGTCAAAGTGGCCGGCGTCGGTGAGCGAGAGCCAGTCTTCAGCGGCTGCGCGGGCGCTGTCCGTCGCGCGTTGCTGTCGGGCCCGGGCTACACTGTCCGCCTGGGCCGCGGTCAGGGTGGGGGCATCGTTCTCCGGCGTCACCTGGGCGGTGTCGGAAGGAGCCCGCGCCGTGTCGGCGACCGACGTGTCGGGCTCCTGGGCGTAGAGCGGAGGCGCCCAGGCCGGGACGAGGAGCACGCACAGAGTGAGGAGGCGGGTGGGATGAGGCATCGGAAGGGGGCGAGGTTGGGTGGGAGAAAAGCACCGTGAGGGGCACGTCGATCGTTCTGTCGCCCGGGATACCGGAGGCTCGTTACGGGTTCGATTCCTCCCGAAGGAGGGAAGACGTCGGAGGG
>CAZCUZ010000010.1:7479-39804 GCA_964502085.1 uncultured Salinivenus sp. | reverse complement strand
ACCGGAGGCTCGTTACGGGTTCGATTCCTCCCGAAGGAGGGAAGACGTCGGAGGGAGTCCTGCACCTGGCCCGTCGTGAGCGTACGCTGAAGGGGGCCACCGAGGGAGTCCGCGAGGCGCGTGCTCTTTTGCACCCACGCGTCACGCTCGATTCGATCCCGGAAGGGGGCGGCTGCCGCGTCCCAGCTGTCTTCGAAGTCCCGGTCCTCGAGATGGTCGAGCCATTCCTGCGCCGCGGTCTGCGCCGCGCGCGGCACGTCGTTGGACTGAGCGTGGGCCGGGAGGTCGGACAGTCCGACGACCACAAAAAGAAGCAGAGGGAGGCCAAGCGATCGAGGCGTCATGGACGAGGAGCGCTCTGCGTAGTGCACGTAAACGGGAGGCGGTGGGGCCTGTACGTTTCGGTAGCGGGAACCGGTCCAATAAAAAGTGTAAAGGCGAATTAACCTCCGGCCAAAAGCGGGAAGAGACCGGATCACGGGCTCGGACCTCGCGTGCCACAGCCGAAACTGCTCTCGAAGCGGTCTTCGGCGTTCGATCGACCGACTGCACCCGGCAATCCGTCGTTCTTTTTCGTCGACTCGTCGAACGACGGGCATCACGAGGGGCACGCCTTCATAGGATGTCTCGTTGCCGACGGCGATCGATCGCGTTTTGCCCGGGCAGAGAATGCCCCTCCTTCCCGTCTGTTTCCGTTCCATTGGCTTTTCCCACTCGTCCCGAATGGATTGTCGCGTGTACGCCCTTTCGGTTCTCTTCGCTGTGCTCCTTTTGGCTGCGGGCCCGGCGGCGGCACAGGAGTCGGCGTCCCTCCGCGGCTACGTCCGCGACGCCACGACGGGCGAGACCCTGCTGCAGGCCAACGTCGTGATTGAGGGCACGACCCGGGGGACCGCGACCAACAACGCCGGCTACTACACGCTCCGCGGCCTCGAGCCCGGCACGCACACCGTCGTGTTTTCCTTTGTCGGCTTTCAGAGTCGCACGGAGGAGGTGACCGTGGAGGCGGGGGAGGAGCGACGGCTCGACGTCGAGCTCACGCCCGCCGATCTCGAAGCGGACGAGGTCGTCGTGACCGGCGCCTCGGAGGAGGAGAATGAACAGGCCCTTGGGACCGATCGGCTCCAGACGGCCGCCGTCAAGGAGCTGCCCTCGGTGCTGGAGCCCGACGTGTTTCGCTCGTTGAGCCTGCTCCCCGGGGTAACGACGGCCTCGGACTACTCCAGCAATCTCTACGTTCGCGGCGGCGGTCCCGATCAGACGCTCGTTCTCCTCGACGGGACGACCGTCTACAATCCCACGCACTTCTTTGGGTTCTTCTCGACGTTCAACCCCGACGCCATCAAGGACGTCCAGCTCTACAAGGGGGCCTATCCGGCCGAGTACGGGGGACGGCTCGGGAGCGTGGTGTCCATCTACAACAAGGATGGCAACCGGCGGGAGACCACCGGGGGGCTGAGCGTGGGGCTGCTCGCCTCTCGGGGCTACGTGGAGGGGCCGTACGGCGGGACCGACGAGGATCCGGCCGGGTCGTACATGGTGTCGGTCCGTCGGTCGACCCTCGAGCCGGTCCTCGCCGCCCTCCGCAGGGCCGACGTGGAGGGCGTGCCCTCCGACTTCTCATTCTACGACGTGAATGCGAAGATCAACTACGACGTCGGGCCGAACGACGACCTCTCGCTTGCGGTGTACGGCGGGCAGGACTTCCTCGATCTGGCATTTCAGGAGAGCGGACGTTTCGACATCAACTACGGCAACCAGACGGTGAGTGCCGACTGGACCCACCTCTTCGGCGACCGCGTGTTCTCGACCGTGCGGGTCACGGGCTCGCGGTACCGGAGCACTCCGGTGGCCACCCTCGCGAGCACGCGGTTCACCCAGGAGAACGGCGTCGACGATCTGTCTGTGGACGCCAACGTGGAGTATACGCCCAACGAAGCCCACACGGTCAAGGGGGGACTGCGCACCAGCACCCTGACGTTTTCTCTACGCAACACCTTTGACGGCAGCGAGACCTTTGATCAGCGCATCGTGGGCCAGCGGGCCGCGGTGTACGTGCAGGACACCTACGAGCCGACTGCTGCCTGGACGGTGAAGGGGGGGCTTCGCGGCGCGTACTTCGAGCGCGGCAACTTTTGGCGGCTGTCCCCGCGCCTCTCGGCCGAGTATGAGCTGACCTCGTCGGTGCAGCTCCAGGCCGCCTACGGGCGGTACTACCAGTTCCTGACCCTGGAGACGAGCCAGCTCTTCACGGGCTTCGACACGTGGCTCATGGTCGACGACGGGGTGCCGCCGTCGTACGGCGACCAGGTGGCCGTGGGGGTGAAGGCGCGGCTCGGGGGCGGCATTCGCCTGGAGGTGGAGGGCTACGGCCGCACCATGCGAGACCTGTTTGAGCAGGATCCGTTCCTGCCCGACGACGCGGGCATCCCGTACCCCGAGCGCTTCCACTTCGGCGACGGACGTGCCTACGGGGCCGAGGTGCTGCTGCGTCGCCAGGACGGCCGCCTCAACGGCTTTCTCAGTTACACCCTCGGCCGGACCGAGCGACGCTTCCCGAACGTCAACCTGTCCGAAAACGGCGAGCCGCAGTACTACACGCCCAAGTACGACCGGACCCACAGCCTCACCCTCGCGGCCAACTACCGGCTCACCGAGGCGTGGCGGCTCACCGGCACGTTCAGCTACAACACGGGCCAGGCCTACACGAAGCCGGAGCGGCGATACGAACTGGTGAACGACCCGTTTCAGTCCGGGGCGGAGGGGCGGAATGTGCTCATCAGTCCGTTCAACAACGCTCGACTTCCCGCCTATCACCGTCTCGATCTCGGGGCGGCCCGGACGGGGCGCTTCTTTGGGATGGCCGACTACGAGCTTCAATTGCAGCTCATCAACGCCTATTCGCGTCGCAACATCTGGTTCTATCAGTACCAGAGCGAAGACGACGGCACCCTCGATCGCACGGAGGTGCCGCAGATTCCGGTGCCCATTCCGAATCTCTCCTTCTCCCTCACGTTCTAGCGACGGTCGTTGCCCGGGTGAGAGACGCCGATTCAGCGGTCTCCGAGCGGGATGCGGTCTCGGGGCCGTGTCGCACGTTCACGTGCACGTCCAACAAACGGTGACAGGATGCTTTCAAAAACAGTTTCTATGCTCCGACGGGCGCTTCTCTCGGCGTGCACGCTGGGGGGCGCCGGTTTTTTGATCCTCGGCCTCGCTGGGTGCGACACGACGGCGACCTCGCCCGAGTCGGAGATCGTCGTAGAAGCGTACCTCCGGGCGCAGACGTCGCTCCCAGACGTTCGCGTCTCCCGAACGGTCGACGTCGACGACCAATACGATCCTGCGGCGGACGCCGTTCGGGGGGCGGCCGTCGCGGTAGAGCGCCTCGGGGAGGACAGCACCGTCGTCGAGGTCGTTCCGTACGAGGGGGAGTCCCCTCCCGGCCGCTACGTGCCCTCGGAGGCGTCGGTCGTGGAGCCGGAGGCCACGTATCGGCTTCGCGTTCAGACGAGGGACGGGACCGTCGTCACGGCGACGACGACCGTGCCCGACTCCATTGAGCTCGTCGAGGTCGAGAATGAGGAAACGACGTATCAGAGCGCGGCCCAGCCCGCCTTTACCATCGAGCCGCCCCGCTCCCTCACCGGCCGGCAGAACGTGTACACGTTTACCACCACCTCGCTCCTCGACTTCGAGCAGGCCTCGGTCGACAACCTCACGCGCTTCTATTGGAGGAGCTTCGATCCGGAGGAGGACACGCTCGCGTCCCTTCGCGTCACCTCGTCCGGGCTTCTCAACGAGGGAAACTTTCAGCGCAACGACGACGGGACGATCACGGTCGACCTGCCGTGGATTGCAGTGGCCTTCTACGGGCCCAACGAGGTGGCCGTCAACGTGGTGGACGACAACTACTACGACCTCCTTCGCTCCGGGCAGGCCCAGCAAAGTGGCTTTGCGCCGGGAGAGATCCCGAACGTGATCGACCACGTGGAGGGCGGCACGGGCATTTTCGGCAGCTACGCCCGGGCCGCCCATCCGGTCTCCATCCAGCGCCCGGCGTCGTCGGAGGGCGCTGTCGGCACCGAGACCGGTCCGTAGGCTCGTTTGCTTTGTGTCTTCCGGCTTAGGCCTTCGTCGAGTGCGGACCTTCGACCTCGATCTGCATGCGCTCCCCGACGTAGCCGCCCACGAGGGAGGCGAGCAGGCCGACGAAGAGGACGAGGGCCATGCGCAGGTACCCGAGAATGGCCTCTCCGGCGAGCGTGAAGACGAACACGTCGATCAGGAGGATGAGGGTGATGAGGCCCGAGACGGCGGCTTCGTAGGAGGTGTCGCCCGGGGACCGGAAGGCGCAGACGTACCCGGTGGCCTGCAGTCCCAGGAAGACGACGAAGAGCATGACCCACGCGTTTTCCGGCTCGAGCGCGGCGATGGGATCGGTGAAGAGGCCGAAGAGCCAGATTACGAGGTTGGCCAGAAAGAGGCTTACGGCGAAGCCGAGGATGGCCCCGGCCACGATCCATCCCCACTCCATGGCCGGCTGACTGGAGCCGGCGTACGTGCGCTCCAGCTTCTCCCCGGCCCAGGCCCCGGCGAAGGTGAGGACGAGTCCGTTCATGAACGAGATGACCATCATGTACGTGTAGGTTCCCTCGTTCACCAGACTGTTGAAGCTTCGGAGGTCGAGGGCCGTAATGATGAAGTACGACGCCGCCGCCACCAGGATGGCGGCCAGCGCCGGCTCCATTACGGTCTCACCCTCGCTGACGTATCCGTAGGTCACGCCGGCGAGGATGAAGCCCGACGTCATGGCGAGGAGCGGGAAGGTTGGGGCCGCAAAGGCGTTGCCGTTCATCCAGGTGAGCAGGACGACGAACCCGACCCCAATCAGAAAGGACCAGATGATGGCGTTTGGATCGAAACGAAAGGCTGAGCGGGTAGGCATAAATGTTTGAAAACCGACTGGTGAAGAGGGCGATGGGGGCAGTTCCCGTTCGCACCGAACGGAGATGTCCCGCGGCCTGCAGTTTTGCACGCCGGGGAGCGGTGAGCGTCGGTAGCGTTCGTTAGCGACGCTCCAGTGGAATGCACGTGAGGAGGAGAAGCGCGAGGCCGTCGCAGAGCGTCGGGCACCCTCCGTGTGAATCGTGAATCCCACGGGTACGAAAGAAAATGAAATTTCACCGATGAGCGGGGAAAACGATCTGGTGGCTCGGGTACACCCTTAATATAAAAATGTGCAGTGCAGAAGAAACCCCTGCGGTCCGGTGATTCCGGCCCCTCCGGTATGGGGGAGGGACGTCCCGGGAGAATGGGGTTAAATCCGCGTGACGGCGAAACGTGCGTTTGCGTCAAAGCGGGCGAGACGCTACACTGGAACCGTCGGGTTGCGGTTGATTTGGAACGATTTTCCGGGGGCGCTCGGTTGATCTATCTGGGTCCGCGTGGGGACGCGAGGCGTGTATTCTTCACGGTAGGAGCCGTTCTGACTGCGCCGAGGTCGATCGTTCGAGCCCAGCCCTGGGGGGCAGGCTGCTTTTTGCGCCGACTGTTGACTAGTTTCTTTTCCTCATGGCTTCTCCTTCTCCCGCCCATCGCGTCGTCGTTACTGGCCTCGGGGCGATCACGCCGCTCGGCAACAGCGTCGCCGACTATTGGGACGGGCTCATGGCTGGGCGGAGCGGGGCCGGGCCCATCACCAAGTTCGACGCGTCCGACGTGCGGTGCAAGATTGCCTGCGAGGTCGACGACTTCGATCCCGGCCAATACATCGACGAGAAGCAGGCCCGGCGCCAGGACCTGTTCAGCCAGTACGGACTGGCCGTTACCCAGCAGGCCTTCGAGGACGCGAATCTGGACACCGACACGCTCGATCCGGAGGTGCGCGACGAGATCGGCGTCGTGATGGGCACGGGCGTCGGGGGCAGTAACATCTTCGTGGACGAGGTGCTCAACCTCGAAGAGAACGGGGCGCGCCGCATCTCCCCCTTCTTCGTCCCGATGATGATCAGCAACATGGCGGCCGGGCTCATCGCCATGGAGCACGAGATTCGCGGTCCCAACCACTGCGTGGTGAGCGCGTGTGCCACCGGCAACGACGCCATCACGGACGGGCTGTTGCTGCTGCGGCAGGGGCACGCCCGCGCGATGCTCGTGGGGGGCACCGAGGCCTCCGTGAACGAGCTGTGCGTGGGGGGATTCGCGTCGATGCGGGCCCTCTCGACGCGCAACGACGACCCCAAAACGGCCAGCCGGCCGTTCGACGAAGACCGCGACGGGTTCGTGCCGGCCGAGGGGGCCGGTGCGCTGCTCCTCGAAACCCTCGAACACGCTCGGGAGCGGGGCGCGCCCATCTACGCCGAGGTGGCGGGCGTGGGCAAGTCGAACGACGCCCATCACTACGCCGCTCCGGATCCGGAGGGGCGCGGCGCCGCCCTCGCCATGGAAAAGGCGCTCGACGACGCCGACCTGGCTCCCACGGACGTCGATCACGTCAACATGCACGCGACGTCTACGCCCCTCGGCGACGTCATCGAGTCCGACGCCGTGAAGGCGGTGTTCGGGGACCACGCCTACGACGTCAACATTTCGGCGACCAAGAGCATGACCGGCCACATGCTCGGGGCGGCCGGGGCGGCCGAGGCCATCGCCACCGTTTTGGCCATCCACGAGGGCCGCGTGCCGCCGACGATCAACGTCGAAACGCTCGACGAGGAGTGCGACCTCAACTACACGCTCCACGATCCGGTCGATCGCGACGTGACGGCCGCGCTTACCAATGCCTTCGGCTTCGGCGGTCACAACACGACACTCGCCTTCACTGCTTTCGACGGCTAAATGAGCTCACGTCCTGTGAATGGCACAACGGCCGAGCCGCCGTTCCCTGTTGTCCGTCCGCAGTCGTACACGCGCTATGCCTCCTGACTCCTCTTCTTCCTCCGACAGAAGCGTCGCCAAGAAAAGTCTGCCCGACGATCTTGGCGGTGTGGCCGGGCTGCTGGACATCGAGCTCGTGGAGACGAGTCCGGAGCGCGTGACGGCCACGATGCCCGTCACCCCCAAGCACCACCAACCGTTCGGGGTATTGCACGGGGGGGTGAGCGTCGTCCTGGCCGAGAGTGCCGCCAGCGTGGGTGCCTACCTGGCGGCGCCGGAGGGGCGCACGGCCGTCGGCATGGAGGTGAACGCCAACCACATTCGGTCGGTGCGTCAGGGCCGTCTGGTGGCTGTGGCCACGCCCCATCACACCGGTCGCACGACCCACGTGTGGGGAGTCGAGATCCGACACGAAGGCGAGAAGCTCATCTGTGTGAGTCGATGCACGCTTGCCATCGTGGAGGACTCGACCGAGCGCCCCTCCCCGTGAGCGGACGGGAGCGACGTTGAGGGCTTTTTACGTTGTGGGGGGAGCGATTGCTCAGGGAATGAGTGCGTGTCTCCCGGCCCGCCGCGCTTGGGGGCCTCTTCGACCCGTTTTCCCTTTTGCTATGCCTGACGATCCTCTCTCCGGTCTTCATCACGTCACGGCCCTTTCGGGGGCTGCACAGGACACGCTCGACTTCTACGGGGGCGTTCTGGGCCTGCGACGCGTGAAGACGACCGTCAACTTCGACGATCCCAAGACGCACCACCTCTACTACGGCGACACGGTGGGGCGGCCCGGCACGGTCATGACGTTCTTCCCGTGGCCCCGTGCCCGGCAGGGCCGCACCGGAGCGGGCATGGTGCAGACGGTCTCTTTTGCCGTCCCGGGCGAGACGATTGACGCGTGGGCCGATCGCCTCGAGGAGGCCGACGTGTCTGCCCGGCGCACCGAGCGGTTCGGCGATCCGGTGCTCCAGTTCGACGATCCGTTCGGCCTCTCCCTGGAGCTGGTGGCCACCGACGACGCGCAGAACGGCGGGGCCTGGGGCGACGGGCCGGTTCCCGCCGAGCAGGCCATCCGCGGCTTTCACGCCCCGACCCTTCCGGTCTTTTCGGGCGATCGGACGCGAACGCTCTTTACGAATCTCTTCGGGTGGGCCGAGGAGGGAGAGGACGACGGGCGCCTTCGGCTGCGGGCGCCCGATGCGGATGTGGCCGGGGTCGTCGACCTGCAGGTGCGCGACCGGCACCCGTCCGGGCGCATGGGGCAGGGCACCGTCCACCACGTCGCGTTCCGGGCCCGAGACGCCGAGGAACAGCGGGCGTGGCAGGCGGCCCTTCGCGAGCGCGACGTTCAGGTCACCGACGTCAAGGATCGCCGGTACTTCCGGTCCATCTACTTTCGGGACCCGGACTGGACGTCCGGGGTGCTCTTCGAGATTGCGACGGATGGGCCGGGCTTTCTCACCGACGAGTCGGAGGAGGCCCTCGGCTCGTCGCTCCAGCTTCCGCCCTGGCTGGAATCCCAGCGGCAGGAGATCGAGGACGCGCTCCCGTCCCTTCTGTCTCCGTTCGCGTAGTGGGCGGAGGGGAGAAGGAGGGGCGGTCCCGAACACAGGCCTCGACGGGTCCCTCTTTCATTCGTTTTCTCACTCTCCAGTCCCCCGTTTCTATGTCCGCACCCGATCATCCTCATCAGGACCAGCCGCTTCTCGACGCCGGCGTGCTGCCTTCCGAGGCAGAGGGAGCCATGATTCTCCTGCACGGACGGGGGGCGTCCGCGCAGGGCATGCTCGCCCTGGCCGACGAGCTGGACACCGACGAGGTGGCCTACCTCGCCCCGCAGGCCGCCCAGCGCTCGTGGTATCCCCAGTCGTTCATGGCTCCGATCGAACAGAACGAGCCGCACCTCAGCTCGGCCCTCCAGGTCGTGGGCGACACGATCGAGCAGGCCACGGAGGCCGGTCTGACCGAGGAGCAGGTGATCCTGCTCGGCTTTTCGCAGGGCGCGTGCCTGGCCACCGAGTACGCCGCCCGCCATCCGCAGCGCTACGGCGGCGTCGTGGGCCTCAGCGGCGGCCTCATTGGGCCCGAGGGAACGTCCTTCGACTACGAGGGCACGCTCGACGGCACCCCCGTCTTTCTCGGGTGCAGCGATCAGGATCCCTACATTCCCGTCGAGCGGGTCGAGGAAACGGCCGACGTCTTCCGGGGCCTCATCGCCAAGGTCACGAAGCGCATCTACGAGGGCATGGCGCACACCACCAACGAGGATGAAATTGAGCACGTCCGTTCGCTGCTCGTCGACCTCGTCGATCCGACTGCTTCGACCGAGGAGGACGCCGAGGAGAGTGACGACGAGTGAATTCGCCCTCGGAACGGCCTTCGGCGCTCCCGTTCGATGTCCGTCACGGATCTTCGCATACTCGTCCCAACGTTTTTCGAGCATGACGCCCGACTGGGTCAAGCACGCCGTCTTCTACCAGATTTTCCCCGACCGCTTCGCCCGCAGCGGCCAGGTGGCCCACCAGGAGGAGGTGGAGCTCAAGCCCTGGGGCACGCCGCCGGAGGAGCAGGGCTTTCAGGGGGGAGACCTGTACGGCGTCGTCAACAATCTCGACTACCTCGACGAGCTCGGGATTACGGCACTCTACCTGAATCCCATTTTTGCCTCGGCTGCGAATCACCGCTACCACACGTACGATTACTACGAGGTCGATCCGCTGCTCGGGGGCAACGCGGCCCTGCGTGAGCTCCTGGATGCCGCCCACGCCCGCAGTATTCGCGTGGTGCTCGACGGCGTGTTCAACCACGCGAGCCGCGGCTTCTGGCCCTTTCACCACGTCCTCGAAAACGGCTCCGACTCCCCGTACGTCGACTGGTTCGACATCGAGGACTGGCCCCTCCGGCCCTATTCGTCGACGGCCCAGAAACCGCACAACTACGCCGCCTGGCACGACCTTCCGGCCCTGCCGGAGTTCAACACCGACTGCCCGGAGGTACAGACCTTTTTGCTCGACGTGGCGCGCCACTGGATCGACTTCGGCATCGACGGGTGGCGTCTCGACGTGCCCGCGGAGATCGACGATCCGCCCTTCTGGCGCACGTTTCGGGAGGTGGTGAAGACGGCCAATCCGGAAGCCTACCTCGTGGGCGAAATCTGGGACCCGGCGCCGGCGTGGCTGGAGGGCGACCGGTTCGACGGCCTCATGAACTACCCCCTGCTGAGTCCCATCCTCAGCTTCTTCGGTGCCGACTCGCTCCGCGACTATACGAAGGCGCACCTCACGTTCGAGCCGCTCGACGCCGACGCCTTCGCCGAGGAGGTGGACGACGTCCTCTCGCTCTACGACTGGGAGGTCACCTGCGCCCAACTCAATCTGCTCGACAGCCACGACATGGCCCGGGCCCAGTGGATCATGGGCGACGACACGGAGGCGCTCCGGCAGGCCGTCCTCTTTTTGATGACGATGCCCGGGGCGCCCTGCATCTACTACGGGGATGAGATTGGGCTCTCGTCCGACGGCGATCCCTACTGCCGGGAGGCCTTTCCCGAGGACGAGAGCGACTGGGACACCGACCTGCTGGCCTTCTATCGGGATGCGACGACGCTGCGCCACCGGCACGAGGTCCTGCGCACCGGGCGCGTCGAGTGGCTGCACGCCGCCGAGCACACCGTGGCGTTTCGTCGGGTACTCGGCGACCGGGAGGCCGTGGTCGTCTTCAACGCGGGCTCCACGACGGCCACCGTCGACCTTGCCCCCGACGCGCTCCTTTCGTCGGCCCTCCACCCCGTCTGGCCCCTCTCCGCCGGCGACGAGAGCGGTCTTCACCTCAACGGGTCGCCCGAGCCCGTCTCCGTACCCCCTCGTGCGGCTCGCGTGTGGGTGAATGAAGGATGAGAGGGGCGGGGACGGAGGGGCTCGGTCGGGTCAACAGGATTTTTGGGGACACGATGCGTATGTGTTTAGCGACGGGCCTGCCAATGATGCTAAACTTCCCCACCGAGGTCCTCTCGGACACTGGTCCCAGATCAAGGTTTGGGATGACTACTCCGGATCTCCGCTTCGCTTCACTGGATCAGGTCCAGTGCAAGCTGTCCGGAGTTGACGAGGGCGCTGAAGGTGCGCGTGGGAGCATTCTTCAGAGGCTTCCATCGCTAAACAGGTACCACGATGCATCGTGGTACCTTTCAAGGGTCTTCAAGCTGGGGGCAATTCCGTACTGTACACTACTGCGATGAATCGGACTCCTGAGCCCTCTGCGTGACGACGACCTCGCGCTCGCTGCGCTGAATGCCGTAGAGCCGGTCGGGGCGGGCGGGGTCCCAGGCGATGCCCTGCCCTTCGCCGGGGAAGTCTGCAGTGTCGAGGAGGCGGAGCGTCGATCCTGCCGAGGGGAGGTCCAGCACGTACACCTCCGTTTTGTCGTGGCCGGTGACGTAGAGGCGGTCGTCCGGGCCCCAGGCCCCGCCCGACGTGCTGTAGGGCCGCATCCGGTCGATCACGGCCGTCGGAAAGACGAAGCCCTCGCGCCGGGTCCAGTTCGGCCCATACTTGACGAGGGTCGTCCAGTCCGGGCCCTTGCCCGCCGCGCCCCCACTGGGGCCGCCGTGCACGCGCCGCCCGTAGTGCGCGAACGCGACCCACCAGTGTCCGTCGCGGCGGTCCACCCAGGTGGCCGATCCCTGGTCGATGCCGAACGAGTGACTGCCCACGTGCGTCATGGTGCGCACGTCCCACATCTCGATGGAGCTCACCATGGGGGTGCCGGGATAGTTGGAGTGGGCGCAGTAGAGCGTGTCGTCGATGACCACGCCGCTGTTGAGGTGGATGATGGGCCCGTCCTCGGCTCCGCTCCAGCCGTCGACCCGCTCGCCGGTCTCCTTCTCGTACTTCCCGATTTCCCGGTTTGTGATTGCGTAGACGTGGTTTGCGTCGACGGCCACGGCCTGGTTGGCCTCCTCTGCCGAGAGCCGGTCGACGAGCGAGAACGCCGTCGAGTCCGGGTCTTGGGCCTGCGTCGGGCGACATAGGAAGAGGATGAGGGAGGAAAGAAGGAGAAGCCGGAGGAGCGAGCAGCGAAAAACGGTCATGGGGAGAGGAGCGGGGAAAACTGGACGCAGTGAGACGAACAGGGGTGCAGGGAAAACCTACGGGGGATTTCCCCTCGATGCAACAGTGCGCCGCCGCGCCAGAGTGCGAACGGAGCGAATGGGCCGACGTATCAATGATACACCCGTTGCTGTCTTTTTGCAATCGTTCTCCATCCCATGTCCGACGACACCCTCTTCCAGTTCGAGCAAACGATGACCCGCGGGGACGTTGCCGCCTACCTGCGGGAGGTCGCCGACAAGCTGGACGGCGACGGAACCGTGGAATTTTCGGCCGGGGGGCAGTCCACGTCGCTGGCGGTGCCGGAGCGGGTGCAGTTCGAGGTCGACGTGGAGCGGGAGCTCGACGATCGCGGCTCGGCCGAGGTGGAGGTGGAGTTTGAACTCGAGTGGTACGAGGACGAAAAGGGAACGGCCTCCGGCTCCCTGGAGATCGAGTAATCCCAGGTTTCCGCAGGCTTCGTTCGTCTCGCCTCTGGCCGAATGCCCGACGCGCGCGTTCCTCTTTCGACTCGCGGCCTCACCCGAACCGTCGACGGCACGCCGCTCGTGGCGGATGTGAGCATCGACGTGGAGGAAGGGGACGTGTTCGTCGTGTTTGGGCCGTCGGGGTCCGGCAAGTCGACCCTGCTCCGCCTCCTGAACCGCCTGGACGAGCCCACTTCGGGAACCGTGCTCCTCGACGGCACCGACTACCGCACGCTGCCCCCGCGAACGGTGCGGACGCGGGTGGGCCTCGTGCCGCAGCAGCCCGCCCTCCGCGAGGGCACCGTGGCCGAGAACGTCACGTGGGGCCCGCGCCTCCGAGACGCTCCCGTCGACCGGGACCGCATGGCCGAGCTGCTCGATCGTCTTGGGCTCGCCGGGTTTCAGGACCGGGATGCCGACGATCTGTCGGGCGGCGAGGCGCAGCGGGTGGCCATCGCGCGCACCCTCTTCAACGACCCCGACGTCGTGCTGCTCGACGAACCGGCCTCCAGCCTCGATGCGGATGCTGCCCGTCGAGTGGAAACGCTCCTGTCCGACGTCATGCACGCCTATTCGCTCACGGCCGTGCTCGTCACCCACGACGCGGACCGCGCCCGGCGACTCGGCACACGCGGACTGCGCCTGGAAGAGGGGCGTCCCGTCCGGAGCGGGCCGATTGAGGCGGTGGTCGATGACTGATCGCGCTCCATTCCAATGCCTTTCCACCGGTCTCTTAATTCACGCTGCGTCCCGTTCTGGAAAATGCGAAACGGGCCACCAAACCGGATGGACAGATCCATCCGTGATTGATCGGGGTGGGGATAAAGCTCTCGTAATCGGTCTGCTTCAGATATCGTCCCGACTCGTACTCTGTGAAACTGATTTCCTCCTCAATCTCCTGAATTGGCATGGCCTGGATATTCGATTTGTCTTCCAGTCTAAAATAAGCAGGATTCTAATCGGAAGTAATTAAAATAAGGAGGCCCGCAATTTTAGTTTTTCGTCCCAATCTAAAATAGTGCGTTCTGTCGGGTTGTATTCGTTGCCGCTCCTGTCGAGGAGGACAGTTTCAGGAAACCGCTCTGGATTACCCAATCACCCGCAGATTCGCAAATTTGAGCTTCAGCTTCTTGTTGCCCACCTCCGAGCCGAAGTAGACGACGGCGGTCGCTTTTTCGCCTTCGCCCTCCACGGACTGCACCTTGCCCCGGCCGAACGTCGCGTGCTCGACGCGGGCACCGGGCACGATTTCACCCTGCCCCCCTCCCGACAGCTGTCGGGACTGCCGCCCGCTGTTCCCGTCGGCCCCGACGGGTTTCGGGGTGCGGCGTCGGCCGTCGGACGACGTCGTTTTGCTGCCGTTGCCACTCAGGTCCTGCCGGTAGTAGTGCGGGTCCATCTCGTCGTAGTTCTCCGTCGATCCGCTGCCCGCCGAGAAGCGATCGGTTTCCTGCTCCAGCTCGCCCCCCGCCTCCGTGCGCACCACGTCCGAGTCGACCTCCTCCAGGAAGCGGCTGCGCGTGTTGGACTGCTGCTCGCCGTAGCGGTAGCGGCTGCGCGCCCAGCTGAGGTAGAGCCGCTTCTCCGCCCGCGTGACCCCGACGTAGAAGAGCCGCCGCTCCTCCTCCAGCTCGGCCTTCTCCTGCGTGGCCTGCTCCAGCGGAAAGAGGCCCTCCTCCAGCCCGGCAATAAAGACGACCGGGTACTCGGTGCCCTTCGCCGCGTGGAGCGTCATGAGCGTGACCTTGTTCCCCTCCTCCGCCTCGTCCTGGTCGGTCATGAGGGCCACCTCCTGCAGGAAATGGCTAATCGTGGCGTCCTCGGTGGACGCCACGTACTCGGCGAGGGCACTGATGAGCTCCTGCACGTTCTCCCACCGGCGCAGATTTTCGCGGGTGTGCTCCTTGCGCAGGTCGCTGAGGAGCCCGGCGTCCTGGATGAGGTCGCGGGCGAGCTCGTCGGCGGGCTCGTCCCCCGTCTTCGAGGCGTAGCGCGCGATGAGGTGCCGGAACGTGTCGACCGCCTTTACGGCCCGGGTGCCCAGCGTGTCGACGTCTTCGACCCGCTCGACGGCCTGCCACAGGGACAAATTGTTTTGCTGAGCGTAGCGCTGGAGCCGCTCCTGCGTCTTGTCGCCGATGCCGCGCGTCGGATAGTTGATGACGCGCTGCAGGCTGGCCGTGTCGTTGGGGTTCACCAGCAGCTTCAGGTACGCGAGCACGTCCTTGATCTCCTTTCGCTCGTAGAACGACGTGCCGCCGATGACGCGGTAGGGCACGTTCTCCTTGCGGAGCGCCTCCTCGATGGCACGGCTCTGCGCGTTGGTGCGGTAGAGGATCGCAAAGTCGCCGTGGTCCAACCCCTTCCGCACGTGCAGGTCGCGGATGCGGCGCTCAATCTTTTGGGCCTCGTCCTTTTCACTGAGCGCCTCCATGAGCGCCACGTACTCTCCTTCCGTGTTGTCCGTCCACAGACTCTTCTCGATCTGATCGTCGTTCTCCTCGATGATCGAGTCGGCCAGGCGCAGGATGTTCTGGGTCGAGCGGTAGTTGCGCTCCAGCCGGATCGTGGTGGCGTCCGGGTAGTCCTCGTCGAACGAGAGAATGTTGGTGATGTCGGCCCCGCGGAAGGCGTAGATGCTTTGCGCATCGTCGCCCACCACGCAGAGGTTTTCGTGGCGGTCGGCCAGCTTTCGGGCCAGGACGTACTGCGCCCGGTTCGTGTCCTGGTACTCGTCGATGTGAATGTACGTCCAGCGGCGCTGGTATTTTTCCAGCACGTCCTCGTGCTTGCTGAAGAGCTCGATGGGCTTGAGCAGCAGATCGTCGAAGTCGAGGGCGTTGGCCTGCCGGAGGGCGCGCTCGTAGGCGGGGTAGACCTTCGCCACCATCTCCTGCTGGTCGCCGCGCGCCAGGCTCGCGTACTCCTCGGGCCCGATCATCTGATTTTTGGCGCTCGAAATTATGCGCTGGGCCGCCCGGGGCTTGACCACGTCGGTGCTGAGCTCCCGTCCCTGCATCTGTTGCTTGAGGATGCGCCTCGAGTCGGACGTGTCGTAGATCGAGAAGTCCTGCGAGTACCCGATCTTGTCGCCCTCCATCCGCAGCAGGCGGGCGAAGGCGGAGTGGAAGGTGCCCACCCACATCCCTTTCGTCTCGTCGCCCACGAGGCGCTGCACCCGCTCCTGCATCTCGCGGGCGGCTTTGTTGGTGAAGGTGAGCGCAATGATTTCGTGCGGCTGCGCCTTGCCGGCGGCCAGGAGGTAGGCAATCCGGTGAGTGAGGGCCCGCGTCTTGCCGGAGCCGGGGCCCGCGATGATCATGACGGGCCCCTCGGTGGTCGTCACGGCCTCGCGCTGCTTCTCGTTGAGGCCGCTCAGGATGCGCTCTTCGGCCTCGGGATCGGGGTCGACGGTCGTAGACTCGTCGCGGGTCAGCTGAATGCGGCGCATGCGGCAGGGGCAGTCAATCCGAAGGGGAAGCGATGGAGGGCGTTGGGCCTCTCTGTATCTACGACGTGCGCCGGGCTGCGTTCGGCGGCGAAAAAGGGAGAAACAGCCCCACGCGTTCCGACGGAGGGGACAGTGCGACCAGTCCTTCGCCCCTCCTCTTCCTCTGCCGACGGGGAAGGGACGCTCAGGAGGAGGGAGAGGCCGCCCGGGCCCCGTCGCCGGCCGAGGGGGGGAGGGTTTTGCCCGCTCTCGGCGACTCCAGGCGAAAGGCGAAGTGTTGACAGTCGACTCCGGCCTCCTCGCAGCGACGGGCCAGCCGCTGCTGTTCGTTTCGGGTGGTGCCCTCTATGGGGACGATGACTTCGTCGACCTCCCGCTCCGCTGCGAGCCGGGGAAGATCGTCCGTTCCACCGAGCACCTCGACGCCCTGAACCCGAAGGGAATGCCGCGCCTCCTCGTCGTCGAGCAGACCCACCACGGTGCGGTGGGCCCGCTGGCGGAGGTGGCGTACCACGAGGAGACCCTGGTCGGTGCTGCCGTACACGAGCACGCGCCGCCCGTCGTCGCGCTGGGCGGCGAAGTACTGCCGCAGCGCCCGGAAGCCGAACCGCGTTCCACCGACGGCCCCGGTTACGATCATCCAGTCCAGGATCAGGACCGAGAGCGAGATCGGCTCCCTGCCGTACACGGCCAGGAGCCCGACGAGCGTCAGGACGGAGGCCAGGGTCGTGGCCTTGAACAGGCGGATGATCTCCGGGGTGCCGGCGTGCCGCCAGACCCCGTGGTAGAGGCCGAAGGCGTAGAAGACCGAAATCTTGAGCACGACGATGCCCGGAAGGGCCCGCGTCATCAGGTCGATCTGCGAGGCGGGCGGGACGCCCCCAAAGCGCAGGTGAAAGGCCACGATGAAGGCCGCGACGACGACGAGCAGGTCTGCCACGACGGCCCCGACCGATTTCCAGTAGATTCCGCCGACGAGGGCGCGCATGAGGGCCCCGGCCCGCTCGGTGAGTCCCGGCGTGCGGCCCGGCGGCGGCTCGTAGGATCGGCTTCCCACGAGGTACAGTCCGAATACGACGCAGGCCACTCCGCCGAGCAGCACGACGGCCAGGAACAGTTGGGCGGTCGTCCACAGAAGGGAGAGGGCGGCCAGGGCAAACACGGCACTCACGCCGGTGAGTCCGAGGACGGTCCCTTCCTCGGAGAGGCCGAGGCGCACCAGTCGGTGGTGCGTGTGGTCGTTTCCGCCCTGCGTCACGCGGCGCCCGCCGAGAATGCGGGTCACCGTGACGAACGTCGTGTCGAAGATGGGGACGGCGAGGACGACGACGGGCACGAGCGTTCCAATCACCGGTTCGCCCGTGCTCTGCACGCCGAGGGCTACCACGGCCAGCATGTAGCCGAGGAAGAGGCTTCCACAGTCGCCCATAAAGATGCGGGCCGGTTTGACGTTGTAGGCGAGGAAGCCGAGGCTTCCGCCCGCGAGGGTCGCCGCCACCGCGGCGAACCCGATCTGTCCCATTGCCCCGCCGATGAGGGCGAGCGTCGCGGCCGCCACCGTGGCAATGCTGGCGGCGAGCCCGTCCAGGCCGTCAATGAGATTGACGGCGTTCGTGACGCCGATAATCCAGAGAAAGGTGAGCGGAATGGACATCCAGAACGGACCGCCCCGCCAGAACGCGTGGCCGGCGTAGAGGAGGAGAGCCGTGGCCAGCACCTGAATCACCAGCTTCGCTTCGGGGCGAATGTCCCACAGGTCGTCGGCCAATCCGACGGCAAACATGAGGACCCCCCCCATCCACACGGGCCAGGTGTACGTGGCGTCGGTCCCACTTACCAGCACGGCCACGATCACGGCCGAAAAGATGGCGATTCCCCCCAGAAGGGCCACCGGTTCGTCGTGCCACCGGTCTGCGCTCGGCTGGGCGATCCAGCCGCGGCGACGGGACAGTCGAAGGACCACCGGGGTGAGGAGGAGGACGGTCAGGAGCGAGACCGCTCCCCCGATAATCGGAGGCGCGAAGTCACTTTCCAAAACCGTCTTTATCCCGAAGAGCAGAACGTCGAATGCGAGAAATGAGGAAGCCATGCGGCCTCGCAGGTCAAACGAGTAGATCTGGCGAAACGAATTGAGAGGTGCAGGTTCCCACCACGTGCTCCTCAGAAAAAGAGGGGACGCTGTGTCTTCTCGGGCTCTTTTCCCCGCTGCGATGGAAGTGAACCTATGCGGGTAAGGTCCCCATTTCCGTCGAGCCCGTCAACCCCAGACTCTCTTTAGCTCAAACTTTAGTTCAAAAACGGTGCCGGATCGCCCTCTTCCGGGACGTCACCTGGACGCGAAGAGAGCATTAGGGGCGACCGTTACAATAGCTCCGGGTTTCCATTCACGTTTCCGACATTCACCTTTGCCTCTTCCTCATCCCGATCGGTGATTGGCCACGGCCACGGACTCGCGAGCCTCCGTTAGATCCCGTTCGACCATCTCCTCGGCCAACTCCTCCAGCGAGGTTGAGGGCGTCCAGTCCAGTTCCTTCCGGGCCTTCTCCGCCTCGCCCAAAAGCTGGTGCACCTCCGTGGGCCGGTAGTAGCGCGGGTCAATCTCGATGACCGGTCGGCCGCTGTCTGCGTCGTAGCCGACCTCGTCCTCGTCCTCTCCTTCCCATACCAGATCGATCCCGGCCGCCGCAAAGGCCATCTCGCAGAAGCGGCGCACCGTCGTCGTGCGGCCGGTGGCCAGCACGTAGTCGCCGGGCTCCTCCTGCTGGAGCATCCGCCACATCCCCTCCACGTAGTCGCGGGCGTGGCCCCAGTCCCGCTCCGCGTCGAGGTTGCCGAGGTAGGTCTTCTCCTGGAGGCCCGTCTTGATGCGTGCCGCCGCCCGCGTGATCTTGCGCGTGACGAAGGTCTCCCCGCGGCGCGGGCTCTCGTGGTTGAAGAGGATCCCGTTGGAGGCGTGGAGGTCGTAGGCCTCCCGGTAGTTGATCGTGATCCAGTAGGCATAGAGCTTGGCCGCCGCGTAGGGGCTCCGCGGATAAAAGGGCGTGTCCTCAGTCTGCGGCACTTCCTGCACCTGCCCGTAGAGCTCCGACGTAGAGGCCTGGTAGAAGCGCACCTCGTCGCTCAGGTCCAGAATGCGAATCGCCTCCAGGAGGCGCAGAGGCCCGAGTGCGTCGACCTCCGCAGTGTACTCCGGTGTGTCAAAGGAGACCTGCACGTGGCTCTGGGCGGCCAAGTTGTAGATCTCGTCCGGCTGGGTCTCCTGCACGATGCGGATCAGATTCGTCGAGTCGGTCAGGTCCCCGTAGTGGAGGAAGAAGCGGACGTCCTCCTCGTGAGGGTCTGCGTAGATGTGATCGATCCGGCCGGTGTTGAAGCTGGAGGCCCGCCGCTTGATGCCGTGCACCTCGTATCCTTTCTCCAGGAGCAGCTCGGCGAGATAGGAGCCGTCCTGACCTGTGACCCCGGTGATGAGAGCAATCGGACGCTCTCCCTCGGCTCCGGGACGCTCGTCGGGAATCTTGCTCGTGACTTCTTTGTCGGTTGGCATAAGTAGACGTCGAAAAAAGCGTCGTTCTATTCAGATGAATGAATCTCGTTCAACACAGCACGCGCGAACTGGCGAAAATCGTCCAGGTGTTCGTGCGTGATCGTGTGAACGATGTCCCAGTCGATGTCGCGGTAGGCGTGAATGGCAACATTTCGGAATCCAACAGCGCCTTTCAATCGATCGGCAAGCTCTGCAGAAAGAACGTCCATCTCGTGGAGATGATCGAAGGCCCCCGCCATCGTGTCGGGAGACGGCCAATCGGAGTCGGCAACGAGGTGGGCCGCAATGTCGACACAGAGCTGTACGGCGCGCGTCAAATTCACGCTAACAATGTCTTGCGTGTCCCAGTCGTTCTCCAGCTCGGCGGCGGTTTCCACACGCTTTTCTTTGATTCGATGGACACACCGCCGGAGAGACTCGATCTTTTCCGAAATCAGTTCTCGATCCATTGCTCGCGTCGCGTTTTCAGAATGCGGCGGCGGTAGGGCATCCAGTCGGCCTGGTCGAACCACCATCGCTTGAGAAGCTCTGCGTAGAGGGAGGTGTCGTCGCAGAACAGCCGGATCCCTCCCTGCAAAATTTGTCCCACGATTGGGCCGCGGGTCGTCTGAAGGTCGATCAGATCGACGGGACGGCCCGTCGTTTGGGCCAATTGTGTGATTAACGTCTTCTTCTCGGGGGCAGTGAGCGGATCTCTTCCCAGTACCGCCACGTCCAGGTCGCTATTTGCGTTCGCTGTGTCATCGGCCACGGATCCGAATAGCCACGCCGCCTCCACGTCCTCGTGACGTTGGAGAACCTTTGTCACGTTCCGTTCTATGGGAGAGGACATACGACATTGGCTGACGAAAGAGAATACGAAACGCAGACCACTCAGCCCTCAACGCTCACCGCTTCTTGCTCGCGGTACCAGTCGTAGGTTTTCTGAATGCCCTCTCGAAGGGAGGTTTCGGCCGTCCAGCCGAGGGCGTCGAGGCGGCTCGTGTCGACCAGCTTGCGCGGCGTGCCGTCCGGCTTCGAACGGTCGTGCTCGACGGGACCGTCGTGCCCGACCACGTCCTGAATGAGCGCCATGAGGTCGTTGATGGACAGGTCCTCTCCCACCCCCACGTTCAGCATGCCGTCCGGCGCCTCCTCGCGGAGCGTGTCCTCCGGCTGCTCCAGGACGAAGCGCACCGCGTCGGCCAGGTCGTCGACGTAGAGAAACTCCCGCTTCGGCGTGCCGGTGCCCCAGAGCGTGACCGGCGCGTCGCTCCCGTCCGGGGCGGCGCCCTTCGCCTCGTGCGCCTTGCGCAGGAGGGCCGGCAGGACGTGGGCCGTCTCCAGGTCGAAGTCGTCGCCCGGGCCGTAGAGGTTGGTGGGCATGAGGGTGAACATGTCGTCGTCGTGCTGGCGGTGGTAGGCCTCGCACAGCTTGTGGCCGGCAATCTTGGCGACGGCGTACCACTGATTCGTCGGCTCGAGGGGACCGGTGAGGAGACTGTCCTCCGGCATCGGCTGGGGGGCGTGCTTCGGGTAGATGCACGTAGAGCCGAGGAAGAGGAGGCGGTCGACGCCCGTTTCGTGCGCGGCCCGAATCACGCTCTGCTCGATGGCGAGGTTGTCGCCGATAAAGTCGGCCGGATAGCGGTCGTTGGCCAGGATGCCGCCGACGCGCGCCGCCGCCAGCACGACGAAGTCCGGCCGTTCGGCCTCGAAGAACGTCCGCGTGGCGTGCGGATCGCGGAGGTCGAGCTCGTCGCTCGTACGCCCGACGAGGTTCGTGTAGCCGGCGTCGTCGAGGTGGCGCCAGATGGCGCGCCCCACCATGCCGCGGTGGCCGGCGACGTAGATTTTGGCGTCGGAGGAGGTCAGGTGCATGACGACAGGAGAAAGCGATCAGTCATTCGGAATCGACTACATCGTAGGCGCGAGCCTCCGAAAGGTTCGTCTTCGAAAGCGAGGGCGGATCACAGGGCGCCAGGGCGATGTTGGACCTCTCCTCTTCACCAGTTCTTATCCCCGCCGTCTCATGCCTACGTCGTCTCCCCCCCGTCCCGTACTGGCCAACGGCGACCGTCTCACGCGGCGCGAGTTCGAGCGTCGGTACGAGGCCATGCCCCACGTCAAGAAAGCCGAGCTCATCGAAGGCACCGTCTACATGCCCTCTCCCGTACACTTCGAAGCCCACAGTCAACCCCATAGCGCCATCGTCGGGTGGCTTTTCGCCTATGCTGCTGCGACTCCTCACGTCTCTGTTGGGGATAACGCCACCGTCCGCCTCGATCTCGACAACGAGCCTCAGCCCGACGCCCTCCTCCGCATCGACGAGAACTGCGGCGGCCAGTCGACCATCAGCGAGGATGATTACATCGAGGGCCCGCCGGAGCTGGTCGTAGAGGTTGCCCACAGCAGTGCGGCCTACGATCTCCACGACAAAAAACAGGCGTACCGGCGCAATGGCGTGCAGGAGTATCTGGTGTGGCAGATTGAGGATGCGCGCGTCGACGGATTCGTGCTGAGCGAAGGGGCCTATCGGGCCCGTTCGCCCGACGAGGACGGGCGACTGTCGAGCCGAGTCTTTCCCGGCCTCGTTTTGGACGTGCCGGCTCTCCTGGACGAGAATTTCTCTGCGGTGCTCACGGGTGTCCAGGAACAGGTTGGAAGCGACGCCCATCAGGCCTTTGTGGAGCGGCTGGCGGCGTCGAACGGATAGAAGAATCCCGTTTTGGGCAACGGAGACCTCTCCCGTACGGGGGCCGAGAAACGGGAGAGGTGCTAATGCGGAGGGATCGCTTTTCTAAGACGTGGCATCGACCTTTTTCTGTATGGAGGGGGACCGCCCCTCGACGACGGCTCGCAGCAGTGCGTCGAACCGATCGACGGCGTTCATACGAGCATTTGAGACGGCGTCGTGGGCTCGCTCGCAGGCGTTGGACCAGCGGTCTTCGTCGTCGTGCCAGTCCCGGATCATGTCGGCGAGGGCCGTGCCAGTGGGGCGCGGACACACCGTTCCGCAGTCGTGCTCCCGCACCGTCCGGGCCGCCTCACTCCCCGCGGGGCCCAGGAAGAGGGCCGGTCGCCCGGCGCCCAGCGCCCCGTACAGCTTGCTCGGCACCACGAGCCCTTCGAGTTCGGGCCGCATCGTCACGAGGTGCAGGTCGGCCGCACTGAGACTCTCGGCCAGCCGCTCGCGGGGCTGAAACGGGAGAAACGCGACGTTCGAGAGCTCGTGGCGGTCGACCTGTCTCTGCAGGTCGGCCTTTCGCGGGCCCGCGCCCACAAACAAAAACTGAATGGTCGGCCGGTCGGCCTCCAGCTGGGCGGCGGCGTCGAGGACGGCGTCGAAGGGATGAGCCAGCCCCATGTTGCCCGAGTACGTGACGACGAACCGGTCCTCGTGGTCGTGCTCGTCTCGAAACGCATTCTTCTCGTGCGAAATTGGGGCGACGGACGACGGTGGCCAATTGGGCAGAACCGAGACGGTTTCCGACGGGAGGCCCCGGTCCTCCACGATGCGCTCTCGCATGCAGCGTCCAACCGTGAGGATGTGGTCGTGCCCGCGCAGGGCCCAGGTGGACAGGCGGCGCATCGTGCGGGCCAGCACTCCGTCCTCCGCAATCACACCGATTCCTTCCGCCACCTCCGGGTATAGGTCCTGTGCCCAGTGGACCGTTCGCGCGCCGGTCCAGCGGGCGAGGAGGGGGCCCAGCACCTTCAGCATGGGCGGGTCCGTCTTCGTGACGAGGACGTCCGGGGGGGGAATCCGAAGCGCGCGGGTGACGAAGGCGGGAAAGAGGGAGGCGTAGGCCAGGCCCCGTCGCCACGTGCTCTCGCGGGTAAACGGAAGAGCTCCTACCCGCTCGACGTGCACTCCCTCGCCGGTAATTTCCGAGGGGGCAGCCCCCTCGGCCGGGCCGGTGAGCACGGTCACGCGCCAGCCCCGATCGACGAGGGCGGGGGTGAGTTCGGCCAGGAGGGCGCCGGTGGCCCCGGACGCCGGCGGGTAGACGCGGTTCAGAAAACAGACGTGCGGACGACGAACCATGCCTCGGTGAGGGAAACGCAAGCGTGAAACAGCGGGGGCGAGTGGCGTTCGTCGGAGCATACGAACACACCTCCACAGTCACAAGTCCCTCAGGGTTCCTGTTTGTGTTTCTTGGCTCTGATTATACCAAAGTGCATATTGCATTCTGGACCGATTGTCCTTCTTCTTTTCTCCTCGCCAACACTGGGAGTCGCTCGGGTCCGTGCAGGGAGGAGGCGGGAGCAGGCACCAATCCTCTTAACGAGAGGCAAAGACTGGCGAGTGTTCATGCAAAATGGCGAGGAGAGGATTCGCTGTTTTCTCGACTCTTATCGGCGTGAACGTTGTTCGTCTGTCTCGTTACAATAAGCCGGCCGCGGAACGATTGAGAGATCGACGGCATTGGCGTTGCTCCGGCTTGCCCTGTCGTCCGTTTGTCAAATCGCTCAGGCGTCCCGGACCAATTCCCAGGGGGGTACTGGTCCCCGGGATGATTTCAGTGGCGGCCGTCCGTTACTGGTCCGCCGCATCCTCTTTTCGCCGCTTCCTTGACGCCCTGGTTTCCTTTCCGCTCATGCCCTCTTCGAATGGGTCTCCTCTCCAGGCGAACGGATCGTCGTCCCAGGCCTCGTCTGAGGCGCCCTCTCTGTACCCCGACGCCTTTTCGCACGAGGCCGGTCCCTCGCCCTGGGATCACCTCCACACGCTTTGGCGGGGCAAGTGGCTCATCCTCGGTCTCGTCGTTCTCCTCGGAGGCACGGCGTACCTCTACTACCAGACTCAGCCGCGCCAGTACCGCGCGACCACGGCCCTCCTGCTCAACGAGTCGGATCGGCCCGAACGCATGGCGGAGTTTCTACCGGTTCAACCCCCCAACCGCGTTGGTCGAGAGTTGTACTTTTTGCGGAACTCGCAGGTGTTGGCCCGGGAGGTCGCGGGGGCGCTTCGGGCCCGCATGGAGTCCCTCCCGTCCCAGACCGAGCCGAGCCTGCTCCGAACGCAGACGGGGCAGCCTCGCGCTGCGGGAGCCCTCGCCGCTCGCCTGCAGAATACCGTCTCTGTGCAGCGGGACGCGCAGGACGTGCCGGCGCTTCGCATCAGCGTCACGAGCCCGCAGCCCGAGGAAGCCGCCCTCGTGGCCAACACCTACGCGGACGTGTACCGCGAGCACCTGCAACGCTCCAGCAACGCTCGCATGCGCACGACCCGCCAGTTTCTCCAAAACCAGAAGGACGATCTCCACGATCGGCTACAGGCCCTCGAAGACTCGATTGCCGCCCGCGTGCGGACCAGCGGGCAGCTCGGCCTCCTCAGCCCCGCGGACAGCGGCCTCGGCATCGTGGGAGAAACCAATCAGTTCGCTCAGAAAATTTCCGACCTGAGGGTGCAGAAGGATCAGGTGCAGCTCGACCTCAAGATGGAGCGAGCCCTGCTCGACTCGGCGAACGCCCGGCTGCGTCGCATCCGACCCAACCTCGCCGACCGGGCGGCGTCCACGACCCCGGAGCGCCTCCGCCAGACGCACCAGGAGATTGCCAGCCTGGAGGCCGACGTTCGCACCATTGAAGCGCGCAACGAGACCCTGTCTGACGAGATGGAAGCGCGGGTGGACGAGATGCGGGCCCGCATCGAGACCCTCCGGGAGCGAGCCAACCGACTGGCCACCGAATACGTCAATCAGTCCCTGTCGACCGACGCCATCAATCCGCTCGGCGGAGAGGGCGGCAACCTGTCCCCGGTCGTCGATCTTCAGCAGGAGATCACGGAGCGACGGGTGGCCGTGACGCGCCTCGCCGCCAAGCTGGAGGTGCTCAACGAGCGACTCGGGAATCATCGGGCGGCCCTCCAGGAGGCGCCGGACCGCACGCTGGCCCGACTGCGACGCCGCAAGAGCACGACCAACGAGCTGTTTGTGTCGCTGTCCAAAAGCCTCCAGCGCGCCCAGGTCTCCGAGGAGTCGACGCCCGAGCAGGCGAGCGTCATTCGGAAGGCCGCCCCCCCGACTGGGCCGATCGCGCCGGAGATCTGGAGCAAGGTTCTGCTCGCCACCCTGCTGGGCGGCGTGGGCGGGTGCGGGCTGGTGCTCGTCTACGATCGCTTCGACGACGTCGTCGAGACGCCGGAGGACCTCGAGCGATCCTCGGATCCGCTCTTTGGGACCGTTCCGGAGTGGGAATCGGCGTCCACTTCGGATGAGAACGATTCAGCGGAGGCCGGCCCGTGGCCCGGAGTGGTTCCTCCGTTCTCGCCCGCCGCCGAGGCGTACCGCCACGTGGCGACGAACGTCCGGCTGGGGGTGCCGCGCTCGGTCGGGACTATGCTCGTCACGAGTCCCGGGGCGCGAGAGGGCAAGACGACGACGGCTGCAAACCTCGGAATGACCCTTACCGAATCGGGACGGGACGTCCTCCTCCTGGATGCAGACCTGCGGGGGCCCATGCTGCACCGGCGGTTCGGGGTCGAGCGGGCGCCGGGCCTCACCGATCGCCTCGCCGGAGTCGAGGAGGACGTTCGGCTCCTCCGGGCCCCCGAAGCGGACGGCGAATCCGACGTGCCCGATTTCCCTCCGTCGGACGGTGAGGACGCTCCAGGGTGGCTCCACCGGGCCCAGCAGCAGAAGATGGGACGCCTCGGCCTTCTCACTGCCGGCACAGAGGTTCCGCAGCCCGCTCGCATGCTCCAGGAGCGACACCTCCAGCCGCTCCTTCAGTCCCTCGCCGAACGCTGGGACCTCGTGCTCATCGACACGCCCCCGGCCCTCCTCTACGACGACGCCTTCCGCCTCGCGTCGCTGAGCGACCTCGTCCTCCTCGTGGCCGCGGCGGGCGACACGCGCCGCAGTGCCTTTCAGGACGTGCGGACCCGGCTCGAGACCGTCTGCTCCCATCCGGTCGCGGCGCTCCTCAACCGGCACCAGCCCTCCTCGACGCCCGCCTACGGATACGGCTATTACTCCTATCCCTCGGTGCCCGAGGAGCACCGGGACGGCGGGCGGTGGATGCGGCGCGTCTCCCAGGGTGTACGTCGGATCGTAAAGGGATAAAGAGGTGTGCCTCTTCGGTCCGCATGTGGAGGGCGGGGGTCACCAGAAAAAGACGAGAATGCAGGCGGTCAGGCTCAGGAGAATGCCCGACTGGACGAAGAAATTCCGGTACCACGGCTGCCGGGCCGCGTGCGCGACGTCGTCTGAGAAGTGGGAGAACGACCACGTGTACTCGTCGACCGTCTCGGGGGCGGGGGCCTCGCCGAGGAGGCTCACCCCCACCATCGTCCCGGCGCTGACGACGAAGAGGACGGGAGGGACGTACAGGAAATGGAGGTCGAAGCCGGCGAAGTGCCATTCCGCGAGGGCGAGCCCCAGCGCCACTGCGTGCCCGGTGTAAAGTGCGGCGAAGGCCCCGTCCCGATTGGCCCGCGCCCAGAAGAGCCCCAGGACGAAGCAGGCAACCACGGGAGGAGTCAAGTACGCCAGTACGCTCTGCAGATACTGCCAGAGCGAAGCGAATTCGATGATGAACGGGGCCCACAGCGCCGCAATCAGCATGAAGACGCCGGTGGTTCCGCGTCCGACGAGGACGAGGAAGCGATTGTCGGCGTTTGGCCTCCACGTCCGAACGAAGTCCATTGTCGTGAGCGTCGAGGCTGAATTCAACGTCGAGTCGACGCTCGACATGATGGCCGCCACCAGCGCGGCGAGGACGAGCCCGCGAATGCCGATCGGGAGGAGGTCGAAGAGCATGATGGGAAGCACCATGTCGGGCTGGGCCAGGGCGTCGGGCCCGTACAAGATGCGGGCAAACGTTCCGGGAAGCACCATGATGAAGAGAACGGGCAGCTTGAGCAGACCGGCAAAGAGCGCGCCCTGCCGCCCGTGTTCGAGCGATTTGGCCGCGAGGGTCCGTTGCACCATAAACTGATTGGTGCCCCAGAAATAGAATCCGAGCAGGAATACGCCCGTCACCAGTCCGGGCCAGGGCAGGACCGGGTCCCCGATCGGCTGGATGAGGCTCAGCATGTCCGGCGAGGTTGCTTCCTGAACGGCCTTCCAGGAGCCCACCTGGTTGAAGGCGACGACGCTCACGACGGTCGATGCGCCGATGAGGAGAACGGCTTGAAGAACGTCGGTGTAGACCACTGCCTTCAGGCCGCCGAGAATGGTGTACAGCCCGGAGAGCATCGCGAGGAGCACCACCGCCTGCCACATGGGAAAGCCGGGGTAGAGAATCTGAATGATGAGCGCCCCCGCGTACAGCGATCCGGCCGTGTCGATCAACACGTTTCCCGTGATTGCGACCGCCGAAAAGTAGTACCGCGACCGCACGTCGAACCGCCGCTCCAAAAACTCCGGCATCGTGTACACCTTCGACCGCAGGTAGAACGGCAGGAAGAAGAGGGCAAAGAGGATGAGGACGACGACGGCCATCCACTCGTAGTTGTAGACGGCAATGCCGTAGGCGTAGGCGTCTCCCGCCATGCCGACGAGACTGCTCGTGGAGATGTTGGTGGCGAACATTGAGCTTCCGATGACGCCCCAGGTGAGCGAGCGACCCGCGAGAAAGTAGTCGTCCGTCGAGGTCTGGTGCCGAGAGACGAAAAAGCCGATCCCGACGATCACGACGACGTAGACCCCCACCATGATCCAGTCGAGCAGTGTGGGGGAAAACTCGGGCATATTCGTCGAGAAGGGACACTTCGATCAAGGTGTACGGAACGTCGAGCAGTCCGGACTCGGCGTCGGGGACGGCACCGCACCCGGTCAATCGTCAGCACGGGACGTTCCGGGCCTCAGATTCTCTGCAGCACGTCCACTCAAATCTGGACCCGGCGTAAAAACAAAAAACGGACCACGACGGAAGGTTCTGGGCCGTTCATTGCGAGGCAGGGCGGTTGACCCCGTCCGTGAGCGGTGGGAGACAGAGTGGACCCCCGTCCAGAAAGAGAACGAGCGAGGCCCTTGTCCGAAGGACTCTTTGCGGAGATCGGTGTCCTTCTCCGGAACTACGATCGGGACGGCTCGATCCAACACGGGCCGGAGACGGGTTACAGTGCAATCACGGCGGCGGCCAGCCCGATCCCAACGGCGTTGGCGGCGAGGTCGCGGACACTGGCCGTGCCGGAGGGGCGGTTCGCGTCGTACAGCTCCTTCGCCGCTCCGACGGCCACCCCGGAGGCGACGGACACCGGGAGCGCGTCGTCCTCCGACCACTCGGCCTTGTTCACGAGAACGTACTGCGTCGAGAGCGTCCAGAGAGCGCTGCCTCCGAGATGCAGAACCTTATCTCGGTCCCACCAGCGATCGTCGCGAACGGGGGGAGAGGAGGGAAGCGCGTCGTACCGCAGGGTGAACGCCACGGCCGCGACGGTCAGGGAGTCGGTGAGGAGAGGGGACGCGTCCGTCTGTGCGGGAGCGGCGAGCGCGATTCCCAAGAGGACGCCTATTCCCATTCCACACAGACCCGAGCGGAGAAGCCACGTCCCGAGCGAGCGAAGGGAGGTCATGATCGAGGTCTGTACGAGCGAACGGCCCCTTGCGGACGAATCCGTCGTCAACGGAGCGGGCCCGCGTCAGAAACGACGCTAAATGGCCCCCGTCACCTTCCCTACGAAGATGACGGCAATCACGAGGGGGCAGACGTACTTGAGAAACACGGTCCACGTCTGTACCATCGCTCCCTCGAACATGTCGTCGGCCCCCTGTTGAAGCTCCTCGACGGCCTGCCCGGCGCCCCACACCCAGCCTACGAAGATGCTAATGAGGAGAGCGCCGAGGGCGAGGGACACGTTGCCCCAAATGTAATCCATGATGGAGAAAAAGCCCGTTTGACCGAAGAGGTGTACCTGTTCGGTCAGGAACGTCGACCCGCCCTGTGCGAGCGCCGAGGGCAGCCCGAGGGCAAACGTGAGGCCCCCGACCACCCACACCGACGTGGTGCGGGACCACGTCGTCTCGTCCACGAAGTAGGACACGACGACCTCCAGCAGCGAGACCATCGACGTGAGGGCGGCGATGGACAGGAGGATGAAGAAGACGGCGCTGATGAAGCTTCCGAGCGGCATGGTCGCAAAGACCTCCGGCAGGACCTGGAAAATGAGGGCGGGCCCCCCGCTTCCCGGGTCCTGATTCATCGCAAACAGGGCCGGAAAGATCATGAGACCGGCCAGCAGCGCGATGGCCGTGTCGAAGAGCGCCACGTATCCGCCCGACACGATCAGGTTTTCGCGCTTCGGGAGGTACGAGCCATAGGTGATCATCGCCCCCATGCCCAGGCTGAGGCTGAAGAACGCCTGGCCGAGGCCGGCAAGAATGACCTCCCCGTCGATCTTCGAAAAGTCGGGATTGAGGTAGAACTCCAGTCCCTCGCCCGCACCGGGCAACGTCACGGCGCGGAAGATGACGACGAGCATGAGCACCAGGAGCAGGGGCATCAGCACCTTGGCCCAGCGCTCGATGCCCTCTTCGATGCCCCCGTACACCACGAGAATCGTCAGGAACATGAAAGTAGCGGCCAGCGGAATGACGCGCGCCGGATCGGCCACGAACGACGTGAAGTACGTCGTCGCGTTGACGTCCGGCGCCGCGAAGCCCTTGAAGATGTATCCGAGCGCCCAGCCGGCCACGACGCCGTAATAGCTGAGAATGCAAATCCCCGTGAGGACACAGAGCCCACCCACGAGGACCCAGGGCGTTCCTTTTTTGATGGCCGCGATGGCCCCCACGGGGTTCTTTTGGCTGTTGCGCCCGAGGGCCAGCTCGGCAAACAGATAGGGCACACAGATGAGCGCGATGCAGACCAGGTACACCACCACGAACGCTCCGCCTCCGTTCTCGGCGGTGACGTACGGGAAGCGCCAGATGTTGCCAAGCCCGATGGCGGACCCGGCCGCGGCCAGAACGAATCCGAGTCGGGATCCCCATTGCTCGCGATCGGCGGACGTCGTTGCCATGTCGTCACTGTGAGTTCGTCGAAGGAACGCGGAACCGAGTCACGGGGCGGCGATTCCGTGTCGCCAGTCCGTGCGTCGGCGCTGGGTCGAAAGAGGAACGCAGATCGTCGCGAAGATAATGAGCACCGTGTGGGGAACGCAACGACGTGCCCGTCGAGGGGAAGGGCTTGCGCGAAAAATCATTTAAGATGAAGACCGAGCGACGGCGTCTCTATCGTGCTGAGGGCGGGAAGGAGGGGACGGAGGGGGGCCGGCTAGAACGTCCAGCGGTCCCGGGTGGGGAAGGAGCCGCGATCGTGGTAGGCGTGGAGCCGGGGCACGAGGTGGGCGAGATAGAACCGTTTGTTGGCGCCGTCGGCCTCCGCGAGTTCGCCGAGCACCTCGACGTCGCCGGACGCTTTCGACAGTCGCACTTGCCCGACTGTGTCGGTGGGCGGCCCGAACGCGTAGACGCAGTGGGTGGCGGTGTCCTCCTCTTTTTCGACGACCAGGGTGAGCCCCATGTCGGAGATCGGAATCGTTGGAGGAGGGCGTCGGGGGTCAGATGCCGGAGGCGATCAGGAGCTCGATGTCGCGGTGACTCATGCCGAACATCGAGGCGAGGCTCTTTTTCGTGAGGTGCTTTCGATAGACGTAGGTGCCGTTGCGGAGCCCTTCGTCGCGCCACAGGGCCTCGTTGATCGATCCGACCTCGCCGATGTGAAGGAGGTAGGGGACGAGGACGTGCGTGAGGGCGTACGAGGCGGTGCGCGCCGCGTTCGACGGCATGTTGGGCACGCAGTAATGGATGACGTCGTGCCGTCGGTAGATGGGGTCGGAGTGGGTGGTGGGCCGACTCGTCTCGATGCAGCCGCCCTGATCCATGACGGCGTCGACGATCACGCCGCCCGGCGACATGGTCGCCACCATGTCCTCGCTTACGAGCATTGGTGAACGCTCGCCCCCGGCCATCATGGCGCCGATCACCACGTCGGCCGAGTTGACGGCCTGGCGGAGGTAGTGCTCGCTGGCCATGGCCGTCGTGATGCTGCGATCCAGGTAGTGCTCCAGGGCCCGCAGGGCGCCGAGCTCGGTGTCGAGCACGATGACGTGCGCCCCGTAGCCGAGGGCCGTGCGGGCGGCCCACTCGCCCACGACGCCTGCACCCAGAATGACGACCGTCGCGGGCGGCACGCCGGAGATGCCTCCGAGCATGACGCCCTTGCCGCCCTCGTTGCTCTCCAGATAGCGCCCGGCAATCTGGATGGACATCGAGCCGGTAATTTCGTGCATCATCCGGACCAGCGGAAACGTCCCGTCCGGATCCCGAATGAACTCAAATCCGATGCCCGTAATCCGGAGCCGCATCAAGTGGTGCAGATACTCGGCCGTCGTCCCGCCCAGGTTTAGAGCCGAGAGGAGAACCTGCCCCTCCTGCAGCAGCTCCCTTTCGTCGTCGTTCGGCGGGCCCACCTTCACGATGAGGTCGCAGTGCCCGTAAAGGTCGTCGGGTCCGTCCACGAGGTCGGCGCCCGATTCGGCGTACTCGTCGTCCTGAAAGTGGGCCTGTCGGCCCGCCCCCTGCTCGACGTACACCTCGTGGCCGTTGGCGACGAGGGCGCTCGCCCCGCTCGGGGCCAGGGCCACCCGGCGCTCCTCGTTGGCCACCTCGCGGGGAACGCCGATCCGGAGAGACTGGCCTTCCTCCTCCGCCTTCATCGGCTTCTCCATCGTCATGATCCCGCGCTCGCGCTCGAAGCCCTGTAGGGACGGAATTTCCATGTGGGAGTGCGGCTGTTCCTGGGACGTGCGTCCGATGAAGAGGGCCGAGAGGCCGGCGCCCATGCAAGCAAGAAAAGGTATAAAATGTGGTCCCCTTTTGCATATCCCACCACGGATAGACGTTCTCCCGTCCGGCCCCTATCATGCAGATCCGCACCAGCCGGGTG
>CAZCUZ010000010.1:0-7379 GCA_964502085.1 uncultured Salinivenus sp. | reverse complement strand
CGGATAGACGTTCTCCCGTCCGGCCCCTATCATGCAGATCCGCACCAGCCGGGTGCGGCACGGTCGCGCTGTTTCGCATTGTTCGCCTCCGGCCATGCAAGACGATTCCACCGCATCGCCCGTGGCTGTCGTGGGGGCAGGGGCCGTCGGAACGGCTCTGGCGCATCGGCTCGCCGACTGCGGCTATCCCGTTCGGGCCGTCCTGAGCCGCAGCACCGCCTCCGCCCGGGCCCTCGCCGAGCAGGTGGGCGCCGCGGTGGGGACGAACGAGGCGGCGGCCCTTCCGGCGGAGGTGCAGCTCGTCCTGATCTGCGTGCCCGACGACGCCATCGAGGCGGCGGCCGGCCGGCTGGCGGCCGTCGATCATCCGTGGGCGCACACCGTCGTCGGCCACACGTCCGGGGCCCGAACGACCGAGGCATTGGCCCCTCTCGTCGAGCACGGCGCGGCCCCCCTCAGCTTTCATCCGCTCCAGACCTTTCCGCCCGGCGCGTCGGCCGAGGCCTTCGAGAACATCGCGATTACGGTGGAGGGGGATCCGGACGCCGTTCTGGCCGGTACGGTGCTGGCCCGGACCCTCGGTGCACGCCCGGTCGTGCTGTCGGCCCGCGAGAAGGCCCGCGTCCACTGTGCAGCCGCAGTGGCGTCCAACGGACTCGTAGCGCTGATGGCCGTCGTGGAGGAGGTGCTTCCGGAAATGGACCTCGAGGGGGACGACCGCTCCGCCGATCTCCTCGCGCCCCTCGTGGAGCGCACCGTCAAAAATTTACAGGAGGCCCCGCCCGAACGCGTCCTTACCGGCCCTGTGGCGCGGGGCGATGGGGATACCCTCGACGCCCACCTGACGGCCCTCGCGGAGGAGACGCCGCACCTTCTTTCCCTCTACGCTGCCCTTTCGACCGAGATGGTCCGCGTGGCTGTGCGGGGCGGGCAACTGGACGGAGAGGGGGCCGAGGAGCTCCTCCACCGTCTCCAAAAAGCCCTTCCGGAATCAGGAGACGACACAGATCCCCTCGATCTTTCACATTGATTCTCTTGTGGAATGGTGTTTTCTTCACATCTAAGGGAACTTGCCCCGGGTCCTGCGCGATATCACGGGCTGTTGTGAATCCGCCGTCGCGAGGAGGGAGGACGAAGGACCGGCGGTTCGTTGCCGGTCGGGTTCTCGCAGGGGTGGCAGGGGAGTCGCTGAATGTGTCATAGTAGCGTGTGGACATGAACGATCGCTCTCGCAGTGCCCGAACGGACGACTCCACGTCGCGACGAGCGTCATCCTATCGGGAACGTCTCGAGCGCAAGCCGCTCCTGCTGGAGGACGAGCGGGGTGAGGACGCCGCTCCGGACGAGACCCAGCCGGACGTAGAGGCCCTCCGGGCTCTCGTCGAGCGCGTCGGAGAGGAGGGAACGGCGTTTCAGTCCGTGGCGGTGGCCGCCGTCCAAATTCTCGAACGGGCACTTTGCTACGAGCGAGAGGCCGCCGAGGCGGCCCTGTCCCTCGGCCAGCAGGAGAAGCTTGCTTCCATGGTCGACACGGCCGAACAGGCCGCCGCACTGCTGCGGAGCACGCTCGACGCACAGGGCGGGGCCACGGTCATTCGCCTGTGTGCACAGGGAGAGCCTCCGGCCCCCACCGACAACCAGCCCTGGTGGTTTGCTTTGACCGACGCCCTGGAAGTGCTCGAAGAAGGCACGGGCCGGATGTCGTCCCTCACGACGGCGCAGCCGGAGGGCAGCTCCGCCCGAGAGCTGAGCCAGGTCATCGCCCAGCTTCTCCGCGAGCATCACGACGCCCTGCTCCTCGAGGCCGACGAGTGGATTTCGTAACGTCCTCGGTGTAAGCAGGCCGACTCCATTCTTAGAGACTGTTTTGAGTGGTCAGAGTCCCCCGTGACGACTGCGGGCCGGTTGAGGTCAACCAGACACTCTTGCTCGTACGCTCACTGCCTGCCCACAGGTAAAGGGGAGCAACTTCGAATGTGACCATGGTCAAGAATCAAAACAGTCTCTTGGGCGCATCCCGACGGGTGTCGGGAGGCGTCTTTTTCTTTGGGCCCCTCGTTTGGGGCCCGTCGACTCGATGAATTGTTTCGTTTTCCAACCCCCGTTCCAGTCGAATGTCATCGTCGTCTTCCGATCGAAGCGAACAAGAACAGCGCCGGCGCGAGGAACGCGACGAACTCGAGGCGCGCGGCATCGACCCCTATCCCTACGCCTGGGAGGTCGACGCCCACGCCGAGGGGATCCTCGAGGCCTTCGACGACGATAAGCATCAGCCCGAGGACGGCGAGCGGGGGGACTACGACGTGTCGATTGCCGGTCGCATCACGGGGCTCCGCGTGATGGGCGGCTCGGCGTTCTTCGACCTGCGCGACGAATCGGGGACCATTCAGGTCTACGTGCGCTCGCAGGACCTGGGCGAGGACTTCTACGAAGAGGTTTTTACGGAGCTGTTCGACATCGGGGACGTCGTCGGGGTGAAAGGCTTCGTCTTTCGCACCGGCATGGGCGAGGTCACCGTCCGCGCGGCCGACGACTTTGAGCTGCTGGCCAAGGCGCTGCGTCCGCTGCCGGTGGTGAAGGAGACGGACGACGAGACCTACTACGAGGTCACCGACAAGGAATTTCGGTATCGCCAGCGCTACGTCGACCTCGCCGTCAATCCGGACGTGCGGAAGGTTTTCCGGCAGCGGTCCACGCTCGTCTCGTCAATGCGCGATTTTCTGGACGAGCGGGGATACCTGGAGGTGGAGACGCCCGTGCTGCAGCCCGTCTACGGGGGGGCCACGGCCCGGCCCTTCAAGACGCACCACAATGCGCTCGACATGCCGCTTTACCTCCGCATCGCGGACGAGCTGTACCTGAAACGGCTCCTGGTCGGCGGCTTCGAGGGCGTCTACGAGATCGGAAAGGACTTCCGGAACGAGGGCCTCAGCCGCTTCCACAATCCGGAGTTCACGATGATGGAGTGCTACGTGGCCTACAAGGACTACCGGTGGATGATGGACACGACGGAGGATCTTCTCCGCACCGTGACCACCGCGCTGCACGATACGCCCACGGTCGAGTTCGAGGGGCACGAGATTGACCTGGGCGGGGACTGGCCGCGCATTCCGTTCTTCGAGGCCGTCGAGGAGGCGACCGGGTTCGACCTGTACCAGGCCGACGCCGAACGGGTCTACGACGTGGCGGCCAATGAGCTCGGGCTCGACGAAGTCGACGAGGACATGGACCTGGGCACGCTGCTCGACGAGGTTTTCAGCGAAACGGTGGAGCCGACGCTCGTCCAGCCGACGTTCGTCACCGATTATCCGATCGAGCTGAGCCCTCTCGCCAAGAAGCACCGGGAGAAGGAGGGGCTGGTGGAGCGCTTCGAGCTCGTGGTGGCCGGGCGCGAGATTGCCAATGCCTTCAGCGAACTGAACGATCCGCAGGATCAGCGCGAGCGGTTCGAGGCGCAGGCGCGCCAGCGGGCCGAGGAAGAGGATGTGGACGTATCCGAGTTGATCGACGAGGACTATCTCAGGGCCCTGGAGTACGGCATGCCCCCGGCCGCCGGGCTCGGCATCGGGATCGATCGGCTCACCATGCTCCTCACCGGTCAGGAGTCCATTCGCGACGTCATCCTCTTTCCTCTTCTTCGGCCCGAACAGTGAGGGTGATTTTAGAGCGGGTCCCTACGAGGGAGGCGTTCCGTCGATCCGATCACGACTCCCGGAATCGGTTCTCGACGGCGTTGGTGAAGTGGACGGCGGCGTCGCTGTAGATGTTGACCTTGTGCGCCCGGAAGATGTCGCTGGCGATGATCTGGGAGGCCTCGCCCCAGCTGTCGGCGTCGGCGAGGCGGCGGAGCACCTGCCGGTAGTTGGTCTCGTCGCCCCCGAACAGCTGCCGCACGTAGACGGCTCGGTGGGGCGGATTGCTCACGCCGAGAGCGGCCTGCTCGACGGCTTCCAGCTTGTTGTTTGCTCCAGTCGAGGTCGATCTGGGGTCCGCATTGCTCGACGACGGATTCGACGGGGAGGAGGAGGGACCGGATTGCTCGCCCGCAATGGCGTCCGACAGGCGCTCGTCGCGCTGGTGCCGGAATCGGGCCCACAGCGGTTTCTGGTGCCCCTCTTCTCGATTGTTCGAAGCGTCGGCAGACTCGCTCGTGGTTCCGGGGCCCGACCGGCCCTGCTGGAATCGTTGCCAGAGGGCCACGTCGTCCCGATCCCGGTTCTCTGACGGGGCGGCCTCGCTCCCTCCTTCGGGCCGCGCCGCGCCCGCCACGCCCCAGATCTCTTCGTCGGAGGCGGGCTCGGACGCGCCCGTTCCGGCTGGGGAGGGGGCGTCGGACGTCGGGGGCTCCGGGTTCGGGCTCGGAGGACGCTCGTTCGTCGACGACGGCTCGGGGGGAGGGGGGGCGGTTCGTGCCTCCTCAATCAGGCGATGGAGGGTCCGGGGGGCCACGTCGGTGTGGCCCTCTTCGGCGTAGGTTTGCAGGCGCTGCTCGATGGCCCGCTGTCCTTTTTCTCCAAAAAAGGCCCGGAGGAGCGTCGTCGACACCTGCTCCCGTCCGGTGGCGCGCCGGGCGATGGCGAAGAGGGGATCGAGCAGCCGCAGCCACCGGTCGGCGTCGTAGTCGGCCGTGACCCGCTCGTCAATGCGGTAGAGGAACCGCTCGAAGCGGTCGGGAGTGAGGGTGTCGAGGTTGCGCTTCTTGGCGAACGCGTGGATGGCCTCGCGCAGGTAGGCGTACGGCCCGAAGAAATTCATCCGCCACATGACCTCGGGGAGGCGCAGGGCCTTCTGCTGCTCTGCGTAGACGAAGTCCGTGAGCACGTGCACGGGCCGCACGAGGTGGGCGGTGGTGTGACGCGTGGCCTGGTGGAGTGTGTCTTCCCACTCGTCCGCCGGCACCTGTGTATGCGTCTCGACGGCATTGAAGAAGGTGCGGACGGCCCGTTCCATCTTCGGGTGATCGTAGTCGACCCATTTGCTGCGGGCCCGGCGCAGGCGGCGCGCCTCCCGGCGACTGTAGTGTTGCAGCAGCTGCCCGAGAAAGTGGGCGACCGGGGGCGGCATCGCGTCGTCCTCCCAGTCCGCTCGCGTGTAGGCTCGGTTGGCCGGGAAGGCGTCCAGCAGGCGCTCGTAGAGCGGATCGGCGAGCGAGCGAGGCATGAGCAGGGCGAAAACGAATGGAGAGTGACGGCGGAACCTCAAAATATGTACACGCCGTCCGGCTGAGAGGTTTTCCGCTCGTTTCGGTTTCGGCTCCTACTTTTGCGGAAAGATCCTGCGGCCAGACGGGCGCCAGTCCTCAGATTGTCCCGATCTTCCCGCCGCGCCGTAGACATCGGGGGGACGAATGGTCTATCATTACGTCCCCGTACCCCGCTGTCCTGCGAAAGTCTCTTCGACGCTCCGGTGGCCAAGATGTCTCGCCCATCGCCTCTTCCGCCGCCTGCGTGGCCGCAGCGCGTGGCCTACGGCCTGTTGCTGGCCGTGCTCTGCGGGGGAGCCGCTCTGCTTGCGGAAGGCGCCGACCCGGCGTCCCGGGCCGCCGGGCTGCGGCTGTGGGTCCTCGCGGGGGCCGGCCTCTTCGCAATGGCTCCCCCCAACGTGCTGCTGCCGGACCCCAACACGCCGGTGCTCCAGCTGCTGAACTGGTCGCCGACGCGGCTGCTGCGGTATCAGCTCGGGCGGTTGGGCCCGCTCGTGATGCTCGTGGCCCTTCCGGCTGTCCTCATCGCATTCGTCGACCCGGCCGGGCCCGTTCGAGACCTGGGGGCAAAGGCCGCGGCGCTCGGGCAGGCACTCCTGCTGACGCTCGGGGCGGCGGGTGACAGCTTCGTCCACTTTGCGACGCTCGGCCCGCGCTCGCAGGCCTGGCAGGAGGGGCGATCCGGGCAGTGGTACGCTCAGGCGGTGGAGGAGCAGGGGCAGGGGGTCAGTTTGCCGCGCGGCCTCGTACCCGCTCTCTTCGCCACCACGCGCTGCTTCGTCGTGGCGCTCGTCGCCGTTCTCGTCAGTGCCGCCGGGGCCCAGGGCGGATCGGCCGTGGCGGCCTGGGGGCCCGGTCTCGTCCTGCTCGGCTGGGCGGGCGTCCGGCTCTGGCGGCAGCGGGCCGCGTACGACCGGCACTTCTACCACACCACCGCCTTCTACGACGAGGTGATGGGGGGAGGACCCCTGCGCGCAGAGGGCCGCGATCCGATTCCGTACGACGCCCTCTACTGGGTTCCCCCCCGGTGGCGCCCGGCCGTCTGGGGCAGTCTCCGCCAGCTCGACCGTCGCCTGCCGCTCGGGCGCCTCGTGGCGCTGGCCCACGCCGGCCTCTGGCTGCTGTGCCTCCGCGGCGTCGGCGCTGCCTTCGTGGCGGGCTATCTGGCCATCGTGCTCGTGGCGCAGACGGCCACCTGCGGGGCCCTCACCACTGCTGCCGCGGCCCCGCGCGCCTTCCAGAACACCCTTCAGTCTACGGCCGACTGGGTTGCCACTCGCACCTTCGTAAATCTGCGCTGGCTCGCGGCCCACGCCGGGAGCCTTGCACTCGTTGCCCTCTTCAGTGACGCCTACGGGGCCCCCTGGGTGGGCACATGGGCCGCCGTGCACGCGGGCCTCTCGGTCGCGGCCGCCGCCGTGGCGACGCTGGGGCACGAAGGGTGGCGTCGACGGGTAGCCGCATAGGGGGATTGTCGTGCCGTTTTCGGCGGACCGCCAGTCCGCCTCTACAAGTCTTTGAATCGTACCATGGCTGCTTCTTCTCTGGTTCTCGATGACGTCACGAAGCGATACGGCGACGGGCCCGCCGTTTTGGACGGGCTGAGCCGGACCTTCGACCCGGGTACGCTCACGCTGCTCGTGGGGCCGAACGGGGCCGGCAAGACGACGCTTCTGCGCCTGCTCTCGGTTCTGGCCTACCCCACCACCGGCACCGTCCGCTACGGCACCCTCGACGTGCACGCTCAGCCCTACCGCTACCTGCAGGACGTGGGGATCGTCCATGCCGGCTCCCAGCTGCCCGAGCACCTGTCGGCCACGGAGCTGCTGACGTGGATCCTGCGGAGCCGCTCCGGATGGACCGACGACGCGCCCGCTCGGATTGCGGCACTCCTCGACCGACTGCAGCTCGACGAGCGGCGCGAGAACCTCATCGGCACGTATTCGAGCGGGATGGTCCAAAAGACCCAGATTGCCGCCGCCCTCGTGGCCGAGCCGTCCGTCCTCCTGATGGACGAACCCCTTCGCAGCCTCGACACCGCCACGGCGGATGCGACCGTCGAGCTGATCGACGACTTCGTCGAAGAAGGGGGGCTGGCCGTCATTGCCAGCCACCACACCGACGCCCTCAGCGCGATGGCCGACGCGACCCTCACGCTCGGGGCGGAGGCGTCGAC
>CAZCUZ010000009.1:29566-52646 GCA_964502085.1 uncultured Salinivenus sp. | reverse complement strand
GGGTCCAGCGAGGACACTGATTCGGGGATACATCGGCCTGACGGTCGCTTCTGCTAATCTTCGAAGAGAGTCACTCCAAGAGCACTTCCTCACTTTGCTCAGGGCGCAGCCCAAGACTACTTCCTCGCTTCGCTCAGGGCGCCTCGACTCTGGCAATCTGAGATTGCCTGCTTCACTGCGCTCGGAATGACTCATTGTTAAGGTTCTTTTGGTGTCTACTTAGGATGACGGTTCCTTTCGATCGGGTTCCCCAATGTCATTTCTGGGAGACCGGTACAACTATTGTCATAGCGGTGCGTACTCTCACGCGGGAAGTCTCCAGACACTCGGGTTCCATCGTCTTTTCCCGACCCTGCCGGTTTCCTCGTGCTCGACCCCCGCGTTTTGTCCCGGCCCGGAACCGTCCTGCTCGACACAGCCCGTCCCGGCGCCGCGAATCGGCGAAGCTGGTGCTTTTCGGGTCCGCGTCGGATTCTCCGGGTGGACCGTCCGGACGATCTACCGCCGGTTCTCGACAAAATTGAGGAGGTGACCGAGGCGGGCGGCTACGTGGCCGGGGTTCTGTCCTATGAAGCCGGCTATCCGTTCGTCGATCTTCCGGCGCCCTCTTCCGGCGACGGCCCTCTTGCCTGGTTCGGCGTCTACGACGCCCCCACGATGTTGGCTCCCGTGGAGGTGGACCGCGGCCTGTCGCTTCTCGACGGCGCGCCCGACGTGCAGGACGTGCGGTTCGACGTTTCCCGTGACGAGTACGTGGAGGCAGTCGAGTGTATTCGGCGTCACATCGAAGAGGGAGACGTATATCAGGTCAACTACACCGCGCCGGTTCGCTTTCGGGTGTCCGGCGATCTCCGGTCGCTGTACCGCCGTCTACGGCGTCGCCAGCACGTGCCCTACGGTGCGTATCTCAACCTTGGGTCCACGCACATTCTTTCCTGCTCGCCGGAGCTCTTTCTGCGTCGGGACGGCAACCGAGTCGTCACCCGACCGATGAAGGGGACGATCCGACGCGGGCGGACGCTCGACGAGGATCGACGGCTGCGACAGACCCTGGCCTCGGACGCGAAAAACCGGGCGGAGAACCTCATGATCGTCGATCTGCTCCGGAACGACCTGTCCGTCTGCTGTGAACCGGGGTCCGTCGAGGTGCCCGAGCTCTACGCGACGGAGCCCTACGACACGGTGACGCAGATGACGTCGACGGTCGAGGGGCGTCTCCGGCCGAATCAGGGCCTGTCGGATCTCCTCCGCGCGCTGTTTCCGTGTGGATCCGTGACCGGGGCGCCGAAGCGGCGGGCGATGACTCTGATTCAGTCGTTGGAGTCCTCTCCCCGGGGCGTGTACTGCGGAGCCATTGGCATGGCGGGGCCCGAGTCCGCGGTGTTCAACGTTGCCATTCGGACGGCCGTCATCGAGGAGGAGGAGGGGCGGATGGGGATCGGAAGCGGCATCGTCTGGGACTCGTCTCCCGAGGACGAATACGAAGAGTGTACCCTGAAAACGAAGTTTCTGACGCCCTCTGCCGGCACTTCTCAAGAGAAGGACGAGGAGGTTCGTCTGATCGAGACGATGCGCTTCGACGGCCTGCGGTTTCCACTGCTCGACCGGCACGCGGCCCGTCTCGAACAGTCGGCCGCCTACTTCGGCTATCCCTTCGACGCCGATCGATTTCGTCGGGCGGCCCGGCGGGTCGTCGGAGGAGCGAAGTCGGATACCGCCCTAAAGGTGCGTGTCACGCTCGATCGATGGGGGCGCCTCGAGGTGACCGTGACGCCGGTGTCGGAGGCGGAGGGGCCGTGGACGCTCGCCGTGGCGTCGGAACGCGCCGACCAAACGGATCCCTTCTTCTTTCACAAGACGACGCAGCGGGGGGTGTACGACCGAGCCCTTCGGGAGGCCCGGGAGGCGGGCTGCGATGAGGCCCTTCTCCTGAACGAAGAGGGGGACGTCACGGAAGGCACGTACAGCAACGTCTTCGTGCGGGACGGCGATCGGTTCCTGACGCCGCCCGTCGAGTGCGGCCTCCTGGCGGGTGTGTACCGCGACTACGTGCTCGAGGTCGAAGAGCGCGCACAGGAGCAGGTCCTGACGCTCGACGCCCTTCGGCACGCCGATGCGATCTACTGCTGTAATGCCGTCCGAGGGTGGTGTCCGGCCGAACTGCCATCGGCGACGACACCTGCTAATTAACCTCTCTGGGCAGGGGGGAGCGTGGGACTTTGATTCCCAGGTGATTGTAGAAGACGATCCGAGGATGGGACCGGTTCCAGGGTTGATTTCTCCGGGCGGACTCCCTAGATTTTGCCCTGGATTTCAAGGAAGCGTTTCCACCGGGAAACGTCTGTCGTCTACCAGTTTTTTGCCTCGATTTAACTCCAGTCTCCGACTCATGCCCGACCAGGATCCCGAAGTGACTGCTGCCTACTCTGGACGAGACGAGGTGTACGAGCCGTCCGAGGCCTTTCGCCAGCGTGCCCACATTTCGTCGATGGAGGAGTACGAAGAGATCTACGAGCGCTCGGTGGAGGAGCCGGAGGCCTTCTGGGAAGAACAGGCGGACCGCATTGACTGGTTCGAGCCCTTCGATACCGTCAAAGACGTGTCCTACGAGCCGCAGAACGTGGACATCAGCTGGTACGAGGGCGGGGTGACGAATGCCTGCTACAACGCGGTGGACCGCCACCTGGAGGACCGGGCAGATCAGACGGCCCTTATTTTTGAGCCGGACGACCCGCGAGAGCAGGAGACGAAGCACATCACCTACCGGGACCTGCACCGGGAGGTCTCCCGCTTTGCGAACGTGTTGAAGAAACAGGGGGTCGAGAAGGGGGACCGGGTCACGATTTACCTGCCGATGATCCCGGAGGCGGCCTACGCAATGCTCGCCTGCGCACGAATCGGGGCCATCCATTCGGTCGTGTTTGCAGGTTTTTCGCCGGACTCGCTGGCCGACCGCATTCTCGACTGTGAGTCCGACTTTTTGATTACGGCCGACGAGGGGCGACGGGGCGGCGGTCGAGTCCCGCTGAAGGAAAATGCCGACGAAGCGCTCGAACGGTGTGAGCGCGTCGACACGGTGCTCGTGGTGCAACACACGGGGGGGGACGTCGACTGGCACGAAGGGCGAGACCTCTGGTACTACGAGGAGGCCGAGGGCGTCTCGGCGGAGTGCGAGCCGGTACCGATGGACGCGGAGGATCCGCTGTTCATTCTTTACACCTCGGGGTCGACGGGCAAGCCGAAGGGCGTCCTCCACACGACGGGGGGCTACCTCGTCTTCACGAGCATGACGCACGAGTACGTCTTCGACCTGCAGGAGGACGACGTCTTCTGGTGCACGGCCGACGTCGGGTGGATTACCGGACACAGCTACATCGTGTACGGCCCGCTGGTAAACGGCTCGACGCAGGTCTTCTTTGAGGGAACGCCGACCCATCCGGATCCCTCGCGGCTCTGGTCGGTGGTCGACAAGCACGAGGTGAGCCTCTTCTACACGGCGCCGACGGCCCTGCGGGCTCTGATGCGGCACGGCGATGAGTACGTCGAGCAGACGGACCGGTCGTCGCTGCGGTTGCTCGGGTCGGTGGGCGAGCCGATCAATCCGGAGGCGTGGCGCTGGTACTACAACGTGGTGGGCAACGGCGACTGCCCGATCGTCGACACGTGGTGGCAGACCGAGACGGGCGGAATCATGATTAGCCCGCTGCCGGGAGCGACGCCCCTGAAGCCAGGGTCTGCCTCGAAGCCCTTCTTTGGGGTTCGGCCGAAGATCGTGAACAAGGCGGGGGAGGAGCAGACGGGAGCCGCCGAGGGCATTCTCGTCCTCGAGGACTCGTGGCCCGGTCAGATGCGCACGGTGTATCAGAACCACGAGCGCTTTCAGAACACCTACTTCTCGCAGTACCCGGGTCACTATTACACGGGCGACGGCTGTCGACGGGACGAGGACGGCTACTACTGGATTACCGGGCGGGTCGACGACGTGTTGAACGTGAGCGGTCACCGCATCGGGACCGCCGAGCTCGAGAGTGCTCTCGTGGCCCACGACGACGTGGCGGAGGCTGCGGTGGTGGGCTATCCGCACGAGGTGAAGGGGCAGGGCATTTATGCCTACGTCACGCTCGTACGGGGCGTGGAGGGGACCGACTCGCTGCGCGAGGAGCTGATCCAGCACGTACGGTCGGAGATCGGCCCCATCGCGAAGCCGGACCACATCCAGTTCACCTCGTCGTTGCCGAAGACGCGGTCGGGGAAGATCATGCGACGGATTATCCGAAAGATTGCGGCCGGGGAGTACGACGACCTCGGCGACACTTCGACGCTCGCGGATCCCGGCGTGGTCGAGACGCTCATTGAGGAGCGGAAGGGAGTGGACGTGAGCGCCGATTCCTGACCTCGAAATCCAGAGGTCTCAGTCGGCTGGGAGGAGAACGGTCCGTGCGTCCGTCTCCTCGGGGACGAGCGGTGTGGGGGACGGAGGTGCCGTTTCGGTCCGGGAGGGGGTGAGGTGGGCTTCGGAATCGTATCTATAGCCACGCACTGTGAGGGGACCGCCCGGTTGTGTCCAGCCCTCCCAGGTGGTGGGGGCAGGTGTCACCGGAAGGGAATCGACGAGCGACGGGCCGCCCCCGAGCGCCGATGGGTGTGCGTGCTCCCGGCCTCGCACCGGTGCGTAGCGGGTCGTTCGCAGGTCTTCCAGCTCGTCGCTCACGAGGGAGTCGGCCGACCAGACGGGAAAATAGCGCTGGGCTGTGACGACCCGGTCCCAGCGCCACTGGTGGGGGACGGGGCCGATCCTCGAAGTCAACGTGTCCAGTGCTCGTAGCAGCGCCCGCCGCTGGCGGTAGTGGGCAAAGAATGTCGACGTGTCGGCGATCGTCGGCACGTGTCCGAGATCCTGTTCGTAGGCTCGCATCCACTCCTCGAAGAGGAGCGCACCGATGCTGTTCGGTGTGTACCTGTGGTCCCAGTTTTGGAGGTACGTAGCAGCGGTTCGGAACTGCTCGTTTGCCGCTTTGAATTGCCGAAGGGCGGGGGCCAGGTGGGACGAGAGAGCACCCGCCCACGCGCTCGAATCGTCCAGGCTCCAGACGTCTACGGCCGTCGTGTCCTGCGTGTGCGCACGATCGAAGAGGGCCTCTGCTTGGTGCCGGGCCCAACCGGTGTTTCCTACGAGAACGGCTTCTCCCGTACTGTCGACCACAGACGGGTTTCCGAGCACTCTCCACGTCCCATTGGCGTCGACCTGGAGGCCGTCCGCGGCGAAGAGGGAGAAGGAACGCGAGTCGGGGGGGCGGGACGTCAGTCCCCCTCGGGCGAGCCAGGCGGGGAGGCTGCTCTGCGCCGTGAAGCCCGGCCACTCGACGACCCACGCAGTGTCCGGGGGAGCCGCCTGGAGACGGTCTGGGCCGGTCGACCGCTGCTGCAGGGAGTCACGTCCCGGGTCCCGGTTCGAGGAGACGCGACCGAGGGGCAGAGTCGGTCCGATCCGCTCGATCTGGAGGAGCCGTTCGTCTCCCCCCGCGGGATCGAGCCGCTCGTGCCACCGATGGAGGGCTGTGGAGTCGACCGGGGAGCGGGTGAGACGGGCTGGGCTGTGCAGGAGGCTCCCCCAGGCGTGCTGGGGGGTCGTGCCGGTGGGGAAGAGCAACGTCCCCGGGAAGGTCGTCCACGAGACGGTCGAGTCCTGCGTCCGGCGCCAGAGCACTTCCTGAACGTTGGGGACGGCAGACGCGCCCAGCACGTGCCGCTGGAACAGCGTTGGTCGTCGTTCCGGGGACGAAGAGCGGACGGCCCAGGTCACGCTTCGGTTCCAGCCGTGCAGGTGGAGCCAGCGGCGGAAGAGTCGATCGGTCGTTCGGAAGCGGTGAACGGAGGCCGGGGCCGAATCGGGGGGGGACAGCAACGGGGTAGCCGTCCACGCCAGCAGGCGTTCGACCAGGAGGGTGTGCCAGGGCGCCCACGGGGACGGCTCCACGTCGAACAGGACGAACGAATCGGAATTGCGAACGGTCTCCGATTGGAGCGCGGCGTTCATGCCCTCTGCGTAGGCGGCAAGCCGTTCCTGTGTGTCGTCCGGTAACTGTTCGTAGGCATCGCGGGCGTGGCGGGCCATTCCCAGCCGGCGGGCGTGACGATCCAGTGGAAAGACCCCCGGTCCAAACCATCGACCCAGCCGGCCGAGGGCCGTCTGCCGCCAGAGCACGGCGGTCCATCCGCGCGTGTGCCCGTGGGCGTAGCCGAGAGCGGTCAGCGCGTCGTCCGAGGACGACGTTTCGATGACGGGAAGGTCGTCGCTCGTCCACCGAATGATCGTGGAGTCGCGAAGCCCGGATACGGAGTGCTGCTGAGGGGGATGCGACCCGCTCGCGAGCCACCAGAGCGCCCCTCCAACGAGAACGAGGGCGAAGAACAGACCAGCGAGAGTAGAGCGGTGCACGGACGACTGCGGCGAGACCGGGGAGGAGAGAATGAGCGGCGGAGCTATGCCTCGGTGGGGCCGTGATCGATCCACGAGTCAAATTCGGAAAGGGACTTTGCATTCAGGCACTGTGCGGGCGTGAGCCAGCCCTTTCGCCCTACCCGTACGCCCCACCGCACATTTCGGAGTTCGTCGGTGGAGTGGGCGTCCGGATTGATTGAAATCAGCACGCCCTGTTCCGTTGCCTGTCGGACCCAGCGCCAGTCGAGGTCGAGGCGGTATGGATTGGCATTGAGCTCGATCGCCACGTCGTGCTCGGCACAGGCCTCGATGACCCGTTCGTGGTCGAGCGAGTATCCGTCTCGGGAGAGGAGAAGGCGCCCGGTCGGGTGCCCCAGGATTCGCGTGTACGGGTTCTCGACGGCCCGAACCACGCGCTCCGTGGCTTCACTCTCGGACATGCTGAAGCCCATGTGGATGCTCGCCACGACAAAGTCGAAGAGGGCGAGCACCTCTTTCTCGTAATCAAGTGTGCCGTCCCGTAGGACGTCACTCTCGATGCCGTGAAAGAGTCGGAAGGCGGGCTCGTCCTCGGAAAATTTGTCGTTGAGCGTCTCGACCTCTTCGTGCTGCCGACGGACTTCTTCCGGAGAGAGTCCACCGGCAATTTGGAGAGATTGGCTGTGATCGCAGATGCCGAAGTAGGAGTACCCCAGTGATCGAGCAGTCTCGGCCATGGTTCGGAGGGAGTCGGCCCCGTCGCTGTACGTGGAGTGGTTGTGTAGACAGCCCCGCAGGTCCGCTTGGGTGACGAGAGAGGGAAGCGTGTTCTGGGCGGCAGCGTTCAGTTCTCCCGTGTTTTCCCGAAGCTCCGGAGGAATAAAGGACAGCCCCGCTGCGTCGAAGAGCGCGTCCTCAGTCGAGTGCGCGTCGGGCGTCCCATAGGTGTCGACGAAGGCGTCGCAGTGATCGGGACTGCCGGTCGTTTGCCACCATCGCGTACCGAAACGAGAGGAGGACGTCGTGTGGACGTGGAGGGGGACCCCTTCCGGAAGCATCGTCGTGAAGGCAGCGTCCTCGGTGGAGAGGGGGGCTTCCAGGTGCTCGTCGAGCCAGGCCTGGAGGGTGTCGGGGGCGTCGGTGGCTACGAGCAAGGCGGCTTCCTCGACCGTTTCGCAGTGTCGGCGCAGGCCCCCGGTCGGTTCGGCACGTGCGACCATCTCCGCGGAGCGCATCTGCTCCAAAAATGAGGCTGCGGCCGACCAGGCGTCGGCCAGCCGCCACTGATCCTCGTAGGATCGAAGGCGACGCACGTTTTCGAGAATGTTTTCCTGGGTTTTTGCCCCGAAGCCGCTGAGACTCGCGATTTGATCGGATTCGGCGGCGTCCTCCAGGTCGTCGAGCGACGTTATGTTCAGCTCCTTCCAAAGGCGACGAGTGCGCTTCGTCCCCAGGCCGTTGACGCGAAGTACGTCCAGGAGCCCCGGCGGGATCGCATTCATCAGCTCGTCGTGCAGTTCGAACGTGCCGGTACCGAGAACGTCCGCCGCGTGATCGGCCATGGCATCCCCAATGCCGCTCACCTCGGTCAGCGTGTCGGCTTCGATCCTATCGGCAAGAGGCTCGTCGAGGGAGTTGAGGGACCGTGCGGCCCGAGCGAAGGCCCGGGCCCGGTGCGGATTTCCGTCCGTGAGTTCAATGAGATCGGCCGTTTCCTGGAGAACGGACGCGACGTCCTGATTGGTCATAGAGGGGAGATCTGTGCGCAGGCGTGTTGAGGACAGAACATGTCATCTATCCCAATAAGATAGCGTCTGCCCGCCGGATTCCAAAGTCTACGGACCGAGGAACGGGCGATCGTATGTTAAAAATTTGGAGTGGGCGGTACTGTATAGGGATCGTGGGAAAAGCATTCGTCGGTGGATCTCGCTTCGGTCGTGGAGATAGAATGAACGAACGCGGCGTTTTCCTGCACCCCCATTGTCCACTGGCGGTATGAGGCGAGCACGATTTGCGATTGCGGGATTGGGGCTCATTGTGGCTGGGATGTTTGTCGGGCAGTGGGTTTACGATTCGTCGGCCCCGGATCCAAATTCTGGGGAGTTCCAGACGCTTCGTTCCGCGTACGAGGTGATCCGCGAGTCGTACGTCGAGCCTGTATCCCCCGACAGTCTCACCGCGTCGTCGCTCGAGGGAATGACGGAAACGCTCGATCCCTTTTCGGTGTATATTTCGCCGGAGCGTATGAATCAGGTCGAGCAAACCTTCGAAGGGTCGTTTGAGGGGATTGGGGTGAGCTACGAGCTGGTCGACGGTCCTCAGAGCCAGGACACGATTGCCGTTCTCTCGGTCGTATCCGGCGGTCCGAGTGCAAAGGCCGGGCTTCGGCCCGGGGATCGGATTGTAGGAGTCGAGGGAGAGAGTGCCGTCGGATGGTCGCATCCGAAGATCCAGCGGCGCCTAAAGGGGCCTCAGGGATCGGACGTGACGGTGACCCTTCGTCGTCCCGGCCACTCCGACCGTCTCACGCGGACGATTACCCGGGATACCGTTCCGTTGGAGACGATCGACGCCGCCTACATGATGGACGATCAGACTGGATACGTTCGCCTCAGTCGCTTTGCCCGAACCACGCACGACGAGCTCGTCGAGTCGCTGCGAGCGCTGAAGGAGGAGGGGATGGAGCGATTCGTCCTCGACCTCCGAGGGAATGCAGGGGGGCTGATGACGATGGCCGAAAAGGTGGCCGATGAATTTTTGGATGAGGGACAACTGATCGTAACGGCTCGCAGTCGGCACGAGGAGTACGAAGGGGCCCGGTACGCCACCGATGAGGGTCGGCTTCAGGATGCGCCTATGATTGTGCTGGTCGACGAGCATTCGGCCTCTGCCAGTGAGATCGTGGCGGGTGCTCTTCAGGATCACGACCGCGCACTGCTGCTGGGGCAACGCACGTTCGGGAAGGGACTGGTCCAGCATCAGTTTGACTTCCGGGACGGCAGCGGGCTTCGACTCACGGTGGCCCGCTTTCACACGCCGTCCGGGCGGAGGCTGCAACGCACGTCTGAACGAGGGCGGGACTCCGTCGTTGCAATGCTCGACACCGTGGCCGAGGAATCGAACGCAGACCTGCCGGACTCGCTCGTGCACCGAACTGATGCAGGACGGCTCGTGGTCGGGGGTGGGGGCATTCATCCCGATCGCACCGTTTCCGACACCCTGCAGGATCCGTTTTTGCAGGCGGTAGACACGCAGGGGCTCATTCGGGACTTTGCTCGGATGTGGACGGATGCTCGTGCAGATTCCCTTCGTCGGGAGTGGGGCGGCCGTCCGGAGGCGTTTGCCGAAGACTTTCAGTTGTCGTCGGCTGTGTATCCGGCATTCACTCGGTACGTGGCGGAACGGGGCGTACGAACGGGGGACATGGCTGGCCAAACCGACTCCCGGTCCGGCCGACGAGGGGCACCGCCGGTTCGGGAACGGATCGAGATGAGGATTACGTCCTATGTAGGGCAGCGTTTGTTTGGAACGTCAATGTTGATCCGGATTCGGAATGAGGACGATCCCGTTGTTGCAGAGGCGTTGCGCTCCTGGTCCACGGCTGAGGAGTGGGCGAGACGATATCCCGTTAAGTAAAGTCATTCCTAACTGGGCACTCGGCTCGATTCCACGTTGACAAGCTATCTTTGGCTACATATACTAGTGCTGTGTGGATTGGGAAAAGCTGTTGGCGGTTTTTTCTCAGGTGATTTGCCCCAACCCGATTATCCCGTTTGGGAATCACGGCGATCCCGACTGGACACAGTCGAGTGCTTTTGAACGACCTTGGTCGCTCGCTGTATTTTTGACTGAGGGAGTCGTCTTGCTCGATACAGTTCGGAGGGGAGCGCCCACGGTTTCATCCATCCTTGCTTCTTCACCCGATCACAGACTCGACAGAGGACTAGCCACTTATGGTGATTCTGGATAAGCTGACGGTAGAATTGCTCATGCTCCTTCCCCAGGCTGGGGAGGGGGGAGCTATCAACGTACTCGTAGAACGCTTCAATGAGGGCGGTCCGTGGATGTGGCCTCCTCTTATCTGCCTCATTATTGGTCTGGCCATCTCGTTCGAGCGAATTATTTCGCTGAACTTGGCCGACATCAATACCGAGGCGTTTCTCCAGCGCGTGAAACAGGCCCTGGACGACGGCGGCATTCCCGCGGCCGAGGACGTATGCGCCAAGAAGCGCGGCCCGGTCGCCTCGGTGTTTCAGGCCGGATTGCTCCGTGCAGACGAAGGCGTCGACGCAGTGGAAGAAGCCGTCGTCTCGTACGGCTCCATTGAGATGAGCTTTCTTGAGCGCGGTCTCGTGTGGCTCTCGCTCTTCATTAGCGTGGCTCCGATGCTCGGCTTCCTCGGAACCGTCATTGGGATGATTCAGGCCTTTGACGCCATTGAGAGTGCAGGCGACATTTCTCCGCGCCTCGTGGCCGGTGGTATTAAGGTTGCCCTGTTGACCACGGCCTTCGGGCTGATCGTCGCTGTCATTCTCCAGTTCTTCTACAACTACGCGGTCTCCAAAATCGACCGGATCGTGGCGGAGATGGAGGATGCCTCGATTGAACTGGTGGATGCGCTCGTGGCGCTCGAGCGTGGGGAATCGGTCACCGGTGAGAAGGCGATTCCTGAAAGTGTAGGGGAGAACGAGTAACGTCTCCCGCTGTTGAGGACGTCCTCTTCCCCGGTTTCGTCCGGGGAGGGGGGTTCCCGCTTTGTCTCGATTTTAAACCGCGCCGCGTTATGAGCAACGTCATTCTTCCCATTAGTATGTGGGCCGCCATTGGCCTGGCTGCGCTGAGCATGCTCGTGATGGGCCTTGCCGGCCTTCGGAGCGTGTGGTACGGAAAAGTGCAGCCGCTGACCATTGCGGTCATTGCCCTCCCTGGAATTCTCGTCCTCATCCTGGGCTCCGTCATGGGGTCGTGGGTGCAGGCTGGAATGTACACCCTTGTCGTCCTCTTTGCTCTTCTGATTTTGGCATTGATGGCGACGGGGATCCGACAAGCCTTACGAGGGGCTTTCTAGCACCTACAGCGACTCTGGACACCGTAGATCGTCCGTTCCATCTGAGAATCGACCTTAGCTATGCCTGGATTGCTTGACAAACGGCGTGAGGATCGGGACGAGGCCGAGATTCCCACAGCCGGAATGGCGGACATTGCGTTCCTGCTTCTGATTTTCTTCCTCGTTACGACGACAATCAACGTCGACACGGGGATTGGGATGACCCTGCCCCCGAAACTGGATCCCGATCAGAAGCCTCCCCCTGTCAAAGAGCGGAATCTGTTTAATATTCTCGTGAACTCGCAGGGAGATCTTCTCGTGGAAGACGAGGAGGCGAGCATCGGCCAACTGCGGGAACGCGTGAAGAGTCACGTCCTGAATTACGGCGAGGATGCGGATCTCTCGGAAAGTCCCTCCGACGCCGTGATCTCCATTAAGACCGAAACTCAAACGACCTACGACACCTACATCGAGGTGCTCGACGAGGTATGGATGGCGTACCGGGAGATCTGGGACAGTATGGCTCGCTCGAATCAAACTCCGCAGGGAGAGGACGTCGGGCTCGATCAGACGTACAGCAGTTATCAGGAGTATTACAATACACTCGACCCCGAGGACGAAAACATTGTCCGGGAAACGCTTGGGGCACAGATTTCCATCGCCGAGCCGGATACGGGGGACTAATCCGTTAGGAACAGGTCCTCCATCCTCGAGTCTTCTCGATTCATCCTTTTTGTCTCATGGCACGTTTTGAGCGTCGAAGTTCAGGCACGGATCCAGAATTCACGACGGCGTCCCTTCCGGACATCGTCTTTATGCTCCTCATCTTCTTCATGGTGTCGACCGTACTGCGGGAGCAGGACATTCAGGTTCGGACGCAACTTCCCCAGGCCGAAGCCCTCACGAAGATCGATCAAAAGCGCCTGATCTCCAAGATCCACATCGGGCCGCTCAAGCAGGGGGAAAATGAGGGGGATACTGCGATCCAGATTGATGACGCCCTCATTGACAACCGGTCCGCAATTCGGACAATCATGTACAACAAGCTTCAGGAGCAACCGAAGCTCATTGCGTCTCTCAAGGTGGACCAGGAGTCGGAGATGGAGGTTGTGAATGAGGTTCAGCAGGAGCTCCGGGAGGCGGGTGCCCTCCGAATCAACTACTCGTCCAATCGAGAGAATCCGCCTCAGCAATAGGTCCAGTGCGTCCGGTTTCCGTCTCAAAAAAGCTCTGCTTTGCGGCAGGGCTTTTTTGTTTGCGGTTCGCTGTTCACTGTTATTCCGATAATTTTTGACTATGGCGCACCAATTGACTCTTCTTCCCGGGGATGGCATTGGTCCGGAAGTGACGGAGGCAACGGTTCGGGTGCTTGAGGCAACCGGGGTGGAATTTGATTGGGATCGCCATCGCATTCTCGGGCAGACAGCCGTCGAACGTGGACGGCCCGCGCTGCCGCCCGACGTGATCGATTCAATTCAGTCGACGGGCGTGGCCCTGAAAGGGCCGGTGACGACGCCCGTGGGGCAGGGATTTACGAGCGTCAACGTTCAACTCCGACAGCGTCTCGACCTCTACGCCAACGTTCGGCCCTGTTCGACGCTTCCGGGGATCGAGACGCCCTTTCCGGAGACGGACCTGATCATCTTTCGGGAAAACACCGAAGGACTGTATTCCGGCATCGAGCATTTTGACGAACGTCTCCAGATCGCGGACTCCATCGCTCGGGTCACAAAGCGGGGCTCCGAGCGCATCATTCGTTTTTGTTTCGAGTACGCTCGGACGCACGGGCGGGAACGGGTTACCCTCGCCCACAAGGCGAACATCCTCAAGAAAACCTCGGGTCTTTTTCTCGACGTGGGACGGGAAATTGCGGCCGAGTATCCCGAGATTCAGTTTGACGACCGGATCGTCGATGCCTTGTGTATGGATCTGGTGATGGACCCGGGGCGCTACGATTGTATCGTGAGTACCAACCTGTTCGGGGATATTCTGAGTGACTTGACCGCCGGGCTGGTTGGAGGGCTCGGCGTCACGGCTGGGGCGAACATTGGCGATGACCACGCTGTCTTCGAGGCCGTTCACGGAAGTGCTCCCGACATTGCAGGCCAGAACGTAGCCAATCCGACGGCTCTCATTCAGTCGGCCGTCATGATGCTTCGGCATTTGGAGGAGGAACGGGCGGCCGACGCCGTCGAGAGTGCGCTGCTGGAGATTTATGGGGAGGGAGCGCCTCTCACTGCCGACGTGGGGGGAGAGGCGAGCACATCCGAATTTGCTGAAGAGCTGGCTCGTCGTGTGGCCGACCGGATGGAGGCGTAGCCTTCACTGTTAGCGGCGTTCGCGGCAATCCGACCACTCACCGAGACTCTCTCAACGTTCATGATTCAGCGCATCCAGACCGTCTATCTGTTTCTTGGGGCTCTGGCCCTTGCGACTCTTGGGCTCTTCGACATGCCGTGGAACAGTGCCGCTGCGTCGTCCCACGGCTGGTTCGTTCCGTCTCTCGTCGGTCTCTTGATCCTGACGGTCGGTCTGGCTCTGTGGGCGATCCTTCTCTACGAGCGACGTGAGACTCAGCGAACGGTCGTGGTCGGCGTACAGGTCGCAACGGTGCTCCTTGCGGGGGTGTTGTACGGCGGACTCTTTCTCACCTCCGAGCTTACCTTTACCGGGCCGCAGGGGATTGTCTGGGGGCGTGCGGTCGTGCTCGTATTGCCCATTCTCGCATACGTGTTTTTCTACCTCGCCCGCCGGGGCATCGTCCACGACATCGAACTGGTCAAGTCCGTGGACCGGCTTCGGTGATCCGACGAACACGGGGCGAACAGTCGACAGTGCTCGTGTCTGAGGGCACGTGAGGACGTGGGAGGACTCTTCCCGGCCGGTAGGGGCTCTGACGTTGATTTGTACTGGGTCAACGGGTCACAGGATGTCGAGTTGGCCATTTCGGGTGTACGTAGCGCTCGGGATCGGTGTGCTGAGTTTTGCCTTCGCCCCGATTCTCGTTCGGTGGGCGGGAGACGTTCCGGCCCTCGCCATTGCGGTGTGGCGAACCGCGACGGCGTCGGGCGTTCTCCTGCCGGGAGTTGCACAAGTGAATGTACGTGCTCAGTTCCGCCGGTTTACGGTTCGCGACGTGATGCTCATTTTTGGCGCCGGCGCTTTTCTCGGATTGCATTTTGTGCTCTGGATCGAGTCGCTGTCCCACACGACGGTCGCCAGCGCATCTGTCTTCGTGACGTCGAGTCCCATTATCCTGGCGGGGCTCGGGTATTTCGTTCTCGGAGAGCGGTTATCCGCGGGGACGGTCACGGCCATCGTCCTGGCCGTCGCGGGGGCGGTCCTCATTGGGTGGGCCGATGCCGGGACCGTCACCTTGGGGCGTGGGGCGCTCTGGGGAAATGGTCTTGCCATCGGGGCGGCGCTTCTCGTGAGCGTGTATCTCCTGATTGGTCGGGTCGTCCGGCAGCAGGTGTCGTGGTGGGCCTACGTGCCGCTCCTTTACACGGCCGCGGCCGTGACGGTCCTCGGTACGGCGTGGGCCCGGGGGACGCCTCTCCTGGGCTATTCCTGGGAGTTTTACGGCCTGTGTGTGGCGCTGGCCCTGGGACCTCAGGTGCTGGGACACGGGTCCTTCAATTATGCGCTTCAGCACACCTCGGCGGCCATCGTGGGCATGCTCACGCTTCTAGAGCCGGTTGGGGCGTCTCTGCTCGCCGTGGTTCTGTTCGACGAGGTACCACCGCCGGCCTCGATCGTCGGCATGTGCGTGGTGCTTGCAGCCGTAGGGGTCGTCGTGTGGCGACGGAATCGGCGGGCGCCGTCGCCGGATCCGGCGGCATCGGAATAACCTACCGTCACGTGGGGGGGGAGTACCCGCTCCGAAACCGGGAAGCGGGGAGGGACGAGAACGTGGTTCGGCCTCGGAGGAAGTAGTCGACGGGAAGGAGACCTCGATACGAGGGACGAACCGGTCGTGCGGTGTCCGGGGGGCGTGCATCTTGGTAGTGACGACGCATTTTGAAGGCGTCGCGGTAGGCCCGCACGATGGCCGCCGCTTCGCCGTCGTGTCCGGCCACGAGGGCGCGCCCCAGGGCCGCACAGTCGCAGGCCACGCGAAGAGGAAGCGTTCGTCGCCAGGCGGACGGGGGGAGGTTTTTGTAGAGGAGGAGGAGGCTATTTCGAAAGTTGTAGTAGGTCTTCTTCGGGGATCCCTGAGGCAGAGACGCTCCGCCGATGTGATACACGGTACTTTCGGGCTGGACCCGGACCCGGTACCCGTGCCGCTGTAGACGCCAGCAGAGGTCAATTTCTTCCATGTGCATCTCGAAGCGTTCGTCGAGCAGCCCGACTTCCTCCAGGGTCGAACGGCGGAGGAGGATCGCGGCCCCGGTGGCCCAGAAGACGTCGCAGGCGTCGTCGTACTGGCCTCGATCCCGTTCCATCGTGTCGAAAAGACGTCCCCGCGTGAAGGGGTATCCGGCTCGATCGAGAAAGCCGCCCGCTCCCCCCGCATATTCGAAGCGGTCACGATCCTCGTACTGGAGGAGCTTTGGTTGTACAGCCCCCACGTCGGGATGGCGGGTCATCGTCTGGACCAGGGGGCGAAGCCACCCGGGTGGGACCTCGACGTCGTTGTTGAGCAGGAGGACGAAGTCGCCGGTGGCGTGAGGGATCGCCGCGTTGTTGCCGCGACAGAAGAGCCAGTTGTCCGGGTGGCGAACAATCTTTACGGAGGGATATTCGTCGGCAATCCAGGCGGCCGATCCGTCCGTCGAGGCATTGTCCGCAACGATAATCTCGAGGTTCGGGTAGTCTGTCTTTACGACGGAGGGCAGGCATTTCCGAAGGACGGTTCGGGCATTCCAGGAGACGATGATGATGGAGACCCGAGGGAGAGACATGACGATAGGGACGGGGCGGCGGCAGCCAGAGCGAATTCGAATCAGGCATTCGGGGGAGAGGGCCCGCGATTGAGTCGTTTTCGGACTCGGACCGAAGTGCCGTCCTAGGCGTGACCCTGAACGGCTTCTCTCTGCCGAACGTGAAGATGGCAGTGTCGTTGCGGGTTATGGTTCCGAGACTCAGAGGCTTTTCTCGTGTTCTCGGAGGCGAGGTCACATGTACTCATCAACGTTGTGCTGCTCATGGAGGACGGGGCCCCTACCATTGCCGACGCCCGACGCGTATTGCGGGAGACGTGGGGGTACGATTCCTTCCGGCCGGGTCAGGAAGAGATCCTCGAGGCCGTGTTGGACGGGCGGGACGTATTGGGAGTGCTTCCGACGGGGGGAGGAAAGTCGCTCTGCTACCAGATCCCGGCGCTTCTCCACGAGGGGTTTGTGCTCGTCGTGTCCCCCCTCATTTCGCTGATGCAGGATCAGGTGGAGGGGCTCGAAGCACACGGCGTCGAGGCGTCATTCATTAACAGCACGCTTTCGAAGTACGAGATCGAGCAGCGTTGGACCGACGCCGAACACGGTCGCTATGACCTGTTGTACCTGGCGCCGGAGCGGCTCACGACGGAGGTGTTCCGGGCGCGAGCGGAGCGCCTCGACGTGTCGGTGTTGGCGGTGGACGAGGCCCACTGCGTCAGCGAGTGGGGCCACCACTTTCGGCCCGACTATCTGGAGATTCCGGAGGGACGAGCGCTCTTGGGCGATCCTCCCACCGTGGCCGTCACGGCTACGGCCACGCCCGCGGTACGAGCGGACATTCTGGACCTGCTCGACGTGTCCGAGGCCGCGGAGGTCGTTCGGGGCTTCGATCGGCCCAACATCGTCTGGTCCGTATTCCGAACTGAGAACAAGTGGATGAAGCTCCGGGACGTCGTTCAGGGGGTGGAGGGGACGGGAATTGTGTACACGTCCACCCGTCGCGGGGTGGAACGCTGGACCCGGCGGCTCCAAAACATAGGAATTTCCGCGGCGGGATACCACGGTCGAATGGAGTCGTCGGAGCGGGAGGCCCGGCAGGAGGCGTGGAGTCGAGACGAGCTCCGTGTCATCGTCGCCACGAATGCCTTTGGAATGGGCATTGACAAGCCCGACGTGCGGTTTGTAGTCCACGTGGACGTGCCCTCGTCCCTGGAGGCGTATTATCAGGAGGCAGGACGAGCGGGACGAGACGGCCGTCGTGCCTACGCGGTTCTCCTCTTTCAGGAGCCGGACGCCGAGACGCAGGAAGCGCTGATCGAGTCGTCTCATCCGACTGCCGAAGAGGTGCGTTCCGTCTACGATGCAGTCTGCAATGCGGGCCAAGTGCCGGTCGGATCGAAGCCGGAGGGACCTCTGGTCGTCGATCAAAACGTCGTCCAGAAGATTACAGAATTCTCTCGATCGAAAGTGCGAGCCGCCGCGGATCTGTTAGACCGGCAAGGGGCGTGGCGGCGCCTGCCTCGTCGTCGGCACTACGGGCTCGTTCGGTTTCGGGAGGGGGCGGGGCGGGTCCGTCGCTTTGCTGATGAGAGAGAGAACCGGGCGCTCGCGCGGTTTGTGCGGGCCCTTCTGCGGCTCGTCCACGCCGACGCCTTTTCAGAGTGGTGGTTCTTCGACCTCCGCCGGGCGTCGGAGCGGATGGGGATGTCGCAGGACCGGATTGATCGGGGGCTTCGGTATTTGGAGGAGCCGGGTCTGCTTCAATGGTGTCCTCCGGGCGATGCGCTTCAGGTGGAGCTGGCGTTCCCGCGGGCGCGCAAGCTTCCGGTTGACGACCGGGCGGTTCAGACGGCCCGCACGCGGGCGGAGCAACGGCTGCAGTACATGCTCCGGTATGCCCGCTCCGTCACCTGTCGCCGCCGTTTTTTGCTGACGTACTTTGGAGAGACGAGTCCGGAGCAATGTGGAGCCTGCGATGTCTGTCTGGGGCGGCACGAGCCTCCTGCGGTGACGCCCGATCAGGAGCCGCTTCTCCGATCGATCCTGCGGCGAATTCAGAACGACGTTCCGCGGGAGGACTGGTTTGACGAGACGGACGTTCCCCGCTACGAGGTCGACCTACTGATCAACTGGCTCGTGGAACGAGGATACGTGACCGTGGAAGCCCCACTCGAGGGACGATTCAACCTGACCGAAGACGGGAGGCGAACGGTGGAATAACGAGCTCCCGAGCCGTCGTTCCGGCTTCGTCGTTAACAAAGAGGGAGGAGGGGGCTCTCACGGAGAGGAAGAGCGCTCTTGCTCGGGGGGAGGGGTTCCTCGGCGTTGTCTCTTATCGATCGCATTCAGAGAGTCGATGGCCCCGTTGAACAGAGACTCAAACTCCGAGGGACGCCGGCTGTAGTAGCGAAGGGTTGTATTGAAATCTTCGCGCTCCACCCCATACCGAGTGAAGATCGAGTCCTGGAGCCCAGGGGGGAGGGAGGTTCGGTCGGCACGAGCCGACAGCACCTGCAATTCATTCACGAGCCGGGTAAAGGTGCTGTCGGGAAGGGGGGGGTCTCCTCCGGAAAACGACGAGCACCCGAAAAGACTTCCCAGAAGAACGAGAAGTCCAAAAATCGTGCACACCCAGCTACGGGAGACGGAGGGGAAAGAGGAAAACCGGCTCATTCGGACGCCGCCACTGTTTGTGAATCCGGTTCTTCGACGTCGGCCGTCGTTCGAAAGGTTTGGGCCATGACCTCCATCTGACGCAGGAATTGGAGCTTGTCATACTCCGGGGCAAATACAGACCCGTGGAGAAGGTAAATCCGGTCGGACGCCTGGTCGTAAAATGCGTACGCGACGAATGGTCCGCCGCCTCCCACGCTTTGAAACTCCCCCTCACTTCCGCCGGGCTTCACCATGTGCCAGAGTCCCTTTGTTTTATACCCGTACCGGTCCAGTATCGTTGTTTGCTCCGTTTGCAAGGGGCGCCGGTAATCGATCCGAACGAAGCCGGCAACGTTGCCCTGCATATATTCTCGAGTGAGGGAGTCGTGTGTGGCGTACAACCATTCTGGAGAGAGCTGATCCGGGGAGGCGTCTTCTTCGTAGTACACCCAGAATTCCCGTCGTGTCTTGGCCAGAATGCGACGCAGCCAGACGAACCCCGTCGAGTTGACGGTCGTGTCGATGGCAAGCTGGTAGTCGTGCTGCACGTTTACCGCGAATCCGTGGTGATTCATTAGGGTGTCCTCCAGGGCATACTGACGGGCGTCGTCGTACATTTCCCGTTCCATGCGGTCGAGGGTTATCTCTTGGACCGACTGTTGAATCTCGTTTCCGCGGTCGACGAGGACCTTGCTCAGGGCGTCGGTCGTCGACGCCGTTATGAAGAACACGCGTTGACTGCGGCGCCACAGGTCGGGTTTCTCGACGACCGCGGCCTGGCCGTCGCGAATGGCCTGTTGGGCCTCGTCGGAGAGCCGGCGTCGGAGGAAGTTGGCCTCGTTCGTCGAGTCGCTGAGAGGCGCGACGATGACGACGTTTTTCAGGTCCTGGATGTTTTCGAACGTGCGCTCGGATGACAGTTCGAGGTGCCGGATCTCGAAGGCGCGCTCCGGTTGGGGGAGCGTCTGGAGCCACGGCGTCACGGTTTCTCGAAATGTTTCGCCCACGGGCCCGGTCCAGTGGCTGCTGTCCATCACGACCGTCACCTGTCCTTCCTTGCCGATCGCACGGGGGCGGTAGTCTCCCTCACAGCCGATGAGAACGGCCGTTAGGACGAGAAGAGCAGCCCCAAAGGAGACGAGAAGACGGTCGGTCATGGGTTCGTGCTTCGCCGAGAGGAGAAACGCGGGAGGAAAGAGGACAGGGAGGACGGTGTCAGGAGGCGGGCGTGGGGGACCCGTATTTGAGGCGACGGGCAAACGCTTCGACGGCGTCGAGGCGCTCGCTCTGCGAGGTCGTTGGATCGTTCCAGAGATCCGATACGTGGTTGATGAGGGCGGAGCCGACGATGAACCCGTCCGTGTGCCGACTGAGCTGCATTGCGTCTTCGTGGGTCTTGATGCCGAATCCGACGAGGAGTGGGTTTTGGTTGACGAGGCGGCGGGCCCGGCGAAGGTACTCGTCGACCGACGGCCGTTCGGAAAGGTCGCTTCCCGTGAGGCCCGTGACGCTCACGGCGTATACGAAGCCGGTGGCCCGGCGGTCGACCGTCCGGATTCTGTCGTCGGACGAGTTCGGGGCAATGAGGAAGACGAGGTCGAGGTCGTGGTCGGCGGCGGCCGCCGTGAGCCGATCGCTTTCCTCGGGGGGCAGGTCGGGTAGAATGAGGCCGTCGACGCCGGCTGCCGCAGCGTCTCGGCAGAAGGTCTCAATGCCGTACGTGAGCACCGGGTTTACGTACCCCATGAGCAGGAGCGGGGTTTCGCTCTCGGCCCGAAAGGTTTCCGCTCGCTCGAAGGTGTCGCGCATGGTGACGCCGTTTGCGAGGGCCTGGGCGCTGGCTTCCTGGATGGGACGCCCCTCGGCCAGGGGATCGCTGAACGGCATGCCCAGCTCGATGAAGTCGACCTCTCCGCGGTCGAGGGCGTGGAGGAGGGGAACGGTCGCGTCGGGCTCGGGAAATCCGTCGGTGAGGAAGAGGCCCATCGCCTTCTCGTCGCGGGCGCGGAGACGGTCAAATGTGTTTTCTAGTCGAGACATATCAGGGAATGCACGTGAAAGCAGGAGGCTCGGCGCGGGCCTTGAACCGGTCGGGCCAATAGGAACGGACTGTTTGGAGCAGCAGGGGGGCCGCAGCTACAGGTGCTGAGCAATTGTGTCCATGTCTTTGTCGCCCCGGCCCGAGCAGTTGAACACGAGGACGGCATCATTGCCTCGCTCCTCCGCTAGCGCGCGCGACAGCTCCGGCAGAAGCGACACGGCATGGGCCGTTTCCAGAGCGGGGATGATGCCTTCGGTGTGGGAGAGGAGCTCGACGCCGTTCAGTGCCTCCTCGTCGGTGACGGAGTGGTACGCAACCCGCTCCGTGTCCCGGAGATAGGCGTGCTCGGGTCCTACACCGGGATAGTCGAGGCCGGCCGAGAGGGAATGGGCGAGCTCAATTTGGCCCTCTTGGTCCTGAAGGAGGTAGCTCATGGCGCCGTGCAGGACCCCCCTGGATCCTTTCGCGAGGGTCGCCGCATGGTTCCCGTTGAGGCCCTCTCCAGCGGCTTCGGCCCCGTGGAGCTGTACCTCGTTGTCGTCGAGGAATGGGTGAAAGATGCCCATGGCATTGGATCCTCCTCCGACGCACGCGACGATCGCATCCGGCGTTTCCCGACCCTCCACTTCCCGAAGCTGATCGCGGGTCTCCGTTCCGATCACGCGGTGAAAGTCGCGCACCATTGTCGGGTAGGGGTGGGGCCCGACGACCGAACCGATGATGTAGAAGGTGTCGGTCGGGTTCGAGACCCAGTCGCGGATGGCTTCACTCGTGGCCTCTTTGAGGGTCGCGCTGCCGGTCGTGACCTCGCGGACCTCTGCCCCGAGCAGGCGCATCCGCTCTACGTTGAGGCGCTGCCGGTCCATGTCCTCAGCGCCCATGTAAATGACGCAGTCGACCCCAAACTTTGCGCAGACCGTGGCTGTCGCCACGCCGTGTTGCCCGGCCCCCGTTTCGGCAATAATTCGGTCCTTGCCCATCCGGGTGGCCAGCATAATCTGACCGATCGTGTTGTTGATCTTGTGGGCGCCGGTGTGGCAGAGGTCCTCCCGCTTGGCGTAGATGCGAGCACCACCGATCTTCTCGGTCAACCGATTGCAGAAGGTGAGGGGAGTCGGCCGACCCACGTATTCCTGGAGGTGGTGCCGAAACTCCGCTTTAAAATCCGGGTCGTTCTTGTACGTCTGGTAGGCGGCCTTGAGGTCCTCCAGAACCGGCACGAGGATCTCCGGGACGAAGGCCCCCCCGTACGGGCCGAAGTGGCCGGTCTCGTCGGGGGCGCTGTAGGCGTCGAACGTGTCGGGAGGGGACTGAGGCATGGGAACGCGGCGCAGGGCGGAGGAGGGAGCGAGGGGGGTCAGGCCGTTTCATCGGCCATGTCACTTTGTACAGCGCGGAATGAATCCAGGAAAGCGTCGATCTTTGCGAAGCTCTTCTGGCCGGGCGCCTCTTCGAGGCTGCTGGAGAGGTCCACGGCAAACGGGCGCATCGTTTCGACGGCCCGGCGGACGTTGTCTGCGGTGATGCCGCCGGCCAGGAAGATCGGATAGTCGGAGGCAAGCTCTCGGGCCATCCGCCAGTTAAACGACTCGCCGGTGCCTCCCCACACACGGGAGTCGTGCGTGTCGAGAAGAACGTAATCGGCCGTGTCCTCGTATCGTTCGAAGAGGGTGCGCAGTTGATCCGAAGAGGCGTCGTGGCGAACGTGAACGGCCTTGATGACGGGGCAGTCGACCTGCTCGACCACGTGCGGGGGTTCCTGGCCGTGGAGCTGGGCCATCTCGAAGCCTGCCTCTTCGACGGCGGTGTTGATCTGTGAGGCTCCGTCGTTGACGAAAACGCCTACGGGGGAGGGCCCGTGCACCCACTCGACAATATCGCCGGCGAGGGAGGGAGGAGCGTATCGGGGACTCTCCTCGTGCTGAACGAAGCCGAGGTAGTCGACGCCGGCCCCGGCCAGATAGCGAGCATCCTCCAGTTCTGTAATGCCGCAGACTTTCAAACGAAGGTCCATAGAGGGTCCAGGATTGGAAGGATAG
>CAZCUZ010000009.1:18939-29466 GCA_964502085.1 uncultured Salinivenus sp. | reverse complement strand
GGGGAGAGGGCTCCAAACGTCCCTCTCTCGGCTACACGTATCAGGCGCGCTCGACGGCAATCTTCTTTGCTCGCGTGCGGAGGTCCTCCAGGGCCGCGCCGGGGTCGTCGGCCCGCATAAAGTGCTCGCCGATAAGGACCCCATTGACGCCGGCGTCTCGCAGGCGGACCAGGGTCTCGGGGTCGTCGAGTCCACTCTCGGCCACGCGGCCCACGGTTCGGGGCACATGCTCGAAAATACGGAGGGAATTTTCGACGTCGACCTCGAAGGTCGTGAGGTCCCGATTGTTCACGCCGAGGACGCTCACCTGATCCCAGTCCAGCTTGTCCAGGTCCTCTTCGGAGTAGACCTCCACGAGACAGGAGAGACCGAGTTCGTTTGCGGCGGCGTGGAGCTCCGACACCTGGCCGGCGTCGAGGGCCGTGGCAATGAGAAGGACGGCATCCGCCCCCACGGCGCGGGCTTCCACCAGCTGATAGGGGTCAATGATGAAGTCCTTTCGCAGCAAAGGGGTGTCGGGGACGTGAGCCCGAATCCAGGCCAGATGTTCGATCGAGCCCTCGAAGTACAGCGGCTCCGTCAGGACGCTGATGGCCGAGGCGCCGTTGGCGGCGTACTGCTGGGCAATCCACGCGGGATCGAAGTCCTCTCGGATTTGGCCTTTGGAGGGAGAGGCCTTTTTTACCTCGGCAATAAAGGACATCCCCCTCTCCTGAAGGGCCTCCACGAGGGAGAGCGGCTCCCGATCGTCGTAGAACGGCCGGTCTTTGAGCTCCCGGAGCGGCGATTCTCGTTTTCGCTGCTCCACGAGCTCCCGGGTGTCGGCAATGATGTCGTCGAGAATGTTGCTCACAGGCACACGGAAACGAACGAGGAAGAAAAACGAAAGGCAGTCCAGGGAACGTCAGACACGCTCAGTCGGCCGAAGCGGTCTGGGACACGTCGGCGAGCGTCTCCAAGGTGTCGAGGGCCGCACCGGAGTCAATGCTTTCTTTCGCGGCGGCGACGCAGGCGTCCAGGTTCTCAAACGTGTCGCTGGTATGTAGGGCGTAGGCCGCATTCAGAACGACCACGTCTCGGCGCGGACTGTGATCCTCTCCGGCCAAAATGTCGTGCATGATTTTCGCATTTGCCTGGGCGTCGCCGCCCCTCAGGGCCGAGGCCCCGGAGCGCTCAATGTCGTGCTTCTCGGGGCCGATCTCCCGGCTTCGGGGGACGGAGTTTTTCTGAGAGGCGTCGTACTCGAAGATCGTCGTGGCCGCCGAGACGCTCAGTTCGTCCATTCCGTCTTTCGAATGGAGTGTGATGACGTGGTCGGCGTCCAGACGGGCCAGGATTTGCACCATTTTCCGCGCGGTTCTGGTGTTGAAAGCACCCACGATTTGGCGGGTTACTCCGGCCGGGTTGCACAGTGGCCCCAGGATGTTGAAGAAGGTGCGGACGCCGAGTGAGGTGCGCACCGGCATCACGTGCTTCATCGCGGGATGGAAGGACGGGGCAAAGAGGAAGGCAATTCCGGCCTCGTTCAGACACGCTTCGACGCCGTCCTTCTCGAGCTCGATGTTGACCCCCAGCTCTTCGAGAACGTCGGCGGAGCCCGACTTCGAGGAGACGGACCGGTTTCCGTGCTTGGCGACGGTCACGCCCGCCCCCGCCGCAACGAGGGAGGCCGTGGTCGAAATGTTGAACGTGTCGGCGCCGTCGCCGCCGGTGCCGCAGAGGTCGACGGCGTGGGGATCGTCGAGGTCGACGTCCACGGCAAACTCGCGCATGACTTTCGTAAATCCGACGAGCTCGTCGAGTTTTTCGTCGCGGGCTCGGAGCCCCATGAGGAGGGCGGCCATGTGTTCGTCGGAGGCGTCGCCGCTCATCATTTGGCGCATGGCTCCCTCCGCCTGCGATTGGGAGAGGGGAGTGCCGTCGGCGATCGTTTCTAGATACTCCTTCACGGTGCGGGATAGACGGTTCGTGAGTGGGGATTGAGAGTTAGTTCGCGGCGGGTACAGGCGCGTCGTTCCAGACGATCGACAGCCAGTTTTCGATGATTTTGGGACCGGCTTTCGTCATGACGCTTTCCGGATGAAACTGGATTCCGTAAAGTGGAAAGGTGCGGTGCTGCAGGCCCATAATGGTTCCGTTGTCCGCCTCGGCCGTCACGTCGAGGTCGTCGTGGGGGAACGACTCGCGGGCGACGACGAGCGAGTGATACCGGGTGGCCTCGAAGGTGGGCTCGACGTCGGCAAAGAGGCCCCGTCCGTCGTGCTGGACGGGGCTCGTTTTGCCGTGCATCAGTTCGTCGGCCTGTACGATCTTGCCCCCAAAGACTTCGCCGATGGCTTGATGCCCCAGGCACACCCCGAGGATCGGCGTCGTGTCCCCGAGTGCTCGGACAATGGGTTCCGTAATGCCGGCATCGGCGGGACGACCCGGGCCCGGGGAAATCAAGATGCCGTCCGGAGCCATGGCCTCCACCTCTTCGACCGTCCGGTCGTCATTCCGAATCACCTCGAGATCGTCGGTGTGGTGTCCCACGAGGTGGACGAGGTTGTAGGTGAACGAGTCGTAGTTGTCGATGACCAAGATCATCGGTTCGTGTGGGCGATTGTGGGTATGGGAGTATGGGGGCTGAACAAGACTTTACTCCGAGATAGGGCTACCACCCGAATACTCTGAAAGCTCTTCTTGGACTTGATCGGCGGGACCACACCAACGATCGGTATTGGTCATCATCTTTACCAGACTGCCTGAAATTTGATCGTACGTGGCATCGAGGTCGTCGTAGGTCACCTTGTCGATGTAACCGTGGTCGAGGGCGGTATCAAGCCAGGCTCTGGTTTCTGCTGCTTCAGCGTCGGCGTCACTCAGTTTGCTGATAAAATGCTTCGGATATCGTCGTTTGCGCCATGCTTCTGCCACATTCCCAAAGACTGATCGAGAGGACCGACGAATTTGGTCGGTTAAGGCATACTTCTCTTCTTTCGGCCAGGACTCAGAGCAACGAAAGATGGTCCGTGCTGCTCGAAACGCATCCTTGTAGACTCGTAGATCTCGGAATGATGTAACCATTTTGGGAGCAGCAATTAACCAGAAAAAGAACGCCCATACTCCCACACGCCCAAACGAATTACCGAGTGCGAACGAGGCCGGTCAGCTCCCGCACACGGTCCATGATTGGCTCTACGCGCTCGCGCGCTCGATCGGCGCCATGGCGGAGCACGTCCCGAACATAGTCAGGCCGCTGCTCCAGCTCCTTTCGCTTCTCACGCGCCTCCGCAAAGAAGTCCTCGATCAGTGTCAGGAGGTCCTGCTTCGCGTGACCGTACCCGTATCCGCCCTCCCGGTACTGCTGTGCAATCTGCTCCCGCGTTTCCGCGTCGGCAAAGAGCTTGATGAGCGAGAAGACGTTGCACGCCTCCGGGTCTTTCGGCGCGTCGAGCGGCTTCGAGTCCGTGACGATGCTCATCACCTTGTCCTTGAGCTCCTCGCCCTCCTCGAAGATCCCGATGGTGTTGCCGTAGCTCTTCGACATCTTCTGCCCGTCGATGCCGGGCACCACGGCCACGTCGTCGAGAATGTGCGGCTCGGGCACCGGAAAGAGCGGCTCGTCGTCCGGGCAGAAGGTATTGTTGAAGCGGCGAGCGAGGTCGCGGGCGATCTCTAGGTTCTGCTTCTGGTCGGCCCCGACGGGCACGAGGGAGCCGCCGTAGGCGAGGATGTCGGCGGCCTGCAGGACCGGATAGTTGAAGAGGCCGGCGTTGGGAGTGAGGCCGGCATTCACCTTTTCCTTGTAGGCCACTCCTTTCTCCAGACGGCTGGTGGGGAGGAGGTTGAAGAAGATCCATGTGAGCTCCGTCACCTCCGGCACGTCGCTCTGCACGAAGAGCGCGGCCTCCTCCGGATCGAAGCCGAGCGCGAGGTAGTCGAGCGCCACGTCGAGCGTGTGTGCTCGCAGGCGTTCCGGGTCGTCGACGGATGTCATCGCGTGGTAGTTCACGATGAAGTAGTACGCCTCGTGCTGCGTGTGGAGGTCAATGTGCTGGCGCAGGGCCCCGAAATAGTTGCCGAGGTGGAGGCGGCCCGACGGCTGGATGCCGGAGACGACCACCGTGTCGTGGGAGGTCTCGGTGTCGGAGGGGGGAGCAGAAGTTGGGGCGTCCATAGGGAAAAGCAAAAAAAGTGGTGCGAAATGTGTACACGGATCCGCGAAGGTCACTCAGATGCACATCTGCGGATTCGAGCGTTCTCCCATTCCAAACAAGGAGACTGCATTCGAAAAAAGCACTCTTTACAATGCGTTTCTGCACGCTTGGGGAAGATTTCTCCACTCCGGACGCCTGTTCGGTGTCCTCCGGTCGAAATGACCGTATCCCCCAAGAATGCGGTTCACCTCACCTAGTTGCTGCCCGACTGGGCTCGGTCGATCAGATCCCCGAGCAGTTCGAGTCGCTCGGTGCTGTTGCTCTTGACGGCCTCGAGAAGGCCCCGGGTTCGCATCTGGTGCTCGACGTTCTGGCGCTCGTGGGTCACGGCCTCGTTGAACTCCGTCTCCAGGTCCTCAAGCTGGTAGAGCATTTCCATCTCGTCGTTGCCGAGATTGAAGTCCTGCGATTCCAGGTCGGTGCCGTTTTCAGGCGATTCGCCACAGCTCAACACGGTTTCGCTCAGTTTGCCCACGTCGGCCCGGGCGGCTTTTTGGACTCGTTTGAGGGCCTCACAGACCGCCGAGTCCGAGTGAGAGCGGATGACGTACCGGTAGTTGTGATTGAGCTTCAGCAGTTGATGGATCAGGGGGTTGAGTTGCTCGGCCGTTTCGGCGCGGCTGATGGTTTTTCCGGCCCAGCCGCGCTGGAGGAGGGCTTCCTTGATCGGGTTCGGCATTGGGAGTGCGTGTCGTGTTCGGAGAAGGGTGAATAGGTGTACTGCTGGTACGGGGGGAAGTTTGGTCGCAGGGAGGAGTCGCGAGCGGGTTACAGCAGTCCGTCGGCGGCCACGCGCATGGCCTGTCGCAGGGCCGCGGCTTTGTTCCCGGTTTCGTCGTACTCGCGCGCCGGTTCACTGTCGGCCACGATGCCGGCGCCGGCCTGGACGTACGCCGTATTTTCGGTGACGACCATCGTGCGAATGGCGATGCAGGTGTCGAGGGCGCCGGAGAAGTCGACGTAGCCGACGGCTCCGGCGTAGATGCCCCGTCGCGTGGGCTCGAGGGCGTCGATGATTTCCATGGCCCGCACCTTGGGGGCGCCGCTCACGGTACCGGCGGGGAAGCACGCGGCGAGCACGTCCATCGGGCCGACGTCGTCGGCCAACGTGCCGGTAACCGACGAGACGATGTGCATGACGTGTGAGTAGCGCTCGATGTACGCATATCGATCGACCTCGACGCTGTCGTACTGGCACACCCGCCCGAGGTCGTTGCGCCCGAGATCCACGAGCATGAGGTGCTCGGCGCGCTCCTTTGGGTCGTCGAGCAGCTCCTCGGCGAGGGCGGCGTCCTCTTCGGCGGTCTCCCCTCGCGGGCGCGTCCCGGCGATGGGAAGCACCTCGGCCGAACCGTTCTCCGCTCGGACCAGCACCTCGGGGGAAGAGCCCACGAGTGCAAGATCGTCCAGGTCGAGGTAGAAGAGGTAGGGGGAGGGATTGACCTGTCGGAGGGCCCGGTAGAGGTTGAACCGGTCACCCTGAAAGGAGGTCGAGAACCGCTGTGAGAGCACCACCTGGAAGATGTCGCCCTTTTGGACGTGCTCTTTGGCGGTGCGGACGGCGTCCTCGAAGACGTCGCGCTCGAAATTGGAGGTGAGCTCTTCGTCGGTCCACTCGACGGGGGAGGGGGAGGCGGGCGAGCGCATCAGGTCGGCCTCGAGCGTGTCCAGTCGCTCCTGCGCATTGTCGTAGGAGGCGCGTAGGTCCGTATCGTCGTCGACGAACACGTTGGCCAGGAGCACGAGCTGATGGCGCACGTGGTCGAAGGCCGCGACGGTGTCGTAGAAGCACCAGATCGCGTCCGGCGCGCCGAGATCGTCCGGGGGCGCGTCGGGGAGGTCCTCCACGAGGCGAACGGCGTCGTACCCGAGGTATCCGACGGCCCCCCCGCGAAGTCGCGGCAGATCCGAAACGTCGACTTCCGTGTAGCGATCGAGGTACGCGTCGAGCACCTCGAAAATGGTCCCTTCGGGGGGCGAAAAGGCCGCTTCGGCGTCGGGCGTTCGCCGTTCTTCGATCTCTACGCTCGCCCCGAACTCCGTGCCTCGCACGATTCGGTACGGGTTGCGCCCGAGGAAGGAGTACCGGGCCAATTTTTCTCCGCCCTCCACGCTTTCAAACAGGAAGCTGTAGGAGGACTGCTCCCGGAGGGAGAGAAAGGCCGATACCGGGGTGAGGAGGTCGGCACTTCGACGACGGGAAACGGGCACGACGAGGCGATCGGCTCCCGTCTCGCGGGCCGTTTCCACGTGATGTTGAAACGAGTCGAACGTCATTGAGAAAAAGGAAGGTCAAAAAGAAAACCCGCTGCCGAGAAGAGCAGCGGGTCCAGAGCCCTGCAAAAAAAGACGGTGCGACGGCATTACGCACACAGGAGGCTCTCGACCCGCAGAGAGGGCCACCAGTTTCGCCATTCCTGTGTGGAGGTCAACGTCGCGTCAATCATGGGAGTATCAGGGTAGGGCAGAGCGATCACTCGGTCAACTCGTCGGTTTGAAATTCAATTGGAGGCCGGTTGTACGGCCCCGATTCTCTCGTCCGACGAGGGTCAGAGGCGTCCCACGAGGTCGCGCAGGCGTAGTTCCCACACTTTTAGAGCCGCCTCGCGGACGATGGCCTTGCTCATCTTGGACTGTCCCTCGGTCCGTTCGGTAAAAATGACGGGGACCTCTTCGATGTCGAATCCGGCCCGCCAGGTGCGGTAGTGCATTTCGACCTGGAACGCATAGCCGTCCGAGTTGACGCGATCGAGGGGCAGGGCTTCGAGGACGCGCCGGTGGAAGCACTTGAAGCCGGCCGTGACGTCGCGAATGGGCATCTGCGTAATGGTGCGCGTGTAAATTCCGGCCGCGTACGAGAGGACGAGACGGGGAAGCGGCCAGTTGATGACCCGAACGCCGCCGACGTATCGCGAGCCAATGGCGAGATCGGCCGCTCCGCGTTCGACGGGCTTGATGAGGCGCGGGAGGTCGTCGGGGTCGTGGGACAGATCGGCGTCCATCTCACAGATAAAGGAGTAGTCGCGGGCCAGGGCGTACCGGAAGCCTCGCAGATACGCCGTTCCCAGCCCCATCTTGCCGCCTCGTTCGATGAGGTCGACGCGGGCGGGGGCCTCGTCCATGACCGAGCGGACGACCTCGGCCGTGCCGTCGTTCGAGTTGTCGTCGACGACGAGGACGGAGAGGGGAGTTGGTTGGGCCAGGACGAGGTCGAGGACTCGACCAATGTTGTCGGCCTCGTTGTACGTTGGAATGATGACGAGGGCGTCGGTTGAAGCCTCGTGCTCGTCAGAGGAAGTCACCGATGGAGAGAGGTCGTTGGAGAGGAAAGAGCCACGGGAAGAGGAGGGAACGCTCGAAGCGCAAAATTTAATTGGTCGTGGCCTGAATGGCAATCCGGGATCGGTTCTTTGGGAGGGACGATGGGGAAGAGGGAGCAAGAGGGGGTAGAAATCCCCTCACAGAAAACAGAGGGAACCTACGACTGTGTCGGGGCACACGTCCGAAATTCGTGGGTTAAGGAGGATCCCGGAGAAGATTTTTCGGAGTCGAAACCGAGGATCGGGGTTCTGATACAAGGGCGTGGCAAAATTGCTTCTTTCGTCTCCATCGACGATTCTACGTGTACCGGTTCGGTCCTTGGATTCGGCCAACGTACGGCGGCGGGGATCTCCGTCGTAGTTCCCGTCGTACTTCGTTTGTTTTTGACAATGACCTCGACGCGAAACATGGGTGACCAGAAGAACAAGGCAAAAACGAATGGCACCTCGGAGGAGGCCGCTACGACCGAGAAGCGCCCCAGCCCGCTTTCGGGGGACGGAACGTCCGAGGCAGCGGAGGGCCCGTGGACCAATCAGCCGATTGACATTCCGGAGGGGCCCATCGAGGAAACGGTGTCGTTCGATACCTATCCGGCTGACGAGTACGATCACGAGGAGTGTGGGTTCGAGGATGAGGAGGTGGAGGATCTTCTTCGCAGTATGCTGTTGCAGCGGCGGTTCGAAAATCGCTGCCGTCAGATGTACCAGCAGCAGAAGATCTCCGGGTTTTTGCACCTGTACATCGGCCAAGAGGCCGTTTCAACGGGGAGTGTGGAAGCCATCGACATCGGGGAGGACTCGCTGATCACAGCGTATCGAGACCACGGCATGGGGCTCGCGATGGGTATGACCCCAGAGGAGGGGATGGCGGAGCTCTTTGGAAAAGAGACCGGCTGCTCGAAAGGGAAGGGAGGGTCCATGCACTTCTTTGACGCCGAAAAGAAGATGATGGGCGGCCACGCGATCGTCGGAGCCCATCTTCCGTTGGGAACGGGGGTTGCGTTTGCCCACAAGTATCGTGGAGACGACAACGTGTGTCTTTGTTTCTTTGGCGACGGGGCGATGCACCAGGGGGCGTTTCGGGAGGCCCTCAATCTGGCGGGCGTCTACGAACTGCCCATCGTCTTCATCTGTGAAAACAACCAGTACGCGATGGGGACGGCCGTCGACCGGGTCGTCAGCAAACCGGATCTCTTCAAGCACGGGTACAACTTCGACGTTCCGTCCTCGCTGGCCAGTGGAATGGACGTCTTCAGTGTCAACAAGGCCGTGCAGGACCACGTCGAGAAGTATGCGCGGGAAGATCAGCCGTCGCTTCTGGAGGTGCGGACGTACCGGTATCAGGGGCACTCGATTACCGACCCGGCCGAATACCGAGCCGAGGGCGAACTTGACGAGCGCAAGGGGGAGGACGCAATCGTGCGTCTGGAGCAGTACATGACGGAACACGGCTTGGCCACCGACGACGATTTTGATGAAATTGACGAGGAGGTCAAGCAGCAGGTGGCTGACGCCATTGACGCGGCCGACGAGGCCGACTTTCCGGACGAGGAGGCCATCTACGACCACGTCTACGCTCAGGAGGACTATCCTTTCATCGCTTGATGAATGCGGAGTGGGGAGTTTGGAGTGCGGAGTTCCGTGCCGTTGAGTTACTCCCCGCCCTCTCATCTCACATTCCGAATTCCTAATTCCACATTCGAAGATATGGCTACACTGCAATTTCGCGAGGCCCTGCGCGCGGCGATGACGGAAGAGATGGAGCGCGACGAGGACGTCTTCCTCATTGGGGAAGAGGTGGCCGAATACGATGGGGCCTACAAGGTGAGCAAGGGAATGCTCGATCAGTTCGGTCCCCGGCGGGTGATCGACTCGCCGATTAGTGAGCTGGGCTTTTCCGGGCTCGGGGTCGGGGCCGCGATGAACGGGCTGCGTCCGATCGTCGAATTCATGACGTTCAACTTTTCGTTCGTGGCCTTCGATCAGGTCATCAACAACGCCCCGAACATGCGGTACATGTCGGGCGGACAGTTCGACGTCCCCATCGTTTTCCGTGGACCCAACGGCGCCGCCGGACAGCTCGCGGCCACGCACTCGAATGCGACGGAAGCGCTCTATTCCAACTTTCCCGGTCTCAAGGTCGTCTCTCCGTCCATTCCGGACGACGGAAAGGGGCTGCTCAAGAGTGCAATCCGGGACGACGATCCCGTCGTCTTTCTGGAGAGTGAGCTGATGTACGGTCTGAAAGGGGAGGTCAGCGACGAAGAGGAGTACCTGATTCCTTTGGGATCGGCCCGCGTCGCTCGCGAGGGAGACGACGTAACCATCGTGGCACACAGCAAGAGCTATCACGTGGCGATGGACGCCGCGGAGGAGCTCGAACAGAAGGGCTACGAGGCGGAGGTCATCGATCCCCGTACGATCAAGCCGCTCGACATTGAGACGATCGTCGAGTCGGTGATCAAGACCAACCGGTGCGTCGTCATCGACGAGAGCAATCCGTTTGCGAGCGTGGCGTCCGAGGTGACGCAGCAGGTGCAGGACCGGGCGTTCGATTACCTCGACGCGCCCATCTTTCGCGTGACGGCCCCCGACACGCCTGCCCCCTACGCTCCGAACCTGATGGATGAATACATGCCCGACGTCGACGAGACGGTCGACGCGTGCCTCCGTGTTCTCTATGCAGAATGACTGCGTTCGAGTGTCGAATCGGGCGGTCGACACTCCCACCCTCTCACTCGACACAAGCACTTCGAAACTCGACACTGATTTATGGCGATTCCGATCGAAATGCCAAAGCTGAGCGACACCATGGAGGAGGGGGTGCTTTCCGCCTGGCTCGTCGAGGAAGGGGAGGAGGTGTCGTCCGGCGACGTGCTGGCCCAGGTGGAAACCGACAAGGCCACAATGGACCTGGAGGCCTTCGACGAAGGGGTGCTCCTCAAAAAAGTCATTGACGAGGGGGATGCCGTGCCCATCGGGCAGCTCATTGCGGTCATTGGAGAGGA
>CAZCUZ010000009.1:0-18839 GCA_964502085.1 uncultured Salinivenus sp. | reverse complement strand
GGAGGGAGAGGACATCTCTGACCTCCTCGACGATGCGGGCGGCGACGACGGGGCGACAGAATCGGCCGAGGAGCCCGCCGAAGAGGCGGAGCAGGAAGGGGCGGGTCAAGAAGAGTCGGAATCGTCGGCTTCCACAGCTGAGCCGGTCGAGGAGCCGGCCGGCGACGGTCAGCTCAGCGAGCGCACGCCGGAGCCGGTGCCTGCCGGGACCGACGCCGAGGGGCGTCGCATCAAGGCGTCTCCACTGGCGCGGCGCGTCGCGCAGGAGCACGACGTCGATCTCGCCCGGATCGAGGGATCGGGGCCCGAGGGGCGGATTATTCGGAGCGACGTGGAGACCTGGATCGAGGAACGGCCCGAACCGGCGGCTCGGCCCCAGGCCGAAACGCCCTCGTACAGCATGCCGGAAGACGAGGCGCCGTACGAGACGGAGGACATCTCGCAGATGCGGAAGACGATTTCCCGTCGGCTTGCGCAGAGCAAGTACTCCTCCCCGCACTTTTACCTCACGGTCGACATTGACGTGGAGGAGGCGGTGGCCCTCCGCACTGAGCTCAACGCACTGGCCGAGGAGCAGGAACGGACGAAGATCTCGTTCAACGACCTCATCACGAAGGCCTGCGCCCTCTCGCTGCGCAGTCACCCGTTCGTGAATGCGTCCTATCTCCCCGAGGAAGGAGAGATCCGGAAGTACAATCGCGTTCACGTCGGCATTGCGGTCGCCATCGACGAGGGGCTGATCACGCCGGTCATACGGGATGCGGATCGGAAGGGCCTCACTGAGATTGCTCGCGAGACGAAAGATCTTGCCGAACGAGCCCGAAATCGCGACCTGGAGCCCGAAGAATTCGAAGGGGCTACCTTCACGACCAGCAATCTCGGCATGTTCGGGATCGAAGAGTTCACCGCCATCATCAATCCGCCGAACTCGGCAATCCTCGCCATTGGGGAAATCCGGGATACCCCCGTCGTCGAAGACGGTGAGGTCGTGCCGGGCAAGCGCATGAAGGTCACGCTCTCCTGCGATCATCGCGTCGTCGACGGGGCCGTCGGGGCGCGCTTCCTCGACTCGGTTCGTTCGTACCTCGAGGAGCCGATGAACCTGCTTCTGTAGCGTGTCTTTCCGGACCGGGAATGGGCCGAGGTGGAGGCCAGACATCATGCAGATTGCTCATCTTTCCGATCTGCATTTCGGACGCATTGCGCACGACGGGATCGTCGATGCTCTCACCTCCGAGATCAATGCGGAGGCGCCGGATCTCGTGGTGCTCAGTGGCGATCTCACGCAGCGGGCCCGCCACTGCGAGTACGAGCAGGCCCGGTTGCTTCTCGACGCACTGGCGTCGCCCACGCTCGTGGTTCCGGGGAATCACGACGTGTATCCGTGGTGGCGGCCCGTCCGACGGCTGGCAACGCCCCTTCGCCGCTACCGCCGCTACGTCACTGACGATCTGACGCCGACCTTTGCGGCCGACGGGGTGGCGGTGATGGGACTCTCGACGGCCTACGGCTTCACGATCAAGGGGGGACGGGTCCGGTCCCGCGACCGTCGCGCGTTGCGGCGGTATTTCCGGTCGGTTCCAGACCGAGCCTTTAGGATTCTCGTCCTTCACCATCACCTCACGGAACTGCGGTCGTTGGGGCCGCACGACGTGGCCGGGCAGGCCCGCCAAACCCTCGATGCGGTCGCCGAGGAGGACGTCGACCTCATTCTCTGCGGGCACCTCCACGTCTCGCACGTCGAGCCGCTCTCGATTATTCCCGGAGATCACCGAATCGTGGTGGCCAGCGCCGGAACGGCCACGAGCAACCGCTGGCGCCAGGGACCGACCAACTTCTACAACCTCATTACGATCGAGGAGGGGGCCTTCCGGATTGAAGAGCGACGGTACGTGCCGGAAGAGGAATGCTTCCTTGCAGATAGCACCATGCGGTTTAATCGGGTCTCCGATCCCGAATCTGGAGAGGGGTGAATTGCACCGTGTGTCCACTGCTGTGTCTTCCCGCATCCTGCGGAGGTGTTCGTTCACGATCCCAGAAATACAAATGCTCCACCCGGCGGGGACCGAGTGGGGCGGTGTGGAAGTGAAAACACGGAGACACTACGCGGCGACCGGTTCCTCGCGGACGAAGTCCCGGAGGACGTAGTGCAGGATCCCGCCGTGTCGGTAGTACTCGACCTCGATGGGCGTGTCGCACCGGTTGACGGTCGTGAACGTCGTTTCGGTCCCGTTCTCCGCGGTGGCCGTCACTTCAATTTCCTGCCCGGGCTCCAGGTCAGTGTCGATGGGGATGTCGAACGTCTCCGTGCCGTCCAGCCCCAGCGAGTCGGCGTCCTCGCCGTCGGTAAACTGGAGCGGCAGCACGCCCATCCCGATGAGATTGGAGCGGTGGATGCGCTCGTAGCTGGCGGCAATGACGGCCTCCACGCCGAGCAGGTCGGTCCCCTTCGCCGCCCAGTCGCGGCTGGAGCCCATGCCGTAGTCCTCGCCTGCGAGCACGACCAGCGGCACGTCGTTCTCCTTGTAGTCCATTGCGGCCTCGTAGACGCTCGTCACCTCGCCGTCCCGCAGGAAGTTCTTCGTAATGCCCCCCTCGGTGCCGGGCACCAGTTCGTTCTTGATGCGGATGTTGGCGAAGGTGCCGCGCATCATCACCTCGTGGTTGCCGCGGCGGGCGCCGTACGAGTTGAACTTGTGCGGCTCTACGCCCTGTTCGATCAGATACTTTCCGGCCGGGCTGTCGGTAGGGATCGACCCGGCAGGCGAAATGTGATCGGTCGTCGTCGAGTCACCGACCTTGACCAGCACACGGGCGTCCTCGATCGACTCGATGTTCGGCACTTCCGGCGTGAGGTCCACGAAAAACGGCGGCTCCTGGATGTAGGTGGAGTCGTCCACCCACTCGTAGACGGAGCCTTCCGGAATCTCGATCTGGTTCCAGGTCTCGTTGGAGGTTTCGATGCCCTCGTACTCCTCGGCGAAGAACTCGGGCTTGACGACATTCTCAATCATCTCCTTGATCTCGTCGCTCGACGGCCAGACGTCCGCCAGATAAACGTCCTCGCCGTCGGCATTCTGACCGATCGGCTCCGTCGTGAGGTCGATGTCGACGGTTCCGGCCAGCGCATACGCCACCACCAGGGGCGGGGAAGCCAGGTAGTTGGCCTGCACGAGCGAGTGAATACGGCCTTCGAAGTTTCTATTGCCGGAAAGGACGCCGGAGACGATGAGGTCGCCGTCCTCGATGGCCTCCTCGACCGGATCGGGGAGCGGGCCGCTGTTTCCGATGCACGTGGTGCAGCCGTAGCCGACGGTGGCGAAGCCGAGTTCTTCGAGGTAGGGCAGGAGGGCACCCTCCTTGAGGTAGTCGGTGACGACCTTCGAGCCGGGGGCGAGGCTCGTCTTGACGGCCGGATTCACCGTGAGACCGGCCTCGACGGCATTTTTCGCGAGGAGCCCTGCGCCGAGCATCACGGACGGATTCGAGGTGTTCGTGCAGCTCGTTATCGCCGCAATCACCACGTCGCCGTGCGTCATGTCGAATGCGTGCGTGCCGTCGTCGTATCGGCCGGTGGCGTCCAGGCGATCCTCGTCGAGCCCGAAGCCGGTGGGGCCGGACGACGTCGTGAGCGACTCGGTGAAGGCATCGGGCAGCTCGGGCACGCGGATGCGGTCCTGCGGGCGCTTGGGGCCGGCCACGCTCGGCACCACGTCGCCGAGGTCGAGCTCCAGCACGTCGAGGTACTCGGGCTCGGGCGTGTCCGGGGTGTGGAAGAGGCCCTGCTCCTTCATGTAGCGCTCGACGAGTTGCACCTGCTCGTCGCTCCGGTTCGTGCGGCGCATGTAGTCGAGCGTCTCGTCGTCGATGGGGAAGAAGCCCATCGTGGCGCCGTACTCGGGTGACATGTTGGCGATCGTGGCGCGGTCGGGGATCGTCATCGTCTGCAGGCCGGAGCCGAAAAACTCGACGAAGCGGCCCACGACGCCGTACTCGCGGAGCATCTGCGTGACGGTGAGCACGAGGTCGGTAGCCGTGGCGCCTTCCGCCAGCTCGCCCGTGAGGCGGACGCCTACGACCTCGGGCATCAGCATGTGCAGCGGCTGGCCCAGCATGGCGGCTTCCGCGTCGATGCCGCCCACGCCCCAGCCCAGCACGCCGAGGCCGTTGATCATAGTGGTGTGGCTATCGGTCCCGACGAGCGTGTCCGGATACGCGAGCGTGCGGCCGTCGTCCCCCTCTCGGGTCCACACGCCGCGGCCCACGTACTCCAGGTTCACCTGATGGCAGATGCCGCTGGCGGGGGGCACGACGCTGAAGTTGTCGAACGCCTGCTGGCCCCAGCGCAGGAACGTGTACCGCTCCTCGTTGCGTCGAAACTCGATCTCGCTGTTGAGCTGCACGGCGTCCGGGAGCCCGTAATGGTCGACCTGTACGGAATGGTCGATGATGAGGTGGACGGGGACCTCGGGGTTAATGCCCTGCGGATCGCCGCCGAGCCGTTCCATTGCGGACCGAAGGGCGGCCAAGTCGACCACCGCGGGTACACCGGTGAAGTCCTGCAGCAGGACCCGGGACGGCTGGAAGGGAATGTCTTCCTCGGCTGGATCCGTCGGGTCATAGTCGGCGAGTCGACGGACGTCCTCTTCCGTCACAGACGTGCCGTCGTACCGGCGCAACAGGCCCTCCAGCAGGATTCGGATGGAGATGGGAAGGCGATTGAGGTCGTAGCCCTCCTTTTCGAGGGCCGACAACCGGTAGAGATCGGCGGGCCCGTTTCCCGTCTCGAACGTGTCGCGGGCGCCGAACGGATCGGTGGCGGAGCGCGGGGAGTCGGTCATATAGGAGGGGAGTTGGCAATTAACAGAATTTCGGATTCAAAATGCATCTTTCATACGTACAGAGCGGCCATTCGTCCCCGCTGTCTGGGCGGGGAGAACATGACTCCCCGTGTCGGGGGACTCCCCACAATATCGCGAATTTCGTATTGCGTATCGAACACAGGCCAACACGCGGTACGCAATACGTGATACGCAACACTCACAGCGCATCGAACCGCCAGCCCTTCGCCGTTAGCGTATCGAGGATGGTGTCGAGCGCCTGCGGGGTGACGTCCTCGCAGATGGGGTTGTCGTGGAGGACGATGACGGAGCCGGGGCGAATGTGGTTGATCACGAACGAGGACACTCGGGACGCGGTGGCCGTTTGTAGATAATCTCCGGGCATCACGTCCCACATCACCATGCGCTGGTTCTGGGCGGCACACCACTCGCGGAGGAAGGGGGTGGGGTGGCCGTACGGCGGACGGAGGGCGCGGATCGGGGCGGGGACGAGGTCTTCCAGGATTTCCGTCGTGTGCTGCAGCTCACGGGCCAGTTCCTCCTGCGGCGTCGTCCACGGATCGGGGTGGCGGTAGGTGTGATTGCCCACGCGATGGCCGGCCGAGACGATGGCTTCCACGAGGGTGGGATGCTGCTCGGCGTGCCGGCCCAGGAGGAAGTGCGTGGCCTGGGCATCGTACTCCGCCAAAATCTCCAGCAGATTGCGAGTGCATTCGGCCGTCGGTCCGTCGTCGAACGTGAGGTAGGCCGTACGGGCCGAGGCGTCCACGCGCCACAGCAGGTCCGGAAAAAACCGGTGGAACGGACGGAGAGCGTGGGTGGCGAGGTAAGGAATCAGAACTCGCATGGGGGAGGAGGGAATCCGTGACGGCGTGCGGGTGGCAATACGAGCTGCTGCAACTACAGCGTGTTCGTATGGGAGGGTGGGCGTGTGTGTGTTTCGCTTTGCGGAGGAGGCCGGACAGACAGAAGAGACGCCGACTAATTTGTGACGCAACAAATGTTCAATCCTCAACGCTCAGCGCCTAACGGGTGATCATTCCAGTTCGCGGCCTTTCCATTCTACGGGCCCGAGGGTGCCGAGCACGCCGATGAGGGGGACGGCAAAAAGGAGGAGCAGCTCAGTGGGCACGGCGGAGCGCAGGAGACCGTGCTGCCCGAAGTGACGGGCGGAGGGCACGGCCACGGTTGCGTCTCCGCCCATCTTGGCCAGGAGCAGGAGAAGCGTGGGCTCGCGCCAGGCGGGGACGGCCAGGGCCACCGCTGCGGCGAGGAAGAGGACCGCGTGCGCCGCCCAGAGTCCCACCACCAGGGCTTTGGGAAGGGCGTACGGATAGCGTACTCCCATGTGCGCCCAGCGGGCCTGCTGTTGAAGGTACTGCACGAACGATCTCGTAGGCGTCGTCGTCACGGCTGCTTCCGGATCGGGGTTGAAGGTGACCGCCCGATCGGTGTCGTAGGCCACGTGTTGGAGCAGCAGTTCGTCGCTCGCCGCGCCGTTTGGGGTCGGCTGCGCGTTTCCGAGCACGTCACGACGATACGCGACGTTGGCGCTGTTGCAGAACGTGGGGATCCCCACCGTGAGCGTTCCGGCACCGTATGCGATGAGTCCCATCAGTTCGAGGGCCTGCAGGCGCGGCAGAAACAGTTCGTCGTGTTCGTAGGTGACGGGGCCTGCCACGAAGGGGGTGTCCGGCGTGCAGCGTCGAACCATCGACTTTACCCAGGTAGGCGAGACGGAGCAGTCGGCGTCCGTGGTGAGGATGACGTCGCCCGTTGCGGCGTCGACTCCGTGGGCAACCGCAGCGGGTTTGTGGTCCCCGTTCTGCGACTGACGGTCGGCGAGTTCGACCAGACGCACCGGATCTGCCTCCGTTTCTCCCGCGCCCACAGGCTGGAGTGCTTTCACCCGTTCAGCGGTGCCGTCCGTCGAAAAGTCGTCCACCACGATGATCTCGATCTTGTCGGCGGGGTAGTCGACTGCCTGCAGACTCGCGAGACACGCTTCGATCTCGTCGGCTTCGTTTCGGGCGGGTACGATTACGGAAACGGGAGGCCAGTCCGCCGGAACGGGAGGCGGGGCCTGGGTCTTGACACGGAGAAATCCGACGGCCGCCGTTCCCATCTGAAGGACGTACGGAGCGACGACCGCGATCAAGAGGGCGAGAATCGAGGTGGGCACAGAGGGGACGTGTGGTGACGAAAGGTCGCGAGAATGACCGTTGTGCTTACGAAGAGGGAACCGAAGAAGCCACCGCAGAATCGGTGCTCGTCTTCGGTGAGGCTACCGGGGCCCGTTGTCCCAGCACGAGGATGCCGAGGGCGGCGGGAAGGAGCACATTGATCGAGAAGAGCAGCAGCGAGGCGTTCAGTCCGGCGGCTGCGCTGATTCCCATCACCTGAAAAAACAGAACGGCTCCTCCTTCGCGAATGCCGAGATCCAGGACGGTGAGGGAGGGGATCAGGTATTTTGCGTAAAACGTGAGGCCGGCGGCGGCGAACAGAGAGAGAACAGAGGCAGCGGGCGCCACGGCCAGGCCGAGGCAGACGAACTGTCCGATGAAGACGACGTATCGGGTGATGGTTCCCCCTGCCACGTCGAGACCCTGACGTGGAGTCAGTCGGCGAAAGAAGGTCGTTCGGGAAAAGATGCTCGGGACCCACTCGTTCAGCACGTCGGTGCCGCGCTGCAGGAGAGTGGGAAAGAGAAGGAGGGAGAGCAGGAGCGCATCGGTGCCGGCCCCCAGGGCTGCGGCTGCGAGCCAGGGGATGGACGGGGGGAGCGTTCCCGTTGCAAACGCCCCCAGCAGAAGAAACAGTCCCACGGTCACCCCCACCGCCATGTCGACGATCCGCTGTGCGAAAACCGAGAGGGAAACAGCCCATCGATCCCGGGTGGGCAGATAAAGCGCCCGCCCGGCGTATTCCCCGACCCGAACCGGCGTCCAGAAGCCGAGGGCCATGCCCGCGAGGACGGCGCGGGCAACGTCTTTTGGCGAAAAGGATTCCTCCACGGCGTCGAGGAGGCGGGACCAGACCCAGCCGTCGAGGACGAGGTTGACCGGGAGCAGGAGAACGGCGACGGTCACCCACGTCCATTCGGCCTCTCGAAGGGAGTCAAGGAGGGAGGTTGGGTCCACGACGATTCCCAGCGCGACGATGGCACCCAGGGTCAGGGCACACTGGAGGAGAAGTCGGAGCCAACGGGGCATGTCGGTTGGCGTGAAGTGTGAGGAGCGGGGTGAACGGCCTTGATGCTCAGTCGATTAGGGCACGTCAGTGCAGGATAAAGGTTAGGTGTTATCGAATCGGATCGGACGTATGGTGCGCCGAGCGGATGGATTGCAGTGGCCGGGTGAACGTGAAGCGAACGGCCGACCACCCGTCGGGACTCACGCCGAGGGCAAGGTCGACCGTGGTGCGATCCCGGAAGGGGACGACGATCCGAAGGCCCGCCGAGGCTGCCGGACGGAGAGGGCGATCGGGACCGTCGGCCCGTTCGTCTCCAAACTGCACGGCGGCGGTGAATTGGTCACCGACGTTGGCATATACGGTGGCCGCGTGGGTTCCCAGGTGTCCTTCGAGACGGACGAGGTCCCCCATCTCCCACAGCGGGAAACGGTAGAGGAGACTGCCCAGCAGACGATCCGATCCCACGAATTGGCCCCGGCTCCACCCCGGGACCACGGTGCCTCCGAGGGTCGGCAGCGAGTAGAGGGGCACCGGGACGTCGGAGCGGGCGCGGGTCAGTGTGAGCGAGGTTCGGACGGCAAGCCGGTGGAGGCCCGCGAGCGGCACGAAGCCGTACGCGTCGAGGACCCACTGGTCGTAGCGAAGGGCCGATCCGTCGAGGGGCACGTACCGGTCCCAGGTTCCCTGGAGGAGAACGCCTCGGTTGGAAAGCGGGGGGCGGGGTCGAGTGTCGAAGCGAACGTCGAGCCCGGTCCGGAGCCCGGTTCGGTTCCGTTGTTGGGGGGGAGGTCTCATTTCGGGGTCGTCCCCGATACCTCCCCTCCGTCGATGGACGTCGATCACGTTCTGGTGCTGGACGGAAAGGTGCGGCTGTACGAGCAGCCTGTGATCGAGAGCAGACTGTCCCACGCGAAGTCGTCCCCGTAGGGCCGACCGGCGCAGGGACCAGGGGCCGATCCAGTCGCGCGTGGTGTGGAGAGCGCGCGTGTCGACCAGGACGGTCTGCCGGGCCCGCCGGGGATTGGCACTGGCAAACGAGAGCGTTCCGACCTGCTCGTAGCGGGCGGGGGCGGCGGTGAGCAGCCACTGGTCGTGCCGACGGGCGAGATTGTGGCCGACGAGGCCCAGCCCGATCCCCGGTCCCACCCGAGGGCCCCAGACGTCCGTCGGATACACCCGCAGGTTGAACCCGCTCTGGTCGGGCGCCCCCGGAAACCCGACCTGCGCCGCGGCGGGCAGTGGGCCGAGAAGGAGAGCGATTGCGAGGGCAACGGCGAACCGTGCTCCCCTCACAGTTCTCCCGACAGTGAAGAACGGGCGGAGGCCTTGGGTGAGACGAGCGGGCGTGTGCATCCGTGGAGGGTGACGCCTATCTTGCAGAAGCATCCGACGTGCGTCGGTGCAGGTACGCGTCTCATTATAATCGGTACACGAGCCACAATCATCCAAAATCTCCATGCGAATTCTGGTCGTTGGAAGCGGAGGGCGCGAGCATGCCCTCGTCGCCGCGCTCGCAAGCAGTCCGAACGCCGACACAATTTATGCGGCCCCCGGCAATCCCGGCACGGCCCAGCACGCCACGAACGTGGGCCTCGAGTCGGATGACTTCGAGGGGCTGCTCTCGTTTGTGGAGACCAATGACGTGGATCTGACGATCGTCGGCCCGGAGCAGCCTCTCGTGAACGGCATCGTGGATCGGTTCGAAGAAGAGGGACGCCGGATCGTCGGGCCCACGGCCGCTGCGGCCCGGCTCGAAGGCAGCAAGGCGTTCGCCGATCAGTTTATGGACCGGCACGGCATCCCGACGGCGACGTTTCGGGTGTTCGGGTCCGACGAGTACGAAGACGCGTCCGATTATCTGGACGAGGTGGGGGCGCCGATTGTCGTGAAGGCCGACGGATTGGCGGCAGGGAAGGGATCGTTCGTCTGCTCCACGTTGGAGGAGGCTCACGAGGCGCTCGATCAGATTGTGCAGGACCGCGCGTTTGGCGACGCCGGTGATCGGGTCGTCATCGAGGAGAAGATGGACGGGGAGGAGGTCAGCATTTTTGCGTTGACCGACGGCTCGCACTACGTACTCCTCACGCCCTCACAGGACCACAAGCCCATCGGAGAAGGGGGGACCGGTCCCAACACGGGCGGGATGGGTGCCTTCTCTCCGGCCCCCATCGTCGACAATGCCCTCCTCACCCGCATCTGTCGCGAGGTCGTCGAGCCCACGCTTCAGGGAATGGAAGAGGAGGGCACGCCGTACCGGGGAGTCCTTTACTGCGGCCTGATGATTACCAACGAGGGGCCGAAGGTCGTCGAGTACAACTGTCGGCTCGGCGATCCGGAGGCCCAGGTCGTGCTTCCGCTCGTGGAGAGCGACCTCGTCGACGTGTTCGACAGCCTGGCCGAAGGAATGCTCGAAACCGGCTCCCTGCGGGCCTCGTCCGGGGCGGCGGCCTGTGTGGTTCTGGCGTCGGGCGGCTATCCGGTCGAGTACGACAAGGGATTCGAGATTACCGGCATCGAAGAGGCCGAAACCTTCGCGGGCGTGTCCGTGCGGCACGCCGGGACGCGTCTCCGACCGGACGGTACGCTCGTCACGAACGGCGGGCGCGTCCTGGGCGTCACCGCGCTCGGGGAGGACCTTTCGGCCGCCCTCGATCGGGCCTACGAGGGCGTCGCCGCCATCGATTTTGAGGGCAAAACCTACCGCTCCGACATCGGAGAGAAGGGGCTCGCGCACGTGTCGGAGACCTAACCAAAGATCTCTTCTCTGGAGAGAAGACACAATCCTCCATTCACCCGTTGCTATGGCGAGACATGCGCTGCATGCGGACTGCACTTACAGTCCTGGTGGGAAGTGCGCTCGTGATGGGGGGAGCGCCGACGAGTCTTCTTGCCCAGAATGGGGAAGAGCCGACCGTGCTCGCCCGGTTCGAGGAGGCCCGTGCGCTGGAGGTTGATCCGACGGGGCGCCTCTACGTGGCGGACGCGGGCCGGGACGTGATTCGCATCTTCGACCCAAAGGGGAGGCTGCAGGCGACGCTCGGCGACGCCGGGACGCGGGCCGGGGAGTTCGACGGACCGACGGACCTGGATCCGACGAATGGCCAGACTCTCCTGGTGGCCGACGGGGGGAACGGGCGCATTCAGCGCTTCTCGGCGGATCTGCAGTATCTGGAGGCGATGCCGGTTGGGGGAGATTTCGGCTCCAGGGCTGAGCAGAGAGTCTTTGACGACGGCCGCGACGGATCGGCCGTGCAGGGAGAAGGACGGCCGATCGCCGTGGTGAGCAGCGACGGGGACGAGACGTTCGTCGTCGACGGGCGAGAGTCCGTCGTCGTTCGGTTCGATGAGCAGCGTCGGCCCGAGCGCCTCATCGGGGGAGGGATGAGCGGCGCCGGTGCTCCGCAGGAGCCTGTTGCGCTCGCTCTCGACGACAGTCGTCGGCTCTACGTCGGAGATCGGGCCCAGGGAGTCGTGCTCGCCTACGATCTCTTTGGAACCTTCGTGAAGCGTCTGTCCACGCCCCCGATGCCGGAGCTCCGGGCGCTCTCGATGCAGCGGGGGCGGCTCTGGATCGTCTGTGCCGATCGGGTGTTTGTCTGGAATCCGAAGACAGGCCGGACGCAGGAGCATCCTGTGGATCTCGAAGCGTCTATCCTGGACGCCGCCCGCAGGGGAGAGGACCTCTTCCTGCTCACCGAGCGTCGTCTCCTTCGGCGGGATGTATGGTGACGAATGCATCGATGCCGAGGCCTTGCACGATCGGTTTTTCGTGGTGATCGTTCACTCATGGTCAACCGCATTCTCTTATTCTGCGCGGTGGGGGGGCTGCTCGTCGTGAGCGGGGCTGCGGCGCAGGACTCGACCCTCGTGCTGGAGGAGGTGGGCGTGCGGCAGGATACGATCGACACCTTTCAGACGCAGCCCTACACCCTTCGTCCCCTCGTCGTCCCCGGCACGGAGACGATTCGGGTCGGGACCGTTCAGCTGGACACGAGTGAGTACCGGCTCGACGCTCGCCGCGGACAGCTCTGGGTGGAGCGGGACGATCTGATTTCGGCCCACGACTCCCTCTTTGCCCGCTACCGGACCTTTCCCTTTTCTCTGCAGTCGGTCTACCGCCGACGCGCTCCGGACTCGACGGCGGCCGACTCCGGGGCGGTGGCAGTGGTAGAGGAGCGGGACACGACGGCGCAGGAGGGATTTTCTCCCTTCGAAGGAGTCAATGTCGAGCGGAGCGGATCCATTTCTCGGGGGGTCGTTGGGGGCACGAACCGCGACGCGAACGTGGAGTCGGGCCTGCGGATGCAGCTCGAGGGGGAGGTGGCGGAGGACGTGCACGTGCAGGCCCTGCTCACCGACGCCGACACGCCGATTCAGCCCGGGGGCAGCACGCAGCGACTCCGCGACTTCGACCGGGTCTTTCTCGGCATTGAGACCCCGCAGGGCGCCGCTCGCCTCGGCGACGTGGACGTAGACCTGGGTGCCGGGACGTTCGGGCAGTTCGATCAGAAGGTACAGGGCGTGGCGGTGTCGAGCGACGGGCTCGGCCCGAGCGCCGGTCTCGCGTCCGGCGACGTGACGGCGGTGGGGGCGGTGAGCCGAGGGCAGTATCGCACACAGGACATCGAGCCCCGGGACGGGGTCCAGGGCCCGTATCGCCTGCGTGGGGCGAACGGGGAGGATCTCATTATCGTGGTGGCCGGGTCGGAGCGGGTCTACCTCGACGGGGAGCGCATGGAGCGGGGGCGCTCGAACGACTACGTCATCGACTACACGCAGGGAGAGCTCACCTTCACCTCCTCGCAAATCATTACGGATGATCGCCGAATTACGGTCGAGTTTCAGTACTCGACTACCCAGTTCACGCGGACCCTCGTGGGGACGGAGGCTCAGGCAGGGGCCTGGCGCGACGAGGACGGGGAGTCCCGGATTTCGATAGGGGCGAGTGTACTCCGCAAGGCGGACGGCCGGGACTTTCAGACGGCGTTCGACCTATCCCGAGAGGACTCCCTTCGCCTGGCACAATCCGGGGACGAAGAGGCCGTCCGCAGTGGGGCGGAGCGGGTCGAGTTCGACGCCGAATCGCCGTTCGTTCAGTATCGGCGGGAGAGGGTGTCGACGCCGGGCGGCGAGCAGGACACGGCGTACGTGGCGGTGGACGAGGCCCCGCCGGAGGACACGCCCGTCTATCGGGTTCGTTTTTCGCGGGTGGGGCAGGGAGAGGGGCGGTACGAGCGCGTGGGGGGAACGGCGAACGGGATCGTCTACGAGTATCGGGGGCCGGGGCAGGGGGCATATGAGCCCGTGCAGCCGTTGCCGGCCCCCGTTCGACAGCGCCTCGTCGACCTGACGGGCTCCGTGGAGCCGGTCTCCGGGGTTGAGATGTTTGGGGAGTGGGCACAGTCGCTCAACGACCAGAACCGGTTTTCCTCGCTCGATGCGGCGGACGACCGCGATCAGTCCTACGTGGCGGGAGCCCGACTTGAGGACGTGTCGCTGGACGTTGGAGGGCTTCCGGAGGGCCGGCTGTCGGGTCAGGTTCGCCGAGAGGTGCGGGGGCGGCACTTTGAGACCTTCAACCAGACGCGGGCCATCGAGTACGGTCGGCGGTGGAATTTGTCGCGTCGGGGCTCCGGGGTGCCGGAGGCGCTGCGCGGGCGCGGAGACGAACGAATCGACCAGGGCGGTCTTCAGCTCGACGTGGGCAACTCGGTGGTCGAAGCGAGGGGGGGACAGCTGACACTCGGCTCCGCCTTCGAGGCCTGGCGGCACGAGGAAGCGGTTCGGGTACAGGAGGCGGGGTGGCCGCGGGTGTCGCTTCAGTCCTCGTACGTAGAAAGCACCAACCGGCCCGAGGAGTCCGAAGGCAGGTGGCTTCAACAGGAGGGGACGCTTCGGCAGCCCCTTTTGGACGGGGTCCTGGAGCCGCGGATCGAGGTCGAGCGGGAGCGTCGACGCCAGCGAGCGTTGGGCACGGATAGCTTGACCCGGGAGGCATTTTCGATCCGGGAGGTTCGACCGGGTCTTCGGTATCGGCGGGGGGAGCTTTCCCTCACGGGGAGCGTCGAGTATCAGCGCGAAGAGGGGGCGGCGGACGGGACGTTTCGGAGGGCGTCGGAGGGGTGGACGGTGGAGTCGGAGGCCTCCTACGATCCGCAGTCGCCCTACAGCGCGTCGGTCCGCGGGGGATATCGGGTCCGCCGCGTGACAGAGTTTTTTCGGCTCAACCGCGGGCGGGAAGACACCGAATCGCTCCTGCTTCGACTGGAGGGGGACGCCCGGCCGTTCGGCCGTGCTCTTCGCGTGAAAACCTTCTACGATGCCCTTACCGAACGGACGCCGGTGCTCCAGGAGACCTACGTTCGAACCGGTCCCAACCTGGGCCAGTACGTCTGGCGCGACGACAACGGGGACGGCGTGCAGCAGATCGACGAGTTCGTGCCCGAGACCACCCCCAACGAGGGGGAGTACGTTCGCCGATTTGTGCCGTCCGATTCGCTGGAGTCGGTAATCGACCTGCAGGCCCGGACGCGGGTGTCCCTGGAGCCGGCGCGCCTCTGGGACGCGCCGGAGAAGTGGTGGAAACGGGCTCTTTCCCAGACGTCGACCCGAACGACGATCGAGATTCAGGAAAAGAGCCGCGACGAAGACGTGGCGCAGGTGTACGCCCTGAATCTGCGTCACTTTCGGCAGCCGGGCACCACCCTCAGCGGTCAGCTTCGGCTGGAACAGGAGATCGACCTCTTTACGCAGGAGCGGAGCTTCAGCCTAGAGGGAGGATGGCGGCAAAATCGGTCGTTGAACGATCGGGCCGCGGGCACGGAGACCTCCCTTCTGAACCAGTGGACCGCCGAGGCTGAGGTGCAGCCCGCGCCGGCGTGGTCGATTCGACTTCAGGGCCGTCACGAGGTCGATCGCACGGACAGTGAGGCCTTTTCCGACTCCCGGAGCTTCGATCTCCGAACGGTGGAGGGAGAGCCCAGCGTGTCCTACCGGCCGCTCCGGACCCTCACCCTCACACTTTCAGGGGCGTACGCTCAGAAGCGGGACCGGCTGCAGGGGCGGCGGGCCCGCGTCGTGAAGGTACCGATCGAGGCGGAGTGGAGCCGGGCCGGCCGCCTTCGGCTCAACGGAACGGTGGAGGCCGCGCACGTGGACCTGACGGGCACCGCCGTGGGTCTCGCACAGTACCAGCTCACGGACGGGCGGGGGACCGGACGCTCCATGCTCTGGGGGCTGCAGGGGCGATACGTGATTTCGGACCACCTGCGCGCCTCGGTGAGCTACGACGGACGTGCCCCTGCCGCGGCTCCCACGATCCACACCCTCCGGGCCAAGCTGAATGCCACGTTCTAAGGAATTATCTCAAAAGACGTAGACGTGTAAACACCAATGCACTGTAGAAATCGGCGATGTGCGAGAATCGCCGCTGTCGAGCGATACCGGCACCACAGCCCGTATCATTCGACCGTTTTGAGATAATTCCTAAGTGGCCCTCTCGCGACGTGAGGACGGTTTCCCCAGACGACTTCCAGATGCCCCGTTCAGGCCGACGGTAGCGAAAATTGTCTCCTTCGTCGCCTGATCTTGACATCAGGGCCTATCCGACGATTAAAAACGGTTTTCCGGTCGGCTGGATGGGCTCCACAAGAGCGAAGCGACTGACAAAGCAAATCACGTTTGGACATCTCAGATGTCCAGGTGCGACGAAGGGGGCAACTGTAGTCGTGAAGACGACGTCATAGACGGACTCTAAGGAGGGGGACGTCAGGAGACGATTTCCATGGCATCCGGGTCCCATTCGTACCGCTGTCCGTCTCGGTAGCTTCGGTTGCAGAGCAGCGCCGGAGCGGCGGCCCGCTGGCCGAAGACGACGTCCTCGACGACCTCCTCCTCGCCCCGCACTGCGGCGAAGAAGTTCATGAAGTGATCCCGGCGCATGGAGTAGCCGTCCGGGGCCTCGAAGTCGCTCTCCGTGCTCATGTCGTCCACGCTGGGGTCGCTCTCCTCGGCAGAGTAGGACTCGCGGAAGGCCTCTCGCACGTCCTCAGAGAACGTGCGGACCGAGTTGTAGCCGTTCACGAGCTGGTCGACCGATGGAGTCGAGCGCCGGAACTGCGTCAGGCGCACCGTATTGCCCTCCAATCGGATCGCCCCGTCGCTCCCCACGAACCGAAGAAGCTGGCCGCCGCCGCTTCCGTCCGCGAGGTTCGACTGCAGGGAGAAGGTGAAGGGCGGGTGACTGTCGGTCTCCGGATACTCGAAGAGCGCCGTTTGGACGTCCGGCACCTCGCGGCCGTCTTTCCAGAAGCGAAGCCCTCCGGTGGAGGTGATTTGCGTGGGGCCGTTGGAGCCGGTTACGGTGTGGGCAATCGTGAGGAGGTGGACGAAGAGGTCCCCCGCGAGGCCGGTGCCGTAGTCCCAGTAGTTGCGCCACCGGAAGAACCGGACCGGGTCGAAGTCCCGCTCCGGGGCGTCGCCCAGAAAGCGATCCCACGCCACGTCGTCCTCCGACACGTTGGGTGGAATCGAGTACTTCCAGGCCCCGAGGGCGGAGTTTCGGTTATAGCGCGCCTCGATCATGTTCAGGGAGCCGATGGCCCCCTCGTCGATGAGCTGACGCGCCTTGTCGAGCACGATCGAACTGGCGTACTGGCTGCCCACCTGGAGCACCTGCCCGGTCTGCTCCTGGGTCTCGATCATGGAGGCGCCCTCCTCGACGGTCTGGGCCATCGGCTTCTCGCAGTAAACGGCTTTTCCGGCCTCCATCGCGTCGCGGGCGATGGGGGCGTGCCAGTGGTCCGGCGTGCAGATCAGCACCGCGTCCACCTCTGATCGGGTCAGGACCTCCCGGTAGTCGCGCGTGGTGAAGACGTCGTCGCCATACTTCTCCTGCACGCGGGTCAGGCGGGAGTCGTAGCAGTCGGCCGCAGCCACGAGCTCGACGCCCGGCAGATCGGTGGCCGTTTCCATGTTGACGTGCCCGATGATTCCAGTGCCGATGATGGCAAACTGAATCCGGTCGTTGGGGGGCACCGAGGGGCGGTTCCTTTTTGGAAGGCGGGAGGCGTCCGAGCCGAAGGCAGAGGGCGCCAGTCCTGCGGCGGCGGAGACGGCAGCGAATGATTTAAAAAAGTCGCGACGGGAGGAAGCCATAGTGAAAACAGTTCGAGTGTCAGGGGGTAGGGGAAATCCGGGTACAAACGCCACGTCTAAGTAACGGGCTCAGCGGACGGTTCTTCAAACTCGTCGTACTCCTCGCGGTGAATGTCGATGCCGGCGGCCTGAAGTTTGTCTTCGAGGTGTTCGTAGCCGCGGTCCAGGTGGTATACGCGAAGGACGTGCGTCGACCCCTCCGCAATCATGCCCGCCATGACGAGAGACACGCTGGCACGGAGGTCCGTGCTCATGACCTGAGCCCCTTTGATCGGATGTCCGCCGTGCACGGTGGCCACGTTGCCCTCCACGGAGATGTCGATGCCGAGCCGCTGCAGCTCGGGGACGTGCTTGAAGCGATCGTCGTAGATCGTGTCCGTGACGGTGGCCGTGCCGTCCGCCAGGGCGAGGAGGACCGTCCACTGGGCCTGGAGGTCCGTGGGGAAGCCGGGGTAGGGGGCCGTCTCGATCGAGACCGGCGTGATGGTTTCGGGACGCGTCACCGTCACGACCTCCGGTTCGTACTCGACGTCGACGCCGGTTTGGGCGAACCGTTCCTTAAACTCGTGTCCGAGGTGCTCGTGGGTTCCCTCGCGAATCTCGACGGGCTGCCCAGGCTCGCCCGCCGTCGCGGCCATCAGCATGAACGTTCCCAGTTCGATCCGATCGGGGGTATTCCGAAAGGAGGTCGGCTCGAGGCGATCGACCCCCTGAATTTCGATCGTGTTGGTCCCGAGCCCGTCGATTTGGGCTCCCATGTCTTTGAGGGCCTCTCCGAAGGCGACCACGTCCGGTTCCCGCGCGGCGTTCTGGATGCGAGACGGCCCTTGGGCCCGCACCGCTCCGAGAAGGAGGTTGATCGTGGCGCCCACGCTCGAGGGCTCGAGACGAAAAGAACCGCCGTCCAGCCGGCCGTTCGGGGCCGAGGCAACGACGTACCCTTCCTCCAGCTCGACGTCGGCGCCGAAGGCCTTCATTCCTTTGATGTGGAGGTCGACCGGCCGCGGGCCCCACGCACAGCCCCCGGGGAGGGATACCTTTGCTTTTCCGCAGCGTCCCATCAAGGCCCCCAGCATGTAGAACGAGGCCCGCATTTTCTTCACGAGCTCATAGGGGGCCACCGGATGGTTGACCGTGGAGGCGTCGATGGTAAGGGTGTTTGCCGGGGCATCGAACGTGACGTCGGGTCCCGCCACCCGGATGACGTTCGAGAAGGTGCGTACGTCCCGCAGGTCCGGCACGTACGTGATTCGGGACGTCCCTTCGGCGAGCAGGGTGGCGGCCATGAGCGGCAGGGCAGTGTTCTTCGAGCCCCCGACGGAGAGGGGGCCTTCGAGGGACGAACCGCCGTGAACGACGAGCTTATCCATGGGCGGGAGGAAAGATGAGTGAGTGATACGACGACCGTTCTGAGATGGCTTGTGCCATTTCAAAACACGTACTCATTTCTCAACGACAGAAATGAGCCTACAACGTCGCTCCTGGACATCTAATACCAGTTCCCTTGGATCGTTGTGCACTTGATTGTCCTGGATCAGGAAGGAAAGACCGTCGCGAGATGCATCTCGCGACCTTTTCGTCCCCAGCACCCCGACGCAAAATGCACAATCAACCTTGGCATTTGGTATAAGATGTCCAAACGTGATTTAC
>CAZCUZ010000008.1:24614-53640 GCA_964502085.1 uncultured Salinivenus sp. | reverse complement strand
GAAGCGAAGCGGAGATCCGGAATAGTCATCCCAGACCTTGATCTGGGACCAGTGTCCGAAAGGATCTCGGTGAAGAAGTTCAGCGTCGTTGGCGGGTTTGTCGCTAAACACATACCGAGATGCATCTCGCGACATTTTTGTCCCAGCACCCCGAAGCGAAATGCACAATCAACCTTGGCATCTGGTATAACTTGGCAGGTTGTAGAACGGACACCTACCGTTATTTTGCGGGGGTCGGTTCCACGACGTGAGCCCCCCGCTCCGGAATGGTCGAAATCCAGGACTCCGTCGGCACGTCCACGCGGTCGAATGCCTCCACCATCGCCTCGCGCACCGTTTCGGCGTCGGCGGGGCCGTCGCACCAGGCAAAGACGGTCGGTCCGGCCCCGGAGAGCGAACACCCGAGCGCTCCCGCCTCCATCGCGGCGAACTGCACGTCCTCGAAGCCCGGCACCAGGGCCGCCCGATGCGGCTCCACAATTAGATCGCGCAGGGCCCGGCCGATGAGCGCTAGATCGTCCCGGTAACAGCCGGCGACGAAGGCCCCCAGGTGGGCGGTCTGCCGGACGGACTGGGCGAGGGGCAACGACTCCGGCAGACAGGCCCGGGCGTCGCGCGTCGGAATGATCTGGTCGGGGCGGACGAGCACGCACCGGATCGGGTCCGGAATGGGAATGGAAATGACGTCAGGCGGATCGACCTCGCGGGTCAGAACCAATCCGCCGTACAGGCAGGGCGCGACGTTGTCGGGATGCACGGCTCCGCTCGCCACAGCCTCTCCCGCCAGGGCGTGAGGCAGCAGCTCGTCCGGAGAAAGAGACGCCGACAGAAGCCGCTCGGCCGCCACCACGGCCCCGACGGCCGACGCGGCCGACCCCCCGAGTCCCGACCCCAGCGGAATCCCCTTCTCCAGAGAGACCTCAAACCCAAACTCGATTCCTCGCCTCTCCCGAAGATCGAGCAAAGCGACCGTCGCCGTATTCTCGGTGGGCGCCGTCGGCAGATCGGTCACCCGTCCCGTAATGTCGCCGATGCGGACGACCGGCTCGTCAATCCGGCGGACCGTGACGTAATCGCCAATGGTATTGAGGGCACTGCCCAGCAGGTCGTATCCCACGGCGACGTTGCCCATCGACGCCGGCGCAAAGACCGTCACTTCCGTTTCCATGTCAACGCCCATTTCATTGCACACAAATATTTACAGATTGCGTATTTTGTATTGCGTATCCATCGGATCGCGGCGTCATCGCAAATACACAATATGCAGTACGCAACACGTCGAGGCAGAACGCCTCATTTCGCCCGCCCGGTCGGGTTAGGTCATCAGTCGCAGCAGATCCGCGAACACCCCCGCTGCCGTCACCTGCGGTCCCGCCCCCGGCCCCTGCACGATCAGCGGGTTCTGCTGGTAGCGGTCCGTCTGGAACCGAACGATGTTGTCGGTGTGGCTGATGCGAGCAAAGGCGTGGTCGGTCGGATAGCGCCGCAGACGTACCGACGCCGTTCCGTCCCGCTTCACGCTTCCGACGAACCGCAGCACCTTGCCCTCGGCCTGGGCCGTGCGTAGAATGTCGGTCATCGTGTCGTCGTGCTCCGGCAGTCGCTCCAAAAACGCCTCGACACGTCCGTCTGTCAGGGCGTCGGGCACCAGCCCCTCGACGGTCACGTCCTCGAGCTCCAGCGGCACTCCCATTTCGCGGGCCAGAATGACGACCTTGCGGGCGACGTCCATGCCCGAGAGGTCGTCCCGGGGATCGGGCTCGGTAAACCCGGCCTCCTTGGCCTGAATCAGAATCTCAGAGAAGGGCCGATCGCCGTCGAACGCGTTAAACAGATACGAGAGGGTGCCCGAAAGGATGCCTTCGATGTGATGCACCCGATCGCCGGTTTCCGTCAGATTTTCGAGGGTTTGAATGATGGGCAGGCCCGCCCCCACGGTCGTCTCGTAGAGGTAGTTGGGGCGCGTGCCCCGGCTCGCCTCCTGGAGGCCCTGATAGGTATCCCACGAGGCCGTGTTGGCGCGCTTGTTGGGCGTCACGACGTGAATGCCTCGCTCCAGCCACTCCCGGTAGTGCTCGGCCACCCGATCGCTCGCCGTACAGTCGACGAGAACGGTGTGCGGATGGTAGTCGGTCTGCACGTGATCGACGAAGGCGGCCAGGTCGGCCGGCTCTCCTTCGCCCAGGGACTCCCGCCAGTGGTCGAGGTCCAGGCACTGCTCGGACCGCACCATCTTGGTCGTCGTGGTGACCCCTCGCACACGAAGGTCGATGTCCTGCTCCTGCCGCAGCCGCTCGACCTGGTCCCCAATCTGGTCGAGCAGAGCCGCTCCCACGTTGCCGGCCCCGATGATTCCAATCGAAAGCGTCCGCTTCGAAAGGTAGAAGCCCGCGTGCACCGCCCGGAGGGCCCGCTGGGCGTCGTCTCCGTCCACCACCGCCGAAATGTTGCGCTCCGACGACCCCTGTGCGATGGCCCGGACGTTGACCCCAGCGTCCCCGAGCGCCCCGAAAAAGGTGGCGGCCACACCGGGGGTTCCCGACATCTGATCGCCGACCACGGCGAGGATGCTGCAGTTCGGCGTCACCTCCAGCTGCTGAATTTCGCCGCGATCCATCTCGGCGTAAAAGGCCTGTTCGGCCGCCTGCCGCGCCGCCTCGGCCTGAGCCTGCGGCACGGCAAAGCAGATGGAGTGCTCGGAGCTGCCCTGCGAGATGAGGATGACGGACACCCCCTCGTCTTCGAGCGCGTCGAAGAGGCGCCGGGCAATCCCGGGCACCCCAATCATGCCCGTCCCCTCCAGGTTGAGGAGCGCCACGTCGTCAATCGTCGAGAAGCCCTTGACGACCGAGTCGCCATTGCCTTCCAGATGAATGCGCGTGCCGGGCTCCTCGGGAGCAAAGGTGTTTCGAATCGTGATGGGAATCTCCTGATCAATTGCCGGTGCCATGGTGCGAGGATGAATGACGCGGGCGCCAAAGTAGGCCAGTTCCATGGCCTCTTCGTAGGTAAGAGTATCGAGGGTCCGGGCGTCGGGGACGTAGCGGGGATCGGCACTCATAATCCCGTCGGTGTCCGTCCAGATCGTAAGGGCCTCCGCCTCCAGCAGCGACGCAAAAACGGCGGCGGAATAATCGGAGCCGTTTCGGCCGAGGGTGGTAGGAGCGCCGTCGACGGTTGAGGCGATGAATCCCGTAATGACCAGCACGTCGGCGTCCGTGTCGGCCCGCCACTCTGCAAAGCGCTGCCGGCTCGCTTCCCAATCCACCACCGGGCCAAGGCGACCGTGCTCCACGACTAGGACCTCGCGGGCGTTGCACGGAATCGCCGAAAGCCCCTGCGACTGAAGCACTCCCGCGAGGAGACGGGCCGACCAGAGCTCTCCGTACCCCGCGACGAGATCCCGTGCCGTCGAGGGGGCCGTGCGCATGAGCCGGGTGGCCCGAAGTACGTCGCTGGCGTCCTCGATGTCGGCGTCGAGGGCTCGCAGCAGGGGCGCCGCCGCCTCGTCGGAAAGCAGTTCCGTCACCACCGCGCGCTGCTCGTCGCAGAGGACCTCCAGGCGGGCACGAAGATCGTCGTGGGCGGCCGGGGCCGTGTCGGCGAGGTCCAAGAGCCGATCCGTCACCCCACTCATCGCCGAGACGACCACGGCGGCAGGCTGGGCCTGGTCGGCAATCAAGGAGGCGACGTGACGGATGCGGTCGGGGGTCGCGAGACTGGTCCCCCCGAACTTGTGTACGCTCCAGTGCTGGGACGAAGACGCGGATTCCATACGGTGTACGATCGGCGCCAGAACACAACCAAAAGAACCGCCCGTCCCGCGTGTAGGAACGGACGGCGACAAAATGACTCAAGAGACGGAAAGACGCAACGAGATCAAGACCGCTCTGCAGGAAACCCCGGTGTCTATCCCGACTTTTCTTCCGACTTCACGCTCGCCAGCGTTCCTGCAAGCAGGGCAGAGAGAGAAGATCGGGCGACCGCACGCGCGTCTGAAGCAGTTCGGGAGGCATCTTCGCGGGAGGTGCCCGTCAGGCACTGCTCCGTAATGACCGAGACTGCCGCCACCTGCACGTCCATGTGCCGGGCCGCAATGACCTCGGGCACCGTCGTCATGCCCGTCACGTCGGCCCCGAGGGCCTGTGCCATGCGGTACTCCGCCTGTGTGCCCCGATTGGGACCGAGGCTGGCAAAGTAGATCCCTTCCCGAAGCGGAATGCCTTCATTCCGGGCAACGGCCTCCACCCGCTGTCGCAGAGACGCCGCATACGGCTCCGTCATGTCCGGAAAGCGAGGGCCCCAGTCTTCCACGTTGGGCCCCACGAGCGGATTAGCGCCCTGAAAGTTGATGTGGTCGGTGGCCAAAACGAGCTCTCCCGGGCCAATGTCCGGACTGAGACTTCCAGCCGTATTGGCAAACAAGATCGAATCGACCCCGGCCTCCGCGAGCACGCGGACCGGAAAGACGACCTCCCGGGGCGTGTAGCCGTCGTAGAGCGACAACCCGCCTTCGAGCACCACGACGGACGTGTCGCCGAGCGTCCCGACGGCCAGGACCGGTTCGGTTCCGGCCGAAGTCCCGTCCGGAAAATGAGGAATGTCCTCGGCGCTCCACTGCACCTCCGGCGTGAATGCCTCTCCCAGCCCTCCGACCTCCGAATGCACGACCACTCCCCGCCCCGGAAACGACCGAACCTCGTCTCGAAGACCAGCAGCGGCGGCCTCGACGTGACGGCGATACGTACGGGTTTCTTCGACCGTGAGTGCGGAAGGCTCCTCAGCAGACATGGGCGAGACGAATTAACGAAAAGGGCGCGACCGAAGACGAGGACGACAAGCGGCCTTACTCCATGTCCTCGAGGATGCTCCAGATTTTTTCGATTTCCTCGGTCGAGGCCTCCTCCTCATCGTCCTCCGCCTGCGATCGCTTCTTTTTCTTTTCGTCCTCTTCCTGCTCTGTCTCTCGGTTCTGCACGTCCTCCTTGATGGCCTCGAACTGCGATTCCGTCGGCGTCTCCGGCTCCTGTTCGTCCGAGTCCTCCGCGGACGTGCTTCCGGCGACCTCACCCTCCTCCCCCGCTGTGGAACGTGCCTCTGCCGTGCTGTCCTCAGCAACGTCCTCTTCTCCTCCTTCGTCGGGAAGAACCGGAAACAGCGATCGCATGGCCCGTTCCAGGTCGTCTTCCTCCTCCTCGGAGGGCGTCGCTCCTTCCGAAACGTCCGCCTCGACGTCTTCCGGGGACGGGGACTCGGCGACAGGCTCGTCCGAAACGGCCCCCAATGACTCCTCGACGTCGTCTTCGGGCTCGCCAAAAGCGGAGGAAAAGTCCATTTCCGCCGTTTCGTCGTCGATCTCGGTGAACGCTTCGCCCTCCAGGGACTCGTCGTCGCCCTCGTCCCCCTCGTTCTCCTCGACAGCGGTCTCCTCCCCTCCCGAAACCTCCTCCCGAATGTCGTCAAAGGAGCGATAGCTTCCCGATCCCTCTTCCTTCTCCTCGGACGTACTGGACGTCGGATCCGGCGCTTCCGAAGCGGGCTCCTCTTCGTCCGCACTCTCCTCCGCGTCCGACGAGAATTCCTCCTCGAGGTCCGGGAGCGTATCCGCCTCAAAAATGTCGGAGTCGGACTCACTTTCATCCTCGACAGCAGGCTCGTCCTCTACGGCGGACGCCTCCGAGGCCGGCTCCTCGAACTCCTCTTCGTCGATGACGTCCGAGAGCGAATCCTGGAGGTCGGCGAACTCCTCCGCAAAGTCGGCTTCCTCGTCGACCTCTTCGTCGGTGGGGGACGGCTCGGGCGTCTCCTCGACGGCCGATTCCGCCGGGGCCTCCGGTTCAAACGAAGGCTCCGGTTCCTCCGTCCTCTCGTCCGTCGCACGATCTACGGTCGACGCACCCGACTCCCCGGGCTCCGGTTCGTCGAGGGAACTGACCTCCGGCTCCGCAGCGGCTCCGGTTCGGGCCTGCGACGGCGTCGGACGTCCTCCGTCCTGCCCTGCCTGATACTCCTCAAGAATCTCGAGTTCAGAGTTCAAGAAGGCCCGGAGGCGTGCCACGACCTCGTTGCGCCGGTTCTGAAGGGTGTTCGCCTCCGCCTCGAGCTGCTCACGCTTCGCCTCCGCCCGCTGCTTGATTTCCTGGGCCTCCGTCTTGGCCTCCTGGACGATGTTCTTCGCCTCCTGCTTGGCATTCTCGAGCTTCTCCTGGGCGTTTTGGCGAGTCTGGTCCAGGGCCTCCTGCAGCGCCTCCTCGACGCGCTTGTAGTGGTCCATCTGGTTCTCGAGCTCCTGGACCTTGTTTTCCAATCGTCGGCGGTCGTCCTCCATCTCTTCCCACTGGGTCGCCACCATGTCGAGGAAGGCCTCGACCTCGTCGGGATTGTAGCCACGGAGGCTCTTGTCAAAGTCCTGCTTCCGGATGTCGAGCGGCGTAAGTTTCATGACGTTGATCAATCAGTGGGACAGTACACGGAGAGGCAGGTCCCGCGTCCCGAATGGATACAGGGTAGGAACTGGAGGGGCTGGGTACAACTCCGGGCGAGAAGCGCCTTTCGTTTTACTGCATTTTCACGACTCAAGTAACTGTCTGTTTCTTCCTCCAAAAACACCGTCTTCGAAAAAAGACCAAGGCCTCGGTCAATCGTAATCCCGAGGGCCAAAAATCGCGCTTCCGAGCCGGACCATCGTGCTTCCCTCTTCGACTGCCACCTCGAAGTCATTGCTCATTCCGATGGACAACTCCTCCATCTCCACGCGCGGGTTGTCGGCGGCATCGTAGGTGTCAAAAAGCTCTCGCATCTGGCGAAACTCGTCCCGAACGTCTTCCGGGTCCTCGACGAACGACGCCATTGCCATCACCCCCTTCACGGCAAGATTCTCGTACTGGGCACAGTGATCGAGGTAGTCGTGCGTTTCGTCCACGTCGAGACCGTACTTCTGCTCCTCGCCGCTGACGTTCACTTGCACCAAGCACGGGAGCACGCGGTCGTTCTTCGCGGCCCGCTTGTCGAGCTCCTCCGCGAGCCGGGAACTGTCGAGCGCGTCGAACCAGTCGGCGTGGCGGGCGACGAACTTTGCCTTGTTGGTTTGCAAATGACCGACCATGTGCCAGATCACGTCCCCCTCCTTGAAGACGCCGAGGCGCTCACGGGCTTTGTCCCGCAATTGTCGTGCCCGATTTTCTCCGAAGTGATCGAGACCGGCGGCCGTTCCCGACTCGACGGCGCGAAGGGGAAAGGTTTTGGAGACCCCCACAATCGTGACGTCGTTGGGTCGGCCTGCGCGCTCACAGGCCTGGGCAATGCGCTCCCGCACGGACCCGAGCCGCTCAGAAACGGCCTCGACACTGATCTGCTCCTGCGATACGGCCATTCGTCTCGGTGGTGTTTGTAGAGGAAAGTCGGACGAAATGTACGCACGTCTCTCCATCGTTGCCTTTATTATTCCGACGCTGAGGTGTACGATCCGCCTCAGCCAAATCTTCCTGCAGTCCTCACTACGACAGCGGCCTCCGGATCCGTTCGAAACCTTTTACGATTGAATAAAGTCACATTCAGCGGACGAAACGAGTACGCGTCGTCCACTTCTCATTCTCGCGAACCGAGGACGTACACCGAGGATGGAGGAGTGCCCGTATTCGGACTCCCCGTCCTTCCTCTCTCCGTCACCGGTTCTCCTCCGTCGTTCTTTTGCTCTCCCCCCTTCCCCATATGAGGTTCCTGTCACTTCTTCTCCTCGGACTCGCGCTCGGCCCCGCTCCCTTCTCCCTTCAGGCCCAGTCCTCCACACAAAACCCGGCTCCTCCCATCACCCCCGACCCGCCGTCCACAGTCGATCCCTCCCTCTCTCTCCCCACCGATTCCCTCTCTCCCACGGGATCGCCCGCCACTCCCGACGACCCGTCCCCCTCAATCCGCTGGAACCGATTCGTTCCCGTCACCACCACGATTGTGGGGGCCTACACGGGCGTGTACATTTTCGAACGAAGTCGGTGGTGGAAGGAGGATCGGTCGTTCCACTTCGACAGTCACCTCGACTACGCCGAAAATACCGACAAACTGGGCCACTTCTACGTCTCTGAACTCCAGGCCCTCGCAAACGCGCGTGCCCTGGAGTGGTCGGGCGTTCGTCGGTCCCGAGCAGCTTTGTGGGGTGCCCTCATCAGTCTCGCGGGACAGACGAACGTCGAGATCCACGACGGCTACAGTGCAAAGTGGGGATTCGACGTCTACGATCAGGTCGCCAACGTCCTCGGTGTGACGTGGTTCTACCTGCACGACCGCGTACCGGCCCTCCGTCGGTACGACGTGCGTCTCATGTACTGGAACCCCGAACACCCCCCCATCAATCAGTCCCGTGAAACGACGCCCTTCACGGACGACTACATGGGGCTGACCTTCTGGCTCAGCGTCCGGGTCCGGGACCTCCTCCCCGACGCTGTCCAACCCTACTGGCCGCGCTTTTTGAACCCCTCCCTCGGGGTCTCCCTGAACGACTGGACCGAGTATCCGGACTCCGACGCGTACCTCTCCACGCACCTGAGCGTGGACGTGGACTGGCGCGAGATCATTCCGCGCGACTCCTGGCTCGGACGCACGGGTGGCGACCTGCTAAACCGGTACCACTTTCCCGCTCCGGCGATTCGGCTGACCCCGCGTCCGGGGTTTTCGCTTATCTTCGTGGGACAGTAGGAGGTTACACCTCTGCCCGCAGGACTTCGAGGGGCGGCCGGTCGTAGAGGCCGCGACTGTTGAACAGACCGATCGCGATGGTGAGAGCCGTCACCACCACGAAGGTCGTCGCGAGCGCCCACGGCGCCACTACGAACGGGCCCTCGAAGACAAAGTACGACAGACTCCAGGCCGCCGCGAGGGCCAGGAGAATGCCCGTGGCCGCGGCGAACACACCGAGAAAGAGGTACTCCACCGTCATAATCTGCAGCACGGTTCGGCGCGAGGCACCAAGGGTCTTGAGTAGCACGCTCTCTTCGGCCCGCTGGTAGCGGCTTACGATGACCGCACCGGCGAGGACGATGAGGCCGGTGAGGATGCTGAAGAAGGCCATGAAGCGAATCACGTACGCCAGGCGCCCGAAGAGGTCACGAACCGTGGAGAGCACCAGCGAAAGATCGATCGCGGAGACGTTGGGATACTCTTGCACGACGCGGCGCTGCACGCGGGCCGAGGCCTCGTCCTCCTCCGAGCGACTGAGCATGACGTGCATCTGTGGGGCCGTCTCCAGGACCCCGTCCGGGAAGACGACAAAGTAATTGGTTCCGATGCGCTGCCAGTCGACCTGCCGAATGCTGGACACGTAGGTCGTAACCAACCGGCCCTGCACATCGAACGTGAGGGTGTCCCCAATGCCGACGTTCAGGTCCTCCCGCGCAATCTCCTGCTCCAGTGAAATCGGAACGGCCTCCCCCGACTGGAGCGGATTGCCCTCCACCTCTCCCACGAACTCCCCGTCCACGACGGTTTCGCTCTCGGTGAGGTGATCGCGATAGGTCACCCGATACTCGCGCTGATGGGCCCACGAGGCCCGGGCCGTCGTGTCGCGGCGCAGCTCCTCGACCGTCCGCCCCTGCACGCCGTGCACCCGCATCGTCACGATGGGCTCGTCGGCCATGAGGGGAAGTCCCTCCTCCTCCACGATCGTCCGAACCCCGTCGACCTGATCGTTCTGCACGTCGAAAAGCACGAGATTCGGTCGTCCCTCCCCTCCCGTAATCCGGATTTCTTCGAGAAGGGTTCGCTGGGTCAGAAGCAACGTGACGATGAGGAACGTCCCCAGACCGAGGGCCAGCATCAGCACCGTCGTTTGATTCTGCGGGCGGTAGAGATTGGCCAGGCCCTGCCGCCACGGATACGGCCACGAGGTCGGGAAGAAGCGGCGCACCCCCGTCACGATGCCTCGGGACACGAGGGCGAGCACCCCGAACACCACAACCACTCCCCCCGCGTAGCCGAGTCCAATTTCCCAGGAGGGAGCCTGCAAGAGGGCCACGCCCGTCACGCCCGCCGCAATGACGAGGGCCACCGCCCACCGGGCCGGATCGCGCCACCCGCCCGTAGAGGGCTCCACGTCGGTGCGCAGGGCCCGGAGCGGCGAGACGCCCCGCACCTCCAGCAGCGGCCACAGGGCAAAGAGCATCGTCACGCCGAGCCCGACGCCGAGTCCCAGCCCCACCGCCGTCCAGGAGAGGGCAAAGCTGATCTCAAACGGAAGAAAGTCGGCCAGTAGGCGCGGCACGAACGCCTGGAGCCCCACCCCGAGGAGTGTACCGGTGCCCGCTCCCAGCAGGCCGAGCACCCCCGCCTGCACCAGATAAATCTGAAAGGTGCGGCCGGCCGAAGCCCCCAGACAGCGCAGAACGGCGATGGAGGCGAGCCGACGACGCACGTAGACGTGGATGGCACTCGCGACCCCGAGGCTGCCGAGCAACAGGGCCACGAAGCCCACGAGACTCAGGAAGCGGTAGAGGTTGCCCAATCCCTCTCGCCAGTCTTCGGCCTCCTCCTCAACCGTGTCGATGTCCAGGTCCCGACGCTCCGTAAACGGATCAATCTCGCTCACGAGTTCCTCGACGTCCCGGTCGTCTTCGAACTGAAAGTAGACCTCGTACTCGGCCAGGCTTCCGCGACTCAGAAGAGACGTGTCGATGTCCGCCCGGGGAATGTAGATGGGCGGCTGCGCCGCGGAGCTGAACGACGACTCTCCCGGGGCCTGTTCAATCTCTCCCGTCACGCGGTACGTGACGCGTCCGATGCGGACGGAATCGCCCACCTGCACGTCGAACTGATCGATGAGCGTCCCGGCCACGAGGGCTCGCCGCCCGGTCTGGTACGCCTGAGCGGCGGAGTCGGGTCGCGTTCGGAGCGCCCCGTAGAACGGATAGCCCCCCTCGACGGCCCGGACGGCTGTGAGGCGGGTGTCTCCCGATTTGGGAAACACGGCCATGGACCCAAACGAGAGGCGGCGCGACTGCGTCCCGCCGATCGAGTCGATGAGCGCCTCGGTCGAGTCGTCGAAGGGTTGCTCCGCTTCCAGCCGAAGGTCGGCTCCGAGGAGCGTCTTTGCCTCCTCGTCCACCGTGCGACTCATGTTGTCCCCGAACCCGCGAATGGCCACGAGGGCCGCCACCCCTAAGACCATCGCCGAGAGGTACAGCGCGAGGCGCTTGCGGCTGCCGCGGCTGTCGCGCCACGCCATTTTGAGGACCCAGGGCATCATGCGGTATAAGATCGTAGAACGAGAAAGACGGGGTGCGGATCGACCGTCCGGATGGATCCGTCCAGCGCCCGTTAGAGCGTTTGCGTCGTTTCGAATTGCTCTCCCAACTTCCGGCAAAGAGTTTCGAGATGGTCCCGATCCGTTTCATCAAATGCCCCGAGCGTGTCGGAGTCCACGTCGAGCACGGCCAGGAGACGGTCATCGGGCGTAAGCACGGGGACCACGATTTCCGACTGCGTGGAGGACTGACAGGCGATGTGATCCGGGAATGCCTCGACGTCGGGCACGAGCTGGGTCTCCCGGGTCCGGGCGGCGGCCCCACACACGCCCCGGCCAAACGGAATGTGCAAACAGCCGTGCGGGCCCTGATACGGCCCCACGAGCAGGTCCTCGTCGGAGACGGCCCGGTAGAAGCCCGTCCAGTCGTAGGAGTCGAACGAGTGGTGGAGCTCACAGGCGACCGTAGCCATCGCCGCGATCCAGTCCGTCTGCTCTTCCAACAGCGAGTCAATTCGACGGCGAACTTCGACGTAGGTCTCGACCTTGTCGGACGAAGCAGTGGCAGTGTCGGACATAGGGGGCTCACTCGTTGATGAACATTTGGAGGGAGGAGGTACCAAAGCATCTCTAGAGGCGTTCCACGAGACCGGCACACGACCGAGAGTTATTCGCAATTTCCCGTTCGCCTGCAGTCGTATGGTCCCTGCTCCCCTCTTCGTCACCCCATGAACACCTGGATCGATTCCTCTCGGTGTCGCACGCGAAGGACGTTCATATCCCCCATTCCCGCTACGGGGAGAAGCACAACTATTCCGTGACGTCGACCTCAGACGTGTAAAACGCGACGTGATCCTGGATCTTGGCGGCGGCGTCCGAGGGCTCCGGATAGTACCATGCAGCATTCTCTTTCCGGGTCCCGCCTGCGACCACGTCGTAGTAGTGTGCTTCCCCCTTCCACGGACAGGTCGTGCGATGATCGCTCGCCTCCAGGTGCTCCGCGCTCAGAGACGACGGGGGAAAATAGTGGTTACCTTCAACGACGACGGTGTCATCACTATCAGCAAGAACAGTATCCTCGAGGACGGCTTTCATGAGAACGGGATTCGAAACCGAAAGGAACGTCGAAAGAAGCTCTCCCAGAACGCAAAACGTTCTCGGTCTACAATGAACGATTGAACGTCCCATCGGGTTGCTTCGTCAATGAAACGATTTCATCGGTACGACGCCCCTATTGAAGCCCCCTCATCTCCGTCGCCCGGCGCACCCGCTCGATGGCATTCACGAAGGCCGCCGTGCGCATCGACACGTCGTATTCCGCCATGGTCTGCCGCAGTCCCTCGTGGGCGTCGACGAAGCGCTCCTTTAGTTGATCGTTGATCTCTTTCTCCGTCCAGCTAAAGTGCTGGATGTTTTGAACCCACTCGAAGTAGCTCACCGTAACCCCTCCGGCGTTCGCAAAAATGTCGGGAATGCACGTGACGCCCCGTTCTTTCAGGATCTGATCGGCCGCGTAGGTCGTGGGCCCGTTTGCCCCCTCCAGCACGTAATCGGCCTGCACGTCGTCGGCATTTTCTTCCGTTAACACGCCCCCGATGGCCGCCGGCATGAGCACGTCGCAGTCCAGTTCCAACAGCTGTTCGTTGGTGATGGACGTGCCTCCCTCAAAGTGCTCGAGATTCCCCTCGGCCGCGACGTGCTCGTAGACGGTGGGAATGTCGAGACCCATCGGATCGTAGTAGCCCCCCGTAATGTCGCTCACGGCCACGATCGTCGCACCTCGCTCGTGCAGCAGCCGTGCGGCCCAACTTCCCACGTTTCCAAACCCTTGAATGGCGATCTCGGTGTTGGCGAGAGACTCGTCGTCGTGGTTGAGCACCTCCCGGAGCGCAAACAGACATCCCCGCCCCGTGGCCGCCTCGCGCCCCACCGAGCCGTGCACGTCTACCGGTTTTCCGGTCACCACGGCGGGCTCGAAGCCGTGAAAGTTGGAATACTCGTCAAACAGCCAGGCCATCACCTGCCCGTCCGTGTTCATGTCCGGCGCCGGAATGTCTTCGGTCGGACCGATAAACTCGTGAGTCGTCTCCACGAAGCGCCGGGTGAGCCGCTCGATCTCGCTGGTGTTCAACTCCCGGGGATCCACCTGAATGCCCCCCTTCGCCCCCCCGTACGGCACGTCGATCAACGCCGTCTTCCACGTCATGAGGCTCGCGAGCGACTGGACCTCGTTCCGGTTTACGCTCGGGGCGTAGCGAAGCCCTCCTTTGAACGGCCCGCGGGCATTGTCATGCTGCACGCGATACCCGATAAAGTTGCCGACGGAGCCGTCGTCCCTCGTGATGACGAGCTCGACGCGCACCTCCCGTGCCGGCGTTTTCAACATGTGCTCGGTCTTGGGCGCCAACTCGAGGGCGTCGAATCCATCCTGCAGGTACTTGTTGGTGGTTTCGTACGCGCTTCCGGACATGGGTTGGAACGTAGGAAAAGGAGACAGTGGAGCGGCGCCGTAATAATATCTTCCAGGTGTGAAGAACGCAACGGGCGCGGACACCGGTAAGAAAACAGTTCGCCACGGAGGGGCGCCCCTCGCATTTACTCGCTCCGATCGGCAAGCAGCGCCCGGGCCGCCGCTCGTCCGGCTGCGATGGCTCCATTGATCGACCCGGTTCGGCGGTGATCCCCACAGAGATAGAGGCCGGGCCGACGGCGAACGGCGCGCTCCGGTGAAGACAGAAAGGGCGGCGACTGGTCCGGAAGTGCGTACGGGACGTGCGTCGTCTGAAGGTGGGTCCAGCCTCCTGCCGCCAGACCGAACCAGCTGATCAGTTGATCGCGGACCGCCCGTTCCAGACTCTCGCCGTCCTCGGGGGGATCGCCCACGACGACGGCCGTCACGAGGGCCCGCCCCTCCGGTGCATATCCCGGCGCCACGTCGGAGGGAACAACCACGTTGTTGATGGGCCCAACGCCCTCTCCATTCAGCACAAGAACGGGGTCGTCGAGCGGCGACCCCGGCGCGTCGTAGTACAGACAAACGGTCGATCGCCCCTCTACCGGGCTCACATTCCCGATCAGCCGATGGGCCTCCGGAGCGGACGTGGCCACCACGACTGCAGAGGCCTCCATCGTCTCCCCGTTCTCCAGGACCACGGTCTGCCCGTCAACAGCCTCGACGGACGTATTGAGTCGAACGGCGTCGTCGGGCAAGTGGGCCCGCATCTGCCTGGGAATGTTTTCCATTCCCCCCGCCGGAAGGACGGCCTGCCCGTCCGCAAACATCTTGAAGATGAACTCCAGCATGCGACTCGAGGTCTCCAGCGATCGGTCCAAGAAGATTCCTCCGAAGAAGGGACGGAAAAACCGATCGATGACGTTCGACGAAAATCCCCATCGATCCCGCAGTGCTTCGAGGGCCGTTTTCTCCTCTCGCTCCATGATCTCCGGAACGCTCAAGTGCAGGAGTCGACGCCGAATCCGGGCCACCCGGACCTTGTCGGCGGTCGTGCCAACCGGACTGAACAGCGTCTTAGGAACGTCGAAGGGGTGCCGAAACGGGTCGGCGATCCGATGAAAACGTCCATTGTACTGAACGAGTGCACCGTCGTAGAAGGCGTGCAGATCGAGGGCCTCATAGTCCAGTTCCAGTTCCGCCTCGGGATAGGCCGTCAGCATCACCTGAAATCCCCGATCCAACCGAAAGCCCTCTACCAGATCGGTGCGAACTCGCCCTCCCACCCGATCGGTGGACTCTACCACCTGCACGGAGAGCCCCCGCCGGTGCACCTGACGCGCACAGGCCAACCCAGAGAGTCCAGCACCAACGACGAGAACGTCAGGAGAAGTCATAATGCCAATCCAACGACGGAAGAGAGTGCCCCAGTAGGGAATGCGAACCCGGAGGGCGCGGTTTGTTACATTCCCGTGCGGCCTCTTCCCCTCCTTCCATTCGACATCTCCGCATGCGCTCAGTACGTTATAGAGCCTCCTGATAACATTTTTCACAACGCCTCATTCCTACAATGTCCAGCGAACCGCTGACAGAGAGCCAAAAGCAGCAGGCAAAGAAAATCCTGCGGTCCCACGTCCAGAACGTGGACTGTCCGACCTGTGGAGGGGAACGGTGGGGCCTTCAGGAACGCCTCCACGTTCTCCCCGCAGTCGATCCGTCGGGCGCAGTCGATCCCAGCATGGGATTCCCGGCCCTTCTTCTCACCTGCAAAGAATGCTACCAGGTTCGAGCGTTCAACGCTGCTCAGATGGGAATTGTCGACCGGTCCTGAACCGCTCCGGCTCAAAATTATCGGGTACGTCCCAACAGGGGGCGAAGGACACGTTCAAGCGATGCGTGCGCAAACTCGTATCCGGTGTCCTGAAGGCACGAGGCGCTGGAAGTCCCCGGGATGCGCGTGCCAGGTAAACGCCGTATCGGTAGACGACGGAAGAGAAGTGCCAAACGTACAGGCGTGCACACCGATACGGAACGGAATCGTAGAAGGAAGGCCTTCGCCCCCCTCACTCGGACTCGCAGAGACTCTAGGCCCACCCGCGTGACCGTGGTCCCCCGCCACCCGACTTGCGGCCGAATTACGGTTCCTTCGCCGGGGATTTACTCCGCCTCCTCGACAGGGGGAGGAAGTACCTCGTCAATCACGTGGATGACGCCGTTCGTCCCCTCGATGTCCCGAGCCAAGACCTCTGCGGTGCCGACCGTGAGACTCGTGTCTTCTCCCCCCACCAGCAGCGAATCGCCGCTCAGGGTGATGAGCGCCGAGCGATCCGAAAGCGCTGAGGCCCGCACCCGCCCCTCAACGACGTGATGGGCGAGAATGGATCGGAGACGGGCCAGGCGATCCGTGAGCAAGACCGAGAGCGTCCCGTCCGGAAGGGCATTAAATGCGGAATCCGGGGGAGCAAAAACGGTATACGGTCCCGGTTCTGCCAGAAGGGAATCCAGTCCCGTCGAGTCGAGACTTGCGACGAAGGTAGAGAACCGCCGATCGGTCGGGAGAATCTGATCGACGGTCATCGAGTCGGCGGCTCCCCTCACTGCTACGGTGTCTCGGGGCGTCGCGCGATCGGCCTCGTCCCCCTCGTCTCCACATCCACTGAGAGAAAGGCCAACCGCGAGGAGGAGTACAATCCCCAGACGAGTCTCTTGCGTTCCGAAAACGGTCATTCCAGTCTGTAGACGTGCGTACATAACAAATTGGACACGGACGGACATAATCCCTCCGCAATCACACTCCATCGAGAGACCTGGTGCCGACGCAGCGCGGCAATGAGCGCCGGGGCCTCCACGGGACTGTAGAAAGTCAGATGATAACGCATCCCCTCGACCACTCGTTCAGCGGATGAACCCGGGAATTCAGGCGGCGAGCCCTGCGAGGACGCCGACGTATAGAACGTACGAGAGTACCAGCAGTCCCCCTTCCCACCGTGAAAACGTACGTCCGGTCCAGAGAAGGGGAAGCGTGACGATGGCAAATCCCACCATAACTCCACCGTCGAGCCATGTCAGTCCCGACGCGTCGATGGGCTGAATGAAGGCGGTAATGCCCAGAATACCCAGGATATTGAAGATGTTCGACCCCACAACGGTACCGAGGGCGAGGTCGCTGTGCCCTCGATGGGCCGCCACCGTGGACGTTGCCAGTTCGGGCAGGCTCGTGCCTATCGCCACGACGGTAAGCCCCATCACCGCAGGCGACACGCCGAACCCGTCCGCAATTGCAACTGCTCCCGAGACGAGCACCCGGGCTCCCAGCACCAGCAGCCCCAGCCCCCCTGCCAGAAACAGGAGATCTGTCACCCAGCCCCTCCCATCCGGCACGGCCCGATCAAACTCCTCCCGCACCGCCGAGATCGGCTCGTCCGCTGCTCCCCAAACGCACATCAGCGTATAGACCACGGCGCCCCCCAGAAGGACCAGTCCGTTGAGACGCCCGATCACCTGATCCCAGAGCAAGCCCAGCAGCAGGAGGCTCACCCCAATCATGACGGGCACGTCGATCCGGAGGATCTGCGCCTGGACACGAATGGGAGAGAGCAACGCAGCCACCCCGAGAATGAGGCCGATATTCCCGATGTTGGAGCCGACGACGTTGCCGAGAGCAACGTCTGGATGTCCCCCAACCGCTGCCTGCAGACTTACGACGAGCTCCGGGGCGCTCGTGCCGTACGCGACGACGGTGAGTCCGATGACGAGCGGTGAGAGGCCGAGCCGGCGGGACCCCGAAGCGGCGCCCCGGACGAGTCCTTCGGCCCCAACGACGAGGAGAAGTAGGCCTCCCAAAAGAAACAGTGCTGACATCATCATGCCGGATCAATCACTCGTCCACCCCCCAGCCGAAGAAGAATTCTCCGAACCAATCGTGGCGAATTTGATTCCGAAAGTAGCAGCTACACTCCTCACGTGCAACAGCCCTCTCCTCTCTTTCGGCCGCCCGGAGACAAACGAGCCGGTAGATGGGCCTGAAGGACGTGTGCCGTCTTCCCTTGCCGGCGGTCGTCGGAACGTCACGGAAGCAAGCCCTTTCAGGGCGCGGCGTAGTGACCTTCTCTTTGCTCCCGACCATCTATGCCTTCTCCGACTGATTCCGAGAGCCTCCTCCAGGAGGCCATTGACCTGGCCGTCGACAACGTAACGTCCGGTCTCGGCGGTCCCTTCGCTGCCCTCGTGGTGGAAGACGGATCCGTCCTGGCAAAAGGGAGCAACCGCGTCACGACCGTGCACGACCCGACGGCCCACGCCGAGATTACGGCCATTCGGGCAGCCTGCCAGGAGCGGGGCGACTTCCAACTCGACGGCTGTACGCTCTACTCCTCCTGCGAGCCGTGTCCCATGTGTCTGGGGGCCGTATACTGGGCCCGGCTCGACCGCGTGGTGTACGCCGCTACCGGAAGACAGGCCGCGGAGGCCGGCTTTGACGACGAGCACATCTACCGGGAAATCGACACCCCCCCGTCGGACCGAAGCATTCCCATGCAGCAGCGGCTCGAAGAAGCGGCCGATCGTCCCTTCGAAGCCTGGCGCAACTACGAGGATCGCGTGGAATACTGAAATCCTCCGCCGGCGGACAGTGTCAGAGCGAAGCCGCAGGACGACTCCCTCGAAATTCTTCGGTCTCCGATTCGGAAGAAGCGGCCGCCGCAGGGGCCTCGAGATGCTCCTGCAGGGGATCCTCAAACGAAAAGCCGAAGAGATCGGGCGCGTGCCCGATAACCGCCGCGGAGAACACCTTTAGCACGTAGTCCTTCGTCTCCTCCGGCATGCGCTCTTCGAAGGTCGTCAAAAACTGCCAGTAGTTTCGGGATTCCGGATCTTCGGGAATGCCCTTCATCGCCTGCTTTGGAATGCTTTGCGGGCCCGGCATGCGATCCATTTTCTCGACGACGCGATGTTCTCCCCAGTTATACGAAGCAACGACGAGCAATCCCGACGCCTGCGCCCGGGTACTATAGATGGTTTGCAGATAATCGGCCGCGGCTCGGGTCGATTTCTTCACGTCGTGGCGCTCGTCCCGAGGATCCGGAACCCGTTCCTCCACCCGCGGCCCGACCTCTAAATCGTACGCCCGAGCGGTCTTGGGAATGAACTGCCACACTCCCTTCGCAATCCCCCACCGGGTTTGGGGCCCGACGGCCTTTCGATCGAACCGACTCTCCTGCAGGGCGAGATAGAAAAACTCCGGGGGCAAATCATGCTCCCGCAGTGTCTTCACGATGAGTGGAATATATCCCTTTCTTTCGGCTCGGCGAATGGCCTGTACGTAGTCCTCTCGGGCCGGGCCCGTCCAGTAGGTCTGAATTTTCTTCCTGACTCGCCGCACGAATCCCGCGGGGATGCTGAACTCACTTTCTCCAAAGAGACGAGCCACCTCATAGATCGCCTCCTCCTTCGGCGAAAGATCCCGGTGAAGCCCAAGCTCGTCGACGTACCCGCGATACCGTTCCTCCTGTTGCCGGCGCTGTTGCTCAAGTTCAGCCAGTCTATTCTCGAGGGTCGTGTTGGCGGAGGCCTCTACCGTCCGTTTGAGTTGTGCGATGACGACCTTCTGCTCCTTCATCCCTTGCCACACCGACTGGGCCTGTTCCCGAAGCCGATGGTTGCGCAGGTGCTGCACGAGCGCATAGGCACTGAGCCCGACGCAGAGGAGCAGGACGACCGTAAGCACTCCGAGATACTTCCGGCGCTGCTGGACTCTGGCTCTCCGGTAGGCCCGTTGAATCATCTGAGCGTGCTCATCCGACTCCGTTTCCCCCTCTCGAAAATAAGCCTCAATGTACTGCGTAACTGATCGACGAGAAGGGGCCGGTGATGACGTGCCCTTACCCCCCGACGTCCGGGAAGACGAGGCCTCTGCCGCAGATTCTTTCTGCACCCTCTCCCCGGGCGACCGCGTCGTGTGTCGCCCCTCTGTATCTCTGTGTCCCCGGCGCTCTGGCTCCAACACCAACTGAGGCCCCTCTCGACCCAGCCGGATCGTCGTCGTCTCCGTCACCGCCCGTCGCTCGATCCGCTCTCCATCCCGATAGGTCCCATTCGTACTCTCACGGTCCTCGATCCACCAGTGCCCCTCGTCGAACACGAGTTGTGCGTGCACGCGACTCACCACGTCCGCCGACACCTGCACGTCGCACTCCGCCCCCCGCCCTATCTGCACGCACCCGACGTACGTACGATTGGCGCCCCGAACCGTCGTGCTTTTTGATCGAACTCGAACGGCGGAATCTCCTCGATTCGTCGACATCGCCACAAAAATTGCGTTTGTCTGACCTGAATACACGTAGACTCTCGAATACCGGCCCAGCAACCGGGCTCGACCGTGCTCCTCATCCCTTCCCCTTCTCCGCTCCGGGGGTAAAACTCAACATGATGCGCTCGACGAAGACCCCAATACGTCTGCGGCTCGCGCGAGTGAAGGACGCCGACACGACGTATTTCCGATTGCCGTAGCACACGTACAACTGTTCGAGATATCGACGCCCCTCCTCCGGGAACCAGACCACGATGACGCGCTGGGCCGGATGCCCACAACCCAGTTCGACCTCGTCAGCGTGAAGAATGCGTCCCCCGTCCAGCTCGGCCAATACCGCCCGACGCCCCTCCCGAGCAACCTCCGCCGGATCTCGCTCGCCCCGGAGGTCTGTACCGGTGATGGTAATCGTGTGGGCCAGCCCGTCGAAAACCGGCCCCGCAAGGATGTAGACGGTCTGGTCCCGCCACTGTCCTTCCGGCAACCGAAACGAGAACGCGTCGCCCCGATACCGACGCGCCTCAGCTTCCTCCCCCGACTGCAGGGGCTCGCCTCTCTCGGGGGAATTCCCCTCGCGGTCCTCCTGTTCTGGGACCGTCTCGGCCGACGTGCCGGCGAGAGATTCGTAATACTCAGGAATCGAGTCGGACACGGGACTGTCAGGAGTGACTCATCGCCAAATCGCGCGAGCAGCGGTCCATCTCCTAGCGGAGAAGCGTAATCTTGCGAGTGTCCACGACCTCGTCGTCGGCGATGAATCGGCAAAAGTACACGCCACTGGCGAGGTCGCGTCCCTGGGCGTCCGTCCCCCGCCAGCGAACGGCGTGTCGTCCCGCCGTCACCCGCTCGTCCACGAGTCGCTGGACTTCTCGCCCGAGCACGTCGTACACGACCACCTGTGCCCTGACGGGAGACACGGATGCGGGAACGGTAAAACGAAGCGTCGTCGCAGAAGCAGTGGGATTCGGGGCGGGAGGGGCAAGAGTCAGCTCCGACGGCGCGTGGACCTGCTTCCGCTTCTGAAGTTCTTCGGAATCCCCGATCCACACTTCCATCGACCGGGAAACGCGTCCCTCTCGCTCGCGACCGGCGAAACGAAGCCGAGGACTCGTCTCACGCAGACGATAAATTTGCTCGGTGCGTCGGTCGTAGAGAAGCACGGACAGATCGGACAGGCCGTCCCCAGCCCGTGTGGACAGATGCACGGTCTGTCCCGAACGGGCCTCCAGTTGAAGACGAAACGTTGCGGTCTGATCGGAGCCGAGAGGGCGTCCTTCTCGGCGGAGCCAGGGATACGCCTCGGACGCCGCATCGCTGCGAACTCGCATTTGAACCCGTCGCTCTCCGAGGCCGGGCGGGGCAAACTGATCTATCGCATCTCGTCCCTCAGACGTCCTCGGTCCCACCCGAAGGTCCACCTCAGCCTCAGGAGTCCCCGACTCGGTTTCCGTTGTGCGCGCCCGAAGAACGAGACGTCCTCCCTCACCGGGAGAGGTGGCACGCGCACGTCCCCCCTGGGCGTCGATCGAATCCTCGCGTGTTGGATACGGAATCCGAAGGGTATCGACCGGCTGATCCGGGTCGTTGAAAACGTAATATCCTTCGTACGCCTTCAACGTCGACTGGGAAGAGAAACGGCCGTCGTAGCCCCACAGCGTCGCGTCCAGGCCGGGGGTCTTTTCCGTCACGGCGGCCCAGGCCACCGGCTCCGGAAACGGATTGGTGACGATCGACCACCCTTCGGGAAGGGGAATCGTTGCGGTTGCTTCCATCGCAAGGGAAACCGACTCGGCCGCTCCCTCGGGCGACCACGAATCGGTACTCAATACCCAGAACCCCCGACCCTCTGCAAACGCAAAGCGGGTCGAGTCTTCTCGAAATCGAACCAGCGCGTCAGTAGACGTAATGCCGGGCGCAGTCAGGGCCGTCCAGTCCTCTCCTCCCTTCCCGGAAAGTGTAGACGAAAGCGCCCGCCCCTCTGACCGGCCAGGAAGCCCCACCATTCGGTATCCGCTCGTCTGATCGAACGAGCCGAACGAAACCTCTCCGTCCCATTCGATCTCCGGGGGACGGGGAACCGCTCGCACTGTATCGGCCGGCCCCTCGATTCCCTCTGGTCCCACTGCCGCAACGAGAAAGTCGTATACCTCTCGATTCGCTAGCTCCGGAACTTCGTACTGCGTGGTTGACGAATCCTGGATCCGCGAAAGGAGACGGGTTTCCTCCGCTGCCGACCGGGAACGCTGGTACACTCGGTACCCCTCTACGTTCACCTCGGCGGGGGGCGTCCACTCCAGCAGCACCTTCCGATCTCCCCCGTTGGCCCGAACCGCTGGGGGCAAGGGCCGAATCGCGATGGTCACCCGGGCGGTGTCCGTCCCTCCAGCCTCATCCGCCACGACATAGCTGTAGTGATCCTCCCCCGCATATCCCTCATCGGGAGTGTACGTCAGGGTATTCGATTCCGCGGCGCGCACCGATCCGTGTCTCGGAAAGTCCACCACGCTCACGGAGACCGCGTCGAGAGATCCGTCTACGTCCCGATCGTTCCCGAGCACAGACGTCGTGACGGCCGTGTCGCTGTGGGTCGTATCCGAGTCGGACTGAGCCACGGGAGGATCGTTCTGTCCGAGAACCGTCATTCGCACCGTGGCTGTGTCCGACAGGCCAGCCGGATCCCGGGCCTCGTACCGAAAGGAGACGGTCCGCCGCTCTCCCGCCGCTAGCGAATCGAACGCCTCCCCTGGATCGAACGTGAACGTTCCGTCTTCGGAAAACCCGGACACCGTCCCGGCGGACGGCTGCCCAAGACGCACTGCTTTCAGGGAATCTCCATCGGGATCCGCGTCATTTCCAAGTACGCCCGAAGCCCCGAGTTGTCCTCTCTCGTTTTCCTGAATCTCTATGCTCGTGTCTCGGGCCACCGGCTGCAAATTCGTTTCGTACCACCGAATGGCATCGTCCCGCTGCGAAGCAGAAAGTACGTCGGTGGTCCCGTCCCCATCCACGTCGGCCGCGTAGACACTGGTGGCCCCGTCAGCCGCCGTACTAATTACCTGCTTCGCAAAGTGAGCCCTCCCGTCGTTCTTGTAAACGGTGATTTTGTCGTCTTCACGGGAGGCCGTCAGAACATCCAGGTCCCCATCCCCTTCGACGTCGGCGGCGTGAACACTGCGAATTCCCTGTACGGAGGTGGAAAGGACCTGCTCGGTAAATGCCTCCCCTTCCCGATCCCCGATCGTATTTTTGTAGAGAAGAAGCTCATTATCGTCCTCAGCCGCAGAAAGAATATCGGGCCGCTCGTCGCCATTCAGGTCTGCCGCATAGACACTCGCGGCCCCATTCACATTCTCTCCAATCAGTCGTCTGTCGAAGTCGCCACCGCCCTGATCATACCACGCCACTGTCCCCCCAAGACCGGAGGCCGAAAGGACGTCCATGGTCCCGTTCGTATCCACGTCGGCGGCAAACACACTGCGGACCCCGTCTGCAGTCCCGCCGATTCGGCTTCCGTTCCCAAATGTCCCATCCCCATTGCCCCGGTACCACGTGACCTCGTCACTCTCGTAGGCGGCCACGACGACATCGAGGTGGTCGTCCTCGTCAATCTTGGCCGCGTGGACGCTATAGGGGGCCTCCGCCGATCCGTCAATGACGGTGGCCCCGCCAAAGGAGCCGGACCCGTCGTTCTCGTACCACGCGACCGTGTCGTCCCCGAGCGATCCCGACACGACGTCTGGATGCCCATCCTGATTTACGTCCGCCACAAAAAGGCTGTATGGACCGTCGACATCCGAGATCACGTGCCGCGTAAATGACGTCTCCCCCTGATTCTCGTACCACACGATCTCGTTTGCAGCAAAGGCCGCCGCCACGACGTCGGTGTCTCCATCTCCGTCCAGGTCCGCCGCGACCACGTCCTGGACTTCCGACGCCGTCGTACTTATGACGTGCTCCGTAAACGTCTGGGCCTGTACCTGAAGTCCCCCAATTGTGAAAACGATCAGGAACGCAAGGAGAGGAGTTCGTCGATCGATTCTGTTCATTGTGGAAGTGACGAATCGGAATTTCAGAAGTGAACGGAGAATCACAGACCGGCGCGGTCCCCCTGCATCGAGGAACGTGGAAATGGACCCTCACACGAGATTGGACCAAGCCTCGGGGTACAGCCTCACTCAGGGAGGCCGGGAGGAGGTGGAAACGTCGTCCCCCCTCCGTCCCCGTCGCCACCGCCTCCGAAGAGCACGGCTGCGAGGGTCCCCCCTCCCGCAGCAACGACACCCCCGATGACGTAGAGCAAGCGATTTCCTCCGCCCGCCTCCTCAAGTGCAAGCTCCAATTTTGCCCCCTCCGGCAGGTCCCCTCGCCACGAAATACGCTTTTCGCCCCCCGGGGAAAGCTCCGCCCCCAGTGCCCCCTTCGCATTCGCAGAATCTGCCTCCACCGCGGCCCCGTCCGGGCCTACGACGTCGAGCGTCACGGTGTAGCTCTCCCCGGTCTCTCCCACGAGGCCGTACAACAGATCGACTCCGCCCTCGACGCGCTGAACCTGGACGTCCGCAAACTTCGCCTCGTCGACGGTCGTCCGAAGCTCTACGGGAGACAGTACGACCCGTCGATCGACGACAGAATCCGGAGGCGTCACGACGCGAAACGTCGGACTCGGCACGTGCCTGTCTTTTTTGAGTTGAAGGACATAGGACCGACCAGCATCCAGGGTGGTGTCGATCGGCGTGCGTCCCCACGGCTCCTCATTTACGAGCACAGTGGCCCCGTCGGGGGAGGAGCGAGCGATGAACGGCGTCTGTTTGCGACGGAGACGAGGACGGACGAGAGTCGTGTCCCCCGACGACACGGTAATCGTAGTGTCCCAGGAGGTGAAGTGCTGCTTGGAAACCGCCACGGTGTGCGAGCCAGCACCAACCTCAACGCCGCCCGATCGGAGCGTCGTCTCGTCTCCATCCACCTCCAGGATCGCCCCGCTCGGCAGTGCCGAGACGGCAAGCCGCCCGGTCTTCGGCGTCAGCCGAACAGTGCGCTCGACCTCCCGATTGGGCCGCACGACAAACGCCGTGTCCACGATGGGACGGTATCCGTCCTTGCGAATAGTGAACGCGTACACATCCGCGGGTACCTCTTCAAACGTTGCAGGGGACCGTCGACGAGTCCCCCTTCCAACGGCACTCACGACGGCGGCGTCGGCGGGCTTTGTACGAAGGGTAATGGTTCCCGTCTCTGGCTCAACGTCGCGTTCTGACTTATACATAAATCCGTCGAGCCGTCCGCGGGCGTCGAGCCGGAGAATCCCGGTTCGCTCCTCGGAGGCTCCGGAATCAGATTCCACCATCAGTGGAATCGAACGGAGTACGTAGCTTTCTTCCTGATCAGTCGCCACGAGAGATCGCGAAAGGGTCGTCTTCGGGCACCGAAACCGCACCCGATTCCAGTGTTGGAGCAGACTCCGCTTTCCTGCCTCCGTCACGGGCTGATCCGTCAGGTCCGGCCGATCCTTGAAGTAGCTCGCGCGATTCAACTCCGTTAGCAGCTTGGACATCCCCTTTTCTACCCGCCGTCGAAGGTCCTCCTCCTCCCCCTCAAAGGTTAGAGAAACAGACGTGCGATTCTGTGCGAGCACCTCGCCGCCGTAGAGCCCCCAGACAAACGCGAGCCCAACAATGCCGAAGAAAAGTGCTCTCGTGTGGTTGCGTCTCATCACGTGGAAGAGAACTGTCGAGGACGAAAATCAGATGTGAAAACCGATTGAGCCCCCTCGTAAGTAGGGGGCAGAAGCGAAGATTCTTGCAGAATAGGCCACAAATTACCGGGTCGTCGCGACCCAAATCTGGGGATGGGCCTCGTAAGTCGTCGACCAGTTCGAGACCCTCCGCCCAGATCGCACGTCCACCCGCACGCTTCCGGTGTCAATGACAGCAGTGACCGTATTCGCCGTCTCGTCCAAAACAAAGATGAAGCACTTCTCCGGGGCAATGAAGAAGTCGGACGGTCCCTCGCCCCTAATCAGGTGACCGTCCTGCACTCCCTCGTCGATCGCTGCTTCCAACGCCGTAGCATTGTCGATCTCCACGAGCGGTTTTATCGAGGGAGGAAGTCTCGTCGTCGCAACGGAAATCCCCTCTTCTCCGCCACTGCTCGGACGCTCGGCACGGGCACCTTCAGAGCTCAAAAACCCAACGCGGCCGGCCGAGGCAAAATATCCGACTCCGACGATAACCCCCACGAGGAGGAGTGCTCCCACTATCGGCCCCTTCCTCCTTCCAGCCTCTCTCAGATCTGCCCCTGCACGCCCCGTTGACGACGTCGATGGAGCCGAGAGCGTCCGGTTTTCCGCCCCCGGTTCGACGACGGTCTTCTCCGTGGACACCGCGGCCCCTGCAGACCCCTGGGAGCCTCCGGACGTCTCAACGAAGCCGCCCGAGACGTGCCCTGCGAAATCGTCGATCGCCTCCTTCATTTCGGCGGCGCTCTGGAACCGATCGTCCGGATCTTTCTCCAGAGTCGTCATGACGACGTCCACCAGCGCATCCGGAACCTCCGACGTGAAGTGGCTGAGCGAAGGAAGATCTTCCTCTACAATCGTGCGCATAATTCGATAGGTGGTCCCCTCTTCTTCGAAGGGAAGGCGTCCCGCGAGCATTTCATAGAGGGTCATCCCCAGAGAATAGATGTCACTCCGACGATCGACCTCTCCAAGTCCCTCAATCTGCTCGGGCGACATATAATTGATCGATCCATAAATCCCCTCCGTCACCGTTCGGCTTTGCCCGCCGTTCGCATTCATTTTTGCGAGCCCAAAATCAGTCACCTTCACGCGATTTCCGTGATTGGTCGCTCCTTCAGCAAGTAGAATGTTGTGCGGCTTAATGTCCCGATGAATGACCCCAGACGAATGAGCGTGCTCCAGCGCCGTAAGCATCTGTCGAATGAGAGGAAGAGCCTGCCTCCAGGAACGTCCGTCGCGTCGAAGGACCCGATGCAAATTCCCTCCCTCGACAAATTCCATCACGATGACCAGCCCAATGTCCAGGCGTGAGAGGGTGTGAACCTGTACGATGTACGGACTGTCGATCTGGGCGAGCGCCCGAGCCTCGGCCCGAAACCGACGAAGAAAGCTTTCGTCGTTTGCCAGCGAACGGTTAATACACTTGAGCGCAACGTCGCGAGAAAGGCTAACATCTTCGGCCCGATACACGACTCCCATTCCCCCACTTCCGACCAACTCTCGAATACGGTACCCATCAATTTCAGTCCCGACAATCTCGTCTTGCATCACACGCCCATCCGACTGCGAAATTCGGTGAGAGGGAAATCATCTCGAGAACCAAGTGGGCGCGACCTCTACGCCCGGCCTCCATGCACTGTGCTTCGGCCCCGCCTTCACCTGCACAACAGGGTCTGGCGACCACAGAAAAACCACTTGTTCTGAGGGAAGCGTATCACGCGAGCACTGTCCCTGTTGGCTTTCCACTCAAAGCAGACAAAGTGAACACGAAGTCTTACGACGCCCAAGGGACGTCCTTACCCTCCAACCCTTACACAATAGAAATGCCTGGTATAATCTTAATTTATGATACACAAGCGTCTCTCCCCTTTCAATAAATTGAATGTATATTCAAGGAAAGAAAAAGAGAGCAGTATCCGGAGCGAATACCGTCTCTAAACAGGGCGTTCTCCCTCGTGCGTCGAACGTTTCTCTCTAGAAGACCAATTCCTCTCGATCCCCGCAACAGGACCTGCATCGAATTGTCGGAGTCCCCTTCCCCGAATTGGCGTCGCGGGACCGTTGCGAGGTGACGCAAAGCATGGAGCCAACCCCGCCAGAAAAGGGTCCCTTCTACCGATTGTCTTCCTCTCTTCGTCGAGACCGAGATGTGTGAGACGGATGGAAGCTGCGAAACGTGCGCTCGATTTGGGGCTGCAATTGCAATCGTTCGTCCCTTGTCGTGGTGACGGTAAGACGATAGCCGACTTCGTCCTGGACGACGAATAATTGATCCCGGACGAGACTCTCGTCTCCCGACGACCACGAGGTCAACACCCAATACCCGGTTCCAGCACCGTCGAGTTCCACAAGCTGCGTATCCAACACGCGGCCCCCCGGCACCGCGTCGAGTTGGACGTCGACCTGACGCTCCCCATATTCGAGTTCCGAACGGGTCTCCAGATCCCGGTCTATGCTCATCTCGATCCGGAGCGTATCCGAATCGGCCTCCCGCAGTTGATAGACCGTCTCGTTCTTCCATTCCTCTGGGAGCGACAGTGAAAAGGCGTCACCGAAAAAGGTCGACGGGGAGGAGAAGTGATCCCGAAACGAGGAGTGGCTTCCCAACGACGTTTGCCCAGTTGAAGTGCTCATCACGTCCAGCCAGTTCCAGTTTTTGTCTACAGAGAAAACCTAACGTAGAGCTGATAGACCTCCGGCTCTTCCGATCCGCACACCGATGTCCCACCGATCGCCGCACTGGCGTCGTCGACTGCTGGCACTTCCGGTTTAGGGTCAAAGGAACCAAGAGGCTGGAAATAGACCGTCCCCGTCACCCGAAACCGCCCGCTTCGAAGCCCCCCCTCAAGCGACCCCTCGTCTCCAGCACCGACGCCGGGTCGACCGCCTCCTCGACCTCTTCGGCCCAGGACGACGGGTCGTCGATCCAGCCTCGCTCGCGGGCCACCCGCATCTCCTCCAAGGCCCGCTCTCGCTTCTCCTCGTCGATCCACGTCGACGGCCACTGGCCCACGTGCACCGAGAGCCGCTCGGTCCGGCCTACATCCCCGGCCGGGGTCTGAACTTCCACTTCCCGCGAGCGCGCCCACTTTTGGGGTTCCGTCCACTCGCCGAGCGGCAGGCCCTCCTCCCGCGACAGCTCAAGTGCCTGCCTCCCCCGGCACCACCGTGTATCGCATTCGGTCGTCTTCGAAAAACTCCCAGAAGCTACCCCCCTCCTTGACGTAGTGCACAGCACACTTGACAGTCGCATCTTCCGCCAATCGAGGACTACGGACCGTCGCATCCACCATCAGG
>CAZCUZ010000008.1:0-24514 GCA_964502085.1 uncultured Salinivenus sp. | reverse complement strand
GACAGTCGCATCTTCCGCCAATCGAGGACTACGGACCGTCGCATCCACCATCAGGATCCCAAAGGCGGCCCCGTAGCCGAGGTCCACGTTCAGCTTCAGGCCCACGGGCGGCCCGACGGCGTTCCCGTCTCTGTGGCCCACCGACACCGACGCAGGAAAGTAAAACCCCTTCTCCGTAAACGTCTCCGCCTCCCGTCGCAGCGTTTTTAGGAACCCAGAGACGCCTTGCTCCGAGGGCGGGTTCATCCCCCCTCCCGAGCGGCCGGCGTGGTCGCTGGTGGAGGAGGCCTCCGGCCCCGACGCCTCGGTGAGGGCCGGCGCCAGCATCTGCGCCAGCTCCGGCGTCTTCGACACAAAGGAGTAAAGAATCTTGAACGGCGGGCTCCCCAGCGCCTCCTGCAAGGGCAGCGAGGCCGCCTCGTCGAGCGGCGCGAGAGATGCTCCGGTCTCCGGCCCCTCGCTGCCGGCGGGCACCGTACGAAAAATGCGCGGCGAGCGACGCGGCGCCGTCCTCCTCCGCGACGGTCTTCTCCGCCCAGTACAAACACGTCGAGGGACCGGGCCCCTCTTCCGTTTGAAAGCCCTCTATCGTGCAAAAGACCAGCGTGTCCGGCCCGTCGTATTCCTCGAACGTCCCCACGTGCACCAGCGCCGCCGCGTGCCGCAGAATCTCGAGAACCTCCGAGTACTGCGTGCTGAGCGTGATGGCCTGATCGGTCCCCACGGTATGGCGGGGCGTGTTCTTTTCGGTGGAGGACATGGCAAGAGAGAACTGAAGTGCGCAAAAGAAACAACGTCCCGACCCGCGTCTCACGGGCGGACGGGCACGAGACCGGGCGCTACGCATTCGAGTACGCCCCCGGGGGCACATCCCTCTCCCGAAGACTCCCGGCCTCGTCGGTCCGCCCCCTGCGAACCTCCCCGTTCGGAAACGCAATCGCGTAGGGCCAGTCCGCCAGCACCTCCCCGCCCTCTTTCTGGACCAGCGTCTTCTCCACATCGTCCGTGTACAGGAGAAGGCCTGTGGACGTGGAACGCGCGGAGCTCTCCACCCGCACCTCCTCCACGTAGGCCGGCAGCCGCTGCCCTCCCGCTGCCCGTCGGGCAGACGTGCACGTCTCCCTGCCGGGCGGCGGGCCGGCCGTTGATGTGGACGGTCGGGTCACCTTGTCGGGCAGCGGGTTCGTCCATGAGTTTGTGACGTAGATTCGTCCGAAGTAAAAACGTTCGCACGCTCCATCTCTCACAACGCTCGGAACGAAATGTCGCGAGGCAACCTCACTACGCCGACGCCTCGACGATTGTGTTATCCGTTTGCTTTCAGCGTACCACCCTTGATGTCCGCGATTCCGGACCCCTCAACCGTCAATTGGGCACCTGTAAGCTCGGCAGTCGTGCCCCCATTGGCGGCAAAGCTCTTCGCCCCTTCAACCGTGACGTCCACCCCCGACAAATCCAGTGCCTGCCCTGCCTCTGCGGTCAAATCCCCCTGTGCTTCCACGGTCATACTGCCGTCTGCATTCTGTGTCAGGTCACCCCCCACCGTCATTTCCGCTCCCTCCTCCGTTTCGATTGAGAGCGACTTGGATTTCATCTCGAGGGCCCCCTCCGCCTCAAATCCAATGTCGCCCTCCGTCATCAGGCTCATCTTCTCGTTCTCGTAATCGAGTGTCAGGACGTGCTTCCCGTCCGCATCGCTCACCGTCACGTTGTCGTTCTCGTCCGACACGTGCAGATAGTGCCCCTTCGCACTGACCACGCTCATGACTTCGTTGTCGTCGTCGAGAACAATCTTTCGACCCTTCTTCGACTGCACCTCGATGCGCTTCTTCTTGTCGTCGAGCAGAATCCGGTGACTATCGGTAGAGAGAAGCTCGATCTTTTCATTTTTGTCGTCAAAGAGGAGCCTGTGTGCGTTGGCGGAGTTGAGCTTTACCTGCGTCTCTCCCTTCGTGTCGTCCATCAGCAGTTCGTTGCCGCCGAAGCTTCGGAGAATGTTCTCCATCTTGTTGCTCGACACCGACGGCGACTTGTTCGACGGATTCGGCGTCGTGCCCAGCGCAATCGGTCGGTCGATGTCCCCGTTTTCGAAAGCAATCAGCAGTTCCGTGTCCGCGTGGTTCGGGAAGTGCATTCCGTAGTCCGCACCGCTGTACGGCTGGCTCATGCGAATCGGAAGCGTCCGCGTGCCGTCCGACCGGTCATCGCGATGGTCGAAATGCATCTTCGCACGGTAGCGCCCTTGGTCGTCGATGTAGGCATACTCGCCCCCTGCACTCTCCACCGTCGCGGTCACCACCCCCGGCACCTCCGGCTTTTCCGTCTCCCGCGGCGGGCGGTACTGCACAGGGGCCGGAATGCACGTAAATCGATTGCGGTACCCCGGCTCCGGAGGGAGGCCCACCTCCCCATTGGTCCGCCCACTCTGTGAGGGATGTCGCGCGTCGATGTCCAGCCCCCCGCGCTGGGAGCCCTCGTGCGTAATTTCCGTGAGCAGATAATCGGCGTTGAGGTCCGGACGAAAGTGCTTCTCCAGCGTGAACAAGAAGCCGCTCCGGAAGCCTATGCTGTCACTTTTCCCCGTCATGACCCGACGCCGGGCTTCAATTTCCTCATTGCGCACCGTCGCCAGCCGATTGCCCTGCTCCGCGTCCCGAAAGTGCTCCCCATACTCGGCGTGGAGGCCCGGCATGTCCCCGTTGATCTCCGACCTGACGGTCATCGTCTCCGGCGTCCGGTAGTTGTAGTCCGTCATCTGAACCGTGCCGGGAACCACCTGCTCCTCGCACAAAAACCGCTCGACCGTCTCCTGCTCTTGGTCGACCATGCCCCCCGCCCCGTCGTGATACCGCACGGTGGCCGGCGCGGCAATCTTCCCGTGCTCACTTTTCTGATCGGTGACCACCAGCACATCCTGCCCGTCTTTGTGATCGAAAAAGTAGTACATCCCTTCTGCCTCCATCAGCCGGTTGATGAAGTGTAGATCCGATTCACGGTACTGCACACAGTACTCCCGCCGGGAATACGACGCCTGCAGCGCAAATCGAAAGTCGGTCGCCGAAAACCCGGCCTCCTTCAAGACACTTCGCAGAATGTCCTCGACACTCATTTCCTGAAAAATGCGGCTCCGGCGGTTCAGAGAGAGCCGATGTAGACGCGGTCGAAGCGTGGCACGATAGCTCACGTAATTGGCCGAGCGTCCCCGCTGCGAAAAACTCGTCACGATGCCGTTGATCGGTAGGTCCACGTCTCCTCGCATCATCGTGAACGTCGCCGACCGGTTGACGACCTTCGAAAAATCAATGTCCGGTGACTCGGAGACGAGTTGCAACTCGAACGAAAAGAGCTGAGAGAGCCCTTCGGTCCCCTCAAACCGGACCACCTGAAACACATCCGGGTCCAATTGAGCGGGTTCAAAGGAGTACAGGGCGACGTTGGCGGCGCGTTCTTGAAGAGAGGACATCGCGTGAAAACGGGAAACTGAAACGGATTGCGATGAGACGTGCCTCTGTCGAACGGAAACTGGGACGTTGGCCCCGGACGGTCTGTCGTCCCCATCACTCACAGACGCCGAAGACGGAGGGATTCCCTTTGGAAGAGATCCGAGGCGAGGTGAGAAATGGTTCTTGAGTATGAACCGGCTCCGACTCATTCGAGGGTACAGGTCATTTTCCCCTCCTCACCGAGCCCGAACCGGAGCCGGTCGGGCATGTCCTCCCCGGCCATTCGAGGGATCAGACTCCGAGCCGCCTCGGGAAGCACCGTGCGGTTGATGATGAAGTCGATATTGCGGGCCCCGGACTCCACGTGCGTGCACCGCTCCACAATGCGATCGACGACGCTGCGCTCGTAAACGAAGTCCACGTCGTGAGCCTGGGCCAGTCGGTTCCCAACCTCGTCGAGCTTGATTTCCGTAATGCGCTCCATCGTCGCCATGTCGAGCGGACGATAGGGAACTACCCGCATCCGTCCGAGAAGCGCAGGCTGAAAGTGATCGACCAACGTCGAGTGGATGGCCTCGCGGAGCTCGTCGGCGTCAGGTTTCCCCCCTTGCCCCCGGACGAGACGCGTAAGGGTTTCCGCTCCGAGATTGGAGGTCATGATGATGACCGTGTTGCGAAAATCGATCTCTCGTCCCTCCCCATCCCGCATGACCCCCTTGTCGAACACCTGATAGAACATGTTCATCACGTCGCGGTGGGCCTTCTCAATCTCATCGAGGAGAACCACCGAGTAGGGGCGCTGGCGGACGGCCTCCGTCAACACTCCTCCTTCACCGTACCCCACGTATCCCGGCGGCGAGCCCTTTAGCTGCGAGGCCGTGTGCTGCTCCTGATATTCGGACATGTTAATCGTCGTCAAGAAATGCTCCCCTCCAAACAGCAGATCGGCGAGTTGTACCGCTGTTTCGGTCTTCCCCACGCCACTGGGCCCCACGAACAAGAAGACCCCGAGAGGAGAGCATGGGGGCGACAGGTCGGCCTTCGACGTACGAAGGGTCTCCGACACTTCGCGAACGGCGGGCGCCTGGCCCAGGATGTGTTCTTGAAGACGAGATTCGAGATTCAAGACCAGCTCCGCTTCGTCCTCCAGCATCGATCCAACGGGAATTCCGGTCCAGTCGGACACGACTTCCGCTGTAATCTGCTCATTCACCTCTTCGTGGACAAGAGGCTGCTCCGCCCGTACGTCGTCCAGTTCGTCCAGTAATGAATCGATCTCAGTCGGACGGCTCACATCCGGGTGTCCCCCTTCCGCAACGGAGGTCGCGGCGACAAGAGACCGACGCTTTTCCGTGATCGATTCGACCAGTTCCTTCTCTTTTTCCCATCGCGCCGCCACCTGCTCCCGCCTGTTTCGAATCTGCTCTCGCTTCTCAACGAGGGCCTCAAGGTCCTCACGGTTCTCTAGATGGCCTGCCCCGAAATCCCGTCGCAAATTCTCGATCCGAGTCCCAAGATTCCGGAGCCGATGGTCGAGATCGTCCAACAGAGGCGGCCGGGTCGTAAGCGACACTTTTACACGTGCCGCCGTGGTATCGAGAAGATCAATGGCCTTATCGGGAAGCTGTCGCCCCGAAACATATCGATCCGCCAGTTCTGCGGCCGCCCTTACGGCCCGATCGGTAATGTGCACTCCGTGGTGCTCCTCATACGCAGACTTGACGCCCCGGAGCATGACCGCCGCCTCCTCCACCGATGGCTCCTCCACCTTCACCATTTGAAAGCGTCGCTCCAGGGCCGGATCGCTCTCGATATACTGTTTGTACTCGGACCACGTCGTCGCCCCAATGGCGCGCAACTCTCCTCGGGCCAAGGCGGGCTTTAAGAGATTGGCGGCGTCCCCCGTGCCCTTGCCTCCCCCGGCACCAATCAGGGTATGCGCCTCGTCGATGAAGAGCACCGTTGGGACAGCGGTTTCCCGCACCTCCTGCAAGACAGACTTGAGACGATCCTCGAACTCTCCCTGTACACTTGCCCCCGCCTTGAGCGCCCCGAGGTCGAGCGCGCGAATGTCCAGATCCGAAAGCTTCTCTCGCACGTCCCCCTCCGCAATGCGACGAGCGATGCCTTCCACGACCGCAGTCTTGCCCACCCCTGCCTCGCCCACCAGAATCGGGTTGTTTTTCCGTCGTCGACTGAGGATGTCCGCAACCTGCCGGATCTCCTCATTGCGGCCGGAAATCGGATCGATCTTTCCATCGCGGGCTCGCTCCGTAAAGCTAACGGCAAACTGAGCGAGGGCGCCTTCGTCCTCCAAGGACTCGTCCACTGCGCGGGACCGCCTCGAGCCGTTGATCGAAGAGGCCGATTCCGACGAGCCCTCTACGATCGCGAAGAAGTCGTCCCGAAGTTCGTCTCGGCGAACCGATTCTAATGCCGGAAGATACTCGACCGACCGGTGCCAGTCTCGACGGAGGAGCGCTTCCAGAAGCGTCCCGGACCGCACCTCCGCCAGGTCGTGGTGAACGGATCCAATGAGAAGGGCCGATTCCACGAGTTGAAGCAAAGGGGGAGAAAAGGAAGGCCGCCCCGAATTTCCCCTGCGCATCCCCTCAACGTCGTGAAGGAGGCCTTTTTCGACTTCGTAACGGTCCACCCCGAAATGGTCGAAGATACAGACTAAATCAGTGTCGTCACGATCCAAAAGCTTGAGGAGCAGATGCTCGAGCGTGACCTCATAGTGACCGCGGTTGACCGCAAAACCCACCGCCGATTCTAGCTCTTCGGTCACCCGATCGTTGAGGGTCCGGAGAAGCTCTTTAACGTCGTCGGTAACCATGAGACACAGAAGAAAACGATGTATGAATGGCGATCTTGACCGGAGAACCTCTCATCCGTAGTCGACAACCCGAGTCATTGTCGGGTCCTGAGCCTCCCCGAGACGTGCCGTATACCCGAGCTGGGCCCTTGCGTCCCCTCCGAGCTGCGTGTCCGGAAGGGCGACGGACGAAAGGGTCAGCTCGACGTCGTACTCCAAATGATAGGGCACGTAGAGCTGGACGAGTTGCTGCAGCGTCTCGGCCCCCTCTCTTCCGGGCAACAGCGCAAGATACTGCTCAAGCTCCATCGACCCGAGACGAATCCGAAATTTGCCGGATCGGTCGTAGACGGCGTCCCCGATGGCCTCTCCCTGACCGAGTCGAAGCCCTTCGTCGCCCAGCCCCGAACGATCCGGATTGCGCACCCACCTCGGGACGTTTTCGATTACCTCAACCGAAAGCGCCCCAAAGAAGGCCCCGATCAGGGCTTCAAGTCCCTCTGCACTGCGAACCTGCCGCGCCAGCAATCCCGCCTGGGCAGCCACACGCATCGGTGCAACCGAGAGTTCGTCGCCGGCGTGCGACGGCTCGACACCGGCCAGTGAGAAGAAGCGACGAGAATGTCGATCGTCCGCATTGCCTGCATCGTGGAGCTCCGGTCGATACTTTTTCCACGCCCGATAGAAGAAACTGTAGAATCGATGATTAAAGATGTCGAGGAACGCCCGATGGGGCGCCGTGTCCGTCGATTCCTGTGCGAGAGGCTCGTAAAAGTGATACGGAAGTGGCGAGTCGATCCCGTACAAGCCCAGAAAGGTCGAAACGACGTGGACACGATCCTGATCGGACGACTCTGTTTCGACACGGCGAATGTCCGTGGGGGGAAAGACGAGCGCGGGACTCGGCCTGAAACGAATGGGGACCTCCCCGTACCGGGACGTTTCTCCGGGTGCAGGAGCCTCCGGAAACGCGAGCTCCAAGAGCCGCACTGCCTGGGCAAACTGAAAGCGAAATCCGTCCTCGACCAGTCGGCGATACACTCCGCTCGACGGAAAGGTCGAGACGGTCGACCGAGCCGCGGAGGGCCCCGGCTCTCGAACTACAGATTTGGTCGGGTCCCTCGCTCCGACGTCCATTCGTATCGCTGTTCTGACGGTACCGTGATGACGGTGAGGTGGACGAACGAATTAATTGTCGCGTAGGCCGAAAAGAACCGGCTCATCACGAGCCCGAAAAGACACAGGTCTCCCTCGTCGGCAAAGTATCCTTCCTCAACCTCAACGGTGACCTCAGCTCCTCGAAGAACAGCCCCACGCTCAAGCATTTCCTTAGGGGTCCATTCCACAGTGCGGATGCCCGCGAGGCGCTGTTGGTTGGAAACTGTACCGGTCCATTCATAGAGTCGAAGAAGCTCTATTAGCGAGTCCGTCTCGGCAATTGACTGGTAGTTGAGGGCCCAGTGAGAGATGAGCTTCCAAAAAAAGTCCTCCCGATCCTGGGTCGGCGGATACCGAATGAGGGTTGGCTGCGTGAGATTGCGGGGCTCGGCCACGTCCGGGATGTCTGAAGCGACCTGATTAATCATCCCCTGTCTAATCTGCTCTCGGGGGAGAGACCCGTTGGTGCACCGAAGGCCCAGCGAGAGGGTCTCGGCCGGCACGTCCGCAAGGCCACGCAGCTGGTCGTCACTGATAGTGAGGTAGACCTCGGGGTGCCCTGCAGGCCCCATACGGCGACTCGTGGCGTAGAATCGGTCGTCGCTGCACCCGTTTTGGGCATGCTGAAACGAAAAAAATGGGCTGTATTCTCGTCTCGTGCCAGTGCCTTCTTCGATCCCGACTACGCTCTGCACGTCGTAGGTCTGAATGCCCTTCGGATACCGGTTGCTGGGAATCACGCGGTGCTCTCCGACTTCCCCATTGATCCGAATGGGCTCTGCATCCAGGTCGAAAAGATTGATGACGGGAGTGCAATGCAATCGAATATTCTCCTCGTCAAATCGCCTTTCCTCCGGATAGGAACGGTCAAAGCATACGTCCAGGTCGAATCCAACGGTGTCCCCCGAAAAGTCAAGCCGATCAAGACCGTGAACGTCCACAAACCAGAATCCCCGTCGGAAGCAGAAATACTCCTGAAGCAATCGAAATCCTGTCAGCGAGCTCGACTCGGTCGGAAAAAGATCCTCGTCTGGAGAAAGCCCCGCCGGTGTGACCCAGCGGTTGCCCCTGAGCGCGGTCGAGCGTTCGTCCTCTCGGGTCGAGATTTTCAGATAAGAGGTGCGGCGCGTGAAATACTGGTGCAGGGTAGACGCCGTAGACGTGTCTCCGTGAAAATGCAATCGCAACGAATCCAGATCGAGCTGCTCGACGTCCGTGCCGCGATCAAACCCGAATCGGAGCTGGGCGCTGCTCGTATTGTCATCGGCATATCGTAGATGGGCCTCTTCCAACCGAAGTGGACGGAGGCGTACGTCCTGTGTAGTTGTAAATCGACACCCCAAATCCTCTTCCCCGACTGGCTCAGATCGAACCTCCGTTCCCTGCTCGAGCACCGTCGTGTCCTGCACCACTCCCGGTTCCGGGGCAAACTCAACGATGCTAAGTGCCGGAACAGGCTTCCGGTAGTGCGGAAAGAGCAGCTGGAGAAGCCGCTCCGTATACTCCGGCATCTCGTTATCCAGACGCTCATGGACCCGTCCGGACAAGAACGCAAATCCCTCAAAGAGACGCTCTACGTACGGATCTCGATCGGAAACATGATCAACGTCGAGATACTGCGCCTGCTCAGGATGGGCCTCGGCAAACACCTTCGCGGCCTCTTGCAGGTATCGCATCTCTTCCTCGAAGTAGCGACGACTCATCTCAGAGGGCGTCCAGTGTAGAAAAAGAGACCTCGGAAAACTCTCATTTTAGAGCGTCGCCCCGATCGGCTCGACCTTTGTCGACTCCTGAGATTCAAACGTCGTCTCGAAGCGGACGGCTTTCCCGTTTATCAACTCAGCCCGTACGAGAAATACGAGCCGCATGGTGTAGTCGACCGTCTCTCGCCGTCGAATTCGTACGTTGCGAAGGCGAGGTTCGTAGGTCTCAATTGACTCCCGAATGGCCCTGCGAAGGTCCGTTGCCGAGCGGGGTGCATCCCGATAGACGGTGAGCATGTCGGGCAACCCGTAGTCGGGAAGGTGTGCGACGGCTCCCCGGCGTGTGTTGAACAGTCGATTCAAGTTGCTCACCACACTCCAAAGGAGCCGCCGCTCTTTCGGAACTGCCCTTACTGGTTGTCCTTCTGTAAAGGCTCCTGTGAGCACGTCGAAAATGCTCTCGCTCATTTCTCACACCTTCTCCTTTACGAGCACGGTTCGATTTTCTTTTTAGCGCTCAGCCGTCCAGGAATCAGTGTACTCGATATTTCCATCCTGGTACAGCCAGGTAATCTTCCCGTAGAGAATCGACACCCGCTCCATGTGGGTAAATTGCTCCTTTGCCGGGTCCTTCGTATTCGGCATGAAGGACTGCATGTCGGCGATCTTGGCCTCTTCGAGCGTGTGCGTAAAGTACTCGACCTCGCTTCCGGTCTTGTCAATCTTGTACCAGTGGATCTTGACCTCCTGCAACGTCTCCCCATTGCAGAGCGCATCGAACAAAAGAGGAGACGCCTTGTCGTACGGCTTCACGAGCGTTGCGGGCTGGTGCTGACGCACCCCCGTGAGGTCACCGCTCTGCTGATCCGTCGGTATACGGACGTTGTGATCAAACTTCATCACCTCGCACATTCCCTCGCGGCCTGCGACCTGAACAGACCCTTCGATTGCATTTCCTTCGCTGTCTTTGATTTCTGCGTAACCGGGAACCGGCATAACGAAAAAGAATCTGGTTCGGAGTAGAAGAAGTGAGTAGGAGCCCCCGTCATTTCCGAGAGCGAGCATAGAGAAATGCCAGAACGGCATTCTGGAAACCGACGCCAACGTGGGCATCGGCAAAAGAAGTGAGTGAGCGTCTATCCGGAGAACGATGCTACTCCTCCTTCGGCATCTTGCTCACAAGACTCAGACTGATGTCCATTCCTTCGATCTGGAAGTGCGGCATAATCATCGTGTCGACTCGAAAAAAGCCTGGGTTGTCCGGCACCTCCTCGACCGTCACTTCGCCTTTTCGCAACGGATATTTTGCAATTTGCTCGGGCGAGGGGTTGGGCATCTCGGTGACGTGCTTGCTCAACCAATCGTTGAGTTCCTCCTCGATGAGACTTCGATTCTTTGTGGCCCCGATATTTTCCCGCTGCAGGACCTTGAGATAGTGGGAGATCCGAGAGGCGAGAAAGATGTACGGAAGACGGGCATTGATTCGGCTATTGGCAGTCGCTTGCTCGTCGTCATATTCTTTCGGTTGCTGGGTCGAGTTCGCCGAGAAGAACACCGCGTAATCCTCGCCCTGGTAATGGCTGAACGGCATAAACCCGAGCTTCGAGCACTCAAACTCGAGCGTTTCGCTGATGGGCACCTCTGTGGGAATTTTCATCTCATCGCCCCGCCCCGCATCGTAGAGGTGAACGGGAAGATTCTCCACCTTCCCACCGGATTGAGGACCTCGAATCTGAACGCACCATCCGTCCTCCATAAACGCCTCCATCATATTCGAGGCAAAGGCAAAAGCGGAATTTCCCCAGAGGTACTCCTCGTGGTCTGTCCCCTTTACGTCCTCCTCATAGTTGAAATTTTCGACGGGAACCGTCTCCTCTCCGTAGGGCAAACGGAGCATAAACCGCGGAAACGTGAGTCCAAGATACCGGGCATCCTCCGTCTGCCGGAAGGAATTCCACTGGGTGTACTCGGCCGTTTCCATGTACGCCGTCAGATCCGGAATCTTCTTCCACTCCTCCATCGAGTCCTTCCCGAAAAACGCCGGCCCGACGGACCCAATGAAGGGGCAATGTGCAGCTGCCGCTACCTTCGATACATTGCGCATCAGCGCAACGTCCCGAGGAGAATTGTCGAACTCATACCCGGAAATGATCGCCCCGTAGGGATCCGCCCCCGGCTGGTCAAACGCGTTCGTGTACACGTGCTCGTACATCGGAGACTGAATGAGCTCCGGTGCGTCCTCAAAAGAGGCCCGAAGCGTCTCCTTTGACACGTTCAGTACCTCTACGTCGACATTCTGGCGAAAGTCAGTCCGGTCGAGCAGAAATTTCAGCTCGCGCCACGAAGATTCCAGATCCTGAAACTCCTCGTGGTGGACGATCTCGTCGAGTTGCCGGCTGATCTTTTCGTCGACGGAGGTGATCAGGCTGTCGAACAGATACTTGTCGATCTGATCGACCGGCTTCTCGTGATCACTGACGGCATCCATGAACACGCGGAGGGCGGCCGACACCATAGCGCCTCGATCTTTCTGGGCAACCGCGGCCGGATCTTTGAACTCTTCGACCTCGACCTCCTCAGCTGGCGTTTCAACCTCAACCTGCTCGAAAATCTCGTCTAGCACGCTCGCTTGATCCGTGGTCTCGACCTCGGTCTCGGCTGTGGCGGGTTCAGCTTGTTCCTGCGACATGTATCCAACGACTCAATGAAAAGAAATGAGGTGCACGACGTGCAGAGAGAACGCTATCCCTCCGAGGCCTCCACCTCCTCACCGTCTTCCGCCTCCTCGGGGACGATCTGCTGGAGCTCCCGGAGAAGCTCTTCTTTGGACTCCTCGTCGCTGATAATTTTCTCCAGTTCCTCCCGAAATTTCCCCATACTGATGAGGCGATTCCGAAGGTCTTTTAGAAGATTCCGAGCCGCAAGAAGTCGACTCAATTCCGGAACCTGCTGCGCGACGGCCTCGGGTTCAAAGGAATCGAGCGTGTCAAAATCCAGTTCGACCTCAAGCTCTCCCTCTCCGGACAATCGATCCGGGACGGTGTACCCGAGACTGAGATCATAGGACTCCATGACCTCCTCGAAATTGCGATTCGTGATACTAATAATTTCCCGATCGTCGACGGGCGTCTCCTCTCGTTCGCCCGTCAGATCGCTCATCACAAGAAGACGCAGCGGGAGCTCGACCTCTTCGTCCGCATCCCCCGTCGCTACGTCCAACGTGAGATCCACACGAGAGGGCGGCTTTTGGTGCTGAAAACTCTTGGCCATGGATCGGAGAAGTGATAAACAAATGAAGCGATGTGACAGCCGGTCCCTTCTTTCGAGAAATCCCCTCACGGAAGTGCTCCAGCGGATTCAGGGAACCGCCTGATCTCAAGAGGGGCACCGAGACCCCCGATGGCTCTGCGTAATATACCTAATATAGACCTTAATACATTGTCAACTCTAAAATAACCTATCAAATACATTCCTCTCTGATTCCGCTAATCTTCAAATTTGAACGCAGGGAACCATGAGGAACGTTCACTCCCCTTCGAACTCCTTGAGAGACACAGCCCGAGCGGGATCAGTCCGACAGACGTGGTCGAATGCCTGATCCGCTTCGCGACGAAGTGCCTCTGCTTCCTCGGCCGAAACCTCCGCTGCCAACTGGTCACAACACTGGTACTGTGTGGCCCAGACGTCAACCGCCAAAGAGGGGTGCCAGATATCGAGGGAATGCTCCTCAATGAAGGCATCGAGCTGAGCGAGAAGCGACCGTGCAACCCGTGGTTTGTCTCCCTTCACACAGAGATTGGCGATGGAAAGTTGACGGTAGAAGCTCTCCCGCCTCGACCCATCTGACGCTGCGCCCTCTGTCATGATTGACAGGGCCCTCTCAAGATCTCCCCCCATGAGCTCCTCCCGGGCGTTTTCGTAGTCCTCAGTGACCGCTCCCTTTTCATTGGCGGAGTCACGCGTCTCCCCGCTCTCCTCCTCATCGGCAAACCACGGCCGAACTTCCATCTCAATCCAATCCGTCGTCAAGGCACTCGCAAACGGCGTCCCGTCACTATAGGACAGAGCAGGCAGCCGGGGAACCCGTCGGAGCAGAAGGGCCGTCTCCCTCATGACCGCCTCGTAGGCTCCCTCGTAGGACGCCCCGAGTGCATCCAGCGCAGCCGCCACGAGGTGCTGAAGGTCGAGCCAGACGTGAAAGGTCCCCCCCTGCAGCGACGACTCTCCCTCGCGGACGAGCGTCTCGTACCTCTCCTCTTCCAGCAATCCCATCAGATAGTCCCGACGCTGCTCCCGGGGTGCCTCGAACCGCGTGGTCCCGCCATCATTCGGCGGGAGCGACCGCAGCTGAGCCCAGCGGAGGGTCCGCAAAAGCCGATAGGAAAGCGGCTTGGTCAGATCCTCCTCCCGATAGAACCGAACCGCCCTGCGAACCGATTGCGTTGCGTCGTTCTCGGACGCCACCTCCGACGGGACCGAGGCCTCCAGCGAGGAAGCACGCGTCTCAGAAATCCCTCTCTCAGAGGACGAATCGGCGGTCGTCTCCGACTCGCCGGAAAACGACACCTCAGAATCGAAATCCGACTTGGCGTCTGGAGGAGCCTCCGGTAGATCTGAAATTTCGGACTCAAGGTCGGTTTTCAGTTTGCTCAGCGATGGCGCGTGCTCGCCCATCTCCTGCAGCGCGAAGTCCTGGATCGACTTCAGTTCGTCGAGAATGGAAACCAGATGCCCCCGATCCTCCTCTTCGAAGGACGTACCGTCCAACCACTCCGGCAGTCGATCGCCCACGAACTGGAGGGCATTGCCCCGCCCCCGCATCCGAGACGGCTCCGGATAGAGATCCTCCCAGTATTCGTCGATAAGAAGTCTCAATGCCCGAAACGCTTCCGTTGCTCCCTCGGCCCCCCGGTGCCGCGCTTCGCCAAGGACCAAATAGCCCGCCGCCCGGAGGTCTTTCGACTTTTCGGTCAGGATCGTTCGGCCCAGCGCGACGATCTTCTCGTAGTCGACCGCTCCGGACGCCGAGCCAATCGCGTCGATCTGTGTCTTCAACGCTCGGAAGTCCTCGTCGTAGAGAATGCTTTCTCCGGCCGGGGCCTCGTCGGAGATGGGGGAACGAACGTCCCGGAGGAAAGGGGAAAGGTCTTCGTCTGCCTTCGTGGTCCCCTCTTCGGTCGACGCGTCGGGGCCACTAGCCTCTTGAACTGTCTCTTTTTCTGAGGAGCCTGGTTTGACAGAATCAGCTTCGGACGCTTCATCATCAGGCATTGAACTGGAGGGGGTCGATGTTTGGGAATCAGAAGTGGCGGAGAAAATCCCAGAGCCGAACGTCTTCTTCTTCCAGCAGCTCTCCGTATGCCTCTGGGATGGCGAGGGCAGCCTCCGCGGCGCTCCTCCTCCCTGCCTCCTGCAGACAAAGGATTCGCCCCTGCGCCCGATCTGGACTCAGGACGTCCATCAACGCAGGCGGTCCCGGCACGTCCGCGTAGAGAAGCATGCCTCCCGACGCGTCCTCCGCGCCTCCATCCGTCCAGAAGAAGGTGGGCGCCCTCGTCCCGTCTCCGATCAGACGCCAGACCAGATCTGCCCAGAACGACACCACCGTCCCGGTTCCCTCTCCGGCATCCGACATCGGAAATTGCAACCCGTGCTCGGGAGACGAAGAGGCCCCGTTAAACTGCTGGACGGCCTCGAAGAGATTGGCGAAGAACCGATACTTCCGACTGTCGTCGAAGTGACCGAAAAGTGCTTCCAAAAACGACCCGGCCGTCTCGCGCTGCAGGTAGCGCTTGTGCTCGCGTGGAACGGGGGAAGAGACGCCGATCCGGGAAAAGGTCGAAATCCGCTCCGTCACCTCGTTCGGCAAAATCTCTCCCGCCACGGCCTTCTGCCCCAGCTGTTCGGCCGCATCAAAAAAGGGCGCCGCGTGAAGCGGCAAATAGGCCGCATGCTCGGCCCGCAGCCGTCGCGTTGGCACCTCACAGGTAACCAGAAAGGGATACATCCGCCCGCTCCGATCCCGGCTCGGGCAGAGGATCCCCAACAGTACGTTTGGGCGGCTGGGCCCCTGTCCCCAGAATAGGAATCGGCGAATGGGACCGTCGTCGTAGGCCTCTTCCCAGTCCGGCGGCCGATTCCGACGGGCGTGGTACAGTCCCTTTCGAATCCACTGATCGAGCGACCGCATGGTGGGGCTGCTGGTCCGGACGCGAAGAAACTCTCCGTGGGTCGGGACTTTCCCCAAACAGGCAACGTCGTGCATGACACCGAATCCGGAACGGAAGAAATTAGGAGTTGGGAACGGGGTCGCGGAAGTGTCCTAATTCAGCGTCTCGGGGACGTGGATCCGGAAGAAACCGAACGGATTCGTGACGAGGCGTCGATGCCTCTCCGTGCGGAGGTCGTAGCGCGTCGTAATCGAGTACTGTCCCTCCCGTTCGAAGCGCCAGCGCACCCGGTAGGTGTTCTGGGCCCGGGGTTCAACCTCCGCCTCCTCCAGCAGCCGAAACCAGGCCCACGCCCCCTCATACGCCTTCGGCTTCATTTCTCCAGCCCGCGTGGTCAACAGAAGCCGAGCCCCGCGCTCACCCGGCCACGAAAAGGTCGTCGTGGGCTGATAGCCCATCTGATACTCCTGCGACGTGCCGTGGACCCGAATGAACACCTGGCTGGGCGAGGGCGCCTCTTCACTCCCCTCCGGAATTTCCGGGGTCAACTCGAAACGGACCTGTAGACTCCCGCCCGCAAAGAGCTCGTCGGAAAGGCGGCTGGCGGCCTCAAAGAAGCGCATGGCGGCCGACGAGAGTTCAATCCCCCGGCCCTCCCACGTTTTCGACGTTCGGCCTTCGTCCTGCAAAAACGGATCGATCTCCTGCCGCTCAAAGGTGCTCACGATCCCTTCCTTGGGTGCGAAGATCCGCTCAACCCCGGAAAGGGGGGCGTTCTGCCGACTCGCACTGAACGGATACCGCCCCTCGAGTGTGCGCTGGTACAACTGATAGACGTCCCGCTCCCACCGGTCGTTAAGATGATGCTGAACAGATCGGAGAATGCGATCCCACGCGCTCAGGATGGGACCTTCGAATGTCGTCCGCCGCACCTCGGCATCAATCTGCGCGAGGTTGTTGCGAATCGTGTTGAGGGCGGAACCGAGATCTCCGCCCCCGTCCACTACCTCCGCCGCCACGTCCGCCGTCGTCCCCGGCGCCCCGACCAGTTCGTCGAGCTGACGCCCCACCCGACGAAGCGCCTGCAGCGACCGCGTGAGTTCGGAGGCCGCGCCCCCGCTGACCGCCTTCTCGGCCTCCAGCCGGTGAAGCCCCCGGAAGCGGCGCGTCACGGGGTGAACGGTCTCGGACGCCTCCTCGTCCCCCTCAAACGCATCGCTGCGAGTGCGCATCCGGGCCTTCGACGTTGCCCGCGTTTCCGCTTCGTCCTGCAGCTCCTCCTTCGCCTTATCGGCCATCGAGGTCGAAAACGACGTTTCGTCCGACACTCGGGCCAGCAGATAGAGGAGGGGCGAATTATAGGGATCGCCGAGTTGATTCAGAGCCCGGGCCACGTCCCGCATCTTCCCGAGGGGCTGATACTCGACCTCTCTCAAAAACTCCTTCCAGGCGGAGGCATACTCCCGAAAGTACCGACGGCGGAGCTGCCGGGCCACCTCGTCCGAGTCCTGCAACGCGTCCGAGAGCTGCCCCGCCGAGTCGCCGAGCACCCAGTCGCCGCTTCGCGGATTTTGGGCGGCCTCTTCAATTCGATCCTGCACGTAGCTATTCCAGCCCTGCTTCGTGTAGAATCCGGAAACGGTGGCCTGTGCAGAGAAGAGAGACGCCCCGCCCCGTTCTCGGAGAATGCCGCCAATCCGAAGCGGCTCCAGACTGTTGGTGCCCTCCTGCCGGACGTTGGTGTAGAGGGTTTCGATCGACGGCTTCTGATATATGCGTCGCCGCACGTCGCGGACGAGGGCACTGCGGGCCTCGAAGGCGGCCACCTCGCCCCGACCCATGCCCTCTACATAGCAGGCCATATGGGCCTCCACCTGTCCGCTTCGCTCCTGCATGACCGGCGTTGCGAGCCGTCCGGACGCCTCCGTCGCCCCCTTCGTGAGGTACTGCCGGAGAAACGTCCGCTCCTGTTCCTCCTCCACCCGCCGAGCCTCCTCGGAAAGGAGAAGATAGGCCCGAAGGTGCTCCCGAAACGCAAGCCGCCGATCCTGACGAAGGGACCCGGACACCGTATCGGTACGGGCGAGCCGGCGCTCAATCTCCTGAAACTGTGCCCGGACGAACGGACGCAGCTTTTGGTACAGAAGGTCGCGTGCCGGGTCCAGGACGACACCGCCTCGATACAATCCCCACCGCAAAAACGGCGGATCGTTCTCGTACCGTTCGAGTCGTCCCACCTCCTCTCGGAGCCGGTCGAGAGCCTCCAAATTCTGCTCGCTCGACTGCCCGTCCCACTCCACCGACGCCGCCGTCTGGGCTACGCGCTCCACCTGCCCGAGGCTCACCTCGCTCCGAATGAGCGCCTGCCCGGCAAACAGAGCAAACAGCGCGACGAGCGCCGCCGACGCAACGCCCACGCCCCATCGGACCAGCCGGCGCCGTCGAACCGACCGGCTCGTCTGTTCCACCAGATACTGATCCGGAATGATCGTTTCCGTGAACAGGTTCTTGAGGAAGTAGCTCTTCGTCTGCGTACTCGGCTCGGACCCGTCCTCCACCTCTCCCGAGAGATCGAACTGCTCCGACACCGAGTGGATGACCCGATCGATGGGTACCCCCTCCTGCGTCCCGCTCGTGAAGTAGAAGCCCCGAAACTCCGGGTTCTCCTGGTACGGATTCTCCTGAAACAGCTGGTCGACGAAGTACGCGAGAGATTCTTTCGCGGACGCAAACTCGAGGGGAAACACGAACGCCCGCCGACGCTCCTCGCGCTTCATCGAGCGGCTGAGTTGGTCCGTGCGTACGTCGAGCAGGGCTTCGTAGAGCCGGTCGTATTCTTCTTCGAACAGGCCCCGAACGGCCCGGTCCTCCCACTGCTCGTCGGTGAGCGTGCAGCCCCAGATCTGCTCTCGCTCAGCCCGGGTCAGGTCCCCGAAGAAGTCGGTGAATCCCTGGATCAGATCGCACTTCGTAAAGACGACGTAGACGGGAAACCGAACCTCCAGCCGGTTCACCAGCTCGCCGATCCGACGACGAATGTCGTTGGCGTGCCGTTCGATATCGGCGGGCGCGGCATCGAGCAGTTCCTCGACGCTCATCCCCACGATGACGCCGTTAATGGGCCGCCGGCTTCGATTTTCCTTCAGCATATCCAGGAAGGCATGCCATTCCTCCTCATCCTCCTTTTCGGTCATGTACCGCCCCGCCGTATCGAGAAAGATGGCCTGGTCGCTGAAAAACCAGTCACAGTTGCGGGTCCCTCCGATCCCTCGAATTCCGTCCTCCCCGACCGGAAAGTTGAGGCCCGAGTTCTTGACGGCCGTCGTCTTGCCCACCCCGGGCGGACCGACAATCATGTACCACGGAAGCGCGTAGAGGGCGTTCTGACCCCGACGGCCCTGCCCGAGATTCGAGGATTTAAGCGTGCCAATGGCCGTTTCGAGTCGGTCCTGAAGCTCGTCGATTTCGGCCTGCGTGTGGTCCCGCCCCCCTGCGCGCTGCGATTGGGCCTGCCTCTGGATCGACTCCTCGATCTTCTGGGCACTGCGGCTCGCGCGCACGTATTCAAAGAGAAGAATGCCCACGCACACCACCAGCAATCCGATGACGATCAGAAGACGGGTGATCATGGACCAGCTCCACCACGCCCCGACGACGAACGTAAGGACGACGAGGAGAACCACCCCACTCCCAATCCAAAAGTATCGACTCTTAAAGAGGCTCGCGAGCGACTTTAGCATCGATCCGGGTCGGTCGAGAACGAAAGGAACAGGCGAACGGCCTACGCGGCTGCCATCTGGCGGATGGCACTGGCTACGTCGTAGGCCGAGGCGGAGATGTAGAAGTACATGCCGACGTACGTCAACACGCCCAGGGCGAGAGCCGCCACCGCAATGACCCAGGTGGGCACGGTGCGCCGAACCGCCGACGGCCCCTCGTCTCGGGGACGCCCGTTCGGGGCGAGTCGCCTTTCGTCGGCGTCGGCACGCCCGGAAAGAACGTCGGCCGCCCGCTCGACAAACTCTCGCAGCTTCTCCTGCTCGTGAATTCGGTACTGCCCCTTAAAGCCGAGCGCCATGCAGAGATAGTAGACCTCGAGCACCTCGGCGTACCGCTGCGGCTCGTCGAGGAAGGTGCGGAGACGCTCAAAGAAGACTTCTCCCGCGTCGTACCGATCGTAGAGTTCGAGCTGTAAGGGCGTGTTCATCCACTGGTCCTTGTGGACCCACGTCGACGAGAGAATGGTTTCGTCGAGAAAGGCCACCACGGCAAATTTCGCCTTCTGAATCGTCTCGGGGGCTCGGTCCGTGTCGAGGGCATCGCGCTCGATCCGGTCGAGCAGGTCCTTGATGCGATTGCGCAGCACGTCGGGCGCTCCGAAGTCGTCGGTGGCCCGCAGATTGAGAAGGAGAACAAAGCAGGGCGCAAACAGCTCCGAGAGACGCGAGTCTGCCGGCTCCCCGGACGTGAGCTCCATCGTTCGGGTCTGGGGCAAATCGAGGCGATCGGTGACAGCCATGACAGGAGGGCCTGAATGAAGGAAAATCACGAAGTTGCGATGAGCTCCACGTCCACGTCCCGAAACTCCGACGGCACGAAGATCGCGATACCACCCTCGTCGCAGATCGAGTCCCAGAAGGGGCCCCGCTTCTCCATCTTGAAGTAGGTGGCCTGGGTGTCGACCGGCATGCTTGCAGGCAGACGCTGGGTCGGACTCACGGTGAGGGCCTGCGTGTAGCTCTGGAGCACGTCGTCGATGGTGCCCGGCGAGGCCACGCGAACCATCTCCGGAAGATCGTTGGTGAGCGTCGGTTCCGGATGATGGTCGCTCCGCGTGACCAAAAAGAGCTGCCCCTCCTCCAACACGGAGGGGTCGACGGCAGTCTCGAGCAGATTTTCCCGTTTTTGGCGGAAGTCGATCCGCTGATAGCCGGCCGAAGGAGTGGCCTCTCCCAGAAGCGTCCGAAGAATGTCCTCCACCTGACGAAAGGGGGCGGTCGGAGCCTCGTGGTCGTAGGTGGGAAGGTTGCGGGGCCGAACGGGCGGACTCTCCACGTACGTCGCGAGTTCCCCGGCCAAGGCATTCAGCGTACCGAAGAGGGACTGCGGATGACTCCACTCCTCGGCGTGAAGCTGATTGAGCTGAGGAATGCTCCGGTTTAGCACCGCCAGCCGGTTCAGGGACCGGACGTCCGAGGGGGAGAGCTCTCGCTGCGCAAACGCTTCATCCTTGTATTCGGAAAGTTCAGTACTCTTCGAGACCATGAGTTCCAAAAGCTCCCGGGCAAGCGTCATCAGACGCCGAGACGCCTGGAGACGGAGGCAGGGCGGCACGAAGTCGTCACTCAACCGGTACCCCGCCGCCGTGCGCTCCACCTCCGCAATGGGCAGTGTGGTGTATCCCTGCTGGGGCTCGTCGGAAAATCGAATCTGCACGTGGGGATGCGCCACCTCGACGGGACGCTCGTTGCCGCCCGTGTTCTCGTCCGTCCGGGAAGCACTCTCGGCAACGAAGCGCGGATCCCGATCCCAGTTTGCCCCCTGCAGCTGTACGTTTCGTCCGTCCGGTCTCTCGGCTGGAACGGCCAGCAGCACGCGGACCGTCTCGTCGGTGGCCGAAAGATGATCCGACACGCTTCGGCTGTCCGGCACCGGAGCCGAATCGGGCACGTCGACGACGAGGCCGTCCGGCATAACCGCGGTACACGCCGTAAGCGAAAACCCTCCATTCGACAACCGCTCCTCGTCGACCTGAGAGTCCACCAGTCCCCAGCCATTCGGCGCAACGGCCCCCAGCCGCGACCGGAGGCGCTCGTCTCGGTACCGATCCCACTGCTGAAAGTGATGCGGATCGAGGGTCATGCCCTCGAACCAAACGACCTTCTTGCTGTCCTGCGACATTCCCAAACACGAAATTTCTCAAGAGAAGACGACGTCCAATCACCGGCCGAGGCCCAACCCTACGTTGGGAAGTGTGCGGTCTTCGACCTCGACGGCAACGTGATCATTCGCAATCCGGACCCTAATCTGATCACCCACGTCCTCCAGCCGATGGATCGACCGCCACCGCTCCCGATCCGGGTCCCGCAGATTGGCCGCGACGCCGAGGTACGCGGCCTCGTCGGCCACCTCAATTTCGACAGTCTTCGAGTCGGACGGATAGACGGTGAGCGTTCGGGGCGACGCAACCAGTTCGCCCCCCAGGACCGCAGCGTCGTCTCGCCAAAAGACCGAAAGTGGCGTCTGACGGAAATTCCCATCGCCCGAGAGCTGATACACGTGCACGACGGCGGCATTCCCCCCGCCATTCATCTCAGCCTCTCCGACCACGACCATCTCGACGGTCTGCGAACAGCCCATCCAAACGACACCGAAAAGGAGAATGAGCACGAATCCTCTCATGGGCACACAGGTGACCAAGTCGAAGGGAAAACGAATCGGATCTGGATGCGCGGAGCTGCGGCTCAGCCGTCGTCCTCCGACCGCTCGTCGGCCGAGGACGGAGGCGCCGTCATGCGCGCGAGATACGCCTTCGTGAAGGCGGGACGGAAGACGCGCTCCTCTGCGACCGTTCCGTCCCCCTGTTGCAGCTCGTCCCACGCAGCCCGAAGCCGATCGAGGGCGGCGGAGCCGCAAAAGACAGGGAGGTATTCGAGGAGAGGATTCTCCGCCTCCACAGCCTCTCGGTGCCCCTCCGGATCGAGACGATCGATAAGATCCGCTGCCCCCTCCATGACGCTGGCCTTGTACCCGTTGAGCATCGCAATCTGGTGCACCAACAGGGCCTCGGCCGCCTCCTCTACGTATTCGAGCCGCTCCTCCCGCTCTTCCGCTGCGAGTGCCGGGTCGAGGAGGTGTTCCTTGATCGTCTCCCCGTCCCCGCTGTAGAGAAACTGCGTCTCGGGGGCCTGCATGACGGTCTGCCCGATGAACTCGTGCCGGAAGCGCCACGGAATCCGAATGACCCGGGCGAGGGCCGACGCCAGAACGTCGACGACGCCCTGGACGGGATCCGCCCCGCCAACGGACGTCGAGGGGGAAGCATCGGAACCGCCGGAGGGAGTCTCCTCCGCAGTCCCCCCCTCGGTCGACGCAGGCGACGACGCCGAAGAGCCCACCGTCGCGAGGACCCGTCGAATGGCCTCGTGCTCGCATTCCCCCCCGACCGTCTCCAGTGCCGCGTCCAGGGCATCGTCCCGGCGCTGAGCGGGCGTCTCCTCATACGCCTTCTCCAACTCGCTGATCGCACTCAAGAGACGCTCGACCGGGGTCTCAAACGGGTTGGCAAATTCGTGATCGAACACCGTCTCGCCCCCGCCCGTGGCCCGCGCATCGACCTCCAGCGTCCGGAATTCAATCCGAAAATCTCCAATTTGAAAAACGTCCCCGTCGCTGAGCTCGAAGGGATTCTGGCTCGTGATTCGCTGCGTCCCGACGTACGTAAAATTCTTGCTCCCGCGATCGATGAGGTGAAACGCACGCCCCTCCCGCTGCACCGCCGCGTGCTCAGTGCTTACAATGCGCTTGGGATCAGCGATAGTAAGGTCGTTCTCTTCCCCCCGCCCAATCGTCACCCGTTCCCCCTCGAACAAGTAGTCCGACGGAGACGACTCCTCATCCTCTTCGTTGACGACGGTCAGCTTGACGAGCATGTGAGAAACGAAAGTGACTACGTAAAACTATCCCATTCCATTATATAAGTCTGTTTTATGAAAGTACGGGTACACGCTCGTCTTTATCAAGCCAACGGCCAAAACGGCAGGGCGACCACACGGTAAACCCTCGATCGAGTGGGGCGAGGCTCACTCCGCCTCCCGAGGCGACGCGTCCCGGTTACGACTCGGCGTGCTCGTGCCCGTACCGCCACGCCAAGTACGCCATAAAGCCCATCCCGGTGTGCAACGCCTCCTCCTCGACCGCAAATTTTGAGGTGTGCAGGCCATGGTCAGTGCCCGCCCCGAGCTGATAGAAGGTACCCGGCCGCTCCTGCAGAAAGTATGCAAAATCCTCGCCCGCAAACCACGGCTCGACGTCCACCGTCCTCTCGTCGCCCACGTACTCGGTCGCGGCCTTTCGCACGAGCGTCGTCGGCCCCTCGTGGTTGTAGAGGCCCGGATAGCCCACGCGCACTTCCACGTCGGCGGTCGCACCGTGCGCCTCGGCCGTCCGCTCGGCCACTCGCCGGATGAGGTCGTGCGCCCGGAAGCGCCAGTCCTCGTCCATCGCCCGGAAGGTGCCCTCCAGGCGGGCCGTCGCCGGAATGACGTTCGTCGCCCCGTCCGCCACGAGGCGGCCCACGGTAAGGACCGACGGCACACCCGGCGGGCAGTGGCGACTGATGACGGACTGGAGGGCGACGACGATCTGACTTGCGACGTACGTGGCGTCGGCCGTGAGGTCGTGCGGATTTGCCGCGTGGCCGCCCTCTCCCTCTACCGTCACGTAAAGTTCGTCACTCGACGCCATGGCCCACCCCGCCCGCACGCCGATGGCCCCCGCCGGCAGCTCCGGCTTCACGTGCTGCCCAAAGACGACCTCGGGCCCCGCCACGCCATCCACCTCGTCGAGCACCCCCTCCTCGATCATGAACTTCGCCCCGCCGGGAAGCCGCTCCTCGTGGGGTTGAAAGCAGAAGCGAATCTGCCCGTGCACGTCCTCCCGGTGTTCGGCCAGAACCATCGCAGTGCCGAGCAGCGAGGAGGTGTGCACGTCGTGACCGCAGGCGTGCATCACGCCGTCGTTTTCGGAGGCAAAGTCGAGCCCCGTCTCCTCCTGAATGGGCAGCGCATCCATGTCGCCCCGCAGCAGAAGCGTCGGCCCCGGCTTACCCCCGTCAAGAATCGCAAGAACCCCCGTCCCGTAGATGCCGGTGTACACGTCGAGGTCGAGGGCCCGCAGCCGCTCGGCCACGCGACGGGCGGTCTCGTGCTCCTCGCCCGACAGCTCGGGGTGGCGGTGCAGCGTGCGGCGCAGGTCGACGACCTCCGGAAAGACCGCGTCGGCCGTCGTCTTCATCGTGTCGATCATGGAAGGAAAACGGTCGGATGAACGGAGCACGCGTCGTCTCCGCCTACCAAAACCCGGGACACGTGGTTCATCGCGAGGCCGTCCCTGTGCCCGAACCTCACTACCCGACAACAATTCTGAGGCAGCAAAACGCGCCCCCGACTGTTCATTCCGCGTCATTCCGAGGAGCAAGGTAAGCGGAGCGTCTACGCTCCA
>CAZCUZ010000007.1:29769-60647 GCA_964502085.1 uncultured Salinivenus sp. | reverse complement strand
CGCCCTTGATGAGGCCGTAGAGCGGAAAGCCGACCAGGAGGCTCGGCAGGACGAAATATGAGAGGATGCTGACGGTGGAGCGAATGGCTTCGAGCATGGCAACAGGGCGTTGAGCGTTTGGGCGTTGAGCGCTGAGCGTTTGGAGGGTTAGGGATCGGACGTCGCGGCCCTATCGGGTGAGGATCCGTCGTTCCGGTGGGGGGCGGTGACCCGGAACCACGGCAGCTTGCTGAGGGCGATCGTGCCCACGATCCCGGCGATCGTCGAGAAGAGGGTGGCCAGCGTGATCGAAAAGATGAGCTGATTGATCTGCAGGCCCATGATGGCGACGAGGAGGGAGGGCGGCACGAGCTGGACGCTCGACGTGTTGAGGGCCAGGAGCATCACCATGTCGTCGGTGGCGGTCTCGTCGTCCGGGTTCAGGTCCTGGAGGTCCTCCATGGCCTTGATGCCGAGCGGGGTGGCCGCGTTGCCGAGGCCGAAGACGTTGGCCAGCAGGTTCAGCGTGATGTTGGCGAGGGCGGGGTGGCCCTCCGGCACGTTCGGGAAGAGGGGGCTCAGGAGAGGCCGAACGAATCCGGCGAGGGCGTGGACGAGCCCGGCCTCCTCGCCGATCTTGACGAGCCCGAGCATGAGCCCGAGGATGCCGATGAGGCCGAGGGCCAGGGAGGCAGCCGTTTCGGCGAAGTCGAGGGCCGCCTGGGCAATCGCGTTGAGCTTTCGGAAGTGGACCGGCTCGAACTGCACCGCCGAGTCCACCTGCTGCGTGCCTGCGTTCATCTTCGGAAGCGTCTCCAGGGTGCCGCGCAGGGCCTCGCTTTCGTCGCTCTCGTGGAAGGATCGGATCGTTTCCAGTGGCTCCGAGAGCGCGGTGTCCGGCTGGAACTGCAGCTGGCGGCCGTCCTCCGTCTGGATGAGGGTGCCGTCGTAGGAGGACTGCGGTGTGTCCTCGACCCCGAAGAACTGCTGGTACGCCGTCGAGTCGATACGGATCGTGACCGGTTGCCGCCGGGCGTCCGGGGCGTAGCCCTCCGGAAACTCGACCGTCACCGGCATCGGCGTGTCATTGCGGAACCGGTTCTCGACCAGCTCCTGCGTGTCGACCGTCAGGGCGAAGACCAGGCTGAAGATGATGAGCCCGGACCAGACGTAGTTCAGCATGGGACGTGTGGGCGCTCTCACAGGACGCGAATCACGCCCACATCATACGAACTGCTCCCCGGAAGGGAAATGAGGGGAGAAGGACGATCGAGTGTTAAGACTCAGAGCTTCCGGGGGGGCTGCTCATGCCGGGCCAATCTTTCCGCGGGACGAGGAGCGAGGGAGCATGGGCGCCTCGCAAGAATCTAAACCATGCCACTCAGCCTGCGAATCGGAACCAAGAGTCACTGCTCCGGCTTCATCGAAATTAACCGTCGAACTGATCCAAAAAATCGGGCACCCATCCATGAAGTAGGCCCGCATGGCCATGCGGGCCTACGTCGCTTCTGAGGGACAGTCAACATCGGCCCTTTGGAACGGCGCCGGGAAGATTACTGGGAATCTCCGTTGCTCGTGGGCAGGAAGTAGCGGAAGCCGATGGCGCCGTCGAAGCGGAGGGCGGCCGGATCCGTAATCCGCAGGGAGGGGGCCACCTCCACGAAGATGTCGACGGGAGTCGAGCCCAGCATGTAGTTTACGCCCACAGGTGCCCGCAGGGCAAACTGATTCAGGGCATCCTCGAACACGGTAAACTGGCCGCCGGCACCGACGTGTAGCGCCAGGTAGCCCTCGTCGACTTCCAGTTCGTTGAAGTTGTGGAAGAGGTAGTCGCCTTGAAGAATCCAGTAGGAGGGGGCCGAGGTCGTCGTGCCCCCGATGAAGAAGGACGTCATTCCGCTGAAGGCCTGTCGGTCCGACAGCCAGGCTTTTGCGTTGAGCCCCACCGGGTTGCGGTCGAAGGCAGACGCGCCGTTGGTGACGCCGATCGACGCCCCGAAGCCGACCCCGTCCGTTTGGGCAACAGCCGGAGGCGCCGCAGCGGCGGTGGCGATCAAGAGAATGAGAGCGAGGCACAAAGACAGGCGGGACATGTAGGGCAGAAAGAAATCTGAAAAAGAGTACGTGGGACGAAGCACGTTCGCTGCGCGGATCATCACAGACGGGAGCCGGAATGAACCAGACAATGCCTATAGATGAGAGAGATCACGGAATGCGCGGTCATCTTTTCGATAAACCGTAGTAGGTCTTGCGGATGGGACGCAACCGTTGCTCCGGACAGCGAACATCTTCGGAGGACGGAATAGGCTCCCAGTTTCCAGTGCACGTTCCATTAGTCGGGTCTGTTCTGTGATTGTTCTCTACGAAGACGACCAGCTTCTCGTCGTCCACAAGCCGCCGGGCGTGCTCGCACAGCCCGACCGGACGGGGGATGCGGACGTGCTCACAAAAGGGAAGCGGTATGTGGCGGGGGAGGCGGACTCAGGGCCCTTTCTGGGGCTCGTGCATCGGCTCGATCGTCCGACCTCCGGCGTCATGGTGTTGGCTCGCACCTCCGCCGCCGCGCGGTCCCTCAGTGCACAGTTTCGAGAGCGGACGGCTCAGAAGGAGTATCTGGCTGTGGTTGAAAGGAGGCTTCGCGGCATCGGAGAGTGGCACGATTACGTGGCAAAGATCGGCCGTCAGCCGCAGATTGTACCGTCCGAGCATCCCGAGGGAAAGCGAGCGGAGCTCCACTGGCAGGCTCTGTATCCCGGGGAGGGACGGACGCTTTTGAAGATTCAGCTCCACACCGGTCGTCCGCATCAAATTCGGCTGCAGGCCGCCGAGCGCGGCCATCCCGTCGTGGGAGACGGTCGGTACGGGGCCTCTACGAGCTGGACCGAGGGCCGTATTGCGCTGCACCACGCCGTTCTGCGCGTCGAGCATCCGGCCCGGTCGACGCGGGAGACGTTTGTGGCCGACGTGCCGGAGCCGTGGCGCGACCGGCTCTCCGACGAGATGACGGAGGCGGTGGAGCGAGTGCTTTCCCGAGCCCGGCCGCGCCGGTGACGCCTGCGGTCCGATTGAGTCTCCGAGAAAATCCGGGTTTGCTCGAGTGTGCGCCCGGTGCAAAAGAACGCCACTCCGCTGCCTTCGTCCAACACTGTGCACGTGTCCTGTACTCACCCCTTCTTGAAGTCATGGGCGACACCTTCGACCGCGTCGAGACGCTTCGAGACGACCCGCGGGACGACATCCCGATGGCCCACCGGATGAAGCGATTCGTGGAGGCCCTGCAGATTCGGATCATCAAGAAATTGGAAGAAACCGATGGCTCTACCTCGTTCCAGGTGGATCAATGGGAGCGGGAGGAGGGAGGAGGCGGCGGCATTACGGCGGTGCTCGAAGACGGAAAGGTGTTTGAAAAGGCGGGCGTGAACACCTCGGCGGTGCACGGGCCGCTGCCGGAGCGAATGGCCGAGGTGCTGGAGGTCGACGCGAAGCCGTTCTATGCGACCGGGTTGTCCCTCGTCATTCACCCGCGGTCGCCCCACGTGCCCACCGTCCACGCCAATTTCCGGTACTTTGCCCTGGGCGAGGACCTGATGGCGCCCGACGACCAATGGTTCGGCGGCGGGGCCGATCTCACGCCCTACTATCCCCGGCTCGAAGACGTACAGCACTTCCATCGGGTCTGGAAGGGGGTCTGCGATCGGCACGACGGCGTTGCCGACTACGAGGCGTTCAAGCGAGAGTGCGACGAGTACTTCTACCTTCCCCACCGGAAGGAAGCCCGCGGTGTGGGCGGCATTTTCTACGACTACCTCCGCACCGATCCCGAGGGGACCTTTTTCTTCACGCGAGAGGCCGGTCGGGCCTTTCTTCGGTCGTACCTGCCCATCGTTGAGCGGCGGCGGGACGAGGAGTGGGGAGAGGACGAGCGGACCTTTCAACTCATTCGGCGGGGCCGCTACGTCGAGTTCAATCTGGTCTACGACCGAGGGACGAAGTTCGGCCTCGAAACGGACGGGCGGACCGAGAGCATTCTCATGAGCCTGCCGCCCCACGTCCACTGGACCTACGATCACGCCCCGGCGGCCGAGTCATCGGAGGCCCGCGCGCTCTGGTACTTTACCGCCCGCGATTGGCTTTCTCTCGCGCCCGAGGACGCGCCGGAGGGCACCGAGTGACGGCCTCGGGTTTTGGGGGAAAGTTCAACGCTACAGAGGAACTGCCTGACCAGCAGATGCGCATAAGTCTGTAACATCTGAGGGCTGCCGTTCTCTGTTCATTCCGGGTTTCGTGCTTCATGACACCCCTCGACTTTCTGCGTTGGTACGAGTACGACGAGCGGAGTACGGAAGGGACGTATTATCCGTTCTCGGCACTCGACGTTGACGAGGGAGATCGGGTGGGGGTCGTCCTGATGAATCTCGGGGGACCGGAGACGCTTGACGACGTCGAGCCGTTTTTGTATAACCTCCTCATGGATCCGGCGCTTCTCGATCTGCCGGTGGGAGGTCGGCTCCGCCACTGGCTCTGTACGGCCCTCGCCTCTTTTCGGGTCGATTCGGTGCGGGAGAAGTACGATCTCATTGGGGGGTGTTCTCCGCTCAACCGCCTCACGAAGGAACAAGCCGAGAGTCTGGAGGAGCACCTGAACGAGCACTTCGGGGATCCGTCCGGCGTCGATTTTCGGACCTACGTGGCCATGCGCTACTGGCATCCCTTCAGCGAGGAAGCCGCGGCCCGCATGGAGGACGACGGGGTGGACGAGGTGGTGCTCTTGCCCCTGTATCCGCAGTACTCGCGGACCGCGAGCGGGTCCTCGCTTGCGTACTGGAAGGCGCTCGAAGAGACCGACGCCATTCCGTCGCGGTCGACGACGACGGTCTTCGAGTACGCCGGCAATCCGAAGTACGTGCAGGCGCTCTCGGAGCGGATTGACGAAGGACTACAGCGCTTTCCGCGCGAGCGTCGGGACGACGTGCAGCTGCTCTTCAGCGCCCACGGTCCTCCGGTTCGTCAGCAGACCCGCCACGAGGATCCGTACTGTTGCCTCGTGCACGCCACGGTGCAGCGCGTGATGCAGTACAGGGGACGAGAGCGACCCTTCCACACGTCCTTTCAGAACCGAATTGGGCTGCGGAAGGGGTTCACCCCGTCGACCACGTCGACGCTGGAAGCGCTCGCGGAGGAGGGGGGCGAGGCGGTCCTCGTGGTGCCGATAAGCGTGACGGCCGATCACGTGCAGACGAGCTACGGGCTCGACATTGCGGTGCGCGAGCGAGCCGAAGAGCTCGGCATTCCCTACTACGAGGTCACGTCCGGGCTGAACACCCATCCGCTCTTCATCGAGGCCCTGGGAGAAGCCGTCGTTGCCCAGCTCGAGTTGCCCATTGACGTGGATCAGCTCCGCGTCGGGGGAGACGGGCTCGCACAGGAGTACTCCCTGCGCCCGGTTGAGGAACGCCCCCGGCACACCCCCGGTGGTCAGGCTGTGCAGTGTCCCGTCTGTGGGGACGTCGCGGAGGCCCGGCGCTGGAAACTGGCCGACGACGTTCCCGATCCGGAGGCTGTGCGGACCGGGAACGGACACGGGACCCCGAGTCCGTCGTCGAACGCGGAGTCTCGCCGCTCGTCCTGAGTGCAGGGGCGGTGCAGAGGAGGGGAGCAGCAGGGGGATCGCACGTTACAAATGTGCCCCGAGCGATCGGGGCTCGGATGCCGTTTTCTCCCGTTCGTCCTGGGAGGTACGGGAGTGCGTGTCCGGATTCCTATCGGGGTGGGCGTGTGGGAGAGAGCACGGACTGCCGAGAGCGAGAGCCAAGTCGGTCCCGAGCGCACGATGCAACTGTCGTGGAGGAGGGGAATCGACGTTTTCGACCAGTGATTGTATTCTCACATGTCCGAGCAGACGACGCGACGCCCGTCGGACCACTTGTTGCGCATGCTTGCGGCCGTTCCGGTGTCGAGTCAGCTCCTGGATCTGGGCTGCGGCGAGGGACGCCACACGGAGCCGCTCCTTCGGCTCGGTTTTCCCGTGCATGCCTGCGATCCACGATCCGTGGCGGTCGAGGCAACTCGCGCCCGGGTGGGCGACCTGATTGGAGAGGGGTCTATTGACACCACCGTGCAGGTCACGCCCCTCGATGCGATTGAGTACCCGGATGCGACCTTCGACTGGGTGATTGCAGATCGCGCAGAAATCTACGTGTCGGACGAGACTGAGCTTCGAACCCTGCTCGAAGACGCCCGGCGCGTCTTGAAGCCCGGCGGCTGGCTCTACCTTACCCTTCCAGCAGTTCCCCAGGGAGAGGAGGCCGGCGAGGGCGCCGAGTCCCCCGCCTTTTCCGCCGATGCCATCGAGGCGTGTCGAACGGACGCCGACCTGGCCGAGGCGCAGGAGCCTACGCGCCTCGAAGACCGCTCGTCTCCGCGCATTCGGGCGCTGTACCGTCGCGTCGATCCGCACACCCCGGCCTGACCACGCGGGACGGGACCCCGCTCGTCGGGCGAGGGAGGATCCTCTCCGGATCAGGGAGCGTTCGGGCTGCTCCGCACAGAACGCATTTTTTAGACCAATCGAGATTCTATCATGGAGGTTGCTCCGTCTGCTCTCGATCTTCGCCGAAGCCGCGAGCTCTACGATCGCGCTCAGCACGTCATTCCGGGAGGCGTCAACTCCCCGGCGCGGGCGTTCGACAGCGTGGGGGGGACCCCGCTCTTCATCGAAGAGGCGGAGGGTGCCCATTTGATTGACGCCGACGGGCATCGCTACGTCGACTACGTCGGATCCTGGGGGCCGATGATCTTCGGGCACGCCGGTGCCGACGTCATCGAGGCCGTGCAGGAGCAGGCGGAGGCCTCGACCTCGTTCGGGGCGCCGACCGAGATCGAGGTGGAGGTCGCCGAGCTCGTGTGCGACCTCGTGCCCTCAGTCGAGAAGATCCGGATGGTCAACTCCGGGACCGAGGCCACCATGAGTGCGGCCCGACTCGCTCGGGGCTACACCGGCCGCGACAAAATTATTAAGTTTGAGGGCAACTACCACGGCCACGGCGACTTCTTCCTCATTGCGGCCGGGAGCGGGCCCATGACGCTGAGTGAGCCGGACTCGCCGGGGGTGACGAAGGGAAACGCCAAGGACACTCTGCTCGCTCCCTACAACGACCTCGATCACGTCCGTCGGCTCGTGGAGGAGCACGCCGGAGAGGTGGCCTGCATCATCGTGGAGCCCGTCGCGGGCAACATGGGGTGCATTCCGCCCGAGCCGGGCTTTTTGGAGGGGCTACGGGAGCTCTGCGACACCCACGACGTCGTACTGATCTTCGACGAGGTCATGACGGGATTCCGGGTTGCCGCCGGGGGGGCGCAGGAGCGTTACGGGGTGGAGCCCGACCTCACCTGCCTCGGCAAAATTATCGGGGGCGGACTGCCGGTGGGAGCGTACGGCGGACGGGAGGAGATTATGGACTACATTTCTCCGACGGGACCGGTGTATCAGGCCGGCACCCTCAGTGGGAACCCGCTGGCCATGCGGGCCGGTCACGCCGTGCTGTCAAAGATTGCGGAGCGGGGAGAGGCGCTCTACGAGGAGTTGGAGGACTTTGGGACGGCCTTTGAGGAGGGCATGCGGCGTAATCTCGATGCGCTCGGCCTCGACTACACCGTCAATCGGGTGGGGGCGATGGCCAGCCTCTTCTTTACGGACGAGCGCGTCGTGGATCAGGACACGGCCAAGACGACGGACACCGAGCAGTACGCCGCCTACTTCCACGCGATGCTGGAGCAGGGCATTTATCTGCCGCCGTCCCAGTTCGAGGCCATCTTCTTCGGCACGGAGCACGGCGAGGAGGAATTGGAGACGACGCTGGAGACCCAGCGCCAGGCGCTAGAGCAGATCCACTAAGCAGGCCCCTGGAAAGCGGGTGCCCTCGGCGATTGGAAGCCCTCGCGGATAGAGATGCATACAACTCCGCCTCTGTGGGGGGACGTGAGGACGTACGGGTTTCTCCGTCTTCCGTCCTCGAGTCCTGCGTCAGGAGTCAGTCTTACGGCGTCCAGAGCTTTACGTCCTCGTCCTTGCTTCCCGAGAGCACGTAGCGGCCGTCGGGCGAGAAGGCGATGGCGTTGACGCCTTCGGCGTCGCCCTCGAAGACGTACCCGAGGTTGCCGTCTTTGACCTTCCAGAGCTGGACGGTCATGTCGCTGCTTCCGCTCAGCACGTATTGGCCGTCGGGCGAGAAGGCGACGGCGATGACGAGTCCGGAGTGTCCTTCGAAGCTTCGCAGGAGATTGCCCGATTCGACGTCCCAGAGACGGGCCGTCATGTCGTCGCTGCCGGAGAGGGCGTACTGTCCGTTCGGGGAGAAGGCTACAGAGAACACGTAGGTGGAGTCCCAGTCGCCTTCGTCGAAGGTACGAACGACGTGTCCCGTGTCGGTGTCCCACAGTTTCAGGGTTCCCGATTGACCACTTCCGGAAAGAACGTAGTCGCCGTCCGGGGAGAAGGCCACGGAAAAGATCGCTTCGTCGTTGTCGTCGAACCGGCGAACGAGGTCGCCCGTTTTCGTGTCCCACAGGTGGAGCGTGCCCGACGCGCCTCCTCCGGAGAGGACGTACTGCCCGTCGGGGGAGAAGGTGGCGCCCAGGACGGCTTCGGACTGGTCTTCAAAGGTGTGGACTGCGTCGCCGTTGTCCACGTCCCAGAGTCGTACTACGCCGTTCGACGTTTCAGAAACGAGGCGTTCTCCATCCGGGGAGAGGGCAACCGAGATGGGCTGTTCGCTGAGGCCGTCGAACGTTTGGATTTCCCGACCCGTGACGACCTCCCACAGTTTGATGGTGTTGTTGGGGGCGCCGGAGAGGGCGTACTGGCCGTCCGGGGAGAAGGAGACCGCATTGACCCAGTCGGCGTTGCCCTCCAGGGTGCGCACGATGTGGAGGCGCTGGTGTTGAGGGCTGTCCCCCGTTCCGTCCGTCGACACAGCCGGTTCTTGAGCGTCCGGCTCGGGGGCCTCTTCCGTTGCCGTCGCCGTTTTGGACATGGAAGCAGGTTCCGGTTCGGCGGGGTCGTCCTCGCCCGGCCGGTACACCTGTGTCTTTGCGGGGTCGGACGATCCCTGTCCGCCCGAGTCCACGGCGACCGACTCGTCGGGACCTGCGGCGCCGTCGCCCGAGGGAGGAGAGGGCACCTCAACCGGTTCCCCGGGATCTTTCGATTGAAGAGCCTCGGCGACCTCTTGGCCGTTCTGGTATCGCTCGTCCGGCTCCTTCTTCAGGAGCTTGGCAATGATCTGTTCCAGCCACTCGGGAATGTCGTCATTGATCTGACGGGGGGGCGTGTAGGCCTCGTGGAGCACCTTGTACACCACGCTCATGGGGTGCCCTCCGGTGTGGGGCAGCTCTCCGGTAATGGACTCGTAGAGAACGACCCCGAGGCTGTAGAGGTCTCCGCGAGCGTCGACCTCGTTGCCGCGCGCCTGCTCGGGACTCATGTATTCCGGGGTACCCAACACGGTCCCAGTTTGGGTGAGGCGCGCGTCGGAGCCGGCGTAGGCAATCCCGAAATCCATCAGGACGGGCCGTCCGACGTTGGTCACCATGACGTTTGAGCTTTTCACGTCCCGGTGGACCGTGTTCTGGTGGTGGGCGTAGCCGAGGGCCTCGGCCATTGGAGCGAGGAGGCTGACGGCCTGTTCGTGCGAGACGGGGCCCTTTTCCTGCACGATCTCGTGAAGGTCGCGGCCCTCCAGGTACTCCATGGCCATGTAGTGGACCCCGTTCATCTCCCCCTCGTCGAAGATGGTGACGATGTGGGGGTGGTTGAGCTGAGCGGCCGACTGGGCCTCGCGGTGAAAGCGCTCCAGCATCTTCCGGTCGTGGGTCATGCCCTGCGGGAGCACCTTCAGTGCCACGTCCCGGCCCAGGCTTTCCTGAACGGCTTTGTAGACGATGGCCATTCCCCCTCGCCCGAGTTCTTTTTGAATGTCGTACTCGGGCGCCATGGCCTCCCGAACGAGGGTTTCGGGATTCGAGGACAGGGTGCCCGTCGAAGCGGTTTCTGGGGGATCCTCGAGCCACTCCCCGCAGTGCTTACACTTGCGGGCTGCTTCGAGGATTTCTTCGTGACAGTATGGACAACGCTTTGTGGCTTCGGACATGTCCAGGGGACGATTCGTGCACTTCGACTGCTCCCGGGACGACCGCCGTCCGGGAGAACAGAAAATCGGAGAGACCGACGATGTATGCTGCCCGAGTAGGAATGAAACGAGAAGAGCGTTATGACCGACGTTCATCGGGCAGATGAACTCGTAAATCCTCTCTCCTCTTCATCTTTTGGAAGAGCAATAATGTTGCCAGATCCTGGTCGGGGGGCAACTCCGGTGAGAAGAGAAGAGTGCGACCGTGCCCACCTGTCGGCCGGAGAGGGCCTCGGGGGCCCTCCCCGGATGCTCTCCACTGCGTCTCTGGGTGAGGGATGGAAGGGGGCATTAAGAGGTGGAGAAGATCCAACCGGCAGACGGAGCCGTCTGTAGAATCCGCGGTCGGCCCCCTTCAGGGCGGGGCGACTCCACTGGTCGCATTAGTCGCGCTCGTACCGAAGCATGAGTTCACCCATACGAATCATGTCGCCATCCTGCAGTTCGACCGTCTCTCCTGCCGGCACGGAATCCCCATTTACCATCGTGGGATTCGTCTCGCTGGAGTTCTTGAGAAGGATGGTTTGGTCCTGTTGGATGATTTCGGCCTGCATGCGGGAGACCGTTCGGTACGTGTCTCCGAGCTGAATGTGGGCAAAGGCGCGTTCGCCTTCGACTTCAGCGCGGCCGATCGTGACGACGTTTCCTTCGGGGGTGGGCCGACCGGCAATCCGGAACTCTTTGCCCTGGTCCGGCCCCGCGGCAATGACGAGCCGTCCGGGGACGAACTTCATCGTTTTGGGAGGGGCTTTGAATTTCAGGGTCTCCGGTCCGTCGGAGTCCTCCTCGGGAGCCTGGGAACTGCTGGATTCAGACTTGATGCGCTGACCCGAGGGTTCCGGAAAGCCCGTGTCCGACTCACTCTCGTCGGCCCCGAGTTCGGTCGAGGACAAGTCCGAGCCCGGAGACTCCGTTGCGTCTGCCGTTCCGTCCTCTGCTGGGCCGACGTCCCTCACGCGGTCCTCGGTTTGGCTGGCGTAGGCGAAGTAGCCGAGGACAATGACGACGAGAACGCCGAGTCCGAGGATGAGATAGACCGTAATTGTGGAAAAGCCCTGTCGCAGCGATTCGCTGGACGTGGACTGGTTTTCGCTGGCCGCCGAAACCTGGCTGCGAGACTCTTCGTCCAGGATCGGTTCCCGGTTAAAGGGACTGATCTCTACGACCCCCTCAACACTGTACTCGCTGCCCGTGTCGGGCGGCTCCTCCGTCGTCCGTGCCCGAAGTTCCTGACCGCTGTCGTCCTGAAGGATGTAATTCTGTGTTTCGGTATTCTCGCCGCTCTCGACGTGGCGCGTAATGGTCCCCTCGACGGTCACCGTCTGCCCCCGAAACTTTCCGGGATTTCCGGTGATGTCGCTGATGGAGGTCTGGGCCTGTACACTCCACCCCCCCAAAATCAACAGGAAGCAGATCCAGGCGGTTGATCGTAATAGCGGAGCAGTGTCCTTGGCGTACCGATTCATGGGGAAAGTCATCAGAAATTGGATTGCGTTCTGTATTTAGCTTTGGGTGAGGCCGATGCGGACGACCCCGGTCCAACTGTCCTCGACGAAATTGGGCCATACGACTTCGCGCACGGATTCTCCCTCATACTGAACCGTGTGGTGGTAGAGAGCAGGGGTAGTCGAGGTGCGCTCCCATTCGTCTTCTTCGTAGCCAAGATTGGACCGAGCAAAGTTAAAGGATTCCTCAATCCCCTCTCCGTCATTTTGAATACAATAGTAGGTCAAAAGCGGCGAATCATCAAAGATCCGGTCATACGTTTCGAACTCTTCATTTGCGAGGAGCGATCCGCTGAGGATCGTCCCGATGGCACTGCCCGCAGCGGGGTACGTCTCTGTGAATTCAAGTTGATACAACTGAGTCCACTTCTGGTCGTTCTCCACGTTCTCTTGAATGTCTTCCAGTTGCACGTTCTCCTCCGGCGTGGTTGCGACCCCAAATTCGAGGACGAGGAACCGGGAGTCGATGGGGCTTACGAGCCAGGCCAGGTTCGATTCGGAAGACTGAAGCAGCGACACGGGTTCCGAGACCCGTTCGAGGAGAGATGCACTCGGCTCATTGGCCTCGCTGCCGTACATGCCTCGCTCGACGCTTCCGTCCGCACTGAGTATATAAAAGGCGTGGACGTAGTTTGGGAAGTTGACTCGCTGCATCTCAGTGTCCACGTGGCCCAGTGCGGCCTCCGACGGCTGTTGTTCGTAGAACGTGGAGCCGACTCGGAGGAGAGGGGAGAGAAAGTTGCTCCGCACAGAGAGGAGGGAGGAAAGGATCGTTTCCGGGGAGGGGTCGCGCGCGGCCATTTGGCGGGCGAGCTCGTACCCCGCTCGAAAGCGGCCGTTCAACAGGTAGAGCTGCTCCAGTTTGTCGGCGAGGGTGTTCCAGGTTGTGAGGGATTGGTCTGAAGTCCAGTTGTCGAGCAGCCAGTCATATGAACTCATGGCGACCTCGACGGCCCCGATCTCGTCCGCCGACGAGCCGCAGTAGTACTCGACTTCAAACTCCTCGTTTGCGTACTCGGAAAAAGTCTGGCAGAGGTCGTGGGCGGCGCTGTAGTTTTCCGCTTCGAACTCCTGGCGGATGAGGGACTGTACGTCCCCCCCAACGGGCTGCTCCAGTTGCGAGCGTTGACTGGAGGAGAGGTGAGGCTGATTCGAGAGGGTGCTCAGATACCGTTGAAGGGCCGCGGCGCCCTGTCCGCTGAGTGCGTTGTACCACTGCCTCATCACCTCGGCGATTTTCTCTCGAACGAACTCTCGGTCGCAGTTTTCGACCGTACTGTTCAGAACGTTGAGGGCTCGGGTGTAATTGGGTTCTTGCAGGAGGCGGTCGGCGAGTTGCACCTGACGCTGTGCAAAGTCTTCGCAGGATGAGGAGGCCTTCTCGTTTCGGACTGGCGGAGCGTCCTCGACCGAACTGGCGGACGAGGCGGCTTCCCCTGGACCCGAGACGAACAGGAAAAAAGCGAGAAAAAGAGCAGTCATTCTCACACGCTGAACGATCATTTCGGCGACAGACGTACGGTCAATCGGGAACGATGGTCAACCCCAGTCCTCGTTGTGCGACGCCCAGGGGGTTTAGAGGACACGCCGACCCTAAAGGGAGGTGAAGTCAGGACATCGAAACGTACGTATGAGGACGGACGAGGGAAGAGGACTTCAACCCAAGAGAAGGGCGACTGTAGCGGAGGTACAGACAATTACAATACTGGCGTTCTTTCTCCAGCCAACCTATGGGCATATCGGGGGGAATGCAAGCGTTGCGGGACGAACGGCGGGGATTGGAGAGGTTTTTCGTTTCCCAGCCGTCTTAGGGAGAAGGGGAAGGGCCTTGCGTCTTCTAAGGCATTTGGGGGGAGAGCCCGCAGGACGGGACCGCACGCGGTCGCACGTTGGTGCGTTTCCGTGTTAAGACCGGACAATGCGTGCTTGTGCGAGAGGAGCGCGAAGAACGCGTGTCGGCGACGGCCGATCGAGTTGAAGGGGCATGCTCGTTTCTACGCTGCCGGTTCCTCCTCGCGTGGAGGAAACGGGTAGGTGCGCACACGGCCGAGTTCGCGTTCGAGAGTTTCCGCTTCGGCAAGCACGGCGGAGATGTTGTCCGTGGAACCGGAGTAGTACGCCAGCGACACCAGTGATTCGGCGGCAGTTTGGAGGTCGGGGGTGCCGAGCATGTAGGACTTGAACAGTTGCTTCTGATCCTGCAGCTTATCGACGATCAGTCCGTCACTGCACAGCAGGAATCCATCCTGTTCCGAGAGGGTGTAGTGAGGGTCGTCGAGAGGGAAAAAGTCGGGTTCGTCGCCGGTCCCGTCGAGGGTTTTGTTGATGATGTGACCGTACTGCTCGATAAATTTGGGGTCGATCTCTTTGTTGCCGGCCTCCTTCTCGAACTCCCGGAGATACGAGTGGTCTTCAGTGATTTGGTGAATTTCTCCGTCGCTCAGGTAGTACACGCGGCTGTCTCCGAGATTGCCGGCCACGAACCGGTTGTCACAGCCCAGCACGCAGGTAAGCGTCGTGCCCATTCCTTCGAGGGAGGGATCCTGTTCAGTGATCTCGCGGATCGACGCTTGAGCTTCCTCGAAGGCGTTTGACAGGACCTCCTTCAGCATGTCCGGCGTCACTGCGTCCTCAAAGGAGTCCCTGAGGGAGGACTCTACCGTTTTGAGGGCGGTTTGGCTTGCAATCTGACCGCCCGCCATTCCTCCCATTCCGTCTGCGACTCCGAGAAAAAAGGCGTCTGAAGAAGGGTAAAAATGTAATATGTCGTCCTGATTTACATCCCGGCGACCCGGAAATGTCGTGCCGTGGGCGGAGATCGGTAGCATTATGATGAACAGCCGTTCTGTTGGGTGAGCAATTCGGACGGCGGTTGTGTTTTTCTTCGGACCCTCTCTGTGTGGAGGGACAATCTGGATGAAGATCCGTACCGACCGTCGAAGTTCTCGAAATGGGAGGGCAAATTATGAAAACATAGAGGACACATTCAGCCTCTTGTGGGAGACGCGGGCGGGAAGACGGCCTTCGACCTCGGGAGGCGGGGGCCGTTGCTGGAACGACGGTCCCGAATCGAGGCGATAAAGGCCCTATGTCTACCAAGCAGTGGACCGTGTTGGTCCGTGGGGACGTGGGCCGCTCTTCTCATATTTCTCGTGTCCGTTCGTTTACACACTTAAAGATCGTGCCGGGTTTGGGTTTGCTGTATCGGCGTTCAGTCAAGATTCGAGGATCTGTTCGACGAACTCCCCGGGATCCTGAAAGTTTTCGAAGGGGAGGAGGATCGTGGGAGACGAGTGAGGCGCGGTCTCGTTTAGGCGGGAGATTTCCCTGTCTCCTCAACGAGAAAATACCGAAAAAGGTCGTCCCGATTCGGAGGCGGTCCGGAAAAGGGAAGGACCTAGAATCCCTTTCACGTATTGAAGAAAAGGGTCTCCGCGGAGTTCGTTCTGGGGGGCGCCGATGGGCTTCGCGTTCACGATTGTCTTGAGGGACATGTCGGAGGGCGGTTGCGCCACTCCGGTTTGATGTGTCCCGTCCCCGTCATTGTTTTCGATATCAACGTAGAGATTTCTGAATGGTCGAAACGAACCAGTCGTCGTCCGTCGAGTCCGAGGCGGAGGAAAAGACCCTCTACCTCATCGACGCCATGTCCCTCGCGTACCGGGCGCACTACATTTTTATCAGCCGCCCGCTCATCAACTCGAAGGGACAGAATACCTCGGCGGCGTACGGATTTACGAATTCTCTTCTCAAGCTGATCGACGATCATTCGATCGAGCACGCGGCGGTCGTGTTCGACGAAGGGGAGGAGGATACCTTCCGAAAGGAGATCTACGAGGACTACAAGGCGAATCGGGATCCCCCGCCCGAGGAGCTGCTCGAAAATCTGCCCTACATCAAGAAGATCGTCCGGGCGATGGACATTCCGGTGCTGGAGATGCCGAAGGTCGAGGCCGACGACGTGATCGGGACCCTCGCCCGGCAGGCGGAAGAAGATGGGGCGGAGGTCGTCATCGTGTCGCCGGACAAGGACTTCAAGCAGCTCCTCTCGGAGCAGATTTCCATCTACAAGCCGGCAAAAGGCGACCAGGATTTCGAGATTCTCACCGACGAGACGTTTCGGGAGGAGTACGAGCTGGATCCCGTCCAATTTATCGACATGCTTGCGCTGTGGGGGGACAGCTCCGACAACGTTCCGGGGGTACCGAACATTGGGGAGAAGACCTCCATGAAGTACCTCAAGCAGTATTATGACGTGGAGGAGGTCATTGAGAATGCGGACGAGATCGGAGGAAAGCGAGGGGAGAATCTAAAGGAGTACGCCGAGGAGGCCCGCATGTCCAAGCGGCTCGTGCGCATTCGCACGGATCTGGACGTGGGGATGGAGTGGTACCAGCTGCGACGCGCCAATCCCGACGAACGGACGCTCCGGGCGCTCTTTCGAGAGCTGGAGTTCGATTCCATGATCGATCGGCTCGACCTGGACGGAGAGGGGGAAACTGACGAGGAGTCGACTGAGGATCCGGCGATCGAGTTCGATTTCGGGCCCTACGAGGAGGTGCAGGAGTTCGACGCCGACGAGGTGGACTACGACTTCGTTCAGAACCAAGAGCAGCTCGACGAGTTGGCAGCCGAGCTGGACGAGCGGTCGCGCTACGCGTTCGACGCGGAGACGACCTCGACCGATCCGATGTACGCCTCACTGGTGGGGCTCTCCTTTAGCTGGGCGGCAGAGCAGGCCGTCTACGTCCCGACGCCCCTTCCGGACGGGACCGGCACGGAGGAGGTCCTCGACGTGCTCGGCCCGCTGCTCGAGCGCGACACGACGAAGGTGGGGCACAACCTGAAGTACGACCTGCTCGTGCTGCGCCGGCACGGCGTAGAGGTGGGCGGGTCCCTCGTGGACACCATGGTGGCCCACTACCTGCTGACGCCCGAGGAGAATCACAATCTGGACGATGTGGCGCGGTCGGTCCTCAACTACAAGATGGTGCCCATCTCCGACCTCATCGGCGACGGGGGCGACGAGCGCTCTATGCGGGACGTGGCGGTGGAGGAGGCGGCCCCCTACGCCTGCGAGGACGCCGACGTCGCCCTTCGCCTCGCCGACGCCCTCGAAGAGCGGCTGGAAGAGGACGAGCTGCTGGGGATTGCCGAGGACATGGAGTTTCCGCTCGTCCGCGTCCTCGCCGAGATGGAATACCTCGGCATTCGCGTCGACACCGACGTGCTGGACGAGATCTCGTCGCGACTGGAGGAGGAGCTCTCCGACATCGAGGAGAAGATCTACGAGCTGGCCGGCCAGGAATTCAACATCAACTCCACGCAGCAGCTCGGCACGATTCTCTTCGAGAAGCTCGATCTGCCGGTCGTGTCGAAGACGCCCACGGGCAAGCCCTCGACGAAGGAGAGCGTCCTTCAGGAGCTGTCGACCGAGCACGACATTCCGGGGCTCGTCCTCGACTGGCGATCCACGTATAAAATTAAGAGCACGTACCTCGATGCCCTGGGCGAGCTCGTGCATCCGGAGACCGGTCGCATCCACACCAGCTTCAACCAGACGCGCACGTCGACCGGTCGGCTTTCCTCCAGCGATCCCAATCTCCAGAACATTCCCATCCGCACCGAGGTCGGGCGCGAGATTCGGCGGGCGTTCGTGCCGAAGGACGGATGGAAACTGATGGCGGCCGACTACGCCCAGATCGAGCTTCGCATCCTCGCCTCCATGAGCGGGGACGAGGCCATGCAGACGACGTTTCGGGAAGGGGGGGACATCCACACCGACGCCGCGGCGCGCGTCTACGGCCTGGATCCGGACGAGGTGACCCCCGACCAGCGCCGCAAGGCGAAGGAGGTGAACTACGGCATTCCGTACGGCATCTCGCCGTGGGGTCTTGCCCAGCGGCTGCGCATGCCGGTCGACGATGCGCAGGAGCTCATCAAACAGTATCAGAAGTCCTATTCCGGCGTCTCCCGGCTTCTGAATGACCTCGTGGAGGAGGCCCGCGAGAACGGGTACGCCCAGACGCTGCTCGGGCGGCGGCGCTACCTCCCCAACATCGACAGTTCGAACGGAAACGAGCGCAGCGCCGCGGAGCGGGTGGCAGTGAACATGCCGATTCAGGGCACGCAGGCAGACATGATCAAGATCGCCATGAATCGGATTCACGAGCGCCTTTCCGGGGAGGACTGGGCGACGCGCATGCTCCTGCAGGTACACGACGAACTGGTGTTCGAGCTGCCGTCGGAGGAGGTCGACGCTGCACAGTCGATGATCGAGGAGGAGATGCAGGACGCGCTGCCCCTCGACGACGTGCCGGTGGTCGTCGACATCGACGTGGGGGACGACTGGCTCGACGCGCACTGAATGATACGTGAAGCGTGATGAGTGATGCGTGGGAAAACGGGCCACACAAAATCACGCATCACGGGATCACGCCTTCCGGACTTCTTCCTGTACTTCAACGCACGATTCCCTCGTTCATGAGTCCAGCACCAGCTACGGCTTCCCCGACCGACATTCCCGTTGCCTTTGACTTCGAGGAAGCGTCGGACGGGATCGAGTGCTATCGCCTCACCGAAAATGGTCTGCGCGTGCTCCTGTTGCCGCAGGACGGGGCGCCCGTCGCCACCTCCATGGTGACCTACCACGTCGGCAGTCGGAATGAGCGGACGGGCCACACCGGCGCGACCCACATGCTGGAGCACCTCATGTTTAAAGGGACCGAGCGGTACCACAAGCGGAAGGGCACCTCCATTTTCGAAACGCTCCAGCGCGTGGGAGCCAAGGTGAATGCCTCGACCTGGCTCGACCGAACGAATTACTACGAGATGCTCCCGACCGCCTACCTTCCGCTGGCGCTCGACATCGAGGCCGACCGCATGCGGGGGGCGCTGCTCGACCCGCAGGACGTGGAGTCGGAGCGAACGGTCATTCTCAACGAGCGGGATCGCAAGCAGAACGACCCGGTGTCGCGTCTCTTCGACGAGGTGTGGAGCGCAGCGTTCGTGGCGCATCCCTACCACCATCCCACGATCGGGTGGAAGAGCGACGTCGAACGCATTACGGCCGACGGCCTGCGCGAATACTACGACACGTTTTATTGGCCGAACAACGCCACCGTCTCGATCGTCGGGCACTTCGACCGCACGGAGGTGCTGGAGCAGGTGGCCGACCACTTCGGCGTCCACGACGCCGCGCCGCACGACATTCCGCAGGTCACGACCGAGGAGCCGGAGCAGACCGGCCGGCGGCGCGTGACGGTCAAGCAGGACGGGCAGCTCGGGGCCGTCCTCATGAGCTACAAGTCGCCCCCGGCCGTCGATCGAGACTCGGACACGCTCGACGTCCTGGCCCGCATCCTCGCGTCCGGGAAGGGCAGTCGGCTCTTCCAGCGGTGCACCGATCGGGGGCTGACCAGCGACGTGTTCGGAATGAACTTTCGCCTCCGCGATCCCGGTCTGTTCTCGGTCTTTGCCTACCTGGCGCCCGAGACGGATCACGAGACGGTGGAAGGGGCGATTGAGGACGAGATCGCGAAGGTGCGGGACGAGGGCGTGACGCAGGAGGAACTCGACCGGGCCCGCAGTCAGCTCCGCGCACAGATTGCGTTCGACCGCGACGGCCCGATGAAGGTGGCCGCTCAGCTCAACGAGGCCCTCGCTGCGGGTGACTGGAAGCTCTACACGCAGTACCTGGATCGCCTCGACACCATTACGGTGGACGACGTGCAGCGGGTGGCCCGGACCTACCTCACCGACGACACCAGCTCGGTCGGATGGTACGTCCCTACGTCGTAATTCCTCGTCTCCCCGCTGATCTGTCCCGAACGATTGTCCCCAGTTCTATGATGTCTCCCGACGCTTCTCGCACGGCCTCGACGGATGCGGCCGCCACACCCAACCTGGCCCCTCGCATTCGCGACCGATCGGCGGGCCCGGGCCGCCTGCTTACGCTCCGAACGTCCGTCGACGATGTCGTGTCCTGGCGCGGGTCCTTTTTGACCTACCCGAACCTCGCCGACGGAGACGATCTGCGGCAGGAGCTCACGGTCTCGCTCCTCGACAAAGGGACCGAGCACCGGGATCGGTTCGCGCTCGCCCGCGTCCTCGAAGACTGCGGGGCCAAGCTGAACCTGTCGAGCGACGGGCTCTATGTCGACGTGTCGGGCCGATCGCTCGCGGAGGACCTGCCTCGCGTGATGGACGTCCTCGCGGAGATGCTGCGTGCGCCTGCCTTTGAAGAGGAGGAGTTCGAAAAGGCGCGGGCCCAGGCCATCGCAAAGGTGCAGCGCCGAATGGAGAAAACCGGGGCGCAGGCCTCGGCTGCGCTCACCCGGCGTCTGTTTTCCCGGGGTCATCCCAACTACAGCGAGCCGCCGGAGGTCGTCCTCGACCGGCTGCAGCGGATGTCGATCGACGACGTTCGGACGTACCACGACGAGCACTTCGGGGCGACCGAGTGGACGCTGGCCGTGGTCGGCGACCTCGACCACGAAGCGGTCGAGTCGGTCGTGGCCGACGCGTTTGCGGGCTGGACGCCGCACGGGGCCGAGCCGACCTACGCGACGGAGGGGGAGCCGGAGACGGAGCCCGGCCGCAGCACCGTCCCGATGCCCGACAAGTCGAACGTGGACGTGCGAATGGGACACACCGTCCCGATTCGGCGGGACCACGACGAATATCCGGCCCTCTACGTCGGCAACTACATTCTCGGGGGGGACTTTGCGGCCCGGCTGATGAATACAGTGCGGGACGAGCAGGGCCTCACCTATCACATCGGCTCCGGGCTGTCGGGGGTGACGACCCGCTATGCCGGGTACTGGCAGGTGCGGGTCACGCTCAGCCACGAGTCCCTGGACGACGGCATTGCGGCCACGACGGCGGTGGTGCGGGACTTCGTCGAGGAGGGGGCGACCGAAGAGGAGTTGTCTGATAAGAAGACCACCATCACCGGATCGTATGCGGTGGGGCTGGCCACGACGCAGCGCCTGGCCCAGTCGATCCTGACCAACTATGAGCGCGGGTTCGAGCTCGAGTATCTGGATCGGTTTCCCGAGGAGATTCGTGCCCTGACCCTCGAGGACGTGAATGAGGCCGTTCGGACGTACCTTCGTCCGGATGCGCTGCACGAGGCGCTCGCGGGGGTCGATCCGGAGCCGGTGGAGGCGTAACGGTCGAAGCACCCGGCCGATTGTCACGGCTATCGTATTGCGTATTTCGTATTGCGGTCTGCACACCTTACTACACGACAAAAATTCTGAGGTAGCAAAAACTCGTCCCCAACTGTTCATTCCGCGTCATTCCGGAGAGATTCTTCGCTACGCTCAGAATGACGCATGGGGGGACGAATTTTTGTCGTGTAGAATGCTGCACACCCCTGGTGCTCCATGAAATACGGAATACGCAATCCAAACACGTTCCCTTGAGCGGAGCGGTCTTGAATAGAGGCGTTCACCCGCTCTGGAGGACAAACGTCAGCCCTCGTCCCGGATAATCGAGAGCCGTTCTTTGGGCGAGAGGGGCGGTTCCTTCGGCATCGCGAAGGCCAGGCCGAAGTACGCGAGGATCAGCGGGCCGAACGAGGTGACCACGCCGATGACGAACGCGATGCGGACGAGGGTGGGGTCGAGGTTTAGATACTCGGCGATGCCCCCGCACACCCCCAACAGCTTCTTGTCCGTGCGGGAGCGAGTCAGGCGCTTTTTTTCCTTTGCCTTCGGCTCCTCGACGACTTTCGTCTCGCCGGTGCTGGCATCCACAGCCTTCTTTGTGTCCCGATCCGCCTCGCCCGACGTGTCCGACGGCCGCCAGGTGAGAACGCCGAACCCGACGAGGATGACGAAGGTCCCGATGAGCCAGGGGAGGGCCGGTCCCAGGCCCAGGAGGGTCGGGTCCGCCCAGACCCCGATTTCGGAGAGCAGGTACACGACCCCGGCGAGGATGAGGCTCAGGCCGGAGATCGTTTGCAGGTTCAAGAGGCTGGATTCCTCCTCGACCTCGTCCTCGAAGTACAGCGACTCGAGCTGCTCGTCGGACACGTCATCGAGGTCGAGCGTCGTCTGGCCGATCTCGAAGGCGTCCTGCTGCGACGACGAGCCGGAGTCCGGCGAAGAAGAACGCGTTCGTTCGCGGTTGGCCATGATTCGGAGAGGGGTTGCGAGGGAGAGTCAGGTGTGCGCGGTCGAGATCGGAGTGGTGCCTCGTTCCGTCACGACGGTGGTTACGGGCACGTCGTGCGCCTCGGTCGGCAGGCACGGGACGAAGCATTCGTCGTAGGTCACGAGCACGCGCGGACCGTCCACGGTGCGCAGGAACGCATCGTAATAGCCGGAGCCCTGGCCGATCCGATTTCCGCAGTGATCGGCACCCAGGCCCGGCACGATCACGACGTCGAGGGCGTCGGGCGGCACGCGCTCGCTGTCCGTCGGTTCAGGGATGCCCCATCGGTTGGGCGTCAGGGCAGCGCGGCCGTCGTAGCGACGGTGCTCCAGGGTCGGGGTGGCCGGGTCGTAGCTGGTCACGACCGGCAGCACCACCGTCGCCCCGCGGCCGCGAAGCAGTCCGATGAGAGGGCGCGTGTCGACCTCGCCCCGGCCCGGGAGAGGCCAGTACACGTGAACGACGGACGCCCGAGCCACGGATGGAAGGGCCGAGACCCGAGTGCAAATGAGAGCACTTTTCGCCCGATGCACCGTCGGCGAAAGGTGGTTGCGGTAGGCGCGGAACTGCCTGCGCCACTCGTCTTTGGTCCTGGAAGCAATGGAGGAATTCATGGGCCGGCATGTGAAGTCCCGTGATCAGAAGATTGAATGCTTCGAGAGGATGAAACGATCCCCGTCGGATGTGCGCTATTTTCCAGGAGGAATCGTGGAGTTCTTTCCCCGTTTTCCGGGGCATGGAGCGACCGGCGAATTATGGATGAACACCTTCGAGGGGTTGGATCGTCCATGCCCCCTCCGGACGTATAGAAACTGATTACGCCGCTTCGTCTCCTGAGTGCAGGATTTGCAGAGAGACGGGCGGTTCTTTTGTCGCAACGCGGCGATCCGCCGGAGTCCGAATGGGGCGGGGCGGCACGCCGACCCTGGCATACGAGTTGACACAGTGGGAGGACGTCCCGCGCTGTCGTCTTTCCTCCATCGTTGAACGCAGGCCTATGTTTGAGAACTTGTCCGAAAAGCTGGAAAGTGCGCTCCAGTCCGTGACGGGACAGGGTCGCATCGAGGAGGTCAACGTGGCCGAGACGATGCGGGAAATCCGGCGGGCCCTCCTGAACGCGGACGTCAACTACCAGGTGGCCAAGGAATTCACGGACAACGTGAAAGAGGAGGCCACCGGCGAAGAGGTGCTCAACTCCGTGACCCCGGGGCAGCAGCTCACCAAGATCGTGTACGACGAGCTGGCCCGGGTGCTCGGGGGGGAGCACGAAGAAATGGAAATGGCGGACACCCCGCCGACGGTCATTCTCGTGGCCGGCCTGCAGGGATCCGGCAAAACGACCTTCAGCGCCAAGCTGGCCCGGCACCTCCGCAAGCAGGGACACGCGCCGTTGCTTGCGGCCTCGGACGTGTACCGGCCCGCCGCCGTGGACCAGCTCCAGAAGCTGGCGGACGAGGTCGGCGTCCCCGTGTACTCGATTGAGGAGGATGGAGAGATCGTGGAGGACGCCGTCCGCGTCGCCGAAGAGGCGGTCGAGGAGGCCCGGAAGACGGCCCGCGACGTGGTCATCATCGACACGGCCGGCCGCATGCACATCGACGAACAGATGATGCAGGAGGTCTCCGACATTAAGGGCGCCGTGGAGCCGAGCGAGACGCTCTTCGTCGTCGACAGCATGACGGGCCAGGACGCCGTCAACACCGCCAAGGAGTTCAACGAGCAACTCGACTACGACGGCGTCGTGCTCACGAAGCTCGACGGCGATACGCGCGGCGGGGCGGCCCTTTCGATTCGGACCGTCGTCGACAAGCCGATCAAGTTTGCCTCTACGGGGGAGAAGCTCGACGCGCTGACGCCGTTTTACCCCGACCGCATGGCCCAGCGCATTCTGGGCATGGGCGACGTCGTGTCGTTCGTCGAGCGGGCCCAGGAGGAGTACGACGAGAAGGAGGCAGAGCGCCTGCAGAAAAAAATCCGGTCCGAGGAGTTCGACCTGCAGGACTTCTACGACCAGCTGCAGCGGATCCAGAACATGGGGTCCATGAAGGAGCTGATGGGCATGATCCCCGGGATCGGCAACAAGATCAACGATTTGGACATCGACGATGACGCCTTCACACACATTGAGGCGATGATTCAGTCGATGACGCCGGAGGAGCGATCGAACCCGGACGTTCTCAACGGCATGCGGCGCCGGCGCATCGCGCGCGGAAGCGGCGTCGAGGTCCGGGACGTGAACCAGCTCGTCAGCCAGTTCAACGAGATGAAGGAAATGATGAAGACGATGCAGAAGCTGACGAGCCAGGGCCGGGACGTTAGCATGTCGAACCTCATGGACAAGCTTACGGGGGGCGGAGGCGGACCGAGCCCGAGCCCGCGGTAGGGCCCGCTCGCGTCCGGAATGGACGCCCCTTTTACCATCACCTGTTTTTCTGAACACCTGACTTTACACCGACGTGCCAGTTAAACTTCGACTGCGCCGCATTGGGCGCAAAAAAATTCCGGTTTTCTCGATTGTTGCCGCGGACTCGCGCAATGCCCGAGACGGTCGCTACATCGAGGATCTCGGTCGTTACTATCCCCTTCGGGAGCCCGCAGAGGTGCGGCTCGACGAGGAGCGAGCTCTCTACTGGCTCGACAACGGAGCGCAGCCGAGCGATACGGTGCGGTCCATCCTCTATCGCCGGGGTCTGCTCCTCCAGAATCACCTGAAGCAGAAGGGCGAGTCGCCCGACGTGATTGAAGAACAGGTGGCCGAGTTTCGAGAGCGGATGGCCGAGGAGGGTGATGACCTCAAGATGGCCGTGCAGCCGGAGGGCCAGGATGCCCTCGAGAAAGAGCGCGAGCGGGCCGAGGAGCTCGACGAAGACGCGCGCCTCCGTGCACAGGCCACGCCGCTCTCCGTCGTGCAGGAAGAAGAGGAGGCCGAGGAGGAATCGGTTGCTGCCGATGAAGCCGAAGAGCCCTCCGACGAGGCAGAGGCCGATGCCTCGGAGGCCGAGGACACGGCGGAGGAAGAAGAGGCCGAAGACACGGAGGCCGACGGGGAGGAGGACGATGAGGAGTCGACGGATAAAGACGAATAAGCGGTCCCGTTTCGGAGACTGAGAGTCTGTTTTAATTTATGCCTCGAGCTGCGAGCGGTCTCGAATGGGCTGCAAATCGGTCTCTTCGTCGACAAGTAGATCCACTACGTGCCTCCTCCTCGACCGATTTTCGCCGCATCGATCCTTGCTCTCGCGATACGATTCAAAATCAAAACAGACTCTGAGAGCGATTTGCCATGTCGTCAACGCCCGAGTCATCACCGGATCCTGCCTCGTCGCAGCCGGAGTACGCGGACGTGGCGCCGGAGACGATGATTCAGGTGGGCTTCGTGTTTCGGGCGCACGGCATGCAGGGTGAGCTCAAGGTCAACCCTGAGTTTACCGACGATCCCGCTCGGTTCGAGGAGCTGGAGACCGTCTACATCGGCCAGAGCCCGCACGCGGTTACCCGCCACGAAATCGCGTCCGTTCGATACCAGGAAACGAAGCGGGGGACGACCGTCATTCTCGGGCTGGCGGACGTCGACTCGCGGACGGCGGCCGAGGCAATCATGAAACTGAAGGTGTTTGCGGCCGAGGAGGACCTGGAGCTGGACGAGAACGAGATTTTCGTTGATGACCTCGTTGGACTCGACGTGGTGACCGAGGCGGGAGAGACGCTCGGGACCGTGGCCAATTACATGGAAATGCCGGCCCAGGACGTGTTCGTGGTGCATCGGCCCGGTGGGGGAGAGGCCATGATCCCTGCGGTGGACGACTTTATCGTAGAGGTGGACCTGGACGGGGGGAACCTCGTCGTGCGTCCGATCGACGGCCTGATCGAGTAAGTACACGCTCCTCCCGCGGTTTTTCGCGGCTGGGGGCATTCGAAATCCACGTACCGTCATGCGCATCGACCTCATTACAGCCCTGCCCGGTCTCGTCGAGGAGCCGCTGCAGCACAGCATCGTGCAGCGCGCTCAGGACGCCGATGCGGTCGAGATCTGTGTGCACGACCTTCGGAAGTACGCCGTGGGAAAGCACCGGCAGATCGACGATTATCCGTATGGGGGTGGGGCGGGAATGGTGTTGAAGCCTGAGCCGTTGTTTCGGAGCGTGGAGGCGATTGAGGAGGACGAAGGAGAGGCCGACGAGGTGATTTTTCTGACGCCGGACGGGGAACGGCTGGACCAGCCGATGGTGAATCGGCTTTCGATGAACGAGCATTTGATTCTCATTGCAGGTCACTACAAGGGCATCGACCAGCGCGTTCGCGACGTTCTGGTGACGCGCGAACTTTCGATTGGCGACTTCGTGTTGAGCGGCGGGGAGCTTCCGGCCCTCGTGCTCGTGGACGCGATCGTGCGACTCCTGCCCGGCGTGCTCGGGGATGCGTCCTCTGCCCTAACCGACTCGTTTCAGGACGGGTTGCTCGACGCCCCCGTGTACACGCGCCCGGCGGAATACCGCGGCCACTCGGTGCCCGAGGTGCTCCGCTCCGGCGATCACAAGCGCGTTGAGAAGTGGCGGGACGACAAGCGGCTCGAAAAGACGCGCGAACGCCGTCCGGACCTGCTGCCTGAGACGTCGTGACGATCGACGATGCCTGAGCGATCGTTTTTGAGATCTTTCTTTATTGAACCACACAGACTGTACTGCCATGTCTACTGATTTGATGAGCGTCGTCGAGGCCACGCAATTTCGGGACGACCTCCCCGACTTCGACGTCGGAGACACCGTCAACGTCCACCTGCGCGTGGTTGAAGGCGAAAAAGAACGGATTCAGAAATTCGAAGGCATTTGCCTCAACCGGCGTGGATCGGGCTCGAGCGAGACGTTCACGGTCCGGAAGATGACCGAGGGGACGGGCGTCGAGCGCATTTTTCCGATGCACTCGCCGCGCATCGCCAAGATTGAGGTGACGCGTCGCGGCAAGGTGCGTCGCTCCAACCTCTCGTTCCTGCGCGACCGGGTGGGCAAGTCGGCCCGCGTGAAGGAACGCATCCAGAACGAGTAGCTGACCGGGGCACCGTCGGATTCTGTCTGGGGGGCCTCGCCTGCACTGACTGTTGCACTGATCCCACACGGGTATGGACCTCGCGATCTGGGACTATCCCCCGGCCGAGTTTCTCGTGTCCGGGTTTACGTCCGGAGCGGTCGAGAATCCGTTCGACATCAAGCGGTACCGCCCGGAGGAGTGTGCGGCGCGTCTCGTGCAGGACGAGATAGACGTGGCCCTGCTTCCGACGATGCTGGCGCTGCAGGCCAGCGATGCGATTGACGTCATTCCGAGCGTGGGGCTCGTGTCCTGGGACTATCCGTACGCGCGGCTGGTGTGGTCGGGGGGACTGCACGACTTCCCGGAGACGATCGCCTACGACCGGCGCGTTGCACAGGAGCGGATCGTGTCGCGGATTGTTCTTCAGGAGCACTACGGGGTGGATCCCACCTTCGTCCCGTACGACGGACGGGCCCCGAAAGAACTTCTCGACACGGACGAGGATGCGGCGCTGCTGGTCGGTCCCAACGTCCCGTCGCTCCAGACTCAGCCCTTTACGATCGACATCGGGCAGGAGTGGTACGAGTTGGTCAACTACCCGATGGTGTGGGGGCTCTACGTGACGAAGCGCGACCGGGCCACCGACGAGATGATTGAGGCGCTCATCGACTCGGCCCAGGCCGCCGAGGACAATCGGGACGTGTGGGTACAGGCACAGGAGACCTCCGCCGCCCTCAATGCCTTTTACCGGGAGGATCTGCGGACGGGGCTCGACAAGCTCGCCATTGCCAGCCTCACGGAGTTCCGAAAGTACCTGTTCTACTACGACGTGACGGAAGACGTCCCCGATCTGCCGTTCGTCTACCTTGACGAGGACGAGGAGGAAGAAGAGGAGGAGCAGTGATGCAATGACTCATTGACCCATTGGTGGTGTTATGGCGGAAGGCATCGACGTCGTCGAGCGAAATAAGAAGGCCCGCTTCGAGTACGACATCGAGGAGACCCTCGAGGCGGGACTCGTTTTGGAAGGCTCCGAGGTGAAGTCGGTGCGGCAGGGGAAGGTGAGTCTGGACGGGGCGTACTGCAAGGTAGATCGAGACGGGGAAATGAAGATCCACGGCATGTACGTCAAACCGTACGACGAGGCCGGTCCCTTCGGTCACGAGCCCCGGCGCACCCGAAAGCTTCTCCTTCACAACCAGGAGATTCGGAAATGGGGGGACAAGTCGGAGAAGGAGCGCTACACGATCGTGCCCCTGGAGCTGTACTTCCGCGACGGATGGGCCAAGCTGAAGATCGGGCTGGCGAAGGGCCGCAAGAAGCACGACAAGCGGCAGGCCATCAAAGAGCGGGAAATGGAGCGCCAGATGGAGCAGACGAAGCGAGACTATAATTTGTAGGAGTGAGTATCGCGTATTCCGTATTTTTAAGATTGTGTGTAAAGACTGATACGCAATACGAAATACGCAATAGAAAATTGGGGCGGGAGGCAGGTATTTTCGTGTGTGCATACCACAGGACTTGAAACCCATCAATCGATCATGGCATTTCCACCGGTTGACGAGCAGATGGACGTCCTCCGCCGCGGGGTGGAGGAGTTGATTCCCGAAGATGAGCTCGTCGAAAAGGTCAAGCAGTCGCGAGAAACCGAAACGCCGCTCGTCGTCAAGCTGGGCTGTGATCCGAGCCGACCGGATTTGCACCTCGGTCACACGGTCGTGCTCCGCAAGCTGCGTCAGTTTCAGGACCTCGGCCACCGGGCCGTGCTGATCGTGGGTGACTTTACCGGCATGATCGGGGACCCCTCGGGTCGCTCCGAGACGCGGCCGCAGCTCACCCTCGAGGAGACACGCCGCAACGGCCAGACCTACTACGAGCAGGCCACCCGAATTCTGGATCCGGACAAGACGGAGATCCTGTACAATTCTGAGTGGCTCGACGAGATGTCGTTCAGCGACGTGATCGAGCTGGCGGCACAGCAGACGGTGGCCCGGATGCTGGAGCGGGAGGATTTCAAGAATCGATACGAGGCCGGGCAGCCCATCAGTGTTCACGAATTCCTGTATCCGCTCGCCCAGGCGCAGGACTCGGTGCACATCGAGGCCGACGTCGAGCTGGGGGGGACCGACCAGCGCTTCAACCTGCTGCTCGGTCGCCGCATCCAGGAGGCTCAGGGGCAGGAGCCGCAGGTGTGCATGATGCTCCCGCTGCTGGAGGGGACCGACGGCACCGAAAAGATGTCCAAGTCTCTCGACAACGCCATTGGGATTACGGAGGCGCCGGAGGACATGTACGGCAAGGTGATGTCGATTTCCGACGATCTGATTTATCGATACGTCGAACTCATTACCGACGTCCCGACGGAGGAACTGTCGGAGGTCAAGGCCTTCGCTGAGGAGGAGCCCCGGGATGCGAAGGCGCAGTTGGCCCGTCGCATCGTCGCGATGTACCACGGAGACGAGGCTGCGGAGGCTGCCCGGGAGCACTTCGAGCAGACGGTGGTGGAGGGAAGCACGCCGGACGACATTCCGGAGTTTATGCCCGACGCCGAGTCGGGAGAAGAGGTCGGGCTCCTCAATCTCATGCGGCACGCCGACCTCACGGACTCCAACAGCGAAGGGCGTCGACTCATCGAGCAGGGGGCCGTCTCGATCGACGGAGAGACGGTCGACGACACGGGCTTGTACGTCGACGTGTCTGCGGAGGCACCGTTTGTGCTTCAGGTCGGCAAGCGCCGATATGCTCGGATTGTGTGGAACGGGCAGTCGGCGTGACCGCTATTTCACGACGGCGATCTGCTCGGTGCGGGCCGCCGTTTCGCCCCGGATGCGGAGAAAGTAGATTCCGTTCGAGAGAGAAGAGACGTTCGTCTGCAGGGTCTGTTTGCGGAAGGGGCGGACCTCTCCGCGATGGAGAATTTGTACCCGCCGTCCCAGGGCGTCGTAGAGGGATGCCTCAACCGTTTGCTCCTCTTCGACGACGAACCGGACCGTGGCACGCTCACGAGTTGGGTTGGGAGAGGGAGGCGTCGTCACGCGAAGCGCCGACACCGGTGTGATGTCCCGATCCGTTGCTACGAGGGAGGAAGCATTGGACTGTTCGTCGTACGCCACGAGGGCAAAGTAATAGCTTGTGTCCGGATTTACGGGTATCGATACCGATTGGGAAGATCCGGGGGATTGAGGGTGCGGAGCGTTAGACACTGACCGGGCGGATTGGAAATCAGACCACGATTGGATAGGGGTAGAGGTTTGATAGCGAAGTTCGTACCGCTCGGCGGGACCGTTTTCGAGCTTATCGTCTCCAGGAGCCTCCCACTGGAGAGTAACGGTATCGGGGGAGACCTCTGAGGCCTCGAAGTTCGAGACGGGGGCCGGCGGAATTGAATCCAGTTTCAGGAATCGTCCATCCAGTTCTTGCGTGCCCTCGTCGATCGGATCCAGCACCTCGGCGAGCGTTGTCGGCGTTTGGGCATCGGGGGGAGTGTAGTCCCCGTTCTCGAAGCCGGGGGCGATCCGTCCATACCAGTCCGGACGATTGTTGTCCTCCGTGTTTCCATCTCCTCCTCCGCCTCCACACCCGGCGCAGCCCCCGGAGAGGACCCCGACGACCAGACCCGCGGTGTCAAAGAGCGGGGATCCGGAAGAGCCCGGTTCCGTCGTGCCGACCTCCCAGTGTTCGACGAGGAGGTGGGTGTCTCCCTGTGGAGCATCACACGTTGCGGTCGTGGGATAGTCGACGAAGGAGGACGGATCTCGATCGAAGGTGATGCGCTTTCCGTGACCGGAGGGGTGATGGATCGCTACGCTCTCCTGCGTCGTGTTGCCGGTTCGACTCCATCCACTTAGGTAGAGGTCATACGCTTCGGGAATGGAGTCGTCGATCTCGACGAGGGCGAGATCGGACTTTCCTGCGATCTGGCCCGTCGAATGCACATTTCCGTAGCGGGCCCGGAGGATCGCCCCCGTGGAGGTCTGATCCCAGTCTCCAACCGTGAGGGAGTCCGACGGGAACGTCCCGT
>CAZCUZ010000007.1:0-29669 GCA_964502085.1 uncultured Salinivenus sp. | reverse complement strand
GTGGAGGTCTGATCCCAGTCTCCAACCGTGAGGGAGTCCGACGGGAACGTCCCGTTCTCCGAGGTGCCGGGGTCGCGGCATGTGTTGGTCTCAAAATTCCAGTAGAACACCATGCTGGCCGCCTCACTCGGCTCCGACACGCAGTGTTCGGCGGTCAAGAACAACGGGCGACCGTCCTGGGCCGTGTTGTTGACCAGCGTCCCGCTGCAGAACAGGGCGTCCCGATCCCGCTGGAGGGTGTATCCTCCGACCGAGCGGACCTGATTGCGCCAGGGATCGGCTTCTTCACAGGCCACGTCGACGTTGCACGCCCCCGACTTCGCCGTCGGGGACGAATCCAGAGAGCGGTAGCCGTGCGTCACGGATTCGACGACGACGTCGACGGCGGACCGCTTCTGTTGAGGGACCTCAAGTTCCAGAACGAGTTCGTCCCCTTTCACCAGCGGCGTCCAGAGGTCACCGTCGGTGACGTCGGCCTCGGTGTACGGCCCTCGGACGAGCCGGTGCTCGGGATTGGTGAGGTAGAGGTCGGCTCCCTTCGGAAGCCGGACCGGTGACAGTCCCACGCTCAGCGAAACGGCCTCGTTCGAATGGATGCGGAGGCGCCAGACCCAGTCGCCCGACGGAAGCTGCTCCCAGGTGCCGTGGCGGGCCGGGGAAAAGCCGGCGTCGAGGTTTCGGCCGTAGCGGTAGGGCCCGATCTCGCCACTTCGCCGGCGATCCTCGGCTCGGAGCGCGTCGATCCCCGAGAGCGAGAGGCTCTGCTGGGCGACGGAGGCCGTCGACTGAAGGGACGCGTGCCGCTGGGAGGGGAGGCCGGTTCGTTCCTGGGCTGTGACGAGATGGACCAGGAATCCACTCAGAAGAAGGAGTGACAGAGAGAGGGAGAGAGACCGAATCGTCATCGGGATGGGAAACGAATCAGAGGCTAGATCGCTGTCGAACGTCCTCGTCCATCTTTTCAACCTTTCCGATCAGGTCCTGCTTATACTCGATCATTTGGTCGCGCAGGTCGGCGTCCTCGGTGCCCAGAATTTGAACGGCGAGGAGGGCGGCGTTGTCGGCAGCGTTGATGGCCACCGACCCGACGGGCACGCCCCCGGGCATCTGAACGATGGAGAGGAGAGAATCGACGCCGTTGAGTTTGCTCGTTTTTACGGGCACGCCGATCACGGGTAAAGGGGTGCTTGCAGCAATCATGCCAGGCAGGTGCGCGGCTCCTCCGGCGCCCGCAATGATGACCTTCACGCCCCGTTCGTGGGCCGTTTCGGCGTACTCGTTCATGACGCCGGGCGTTCGGTGGGCGGAGAGCACGCGCATTTCGTACGAGACCTCAAAGTCGTCGAGTACGTCGGCGGCGGCTTCCATGACGGGAAGATCGGAGTCGCTTCCCATGGCAATGCCAACGGGGGGAGCAGAAGCGTCGGACATAGATTGTGGCTTTCGTATGAAGGGACTTTTGCGAGTAAAACGGGGGGCTCTTGTGTGAGGAGTGATGCGTGAGGACGTGAAGCGTGAGAGCAGTCACATTCTCACGGTTCACTCATCACGCATCCCGCGCCAAGAGGAAGGAGAGCCGACTGACCTCAAAGCGGCCATACAGAAGACGAGAAAAAGCATCGCGTTATAGGTGAATGGCGTCGGCGGCGCGCTCGGCTCGGGCTCGTACGGTCGATCGGTCGTCGCCCAGGGCCGTGACGTGGCCCATCTTGCGGCCGGGGCGCACGTCGGGTTTCCCGTAAATGTGCGGCGTGACGCCCTCTACGGCCAGCGCGTCGGGGAGCGAAGCGGCGTTGGCCGGAGAGCCCTCTCGTTCCCCGAGGACGTTCACCATCACGGCGTGTGGGGTGCGGAGGGAGGGGCTGCCCAGCGGCCAGTCGAGGATGGCTCGGACGTGATTTTCGAACTGGGAGGTGTGGGCGCCCTCGATCGAGTAGTGTCCTGTGTTGTGGGGGCGAGGGGCGAGCTCGTTGATGAGCACACGCCCGTTGGGCATCTCGAAGAGTTCGACCGCCACGAGCCCGACGCCGTTCACTGCGTCCACGGCACGCTGGGCAATGGAACGGGCCTCCTCGGCCACCGCCTCGTCCACGTCTGCAGGCACCTCCACGGCGTGGCACCGGTGATCTTTCTGCTCGGTGTAGGCGACCGGATAGACCACCTGTTCGCCGCCGGGTCGACGGGCTACCTGCACGGCGAGTTCTCGCGTAAATTCGGCGAAGACTTCGACCATGAGGCCGTCTTCCTCCGCGAGGTCGGGCCACGTCTCACGGAGTTCCGCCGGCGAGTGCACTGTGGCGTTGCCGTAGCCGTCATACGCCCCGCGGTACTGTTTGAGCACCACCGGATACCCGAAGGCCTCGGCCGCTTCGAGGGCCGCCCGTTGCGTCTCGCAGCACTCGAAGTCGGGGACCGGGCATCCGGCGTCGGCCAGGTGGCGTTTCTGTACCCCCTTGTCCTTGATCAGGCGGAGCGTTTCGGGCGAGGGCCACACGGCCGTGTCGTCGTCCACCGCGTCGGCGGCCTCGGCGGCGGGGGCCCACTCGCTCTCGACCGTAATCACGTCGCAGTCCGCGCCGAAGTCCCGTAGCACGCCCGCGTCGATCCAGTCTCCGGTGCGGGCACCCGCGTAGGACTGCATCGGGCCTGCGTTTTTGGGAGAAAGCAGGCGCACGTTCACGCTCATGCGGACAGCCTCGGCCGCCATCATCTTGCCGAGTTGTCCGCCGCCGAGAATGCCGACGGTGGGAAAGGGAGTCTCAGACGAGGACGACATCCGGAAAATGCTGTTTCTGTGTCAGTCGGGGTTGAGTGGAAAGAGTCACCGAGGCCCCGCGCACCGAACGCCGGTGGCAGAGAGGGCGACGATTCGCGGTCGCAGTCACATCCTACTCTCCTATTCCTCACCCGGACGACGCGGCGAGGCGGACATTATTCTTCGGCCTCGGCGTCCTCTCCCTTCAACAGGCGGTCGAGTTCCTCCTCACTATCGACGAGCACCTCGCGTGCCTTCGTACCGTTGAAGGGCCCCACGATGCCGGCCTCCTCAAGCTGGTCGACGATGCGGGCCGCCCGGGTGTACCCGACGGCAAGCTTCCGCTGGAGGAGCGAGACGGAGCCCTGCTGCCGGCGCACGATGACGCGGGCCGCCTCTTCGAAGTTTTCGTCGGTGTCCTCCACGCCCAGCGTTTCGCTCGGGCCGTGGCCGGCGTCCAGGAGCGAAGGCAACTCGTAGGGCGTTACGCCCGGCTGGTCGGAGACGAAGTCGACGACCCGCTCCACCTCGTCGACGCTCACGAAAGGCCCCTGCAGGCGGCGCAGGTCACTGCCGCTCAGGAAGAGCATGTCGCCGTTTCCCACGAGTCCTTCGGCTCCGCCCTGATCCAGGATGGTGCGGGAGTCGGCCATCGAGGCCACTTCGTAGGCGATCCGAGAGGGGAAGTTCGCCTTGATGACGCCCGTGATGACGTCGACCGACGGGCGCTGCGTGGCGAGCACGAGGTGAATGCCCACCGCTCGGGCCATCTGGGCCAGTCGGGAAATCGGGCCTTCGATGTCGTCGCCGACCGACATCATGAGGTCGGCCAGCTCGTCGACCACGACCACGACGTACGGCATGTGCCGGTGCCCGTCCTCGGGGGAGAGCTCTCCGGCTTTGAACTTCTCGTTGTAGCCCTCCATGCCGCGGACGTTGGCGTCGGAGAGCAGGTCGTAGCGCTCCTCCATTTCCTTCTCCACGCTCTTCAGGACGCCCGACGCCTCTTCGATGTCCGTGATGACCGTCTGGTCGACATCCTTCGGCTGGGCGACGAACTGCGTCTCGAGTGCCGTGTACTGCTGCAGTTCGATCTTCTTCGGGTCGATGATGACGAACCGAAGGTTCATCGGGTGGGAAGCGTAGATGAGGCCGGTGAGGAGGGAGTTGAGGCCCACCGACTTTCCGGAGCCCGTGGCCCCGGCAATGAGAAGGTGGGGCATTTTGGTGAGGTCGGCCAGGAAGACCTCCCCCTCGATCGTTTTTCCCATGGGGATGGGAAGGGCCATGTCCGTATCCCGAAATTTGGCCGTGCCCAGCACCTCGCGCAGGCGCACCAATTCGCGGTTCTGGTTTGGAATCTCGACCCCGACGGCGGATTTGCCCGGGATCGGGGCCATCATGCGGACGCTCGGGGCCGCCAGGGCCATCGCGAGGTCGTCCTCGAGAGACTTGATGCGGCTCACCTTCACGCCCGGCGCCGGCGTCAGTTCGTAGCGCGTGACGGTGGGGCCCACCACCGCACTGATGTCCTCGATCTCGACGTTGTACGTGTCCAGCTTATCGAGGAGAATGCGCTTGTTCGTTTCGAGCTCGTCGCGGTCGACCGTGGGGTCCTCGTCGGTCGGCTCTTCGAGGAGGTCGAGGGGCGGAGATTCGTATTCGACCTTTTCCGGGGTGTCGGCGGGGCGCTCGATCTCGTCCGCCTTTTCCTCCTCGACTCGCTCTTTGACGGTGAGCTCCACGTCGTCTGTCTCGGACGGCGCATCCTGGGCCTCCTCGCTCTCGGAGGGAGCAGCGGCCTGGGAGGTATCTTCGTTCGACGGCGAGGGATCGGAGGGCGGGTCGGTCGTCTCCGCGACGGACTCCGACGCAGAGGAAGGGGGCGGCTCCGCCGGCGTCGAGTCGGTCTCGTCGGGGGCCGAGGACGGGACGTCGGATGCTTGAGAGGCTTCGTCCAAGGCCTCCCCGAATTCTTCTTCGAGCTCTTCCAGGTCGAGCTCCTCGGTGGTCGGTTCGCCGTCTCCTTCGTCCGAGGCCGGTTCGGTCCCCTGCTGAATCTGTTCGCGAAAGAGGTCGTTTCGCCGGAGCGGGCGACCGTCCCCCACACTTTCGGGGACCTGGATCGTAATGGTGTCCGGATCGGGGGGGACGGGAGATTCCGTCTCCTCGGAAGAACGCGTATGGGACGGTTCATTTTCGTCCTCGTCTTCCTCCTCTTCGGGCTCGGCTGAGGCTTTCGGCTCCGGTGAAGAGGATGCCTGGGGGGACGAGGAGGGAGCTTGCTGAGCGGAGGCCGTTTCCTCCTGCGTTTCGGACGAAGCCGTTTGGTTCTCCGTCTGTGACTGGATGGATTCTTCCTTTTGAGCCTCCTTTCGTTGGCGTTTCTTGCGGGCCCGTCGCTCGCGCCACGCCGCGATCCAGGATTTGATCTGTTGCTCGATCTGGCGGAGGGCGTCGACGACCCGGTCCACGGACCGCTGGATGTCGTGGTCGACCACGAGCAGCAGCATGACGGCCACCACGAGCATGAGGAGGATGAACGAGCCCGGCGGCCCAAAGACGCCCTGCATCCACCCGGCCATGCCCATGCCCACGGCTCCGGCCCACCGTACGAGGTCGGTCTGAAAGGTGTGGGCGAACCACCCGGTGAGGCAGGCAACCACGAAGGCGGAGAGGAGGGCGAGGCCCGTGGGGTAGAGGAGGGGACGCAGGGCCCAGTGCCGGAAAATCGCGTATCCCCACACCATCATAGACAGACTAAAGAAGAGGATGCTGTAGCCGAGGAAGCCGGGAACGAGGCTCCGGGCCAACTCGGCCCCGAGGAGGCCGAGGGCGTTCTGGACAGGGGGATACTCGCTGGGGTTCAAGAGTGCCTCGACCAGCGGCGCCGCGCGGGCCACCTCGTCGTCGCCCACGTGGTACGTCACGAAGGCCAGCGAAAGAAGCAGGGCCAGCACCATGAGCACCAGCCCCAGGACCTCCATCTTTCGCCGCGTCGTGATGACGGGCGACGACGAACTCGCATTGGAGGAACTGGAAGAAGCCATACGGTCGAGCGGACAGCACGTGAGCGGATCGTTACGAACAACATAAAAGATCCGCGAAAGCAGCGACATGTGCACCTCATGTTACGGGCGCACGGGTACAAAGTGATTCGGAGGGGGCAAAGATGCAACGGGTGCAGTCCTTCTCCCCGCCAATCGAGCGCATCAGTCGGGCGTCGAGTCGTCGTAGCGGAGGAGGCGATTGTCGGAGTAGTACGGCAGAACCGAAAACGTGTCGACCTGAAAGCAGTACTCGAGGTCCGCTCCGAACCCCTGCTCGGCGAGGTACTCGGCGTGGTTGGCCCCCTTCAGAGCAGAGAGAAGGTCGTCGCGATCGGTCTCGTAGAGGGTGAAGGCCGTGTGGGCGGAGTCGGTCACGGTGTCCGGTTCCTCCCGTTTCCAGAGGCGGTCGAGGAGGAGGCCGGCACAGAGGGTGTCCTCGAGGGCGATCCGATTCTCGTGTCCGGCACAGACGATTGTGACCTCGTCGTCGACGCTCCGCACGAAATCGACCACGCGGCCCGCGTTCAGGAAGCTCGCGGCCACGAGATGCTTGGCCGGCGTAGCCCGCGAGAGGGCCCGCGTGCCGTTCGTCGTGTTGAGGATCACGTCTCGATTCTCGACGACCTCTTCGGTGTACTCGCGGGGCGAGTTGCCGAGGTCGTAGCCGTCGATTTTTTCCCCGCCGCGCTCGCCGCCGAGCCGATAGACGTCTCGATCCAGATTGCTGGCAATCTTTCCGGCTTCGGCCATGTCGGCGACGGGCAACACGGCGCGGGCCCCGTGCGCCAGGGCCGTCGCGATGGTCGAGCAGGCGCGGAGAACGTCGATGACGACGACGGTTCGGTTGCGAACGTCGTCTTCAGAGACGGTAGAGTACGTGAGAAAGACTTCGGCGTCCATTCGGAACGAAGGTCGTGCACAAAAGAGGGGGAAAGCGGCGCTTACGCGTTTTCGTGGAACGGAGGCTCCTCGACGGTCGCCTCGAACGTACGGCGCCGGCTGGCAATGCGGAGGGGCCGGCCGGGCTCGGTGTACGTCGGATCGTTGGGGACGTAGCCGAGGCCGATGCCCGTGTCGAGCATCGGCGACTGGGTGCCGCTGGTCACGACCCCGATGGTCTCGCCCTCCGGCGACTGAATGACGTGGTCGTGGCGCGGAATTCCGCGTTCGGCTGCCACGAAGCCCACGAGGCGGCGGGAGGGGCCCTTTTCCCGGATCGATTGGAGGGCATTGCGGCCGACGAAGTCGCCCGTGTCGAGCTTCACGAGCCAGCCGAGCCCGGCCTCGTACGGATTGGTCTGTTCGGTGATGTCGTTGCCGTGAAGGCAGAGGCCCGTCTCGAGGCGGAGTGTGTCCCGGGCGCCGAGCCCGGCCGGCAAAAGGCCTGCGTCTTCTCCCGCTTCGAGGATCGTATTCCAGATGCGGGGCGCTTCGTCGGCGGGCACGTACAGCTCGAGGCCCACCTCACCGGTGTAGCCGGTTCGCGACACGAGCGCCTGCTCGCAGTCGAGGAAGGCCCGGTCCTGTTCTTCCCAGAAGTGATAAAACGACAGGTCGTCGAGGTCCCGCTCGAGAAACGGCTGGGCAATCTCGAGCGACCGAGGCCCCTGAAGGGCGAGGAGGGCGGTGTCGTCGGAAATGGGTTCGAGGTCGGCCCCGACGTCGTTGTGCTCGCGAATCCATGTGAGGTCCCGCTCTACGTTTGCCGCGTTCAGCACCAGCATGTACAAATCCTCGGCCCGCCGATACACGATTAGGTCGTCAATAATGCCCCCGTCGGGCGTGCACATGACCGTGTACGTCGCCCGGCCGTCGTAGAGCGTGGAGGCATCGTTGGTCACGAGGGACTGAATGAGATCGAGCGCCTCGGGGCCGCGAACGAGAAGCTCCCCCATGTGGCTCACGTCGAACAGCCCGGCGTTCTCCCGGACGGCCATGTGCTCCTCGATAATGCTGCTGTACTGCACGGGCATGTCGAATCCCCCGAAGCCCATCATGCGGGCCCCGAGGTCCTGGTGCACGTCGTGCAGCGGAGTGGTTTTGAGCGTATCGGAGTCGTCGGCCATGGGACGAAGGACTCAACCGCAGAGAGAACGGAGATGGGTGGGACGAATGACGTCCAGCATCTCCTCCATGATAGGCGACGAGGCGCCTGTAAATCAACGAAGGCACCGTGATTCTTCGGGTCGGGGAATGCTATGGACGCCACGCTTCGTAGTCGGCCGCGCGGAGGGTGTCCACCGCGGCGTCGGCGTCTGCCGCGTCGGCAAAGGCGAGGCGGAAGGTGCCCCCGGTGCCCTCCCGAATTTTTTGGAGTTCGATGTCCTTGATGTTGAGGTCCGCGGTCACGAGGTGACCGGTGAGCTCGTGGATGACGCCGGGCTCGTCGGGCGCCCGGACGTAGACGTCGGCCAGGGGATGGAGGAAGCCCTTTGTGTCTCCGGGCACGGCGTTGCGGGCCGTCTGGGCCTCGGAAAAGGCGTCTTCGAGCCCGTCCAGGTCATCTTCGAGGAGGCGGTTGCGGAGCGATCGGAGCGTCCGACGGAAGCTGCTCAGGGCGTCGTGGATGGGGCCTTCGTTTCCGACCAGAATGTCCCGCCACATGTCGAACGGGGAGTCGGCGATGCGGGTCATGTCGCGAAAGCCGCCGCCCGCCAGCTCGAGGGCCAGGTTGGTGGCCTCGTCCGGGTCCTCGGCCGCAGCCACGGTGTTGACGAGGGCGACGGCGAGGAGCTGCGGGAGGTGGCTCACGACGGCCACGAGGCGATCGTGATGCTCCGGGTCCAGCAGGAGGGGACGGGCTCCGGTTGTCTCGACGAGGTCGACGACGGGAGACAGCGGTCCCTCGAGGACGTCCTCGTCCCGATGATCAGGGAGGCACAGGACGTACACCGCGTTCTCGAAAAGAAGCGGATCGGCGTGGTCGATCCCGGCCTCTTCGGCGCCCGCCATCGGGTGGCCGCCGAGGAAGTGAACGTGTTCTGGTAATACGTCCGCCGCCTGGTCGAGGACCGGCTGTTTGACCGAGCCCACGTCGGTAATGATCGCGTCCTCGGGCATGTGCTCTCCCACCGTGTCCAGGAGCGTGAGAATCGTTGCGAGCGGCGTGGCCAGGACCACCAGATCCGCCCCCTGAACGGCCGTGACGGGATCGGCGGCCTTCTCGTCGATCGCGCCTCGTTCCTCTGCCACGTTGAGCACCTCCGGGCGATCGTGGCCCACCACGGTGCACTCGGGGTGCCGCTCCGTCCACGCAAGGCCGAGCGAGCCCCCGATGAGTCCGGTGCCGAGAATCGAGATGCGTTCAATCATGAGGGAAGAGACGTCGTGACGGAGTGTCGCGGAAGACGTGCGGGACACGACCGCATTTTCTCGGACGGATTCGTGTCCAACGGACTGCTAAGATCAGGGTGTACAAATTGGACCGAGCGTAGGCACGGATGGAACGGGCGCGTGTTCGGCGATGACGGCTGTGGTCTCGAATTCAACATTTCCAAGAGGGACGACCCTGGCTGAAAAACGAGAACAAACGCCCCGACGAGCCTCGGGAAGGGTCATGCGCATCTCGCAGTGCGAAAAGCCGTCGAAGGAAGCGGTTTTCCCGAGTGGAGGCTGCCACATTGCTTCCTGTGCCGCGTAGAGGGAAGTGAGACCGTTGAGGTTCTCGGTGCTGATCCGAGGCCCGTCGATCTCATCTTCACATCTTATAGAACTCCAGTGTCATGATTAAGAAAGTCAATAAGAGAGACAGCGACCGCGTAAAAGTCACATTCGTTTTGCCCGAGGACCATTCCTTTGGAGACGAGGTGTCCGTCGTGGGCGATTTCAACGACTGGACGCCGGGGGAGAACACGTTCGTGCGGCGGAGCAATCAGACCTTCAGTACGAACGTGATGCTCGACGAAGGCCATCGGTACGCCTTTCGCTACTACAGCGAGGACGAGGGGTGGGTCAACGAGGACGAGGCCGATGCTTTTGAGTCCAACGAGTTTGGATCTACCAACTGCGTCGTGGAAACGTAAGGAACGACGGAGCCTCGCGCTTGACAGCAAGGAATCGTCTCAGCAAAACGGCTCGCGGTAAATAAAAAAGCCGATCCGCAAAAACGGATCGGCTGTGTTCGGGCGAAATGGAAGGGCGATCTCTACGTGACCGCCTCAGCCTCTTCCTCGGGGATCGGCATGACCTCGAAGCGAACGCCCCGGTCCCCCGGATAGGGCTCGTGGTGATCGTGTTGGTTGCGCCAGATCTCTTCGGGAATCCCTTCCGGAAAGGCCTCGCACACGGCCTCCTTGTCCCGATTCCGATCGAGATGGGTGCAGGACTTGCACATGGGTTCGACATCGTGGGCCATGGCTGCGGCAGTCGGATTTATGTGTGGATCTATCGGCGAACTTCACATTCCATACTTCGGCGACGGCCGCGAGATCCACGCACGGCGACATTTAGAGACAGTCTAAATCCGTCCGAACTGATTGATCGGTCCCCTGTCTTCCGGCGTTTTCCCCGATCTCGGACGAAAATTCACGGAGGGACGTTGCAAAATACGGGAATGGCGTTTATTTAGATCGTGTCTAAACAACCCCGATGAATCAGCTCGGTGCTCCATGCAGCTCGAGGATTTGAAAAAGGAGGCGCCCACCGATTTTACCGTCTGCGATCGGCCCGGACAGGGCTGCTACAAGTATTGTCTTCGGGGGAAGGGGTGTACGCTCGGCGTGTTGTTTGAGACGTCGACCTGCGTGTGCTTCGAGTGGCTCGAAGAGAACGGGCAGGCGGTCGACTACCGGCCGGAGATTCGATACAAGGCGTGGCCGAAACGAACCGTCGCCCGTTTGGTGGCCGAAGGATGGTGGGAGCCGACGCCCACGGAAGAGGAGGTGTGATCGCCGTTCCCGGGGACGGATAAATCCAGGGAAATCATTTCTTTTGGTCGATGTTTCCGTCGGGGGGAGTGGACGTGCGGAGGGGCTCGTTTAGGAGGCGTCCCCACGTGTCGTCGTAGGGATGCACGGCGCGGACCGGCGTTCCGTCGCGGACGACGGGGTGCCCCTCGTTGGCCCAGCGAAAGATGGAGCCCTGCAGGTTGGCAGCGTCGAATCCCTTTTCCCGAAGGCGTGAGGCAATGCGAGCGGACCGGTAGCCGACCGAGCAGTACACGACGACCGGCGTCGACTGCGACACCGTGTCGAGGGCGGGAAAGGAATCCGTCTCAGGATCTACCCGGTGCGCCTCCGGAAGGTGGCTGACGGCGTATTCCTCCGGGGTGCGTGCGTCCAGCAGGAGGGGGCGCGGAGCCGACGAATCGGCGAGTCGTTCAGCGAGGGAGTCGGTCGTAACCGTCGGCACGTCCGGATAGTTTGCCTCGATCATCCGGTCGACGGCTCGCCAGGTCAGATCCTGCGAGCAGCCGGCCTGGACGACGAGGGCGCAAAGGGCGGAGGCCGCAAGGGCACGCACGTCGATCACGGAACCGGAGGGATTAGTGCAACGGACTACAGAGAAATGACGCCTTCAATGCTGGAGGCCTCCTCGTAGATGGAGACGACCTCCTCGCTCGAAGACATGCGCAGGTGGGCCGTCACGCTCTTGTAATTGCCCTTGCTCGATTCGCGGACTCGCACGGGATGATCCCCGAACACGTTCTTTAGGTCGTCGACCTGGCCGGCGGGGGCAATAAATTTGAACGTGTACTGGGTGGGCCAGTCATTTTGATCGTCGAGCAATTCTTTGAATCGGCTCCACCATTCCTCGTCGTTTTCGGCCTCGGGCTGGTTGATGAACTGCATTGAGCGGGGGACAGACTTCAAGAGACAACGGACGTACCCTTTCCATTACGCGTAGGCGGGGGCCCTCGTTCAAGGGGCGTGTCGTCGGAGAAGAAGTAAAAATTTTAGGAAAGGTGAAGTTCATCTTTTCGAGGCCGTGCGCAGGCAATATAATGGCTGTGACGATTCTGCGCTGCTTCTCCTCATCAACGTCACGTCGTCTCATGTCTACGTCAAATTGTTCGTCCCGGCGTCGGAGGGGACGGAGGCTCGGGGCGCTGGTCGTACTTCTGGCTCTTCTGGCGCCCGTCGCCCATGCCCAGGGGCTACTGACGCAGTTTGAGGAAAAGGTGACGATCTTTACCCTCGACAACGGATTGACGTCTTTCTCCTGGACGATCGCGAGCTGTCGCAGGTCAACGCAGTGGCTCGGGTGGGGGCCGGCTCCGTCTACGAGCCCGCCGAAAAACGCGGCGTTGCCTCCATTGCCGGAGCGGTGATGCGCACCGGCGGCACCGCGTCGCTGTCGCCCGACAGCCTGAACCGGACGCTCGAAGATGTCGGGGCCACCGTCGAGACGAGCATCGGTGAAACTGCGGGGTCGGCCTACATGTCGACCCTCTCCGATCACGTGGACACCGTGCTTCCGGTATTTCCGGCCGGGCCGCTTCTATGCCGGGGTCTTTTTCCAAGAGTGAAACCACGGTAGAGGCCACCGACGCCGTTCTGCAGGAGGTCGAGCGAATGCGTCAGGCGCCTCCGACGGATGAGGAGCTGAGCCTCGCCAAAGACAGCTACCTGAACTCTTTCGTGTTCAACTTCGACACGAAGCGGGAAATTCTGAGTCGACTTATGACCTACGAGTACTACGATTATCCGACGGACTTCCTCCAGCAGACCAAGGAGGGCATTGAGACGGTGGAGGCGAGCGACGTGCAGCGTGTGGCCGAGGCGTACCTGCATCCCAACGAGGCGCACGTGCTCATCGTTGGGAAGCGAGAGGACTTCAGCGACTCGCTGTCGACGCTCACGACGGACGGATCCGTCAACGAGATTGACGTTTCGATCCCCACGAGCCCGCCGGGGGGAGAGGAGGAAGAGCCGGTGAGTGCAGAGGCCCAGAAGGCGGGACGGGCGGCTCTGCAGAAGGCCAAGCAGGCCCTGGGCGGCGACGCGATTGCGTCGGTGGAGAATCTGACGGTCGTCAGCGAACAAAACGCCCAGACCCCGCAGGGCGAGATGACAATCAATCTGGAGGTGACCCGAGCAGTCCCGGACAAGTTCTTCATTCGAAGGGAGATGCCCCAGGGCACAATTGAGATTGCGATCGACGGGGACGAGGGGCAGATGAAAACGCCTCGGGGCACGCAGGCCATGCCGGCTTCGGCCATGGAGCGCTTTAAGGGCCAGCTGTGGCGGGATCTGGCGTACCTGATGAGCAATCTCGATCACGAGGAGCTCGCGGCTCAGGATCGGGGCACGGAGACCGTGGAGGGGACGTCCTACCGATCCGTGAAAGTGACTCCGCCGGAGGGGGCTCCGTTTACTCTGTACCTGGATCCGGAGTCGATGCGGCCGGCCCGCATGTCGTTTCAGGCCCAGACGCAGCAGGGCCCGACGCCGAGCACCTCCGTCTATCGAAGCTACGAGACTGTAGACGGCGTTCGGATTCCGAAGGAGACGGTCACCTACCGCGACGGAGAAAAGGCAGCGACCACGACGGTTCAGGAGGTGTCCGTGAACGGGGATGTGAGTTCAGATCTCTTTACCTTCGACGACGCCGCCTCGGAGTAATATCGTTACGAGCGTTCACTGTACGTCTTTCGATCGGTTGTTGTCAGGCCTCTTTCGCTGTTTTTGATCTCCCTACGTTCACGGAATGCCTAAAATGCACGGTAACCCTCGGCCTTTGGTATAACACACTGGACGTTCCGTTGACATTGCCCCCGGGGCGTCGCTGGAGCTCTGGGCGTCTCTGTGGAAGACCCCGTCTGAACGCCACTCCGAGGGGGGCGTTACAGGAGACAGCGATCTTTTACACGGGTGTTCGGACGTGCCATGTCTCTTTCCTCTCGGGTCGAACTCTGTGACGTCGGTCCTCGCGACGGATTTCAGTTCGAGTCGGAGTTTATTCCCACGGACGTAAAGGTCGAAATTATTACTGCCCTTGCCGATGCAGGGGTGCCGCGCATTCAAGTGACGTCCTTCGTCCACCCGGAGTGGGTTCCGCAGATGCGGGATGCGGAGGCCGTCTGTGAACGATTGCCCGAGCGAGCGTCCGTGACGTACGCCGGGCTCGTGCTCAACGAGAAAGGGCTGGAGCGTGCTCACGCCGCGGGCCTCACGCAGGTGGACTTCTCCATCGCCACGCACGACGCGCACAGCCGCGACAATGCAAACCGGACAGTCGAGGAGGCCGCCGCGCAGGCCGAGGACATGGTCCGAACCGCCCACGAGTGGGGGCTGGAGGCGCAGATGGGGTTCCAGACGGTGTTTGGATACCAGTCGCCGGGAGACACCCCGCTCGATCAGGTCGTCGAAATGAGCGAGCACTTTGCGAAACTGGGCGTCGAGTCCATTTCACTCGCCGACTCGACGGGACTCGCCCATCCGCGTATGATCAAAAAACGCGTGCGGGCCGTACAGAATGCCGTTGGGGACGTGCCGCTCGTGCTCCACCTCCACGACACGCGGGGGTTGGGACTCGCCAACGTCTACGCGGCGCTGCAGTGCGGCGTCCGTCGCTTCGACACCTCCCTCGCGGGCATGGGTGGTTGTCCCTTTCTCGAGGGGGCAACGGGCAACATTGCCACGGAGGACACCGAGTATCTGCTCAATGGGCTCGGGGTGGAGACTGGGATTGATCGGGCGGCCGTCGGACGTGCGGCGCGTCGGATCGAGTCGGTGCTCGACAAGCAGTTTCCGGGAAAGCTCCACCGTCTTCAGGACCAGTCGCCCGAGGAAACAGCCGGGTAATCGGATCACTCCTGCGGACAAGGCGTCGTGAGTGGGAGGCCGGCTCGGAAGGGTGTTTTCCCGGCTAGGTTGGGTGCACGTCGGAGTTGAGAGCGTCGGCGGGGACGTGCTGGCCGTCCCGACTGAAGGGCGCTTCGGTGGCAATGGCTTCCTGTATCCCCTGGCCGCTCGGAATCCACCGCAGCAGCTCGAGGCGGCCGTCGAGGTGCTCGACGAGGGCGGTGCAGCTCTCCACCCAGTCGCCGGTGTTCACGTAGTGGGTGTCCTCGATGGTGCGCAGGCGAGGATGGTGGATGTGCCCGCAGATCACGCCGTCGTAGCCCTCTTCCTCGGCCTCGGCCGCGGCGGTCTCTTCGAAGTCCTCGATGAACTGGAGGGCGCGCTGCGTCGAGTGCTTCAGGTAGCTCGACAGCGACCAGTACGGCAGATTGAAGAGCCGGCGGATTCGGTTGAACAGGCGGTCGACTTTGAGAATGCCGACGTACGCCCATCCGCCCAGGAACTCGAGCCATTTGGCGTGTCGAACGACTCCTTCAAATTCGTCCCCGTGCACGACCGCAAAGCGACGACCGTCCGCCGTGGTGTGGACGGCGTTCTCTTGAATGGTAATGCCTCCAAGCTGAAGGCCGGGATAGTCGCGAGCCACCTCGTCGTGGTTGCCGGGCACGTAGGTGATCGTCGTGCTCTTGGCCTTTTTGAGGAGGGCCTGAATGACGGCGTTGTGCGAAGACGGCCAGTACCAGGAGCGCTGCAGGGCCCATCCGTCGAAGATGTCGCCGACGAGGTAGTATCGGTCGGCCTCGTGGTGTCGGAGAAAGTCGAGGAGGAAATTTGCCTTCGCCTGAGGGGTGCCTAGGTGGATGTCCGAAATCCAGATTGTGCGGTAATGAGTCGTGGGCTCCATGTGCCGGGAAATCTGAACAGCAGTACGAGGCGAAGCGGACTCACATAAATGAACCGATCCCGTTCGACCAACGTCGCAAAGGTGTACCGTACGTTCTCCCCCTCTTTTCCACCTTTTTTGGGGATTGATAATAGCTTCATGTGGAGGGCGGATTGCCTCGAACACCCGGAGCCGGGTGCCGCCATGAACTGTTCCCGCAGCTGTTTGGTCGGGCCGTCGGCCACGATGCGGCCCTGGTCGATGATGAGAATGCGGTCGCACGTCATCTCCACCTCCTTCAGGATGTGGGAGCTGAGCATGACCGTCTTTTCCTCGCCGATGCGCTTGTGTCGTTCCGGCCCGAGGCCACAGACATCCATCATCTCCTGAATGCGGGCGTCGACGGGGGCCGGAGGAACCGACTGCAGTTCGGCCGAGAGGCGCAGGTAGTCGAGGACCGGCATGTCGGTGTAGAGCGGCGTGTCTTCGGGAAGGTCCCCGATCCGCCGCCGGACCTCCTGCGGGTGCTCGTGAATGTCGTAGCCGTCGAGCGTGGCGGTCCCGGCAGTGGGAGAGAGGTAGCACGTCAGAATTCGCATCGTTGTGCTCTTGCCGGCTTTCACAAGGAAAAGGCAAAATTCACCGACAAAATATTTTCAACAGGGTCGTTTTGGCTCTGAACCTAGCAGGTTGTTGCGCATAGACCCATCTTCACGCTTCCTTTTTAAATCGGAAAATAAATTTGCGTACACGAATCAATCGGTGGTAAAATTCGGCCGATAGAGCATACGTGTCGCCAATAAATCGTCCGGGCGAGCACTCAAACACCAATGCGCAACAGGTTGCTAGATCGAAAATTAAATGCGATTGCCTCGTGGGACGATGCGAGAGGTTTGAACTCGCTAACCCGAGACAGTAAATTTCAGGCTGAGCTGTTTGTCGAAATGGCCGTCAAATGAATGGATCGGGACACCCTTCAGCTTTCACGAGAGGAAATGCGGACGCTCGGGTACCGCGTCGTCGACGTGCTCGTCGATCACTTTGCTGAGAAGGAGGAGAGTGATCTCGGGCGGTCCCCCGACCGGGCAGAGCTGGAGGATCGGCTTCGGGAATCGATGCCGGAGGAGGGCGACGATCCGCACGCCGTGCTCGATCAGGTGGAAGCGGACATACTGCCGAATACGAAGCGCGTGGACCATCCTCGATTTTTCGGGTTCGTGCCCGGCCCGAACAACTTCATCAGCGTCCTGGCCGACGCCCTCGCGTCGGGGTTCAACGTCTTTTCGGGGACCTGGATTTCGGGGGCGGCTGCGGCACAGGTCGAGCTCGTGGTCATTGACTGGCTGTGCGATCTGTGCGGCCTGCCGGACTCCGCGGCCGGGTTGTTTACGAGCGGGGGCTCGATGGCCAACGTCACTGCCCTGGCCGCCGCCCGCCACGCCATGCTGGGAGACGACCCGGAAGACGCGGTGGCCTACTGCTCCGATCAGACACACACGTCGGTCGACCGGGCGCTTCGGCTCCTCGGGTTTGGGCCCGATCAGCTCCGCCGCCTGCCGGCCGACGACCAGTACCGGCTCTCGCCGGCTCGCCTGCGGGAGGCCGTCGCTGCCGACCGGGCGGAGGGACGGCGTCCCTTCTGCATTATTGCAAACGCCGGAACGACGAACACCGGCGCCGTCGATCCGCTTCCGGAACTCGCGGCGCTGGCCGACGATCACGACCTGTGGCTTCACGTGGACGGAGCCTACGGGGCGGCCGCCGTTTTCTGTGGACGGGGGCGTGACCGCCTTGCGGGGCTCGATCGCGTCGATTCTCTCTCGCTCGATCCCCACAAATGGCTCTTTCAGCCCTTCGAGATTGGAGGCGTCCTCGTGCGCGACGAGAAGCATCTTCGGCGCGCCTTTCGGCTCGAGGGCGAGTACCTTGAGGACGCCATGGGACGGGACGAAGAGGTCAATTTTTCCGCCTACAGCATCCAGCTCACACGCCGCTTTCGAGCCCTCAAGCTCTGGATGACGCTCAAGGTCTTTGGGAAATCGCACGTGGCCGCCGCGGTGGAGCGCGGGTTCGAGCGGGCCGAAGAGGCCGAGTGCCTGCTTCGCGATCGATCCGCGTGGAGGATCGTGAGTTCCGCGTCCATGGGCATCGTCGCGTTTCGGTGTGTTCCTGAGGGGCGGACGGAGGCGGAGGTCGATGCTTTGAATCGTCGGCTGGCCTCGGCCCTCAGTGCGGAGGGAGAGGCCTTTTTGACGAAAACGACGCTCGACTCCCGCCCGGTGCTGCGGCTCTGCACCATTAATCCCCGGACCCGGTCGGAGGACATTCAGCACATGATCGATCGGCTCGACGTTCTGCGACGGGAATTGCAATCGTAACCGGGTGCACTCACCGTCATTGTTTTTGCGTGATGGATCGAAACCGCATTTCATCCGGAACCGAATGGGAGTCCGTCGTCGGCTACTCGCGGGCCGTACGGGTGGGACCGCACGTTCACGTGTCGGGAACCACTGCGGTCGACGAGGAGGGAGAGGTGGTCGGTGTAGGGGAGCCCTATCGGCAGACGCGAAAGGCCCTCGCCAACGTCGAGGCCGCACTGGCAGAGGCGGGGGCGGCACTTTCGGACGTGGTCCGTACGCGGTTCTTCGTCGTCGACATTGACGAATGGGAGGCGATCGGGCGGGCGCACGGCGAGGTGTTCGGTGAGATCCGTCCGGCCACGAGCATGGTGGAAGTGAGCCGCCTCATCGCCCCCGAATTGCTCGTCGAGGTGGAGGCCGTGGCGGTGATCGGGGCTGCGGAGGGGGTGGAATGAGAGAAATCCTCGTTCAGTCTGTACTCGTCACGAGCCTTCCGTTATCACCGTATGGTCCTCGATCCGCACCAGTACGACGCGCTCACATTCGACTGCTACGGCACCCTCATCGACTGGGCGTGGGGTATTTCCGGGGCCCTGCAATCGATCCTGGAGGCCCACGAGGTCGACGTAGACGATGACCGATTGTTTGAACGCTACGGCGAGTTTGAGGCCGACGTCGAGGCGGGCGAGTACGTGCCGTACCGGGAGGTGCTCCGGCGCGTCGTGCGGCGGTTGGGGACGCACTTTGACTTCACCCCGACAAACGCGGAGGTCGAGCGGTTTGCCGAGTCCGTCGGCAACTGGCCGCCGTTTCCCGACACGAACGACGCCCTCCGCCGCCTGAGCGACCGCTACCGTCTAGCCATTCTCTCCAACGTCGACGACGATCTGTTCCGGGACACGAGCCGGCACTTCACAGTGACGTTCGATGAGGTCATTACGGCCGAACAGGTCGGGACCTACAAGCCGCGCCTGGAGCCGTTCGAAACGGCGTTTACCCGGCTCGGGGTGCCGCCCAACCGACTTCTGCACGTCGCCCAGAGCGTGTACCACGACATCGATCCGGCGGGACGCCTCGGTCTCTCGTGCGGGTGGGTGCGGCGCTACGGAGATCGGTTTGCGGCTCCTACGCCCTCAGTGGAGCCTACACACGTCGTCCCGACGCTCGCCGATCTTGCCGACATTCTTCTTTCCGACGGATGACCGACGTTCTCATTCTGCAGCACGTGCGCCCGGAGCCGCCCGGTACCATTGCCGACGCACTCGACGATCGGGGCCTCTCTCACCGAACCGTCAAAATCTTCCGCGACGAGCCGGTGCCGGACACACTCGACGCCGACGGTCTCGTCGTCATGGGCGGGCCGATGGGGGTGGACGACGTGGACGACCGTCCGCACCTGTCGCAGGAGTTCACTTTGATCGAGGAAGCGCTGCGGGACGACGACCCGGTGCTGGGCGTGTGTCTCGGCAGTCAGCTACTGGCCCACGTGCTCGGGGCCGAGGTGCGACCCGCGCCAAAAAAGGAGATTGGCTGGCACGAGGTTGCCCTCACCGACGCCGCTGCGGACGACCCGCTCTTTCGGGAGGTAGACGAGTCGTTTACGGCGTTTCACTGGCACGGCGACGTGTTCGCGCTGCCCGACGGTGCGGTGCCCCTTGCCCGCTCGGCGCAGACCGAGCACCAGGCCTTTCGGTACGGCGAGCGTGCGTACGGTCTCCTCTTCCACCTGGAGGTGACGCCGACGACGGTGGCGGGGATGACGAATGCGTTCCGGGACGAGTTGGCCGAAGAGGGGCTGGACGGGGCGGCGATCCGACGGGCGGCCGTGACACGGGAAGCGGACCTGCGGGCCGCGGCCGATACGGTCTTTGGCCGGTGGACACGTCTGCTTCCGGGGACCGAGTGATCGGTTCTCCGTAGTCGGTTTCCCCGGGAACCGGTTAGTTCCGGCTCAACTCCTTCGCTCGATTGAGGGCTTCGTGTGCGTTTACGATTCCACCCGTCCGCGACAACTGGCCGAAAGGGACGTGCGTCGAGCTTCCCGGTTTGGAGACGTCGACGTCTTCGTACGACGTGGCCGTGTTGAGGATTGCGTCACGCACCTGGGCCGCGCTCAGGCTCGGGTAGTAGGCCATGATGAGGGCGGCGACGCCCGAAACCATCGGGGCGGCCATGCTGGTTCCGTCGTTGCGCTCATACTGGTCGTCGGGGGCGGTCGAGTAGATGGAACGGCCGGGGGCGAACACGTCGACCGTTTCCACTCCGTAGTTGCTGAACGGGGCGACCAGATCGGGGGGCTCCTGCCAGGTCGAGGCTCCCACCTCGATCCAGTGCTCGGCCTGCCCCCCGTCGCGGTAGCGACGCGTCGGATAGTTGTCCGTGGAGTCGACGTTTTCTCCGTCGTTCCCGGCGGCGTGGACCATGAGGATCCCCAGGGAGTCGGCGTGCTGGACGGCCGCGTCAACGACCTTCTTGTGAGGAGAGTAGCCCTTTCCGAAGCTCATGTTGATGACGTCCGCGCCGTTCTCGGCGGCGTAGCGAATGGCATTTGCTACGTCCTTGTCGCGCTCGTCGCCGTTGGGGACGGCCCGGACCGGCATAACCCGAACCCCGTCGGCCACGCCGTCGATGCCGATGCCGTTGTTGCGTGCGGCTGCGACAATGCCGCCGACGTGCGTCCCGTGCTGAGCGTCGGGGCCTGTGACGTCGGCGTTTCCGTAGTGTCGCTCTCGTTTGTCGGAGTAGTCGTCCCCGACGATCGAGCGTGGGTTGAAGTCGGGGTTGTAGTTGTACTCGACCTTGCGCCTCACGTGGTTATAGTAGTCCGTGACGTCCTCCGGGGTTAAGTCCTGGCGATAGAAGTAGAGGAGGATGTCCCGGGCCTTGGTCAGTTTCTGCTCGTCGGTGGAGAGCGTGTCTACAGCCTCCCGGGTGAGGGTGTCCACACTGAGGTGATTGCGGAGAACCTTTTGGGCAAACTGGACGGCGTCGCGCGTCTTCTGGATGTTCTTGAGGTCTTGCTGGGCTTTCTGGCGCTTTTGCCGAAACCGCTTTTTCAGTTTCTGAAACCGTTCGTACGCATCGCGGTTTTCCGGGGCCACCGACGCCGAGTCCGCGTCCGAGAAGCGCGTGCGGAGCTTGACGTAGAGCCGGGTGAGTTCGTACGTGTCCTGGTTAACATTTTCGCCGTCGGAGCCGCCGATGAAGTTCCAGCCGTGCACGTCGTCGGTGTAGCCGTTGTCGTCGTCGTCCTTTCCGTTGTTCGGAATCTCGTCCTCGTTCGTCCAGGTCGTGGCCGTGAGGTCCTCGTGGTCGACGTCGACGCCCGAGTCGATGATGGCCACCACGACGGTGTCCTGCGGGGATCGGTTTTGCAGGACCGTTTGGTAGGCCGTCTGCGTGGCGAGGCCCGGAATGCGCCGGGTCTCTCGGTCGAGGTGATACCAGTTGCGAGGGGCCTCTTCGGGGCGCTCGGCCGTCGTGTCGGGAGCGGAGGCCGTCTCCGTCGTGTCGGGAGGGGCGTCGGCCGTGCCGTCCGGCGTGGTCGAGGACGTTGTTGCCGGTTGACTGGACGAGCAGCCGACCAACAGCAGGCCGAGGAGGAGGGAGAAGAGGACGTTGGAGGACTTCATGAGCCGAAGCAGGACGTTCTCAGAAAAAGAAAGTGGTGCTCGGCGCCCCGGTTGCTCCGGAGAGCCACGGACGAACCCGTCTAGGCGAGAATGGGTCCCTGTGGATTTTTTTGCAGTTCCGGAGGAACTCCGAAATGTTCGTTTCGGAAGCCCCCGAGTTCATCGAGAGTCTCGTTGGAGAGGCGCTGAACCAGCGCGTCAACGGCCGGGCCGCCGATCAGGAGAGGAAGGTGCGTGAGTAGCAGATCCTCTCCGTGGCAGTGAGCCAGCACCTGATATTCCTGCAATTCCTCTTTTGGGGTGTCGTGGACGATGCAGTGCTGCGTCCACTGGGTGGGGTCAACAGACTCGCGCTCGAGGAGAGTTGCAGTACGTCGTCGAAGGTTGACGTGCTCGTTGAGGTACGTCTGACATCGACGCTTCGACGGCTTCGAGAAGGAATTGCTGAGAGAGGAATGACAGTGGATGCAGAGGGCGTATCCGAAGACGGTTTCTTCCACGTCGTAGTTCGGAAACGAACGATAGCCCTTTTCGATGACGTACTCGGTTGAGCCGTCACGGAGCGGGCGCTCGCAGGCCAGGCATTCCTGGAACGGCTGTTCCGTGCCCTCGGCGTAAAAGGTGGGAGGAATGGGGACCCGTGTGGGGAGCAAAGCCGAGGAGGGCACTGTTCGGGAAGACGAACGAATCGGGGCAACGGCCCTCTCATTGTAAAACGGACGCCGCGGAAAGTTCGGGGCTTCGGGGCATTCCGGTACGTCCCAACCCCGGAGGCTCCGGTGCCGGGAGCTTCAGGACGGGCCCTGAGATATGGACGGGGGGCGCTTAAGAGTCTGTTTTAATTTATGGCTCGAGCTGCGACTGGTCGCGAATGGGCTGCTCGGTCTCTTCGTCGGCACTCCCGAACGCGTTCGGGAGACGTGCCTCCTCCTCGACCGATTTTCGCCGCATCGATCTTCGCTCTCGCGAGGGAAAATCGACATACCAGACTCTAAGAGGCCAGCCGTTTGTGATGGGCCACGTGGGTCGGCGGTTCGACGTCGGGCGGCAGGTCGAGGCGGAGGTACAGGTCTTCCAGCTGCCCGGGATCGACCCAGTCGGGGGACGCCACCATCGGTTCCTGCCCGCTCTGATTCTTCGGGAAGGCGATGACGTCGCGGAGAGAGTCGGCGCCGGCCAGCAGCATCGTGAGCCGGTCGAGGCCGAGGGCGATGCCGCCGTGCGGGGGAGCGCCGTAGCGGAGGGCGTCGAGCAGGAAGCCGAATCGGTCCTGTGCCTCTTTCTGGTCGATTCCCAGAAGGTCGAACATCCGGAGCTGTGTGGCGCGATCGTGGATGCGGATGGAGCCGCCGCCGATCTCGTTGCCGTTGAGGACGAGGTCGTAGGCGCGGGCCTGAGCCGTTTCCGGCGCCTCGTCCAGCGCGTCGAGGTCGTCGGCCTGCGGGGCGGTGAAGGGATGGTGCATCGAGACATAGCGGCCGGCTTCCTCGTCGTACTCGACGAGCGGAAAGTCGGTGATCCACACGAACTGGTCCGGGCCGTCTCCGGGGTCGGGGCGGAGGTCCAGCTTCTCGCCGAGGTAGAGGCGCAGGTCGCCGGCCTGGTGGTAGACCGTCGGCGCCTGGCCCGCGAGGACGAGCATGAGGTCGCCGGTGCCGGCGCCAATCTCCTCGGCCGCGGCCCGTCCGTACTCTTTCGGCATGGCATCGGTGCTCAGGTTTTGCTCCATCTCGGAGCCGTCGGAGGGAAACTGGAAGTAGATGAGGCCGGCCGCCCCAATTTCGTCGGTGACGTACTCTTCGAGGCGGTCCATGGCGGCGCGGCCCGTGTCGCCGGCGCCGGGGACACGGAGGGCGAGGATGTGCCCCCCGTCGTCGATGATCGACTCGAAGACGCGAAATCCGCTGTCCTCGAACGTCGAGGAGATGTCGTGCAGCTCGAGGTCGAAGCGCAGGTCCGGCTTGTCGGTGCCGTAGGTGCGCAGGGCGTCGTCGTAGCTCATGCGCGGGAAGGGCGTGTCGAGCGAGGTGTCCTCCAGGTCCTTCCAGAGCGACGCCATGAGGCCCTCGGTCAGGTCATACACCTGCTCTTCGGTGGCAAAGGTCATCTCCACGTCGATCTGCGTGAACTCGGGCTGGCGGTCGGCCCGCAGGTCCTCGTCGCGGAAGCACTTCACAATCTGGACGTAGCGGTCCATTCCTCCGACCATGAGGAGCTGCTTGTAGGTCTGCGGCGACTGGGGCAGCGCGTAGAACCGGCCCGGCTGCAGGCGGCTCGGGACGAGAAAGTCGCGTGCGCCCTCGGGAGTCGATTTCATGAGGGCCGGGGTTTCGACCTCCACGAAGTCGTTCTCGTCGAAGTAGCGGCGGGTGGTCCGGTAGAGGCGGTGGCGGAGGGTGAGGTTCTCCTGGAGGGCCGGGCGACGGAGGTCCAGGTACCGGTGCTTCAGCCGGAGGGCCTCGTTCGTGTCCATCTCCCGCTCTTCGTGGGCGCTGACGAGGAAGGGGGGCGTCTCGGCCGTGTTGAGCACGACCAGCTCCTGCGCCTTCACCTCGATCTGCCCCGTGGCCAGGTCCGGGTTGATCATCTCCTCGCCCCGAGGACGAACGACCCCGCGGATGCTGATGACGTCCTCGCGGCGCAACCGTCCGGCGGCCTCGTAGGCCTCTTCGTTGTCCTGGGGCGAGAAGACGACCTGAGTGAGTCCGTAGCGGTCTCGCACGTCGACGAAGATGAGACCGCCGTGGTCTCGTCGGGTGTCGACCCATCCCTTGAGGGTCACCTCTTCGGCCTCGTGGTCGGCCCGCAGGTCGCCACAGGTGTGGGAGCGGGGGCCGTGGGTGTCGGGAGAAATGAGATCGGCACGGGGTTGCTCGGCCATGATGGAATCCGAGTAGTGAGGGTCCTGTTTTTGTCGGTCGAGGAGCACTTCAGTGCCGCCACTCGGTCTGAAGTGATGCGTACATCGTGATGCGTTCCTTCTGTGTTTGGGGAGAGCAGGTCCTTCGTTTCACTCCTTGCGCATCACGAATCAAACAGAAAGCTACGAACGGCAACGACAGAATCAACGCCCGGTTCGTCCTTCCGGTGAATTTAGACATAGAATTAGACAGAACGGAGGCCAGCCGCTATCTTCGTGCCGCTCCGCGGAGTAGCAGATTTGTTGGGAGGAGGGATCGTCTCGCTTCGTTCACGGATTCAGGTGCACACGATGGCTACACGTGACTCCTCGGCCGACGGTTCGACGCAAGAAGACGGATCCTCGCTCTCTGGACAGCGAGGTGCCACTACGGCCGCCGCAGAGCAGCAAGACTTTTTTGGGCATCCGCGGGGCCTCGCGACGCTCTTCTTTACGGAGCTCTGGGAGCGGTTCAGCTACTACGGATTGCGAGCTCTTCTCGTGCTCTTTATGACGGCGCCGGCGGGCGCCGCGGCCGCGAATCCCGGGCTCGGCTTCAGTACGGAGAAGGCCACGGCCATCTACGGGCTCTACACGGCCTTCGTGTACCTGCTGGCCCTGCCCGGTGGATGGGTGGCGGACAACATCTGGGGACAGCGGCGCGCCGTATTTGTGGGTGGGATCGTGATTGCAGCCGGTCACTTCAGCATGGCGCTGCCGGCCCTCGGGCTGCCGGAGGTGACCTTCTTTTACCTCGGGCTGGTTCTCATCGTGATCGGAACGGGGCTCTTGAAGCCGAACATCAGCACGATGGTGGGCGACCTCTATCCGGAGGGGGGCGCGCGGCGGGACGCCGGCTTCTCGGTCTTCTACATGGGCATCAACTTCGGGGCCATCCTCGGGCCCACGCTCTGCGGATGGCTCGGCGAGGGGTACAGCTGGCACTGGGGCTTTTCGCTGGCCGGATTCGGCATGCTGGCCGGTCTCATTTCGTACAAGCTCGGGGCGCCCAATCTGGGGAGCGCCGGGCTCCTCGATCCGGACGACGAGGAGGCGGTCGCGCGCAAGAGTCGCAACTTTTACCTGGCGGCCGCGGCCGTCGCGGCGGCCATCGTGGCCTTTGGCTTTCTCGCCACGTCGGGGGCCGTCAGTGTGACGCTTACGGCGGTGGCCGAGGCCGTAGGGGTGGGCATCGTCGTCGTAACCGTCCTCTTCTTTGCGTACCTCACGCTCGGAGTGAACGGGGCGGTGGGAATGGGGGCCTTCTTCGGGGTCGCAACCGTCGTCCTCGGGCCGTTCGTCGACGGCACGGCCCTGGCGGCGCAGATTGCGACGGGAGCGACCGTCCTCTTCTTTATCCTCGTCACGATTGGCCGGCTGGTGGCCCCGCAGTACGACGTGTCGCTCGAGAAGAAGCGCCTGCTCGTCATCTTCTGGCTCTTTATTCTTTCGGCCCTCTTCTGGTCCGGGTTCGAGCAGGCCGGCTCGTCGCTCAATCTCTATGCCCGCGACCTCACGGCCCGCGACTTCGGTCCGTTTGCGCTCTCGCAGCCGGTCGCGCTTCTCGTCACGCTGTTTGTGATCGGTGTGCCCGCCGCCTACATCGGGTACCGCATGTATCGCCGAGAAGATCTGTGGTGGGTCGGGCAGGCCGGGGTGAGCCTGCTTGGCCTTCTCGTCGTCGGCTTTCTCGGGTACCTCGCCTATCAGATTGCCGGAGGCTGGACGGTTCCGGCGAGCATGCTCCAGAACATCAACCCGACGTTTATCGTGCTGCTGGCGCCTGTCTTCGGGGCCCTGTGGACGTGGCTGTCGAGCCTCAATGCCAATCCGTCCATTCCGGTTAAATTTGCGCTCGGCCTCTTCGGGCTGGCCGCCGGCTTCTTCGTGGTGTCGTGGGGCGCTGCCCAGGCGACGGCCGACAACCCGGTCGGCGTGCAGTGGCTCGTGGTCACTTACTTTCTGCACACCTGCGGGGAGCTGTGCCTCTCGCCCGTAGGCCTGTCGTCGATGACGAAGCTCGCCCCCGAAGATCGGGTCGGGCAGATGATGGGCATCTGGTTCGTGTCGACCGCCCTCGGCAACCTGTTCGCCGGGCTCATCGCCGGGCGCCTGGAGGGACTCGATCCGTCCAGCCTGTTCTGGACCGTGGCCCTCATCGTCGGAGGCGCCGGGGTCGTAGCGTTGCTGACCGCCCCGCCTGTAAAGCGGCTCATGGGGGACATCGAATGAGTGCGGATTTTGGGGCTGAAAGTGTGGATGCTCGACCGGCCGATTCACTCGATTTCCCCCGTTTTGCACCGTCTGTCGAGGAGTCCGTCTGATCTCACGGCAGATTTCAAGGTCTACTACGGTTCTCACTTTCCATTCCTCATTCCCCCATCCACATTCGCCATGCTCGACGTCGCCATCACTCGTTTGCCCCACGCCGAGGGCCTTTCGCTTCCGTCCCACGAGACGTCCGCCAGCGCTGGGCTGGACCTGCGGGCCGCCGTGCCGGGGGACGAGCCCGTCACGCTCGATCCCGGGGAGCGCGACCTCCTGCCGACCGGCCTCAAGATTGCGCTGCCGGAGGGCTACGAGGGGCAGGTGCGTCCGCGGAGCGGTCTCGCGTATCGCCGCGGCGTGACGGTGCTCAACAGTCCCGGCACCATCGACGCGGACTACCGGGGGGAGGTGAAGGTCCTGCTCGTGAATCACGGGGCCGAGCCCTTCGACGTCGAGCGGGGCATGCGGATTGCGCAGCTGGTGGTGGCCCGGCACGCGCACGTCTCGTGGGTCGAGCAGGAGGCCCTGGAGGAAACGGTGCGCGGCCCGGGCGGCTTCGGGTCGACCGGGACGGCGTGAGACTCGTATGCCGGGTCCGGGCATTGAAGGGAGAGGAAATAAAAAAGCCCAGCCGCCTCCGTGCGGAGCCGGCTGGGCCGATTGAGGGGATAGACCAGGGGCTTACTGGCAATCCTTCACGTCATCGCCGGCAATGTTCGTATACGTATTGCCGGACCCATTGAGGGTCCCCTGGGAGTTCGTAGGCGGGTCGTTATGACACTTGACGCCGTGATTCCCACTATCTCTGATTTCCGAGTTTTGGAGGGAGAGAATCCCGTCGGGCGAGATCCGGATGGATCCATCGTAGCTTCCGCCTCCGGCGTACCGGATGACGACGTTGGAGAGTTCATTGTCTGAGTTGGACGAGTTGATGCCCACTCCTTCCCAGAACCCGGCCTGATCGTTGCCGGGGGTGGACGTCATCCGAATCTGTTGATTGTCGGAGCTTTCCCCGGCGGCGATGAGGGCGGCGTCGTTGCTGTTTACGCTCACGTTGGCGTCCGAGGCAAACTCCATTTCGGTACCGGCCTCGATGGTCACCGTTGCAGTGCCCTCAATGCCCGTCGTGGTCGTGAATCGATAGGGCGTATCTCCATTCAGGGCGTCCATCGTTCGATCGCCACTGTTCGGAAACGGGCCGGACTTGATGCGGACGTAGGAGTCCGAGCCAAAGGTAGATCCACCGTCCACGTCATTCGCGTTTTCGAGCGGCAGGGCGAGGGCCGCCAATTCGTTGTTCTCGTACGTATTGGAAGAGAGGGTCAGGGTCGGTCGGGCATTGGTCGGAGGGTCCTGTTCGACGAAGAGCCCGTTGCCGTCGCTCATCGTAAGGGTCGAGTTCTTGAGCGTAAATACCCCTCCTTTCATGACGCCGATAGCCGTTTTTTCCTGATAGATGGCAGAGCTTCCGGCGTGCTTGATCTCGACGTGTTCGAACGCGTTGTTCGGATTGTCGGAGTCAACCCGCACGCCCTGCCACCAGCCTTTGCTCTCATTCCCCGGAGTGGCCGTCATCGTGATCTTATCGCTCTCCGTTCCACTCGCGATCAAGGAGGCGTCCCCGCTCGTGAGGTTCAGATTGACATCCGAGGCAAACTCCATCGCGGTACCGGCCTCGATCGTGATGGCGGCATCTCCCTCTATGATTCCGTTGGAGGTGAACCGGTAGGGAGTGTCTCCATTCAGCGCATTGATCGTCCGGTCGCCGGTGTTTGGGGCCGGGCCGGTCTTAATGCGGACGTAGGAATCCGATCCAAAGGTGGACGCGCCGCTCACGTCACTCGCGTTTTCGAACGGCAGGGCGAGAGCCGCCATTTCGTTGTTCTCGTACGTATTGGAGGAGAGGGAGAGGGTCGGTCGGGCATTGGTCGGAGGGTCCTGTTCGACGAAGAGCCCGTTGCCGCCGCTCATCGTGATGGTCGAGTTCGCGAGTGAAAGTTCTCCTCCTTTCTTGATGCCGATGGCCGTTTTCTCCTGATAGATGGAAGAACTACCGGCGTGCTTAATCTCGACGTATTCGAGCGAATTGTTCGGGTTGTCGGATTCAATCTTTAGGCCCTGCCACCAGCCTTGAGCTTCATCTCCCGTGGTGGCGGCCATCAGGATGGGGTCGTTCGATGAGCCGTTTGCGTCAATGGCCGAGTTGTTCTCGCAGACACGAAGGCTCTGGTCTTTCTGGAACCGAAGTGCGGTTCCGGCTTCGATGGTCAGCGTCGCCCCGTTCTGGATGCAAACGTTCGTGGTGACGACGTAACTGGTATCTGCGGAGAGCGTCCGGTCGGTAGTCACGTTCGAACCGAGTTCCGCGCTTGCGGAGCCGGACGAACCGGTCTGCACCGTTACGGAGACCTGATCGGTATCCTGGTCATTGCCGTCCGACACCTCAACGGAAGCGGTGTAGTCTCCCGCAACGTCCGGGGTAAAGGTCGGCTCAGAGGTCCCCGCGTCTTGGAGAGACGCACTGCTCTGGGACGGCGTGCTTAGAGACCAGTTGAACTGAAGGTCGTCTCCGTCCGGGTCCGACGAACCCGTACCGTCGAAGATGATCTCGTCGCCGACCGTGTACGGCTGACTGGTGGCGACAGCGGCATCGGCTGTGGGCGGATCATTCGACTGCATGTTGCCGGAACTGTCACAGCCCGTCACCAACGGCAGGGACATTAGAAGACCGAGAAGCAGTCCCCAATGGAGTTGACGTACATCCGAGATGTGTGTGCAGGCCGTCGTTTTTGATTGCATCATCGTTAAAAGAGGTCTATTCGCAAAAGGATCACTCGAAGGGAACGGGGGAGTGCGGCACGTCTTCAGATCGAGGGAGTCGTTCGCTGCGAGACGCGCCAGTGGAAGAGAGACACCCCGAGAGAGAACACGAGTCACTGGGAAATTCCGCGTTCGAAGTCATTTGCAAATACGGGTGCTGACGTCCCGTGCGGACATGAAGATTGAAGAAATGACCCTTTCTTATACCAGCTACCTTGGATCGTTGTGCACTTGATTGTCCTGGATCAGGAAGGAAAG
>CAZCUZ010000006.1:0-62170 GCA_964502085.1 uncultured Salinivenus sp. | reverse complement strand
GAACGTGGGGCAGCTTGCCCTTCTGCGTCTCGCCCAGGTAGTAGAGCGCCGCCCCCGCGGCGATCACGCCCAGGTCCATGTCGTCCACACCGAACCCCTTCAGCGAGTGCGTCTCGAAGTGCTCCAAAAGCGTCTGATACGCAAAGTCGTATTTGAAGACCCAGTCCTCCTGCTCGGTCACCGTAAACGGCACCTCGCGCAGACGCCCCTCCAGACGATCCGTCCGACGCTTGTCGAGGATGACTTCCGAGGGGGCCACCGTCTGGATGAGGTCCGGCAGCTGCTCGATCCCGGCCTCCGTGACGCTAAACTCACCGGTCGTGGCGTCGATGAAGGCAAAACCGATCCGGTCCTTGTCCCGTCCCGTGCCGAAGTGGACGGCGGCCAGAAAATTCGACTGCTTCGGATTCAGAAGTTGGTCGTGGAAGGAGACACCGGGCGTGACGACCTCGACCACGTCGCGATCCACCACCTTGCCGCTCGAATCGTCGGCGTCCTCGGTCTGCTCACAGATGGCCACGCGGAGGCCCGAGCGGATGAGCTTCGGCAGGTGACTGTCGATGGCGTGGTGCGGAAAGCCCGCCATCGGCACGTCGTCGGCCTCCCCGTTGTTGCGCTCGGTGAGCGTAATGCCGAGGAGGCGACTCACCGTCTTTGCGTCGTCGTCGAAGGTCTCGTAGAAGTCGCCCATGCGAAACAGCAGGATCGCCTTCGGGTGGCGCTCCTTGATCGCGTAGTACTGCCGCATGAGGGGCGTGCGGCCGCGATTCGCCGTCGAGGAATCGGTGTCGGTCTGCGATGGAGCCATGCAAAAGGGGGGATCGCGCAAAACGAAGGGGGCGAGAAAGTCAACCTAGCGCACGCCGCGCCGAGTTACAATACATCCTTCGGGCAATACCAGACGATCGCATGTTAAGATCTCAACCGAGCGTAGGGAAGCTCACTGCCTCAAATTGCAGATGGTGCCTGGAATGCATGGAAGAACGGGAGCGTGGGGGCATGGGCGTTTTCCCCGAACAAGGGCATCGCTAATCTGCCATTGTCGAGATGCGACTCCCGGGTCGGGCAAAACTGGATCTTTGAACTTGCTCCCAATGGCTCCGGAGAACCACTTCAGATAAAGCGGAGAACACTGACCCCGATCGAGACGGCCCGTCGGTCGAGGCGCGTGGTCACGTCCACCCGCAGAAGATCGCGGAGCAGTCCATTGACGGAGAGGCCGAGCTCGTGGTGAAACCGATCGGTCGAGTGGAGGAAGATGCCTCGCTGGCGCAATGCTGCCGCCCGATCGTCGTCGATCCACGTGCGACCGTGGCCCCCGTGCAGGATGAGCTCGATGTGGCGGTCGGCCAGACCGTACAGGCCCAGCGCCTCGAACGGCACCGTGCGGAAGTTGTGCTCCCAAAAGAGCCCGGCGTACTCGCTGCCCTGATACGGTCGGTCGTCGAGTGTGCGAAGGGCGCCGAACGGCGTGTAGGGCAGCGGACTGGCCTCGATGACCCCAAACCGTTGCAGCGGGAGGGTGCCGAGGGCTCCGCCCGCCTCGACGCGCAGATCGAGCGTGGTGGGCAACAGCCGGCGCCGAAAAAAGGTCTCGACCCGAGTGTCGATCCCAATTTCGCCCTGCGTAAAGCCAAAATCGCTGCCGAGCCACTCCCCGCTATGTTCGACGCCGACCTCCACGCGGTTGATGGGCAGAATCCCCCGAGGCCCCGCATCGTCGCCCCACGTGAGCTGCAGGTCGAACGATCGCAGTTGCCCCTCGTCGATCGGAGGATTGGGCGGCTGTCGTGCGTCTCGCCCGAGGAACGTCGTGCGCCCCAGCACGGTGTAGTCGCTCACCTCCGTCACGGAAACGTGCCGCTCCGCGCGGAACTGGAGCCGACCCTCCACGTCGAGGTCGGACACCGATCCTGAGAGTCCCACCCGCAGGCGCTCGTTTCCGAAGTAGTCGTAGTAGTCCGGTTCTCCAAAGAGAGTCCAGAGGCTGTTGAGACCGCGCGTCAGGGGTGGAAAGAGGCGCGCGTCGGCCTCGTATCGCGGCTCTACGCCGTATCGATAGGACACTCGGAATCGGTCGAGGGCCTCAGTGGGAAGTCGCGTCTCCACCGCACCCCCGTACGACCACCGCGGCGGCCCGTCGAGGAAAAACCCGTGCCCGCCCCGCCCCTCCAGTTCTACGGTCTCTCCGAGCGTAACGGTCATTTTTCCGCCCACGTGCGGCCCCTCGACCCGATTGTACCACAGATGCGGCTGCGGCCATTGCAGATCGACGACAGACCTCGCTTCCGACGTGGACGTGGAGTCGGTCGCCGTGCTGTCTTCGTCCGTCCCGACCGTAATCTCATCGTCCGACGCCTGCAGATCCAGGAGCGAGCCGACCAGCCCGCCCGGCTGAAAGGCCTCACCCAGGCTCTGCGCGCTGTCGCGGCGGGCGTAGGCCCGTTCCTCCTCCCCCGAAAGCGGCACGTAGGGCCCGTCGCGACCGAGCGAGTCGACCACGACAGTATCCCGAGTCGCCGCGTCGATCCGCCCCCGCTCGACGATGCGCCCAGCGTCTCGTTCAAACAGCGAATCGGGAAGCGGCCCATTCACCTCGTACCCGCTGAGGCGAGAGACCTGATCCACCCGAATGCGCGGAATCGTGAGAAAGGCCGAAAACGCCAGCTCAAAGCTCCGCTCCGCCCGAAAATCGACCGGCAGCCAGAACGGCCCGCCGAAGTTGGAGAACTGCTGCTCGAAGGCGACCGATCGGTTCTTGACGACGCGGGGAAGCCGCAGGGACTCGGCCGGGCGGAGGTCGGCCTCGATCATGGCGTAGGCACTGTCCAGCACCGACACGCGACCGACGAAGGCAGAAGCGAGGCGACTCGTCGGCTCCACCCGAATGTCGTAGACCTTCTGTCCATTCCGAGCGCGAATCGAGTCGAGCGTAAAGACGTAGCGGTCGAGCGCGTCGGGATGCGTCACTCCCATCAGCTCCGACCCCGCCACACTCACATTGTCCTGATACAGATTCAGGACGGTGGACGCCGCCGGCATGGCCTCGTCGATCATGCCGAGATTCTGGGTTTTCCGCCGCGAGAGCACAACCTCCCGCATCCCCCGGTCTCGATCCCAGAAAGCCCGGGTCTGCGTCTCGTAGATCGACACGATGCCGCTGTCGTTCGAGAGCGTGTAGCGGCTGTAGGCGTCAACCTGATAGGTCCGAAGCGAGTCCCACCACGTCTGCTTGCGCTCGATGACCTTCCGCATAATGTCCCGGCCGGGATTCTCGCTCCCCGTCACCACGACCTCGTCCAGCTCTACGGTCGACGGGGCGAGGGCCACGTCCTGCCGCCGCTCCGCGTCCTCGGTAATGCGCAGCTCTGCGGTCTCGTAGCCGATGTACCGGACCCGAACCGTGACCGGGAGGCTGTCGAGCGTGAGACTGTAGCGGCCCTCCGCATTCGTGATGGTCCCCGTGTACGTGCCCTCAATTTGGAGATTGGCCTGTGGAAGCGGAGTGCCCGTGTCGGCGTCGGTGACCCGACCGTCGATCGTGCGCTGTGCGTGCGCCGGACCGCCGAGAACCGTGAGGAGAAGTACCGCACACGTCAGAAGGGGGAGGCGAAGGGACATGTCAGAGGAGAGGATTCAAGAAAAGAAGGGCCGCCTCCCGTACTCAAGGCTGAATCAGATGCTCCCCCTCATTCGATGGGCTGCAACCGCACGTCGATCAACGACCGCGCCCGCTCGACGAGCCTCCCCCCGTCTCCCAAACGCTACCACCGCTGCATTGCCTGAAGACGCTCCAGAAGCTGCTCCTTTCGCGCCCGGAGAAGCGCATCGACGTCGTCCGATTCCGCGGCCGCCCGGTACGCCTCCTGTTCCCGAAGGGCCGCAATGGCGGACTCGAGGTCCGCGACGGCGCGGCGGAGGTCGTCTGTGTCACGCGCGACGGCCTCGTCCGACGTACCGGACGAGCTCCCCGGAAAGCCCCAGCGCTCGAGGGCATCGGCAATGGCCCGAACGGCCCGCACGTACCCTGCCTGATAGGCCGATTCGAGCGCCCGGAACGTCGCTTCGGCCTGTGCACAGTACGCCGCCGGCACCACGTCCGGATGGCACCGCTTGCTGGCCTCCCGGTAGCGCCGCTTCAACTCCTCGGATACGACGACCTCCGGACGAGACCGCTCTTCCTGAAACGTCTCGTAGGCCCGCTGCGCGTCGTGGTAGGCATTGCGGTGCCGGGCACTGCGCATGTGCCGCTGCGCCGCCTCTCGCAGGCGCTCCATCTGCACCCGAAGGACCTTTTCCTTCAGGGGCGCCACTTCCTCCTGATAGCGACGCTGGACAGCATGGAGCTGCCGTTCTATCTCCGCCTTCTCCTGCTGACGCCGGGCCAGTCGCTGCCGCAAGTCGGTCTGTCCCCTCTGCACGATGCGTCCGGTGTGTTATCTATGGTACGATTTCTGTATAATGTGAACGGATGGAGCCTGGCTTTTCCGACCTACGATGCCGCTCAGCCCCACTCCGCACTCGAGCTTCTTCCCCGCTGCGGAGACATTGTAAAACTCATTCCCGAAGGGGAAAGATCCGCTTCCAGGGGACACTGCGGGATCCTCAATCTGCGCTACACTCCCACACATCCCCATCCTCATCCTCCATGTACGACAAGATCCTCATCCCCGTCGACCTCTCCTCCGCCAACGAGGCCGTGTTTTCGACGGCCCGCGAGCTCTGCGATCCCGACCGGACCGACGTCACGCTCCTGCACGTGATCGAAACGCTGCAGGACGACGAGCCCGGCGAGATGGACGACTTCTACGACGAGCTCCGGGCAGAGGCCGACGAGAAGATGAAGAACTGGGCTGCCCAGATTGCTGAGGACGGCTTCGAGGTGCAGGCGGCCATCACCTACGGCGAGCGCGGCCCCGAGATCACGCGCGTCGCCGAGGAGAACGACGTGGACCTCATCGTGCAGCGCTCCCACACGGTGAGCCGGGACGACGAGAATCCGAACGTCGGCTCCGTGAGTCATCAGGTCGCCATCTTCGCCCCGTGCTCCGTACTCCTCGTACGAACGTAACGAAAGCAGGTGGGCAACCAGTGGTAGCAGCTACACGCCCTGCTGGACCTCCTCCTGTGGCACCGTTCCGTTCTCCCGCTCCTGAATTCGCGTCAGCGAGGCCTCCAGCGCATCCGTCGTAATGATCTGTCCGGAGTTCGGGTCGACCTGCCCGAACTCCAGCACTCCGGTCGGGCAGCTCTGCACGCAGGCCGAGCACCGCACGCACTGCGGGTCCTCCATCGGCTCGCCCTTCTGGGCAAAGCTCATCACGTCGATGCCCTGGTGGCACACGCTCGTACACACGTTGCAGGAGATGCACTTCTTCTTGTCCGCCAAAATCCGAAACCGACTAAAGCGGTGGTAAATGTGCATGATGGCCGCCAGCGGACAAAAGAAGCGGCACCAGAACCGGCCACTGAGCCAGAAATAGACCCCGAACCCCACCATGCCGGCGAGCACGATGTCGACGACCCAACTGTAATTCAACTGGAGCCCCAACCATTCCCCGTTCAGGCCGGCCCAAAACATCGTCGTGGCCCCGGAGCCGGGCCAGATCCACCCGACGATGCGAAGGGCCAGAAGCACAAACACGAGCGCCATGATGACCTGCCCCGCCAGATTCAGCTTGTTCCAGCCCTCCCCGTGCGGCATCTTGTCCCGGTGCTGGTCGCCCAGCGTTTCAGCGAGGGCCCCGCACGTGCAGATCCAGCCGCAGTAGGCCCCCTTGCCCCAGAAGTAAATCATGCCGGGAATGAGCACAAACGTCTGCCCAAAGCAGATGGCCAGCCACCACCAGAGGGGATCGGACGTAAAGACGTTCCAGATAAAGAGGGGCCAGGCGAGGATGAAGCCGTACGCCCGCCAGTACTGACGCCCGTGCACCGCCGCGTCGCTGGTCGGAAAGAGGGCATCCAACACGCCGGTGGGGAGCCATCCATTGGCACCGAGATACGGAAGTAGGATCTCTGGAAGAATGAAGAGTGGGAGCACCTGTACGGCCATTAACGTCACGGTTTGCACCCGAATGTAGGGCGTCTTGCGCCGTCGAATACGCTTGATGCCGAAAATGACGACGAGCGCCGAGTATACAAACGTGTAGTAGAATCCCGGCTGCTGCATCGACGTGAGGACGACGTCGACCAGTCCGGCGCCGTCGCCCGGAGTCCACCCGAAGGGAAAGGCCCCGGCCGCCTCGGCCATGCGCCCCACCCAGCCCCCGTCCTTCCAGCTGTAGATGGCGACCAAGAACAGGAAGAACGCCGCGAAGGCGCCGATGCGATCCCACCGCAGGTCCGTCAGCCACGAGAGACTGCTCGTTGCCTCGTCGAGCGAGTCGGGCACGTCGCCCCAGTCGTTGCGCAGTTCGACGCCGGAGCGGCGGAAGAAGTCGAGCGGCGCCTCCCGCCCGATCATCGCGAACACCTGCTCGGCCTCGACGCCCGTCTGCCCGTGCTCCGTAGACAACCGCACGCTCTCGTCGCGGATCTCCTCTACCTCCGTCGGCAGGAGTAGGCTCAGCTCCCCCTCTCCTCCGTCTTCTTCCAGCTCATAGAGGCGCTCGACGTTCTCGGGCTTGGGCCGCACGAACTCGTCGCGGCGATAGGAGAGCGTGACGTTTGCCCCTGCCTCCGTCAGTGCAATCGCGGCCTCGAGGGCCGAGTCGCCCCCACCGATCACGAGCACGTCCTTGCCCGCACACCGGGAGGGATCGTAGACGCGATGGTGGACGTGGTCCTTGTCCTCCCCCGACACGTCGAGGCTTCGAAAGTTGCCGCTGCGCCCGATGGCCACGACGACGTTCCGGGCCCGAATGCGCTCTTCTTCGGTGGTCACGACCTCCACTCCGTCCACCGTCTCGTCGATGCGGTGGGCCTCCTCGTACCGGACGGGGATGTCCTCGGTCTGTGCCTCCAGCTCCTCCACGAGTTCCTCTTTGACCTCGGCGGTGACCTGCATCTCCCCCGCCGGGGTCATGTCATTCGGATACGTGTAGATCGGCTTTCGTTCCTGGAAATCCCGGATCGTGGCAAACCGCCGCCGGGCCTCCAGCACGCAAAACGAAAGCCCCTGCCGCCGCGCCTCGCGGGCAGCCGCCATACCCGCTGCGCCCGCCCCCAGAATGACCACGTCGTACGACCCCTGCTCGTCGTCGGGCTCGACCCGAGGACCGCCCTGCTCCACAATGTCGCGCACGGCCCGCGTTCCGCCATCCATCGAGAACTTGAGGAGCGGAACGCCCGCGAGGTCGCCCACCACGTACACGCCGTCGACGTTGGTACGAAACCGGTCGTCCACCTTCGGCAGATTCTCGACCTCTCCGGCGGGCCACTGCAGGTGCAGCCAGTTTGCGTATTGCTTCACGAAAGAGAGCATAGCGGAAACCAAATGAGACCCGTCCAACGCGCCCAGCGACGACGCATCGTCTCCTTCGGGGTCGATTCGCAAAAATAATTCGTGCCTCGATCCACTCCCCCCTCCGGAACACCCGGTGACGAACGATCCCGTTCGTCGGTGGGCGCCCCCACTCGGAACGTTACGCGTCCCCCCTTCCTTTCAGCAGGGTGTTCTTCGTGAACTCATCCTTTGACTTCCGGGCGCCGACGGCGGCGTCCCGCTTCTCTCATGATTTACGGCATCACGGGAAATCCGACGAAAGACGAACTGTGGAAACCGGTCACAGAGGCCGTGCAATGGTTCCGGGAGCGCGACCTTGACTTCTGGATTCACGAGCCCATCGCCGCCGGCCTGCTGGAGCGCGACCTCATTTCTCCCAGTGTGGAACGGGAGCACAGCGTCACCGACATCGTCGAGGCGGGCGACCTCGTGCTGTCCTTCGGCGGCGACGGCACCCTCCTCCGCACCGCCCACCTCACGGGGCCCAACGACACGCCCCTGCTCGGGGTCAACATCGGCCGGCTCGGCTTCCTGGCCGACATCGAGGTCGAACAGCTCCACGACGCCCTGGAACTCGTCGTGCGTGGAGACTACACAATCGAGGAGCGCATGGTCCTGGAGGCCCGGGCCGAGGATCCATCTTACTTTGACACGGAGTGGGCCCTCAACGAGTTCGTCGTCGATCGAAGCGGGGCGGCCGGACTCCTTAAAATCGAAGTCGAGGTCAACGGCACGCCCCTCAACACCTACTGGGCCGACGGCCTCATCATGTCGACGCCCACCGGCTCCACCGCCTATTCCCTCTCCACCGGCGGTCCCATCATCGCCCCGGGGGTCGACGCCGTCATCCTGACGCCCATCGCCCCCCATACCCTCACCGTTCGCCCCATCGTCCTGCCCGCCGACTCCACGATCACCTGCCGCGTCCTCGACGACGACCAGCCCTACGTCTTCGCCGCCGACGGCCGCAGCACCATGTTCGAGGTGCACGACCTCCAGTTCACCATCGAGCGCGCCATCCACACCGTAAACCTCGTAAAGCTGCCAAACCAACACTTTTTCCACACGCTGCGCTCGAAACTGATGTGGGGCGTCCGTCGTTCGGATGAGTCGAGATAACGGGGGGCGCACTTCTCCCGGTGAAGGGGGTGTAAACTTCCCTCATCGAATTGACACCCCCTGTCCTCGACGCCTACATTCGATGACAGCGGACGTTCGGTCCGCGAGCTGATCTGCGATCATAAGAGGCCAGGTAGCTCAGGTGGTAGAGCAACGGCCTGAAAAGCCGTGTGTCGGCGGTTCGAATCCGCCCCTGGCCACACACCACTCCCTGCTTGACGGATTGCCCGTCGAGGAGGGATTTTTGCTTCCGGCGGTATTGACGAACGGGTTGATCACGCATTTCTCTTTCGCTCCCTGTTCTCTCCTCTCATGCTCGGACACTTCCAGCGCCAGAAGTCCCATCACTACTTCGACCTCCTCGATCGCGACGAGGACGGGCACATCGACGGCGAAGACTTCGAAATTCAGGCCGAGCGGCTCGCCGACGAGCGGGACCTGTCGGGCGAGGCCCGGGAGGCCCTTCGCGAACGAATGCTCGGGTGGTGGACCCAGCTTCAAGCGACCGTCGACGTAAACGAGGACGAGCAGATCAGTCGCTCGGAATGGGAACAGTTTTGGGACGCCATTCGGGCCTCGGTCGAAGAGGGAACCGACGAGGAAAAAGCGCAGATGCTCGAGAGCCTGGAGCAATCGGCCGAGGCCACTTTTCGGACGATTGACGCGAGTGGGAGCGGCCAGATTACTGAGGACGAGTACGCCGATTGGCTCACTGCGTGGGGTGCCGAGGGCAGTGAAGAGGCCTTCGAGCAGCTCGACCGGGCCGGGAACGGCTACCTGACCGAAGAGGATTTCGCGGAGGCAACGAAGGAGTTTTACCTCTCCAACGACCCCGACGCGCCGGGAACTCTGCTGTACGGCACGCTTCAGTAGTTCGTACGGGCATCTGGGAAAACCGGACCAACGGCCCCGTCCCGTTTTGGCTTGGCCGTCCGGCACTCCGCCCGAATGGGGTGCCCGCCCCCCTCCGGGTCGCCGTATCTACGCCTCCACGGACGCTCCCTTCGTCGTCAGAATCGCCTCTGTCATCGCGTCCACCGCCCGCTCTGGACGCCACCGCACCACTCTCAGTTCCTCGCGGTGGGCATAAATCCAGTGCATGAGGAGACGGATCTCGTTGGTCGCCTGCTTTGAGAAGCCCGACGGTGCCTCAGCGCCGGGATCGAAGTGGGTGCGACAGCGGTCGCGGAGGTGAGCGCGCTGCTCGGACGTGGGGGGACTCGCAACCGAAACCGACTCCACGAATCGGCCACATCGGACGAACAGCACGTCCATTCCCTCCGTCTTCTCCGGTCGGTGCACGAGGGCAGCGTTATGACGACGCACGGGCGCCGCCACGATCCGCTGCTTTTCGAGAATCGTGTCGAGCTGCTCGAGCGTGTCTCGGATCTCGGCGGCCTTTTCGAAGTCCCACCGGTCGGAGACCCGTTGCATCCGCTCCCGCAGTTGCTCGAGGACCGATCGGTCCCGGCCCGTCAGGAAGGCTCGCACGCGCTCGACCTCTCTGTCGTAGGCGGTCCGATCCTTCGTCTCGCAGGGCACCGTGCACCGATCCATGTCGGCGTAGAGGCAACGCTGGCCTAAATGAAGGCGCTCGTCGTCGCACTCGCGGAGACGGAAGAAGCGGCCGGCGACGTCGACCACCATCTCGGCCCGGTCGGCGTTGCGCACCGGCCCGTAGTACTCGGCCCCGTCGTCGGCGAGCGTGCGGCTCCAGGAAATGGTCGGATACTCGTGGGTCGCGTCGAGCCGAATGAACGGGCGGCTGTAGTAGCGGCGCTGGGCCCGGTTGTAGCGAGGCTTTTCCCGTTTGATGAGGCGCGACTCCCGAAGAATCGCCTCCAGTTCCGTTCCGGTGGCTTCCCACTCCACGGACCGAACCTTTTTCAGCATCGTGCGCTTGCGTCCGCTCTTCGACTCGACGGCCGTGAAGTGGCTGCGGAGCCGATCGGAGAGCTGCTTGGCCTTGCCGACGTAGAGCGGGGTGCCGCGGCCGTTCTCGAGCTGGTAGACCCCCGGCTCCTCGGGCACCTTGGGGAGCACCTCGTTCCGGATCGTTTTGAGATGCGAGGGGACCGCCCGCACCTTCTGGTAACGCCGACGCTGAAAGGCGAGCAGGCCCTCGACGGTGTCGATCTCGTGCTCGAACTCGATCTGGCTCAGAAGCCGGCGCAGCACAATGACCGTCGCCTCCGCATCGCCGAGAGCGCGGTGCCGGCCATCCACAGCAACGTCGTAGAATTGAACGAGTCGGCTCAGTCCCTTCGAGTCCAGCCCCGGAAGCAACCGCCGGGCGAGCCGCACGGTACAGAGCGTCTCGTTGGACATCGGATCGCGACCCATCCGATCGAGTTCCGCGTCGAGGAAGCCCTTGTCGAACGAGAGGTTGTGCGCCGTGAGGATGCCCTCACCCAAAAAGTCGAGATAGTCCGGCAGCACCTCGTCGATCGTCGAGGCGTCGAACACCATCCCGGTCGTGATGCCCGTGAGCTTCGTGATGCGTCCCGGGATCGAGCGCTGGGGATTGACGAGCCGCTGGAACCGGTCCACGATGGCCCCGTCCTCCACCTTCACCGCCCCAATCTCGATGATCCGATTGCTCTCGGCCTTGGTGCCGGTCGTCTCCGTGTCGGTGACGACGAAGGTGGCGTCGGACACGTTCATGAAGAACGATGGGACGGCGAATGGGACAGCGGGTGTTCCGCGATTTTCCTTACATGTGTAAACGATAAGCAACCGGACACAAAAAATCCACGGTGAACGTCTGCCTCCCTCGTCGAGCGGAGAGACGCGTCCCCGTCTCGTGGCCCTCCGCCCAGCGGGGCGGGAACGACGGAGGTCGTCTCCGGAACAGCCCGTCAAACGGCACCGTGTCCAATGCGACTGTCCTCAGTTCGACAACGGTCTATTCATACCATGGACGCCTACGAACTCCGCGACGCGCCTCAGCCCCTCAATCGCCTGCAGCGCACCGAGCGCCCCGACCCGGAGCCGGGCCCCGGACAGGTGCGGGTGCGCCTGGAGGCCGCCTCCCTCAACTATCGGGATCTCTCCATTCTCCGGGGCCGCTATCCCGGCGCCTCCGACGGCGATCCGTTCATTCCCCTCTCCGACGGGGCGGGCGAGGTCGACGCGGTCGGCGAGGGCGTCACGACATTCGAGCCGGGCGATCGGGTGGCCGGCCTCTTCGCCCAGCCTCCAATCGACGCCCCCGCCACCGCCGATCCCGTCCCCCTCGGCTCCCCACTCGACGGCACGCTCGCAGAATACCGGGTATCACACGAGGCCGGGCTCGTCTCTCTCCCCGACCACCTGTCGTTTGAAGAAGGGTCCACGCTCCCCTGCGCGGGGCTCACCGCCTGGCACGCCCTCTTCGGGGTCGGGTCGCCGCTGCAGGCCGGAGAGACCGTCCTCACGCTCGGCACCGGCGGCGTCTCGCTCTTTGCCCTTCAGTTCGCCACGACGGCGGGAGCCCGCGTGCTCATCACCTCCTCGAGCGACGAGAAGCGCGAGCGGGCCCACGAGCTGGGGGCCGACGACAGCGTCAACTACGAGGACACGCCCGACTGGCACGAGGCAGTGCTCGAGAAGACGAGCGGCCACGGCGCCGATCGGATCGTCGAGGTGGGCGGGGCCGGAACGCTTGGACGGTCCCTGCAGGCGGTGGCCGAAACGGGCACCATCGCCCTCATCGGCGTCCTCTCCGAGGCCGACGAGCACCCGAGCCCGTACCCCCTCATGCGAAAGCGCGCCCGGCTGGAAGGCGTGTTCGTGGGGGCCGTCGAACAGCCGAAAACATCCTTCCAGAGCATGAACGACGCGATCGCTATGAACGAGATTGGGCCGATTATCGACCGCGTCTTTCCGTTTGACGAAGCGGCGGAGGCCTACCGCCATCTCGCAAGCGGGGCCCACGTGGGAAAAGTGGTGATCTCGATTTAACCGAGGGAGAAAGAGACCGACACGGGGCCGGGCCGCATCCCGACAACGGCCCCGCTACTCCGAAAGCTCCGCCTGCGTCGCCAGCACCAGGAACATGTAGTTGGTGGACCCGCCGCCGATCACGTACTCGCCCTGCTGCCAGAGATACGGGAAGTTTTTCATCTCCGGAAGGTCCGGCCCAATGCCCGCCGTTCCGACGGTCGCCCCGCCGGGCACGTACGACCAGTCCGCACGCGTGATGCCGTAGGCGCTGGTTCGCGACTCAGCCCCCACGCCGGAGACGTACGACTTCGTGTTCTGCCCCGGGTGCGTCCCCAGAACGAAGTGGAGGGCCTTGAAGACCTTCTCCATGCCTACCACCTCCGGAAAGGCCCGGTGAAGATGGTAGTGATTCACGCCGAACGACTGCACCGGCCAGCCCGCGCCCCAGGTGGCCAACTCGTGCGGCACGCCGTACGGATTCTGCCGGGCCTCCTCGTCGACCTCGGCCGCGTGCTCGGCCACCGCGTCACGCAGCGCCGACTCGAAATCGCCGTCGAGCAGCGGCAGGGCCCGCCCCACGATGCCCCCGAGCGAGGACGCGTTCTCTACAATCTGCGACTGGTGGTCGAGGAGAAACTGCCGATAGGGGTCCTTCTCCGTGGTCAGCAGAAGCTCCACGGCCGCCTTCACTTTTGGCTGAAAGCCCTCTCCCTCCGGCCGATCGCGCTGCCACAGCTCCTCGGCCGCCGCAACGCTCTCCTCCGCCAGCGATTCGTTGTGGTCCGTTAGCACGCGCCCGGCAATGGCCAGCGCGGCGATGCCGGTGTACTCGCGGCCCGGATTCTCTTCCGTAAAGACCAGGCGATCGTCCTCGACGCCGGAATGCGTGGCCGTGCGCTCGTCCGTCGCGAGCGAATCGTCGTAGTGGAGATTGTCCGTCTGCGTCGAGAAGTCGCCGAGGTGCTTGTACTGCTGAAGAGTGGGCACGATGATGCCGCGATAGAGCCGCCCCAGATTCCTATAGCCGCCGAGAATCGTGAGGATGCCGTGCTCCACCTGTTGGAGAATGTCGGGCGTGCCGTCCGGCTCGTGCATCTCGACCAGCTTCCGCTCCTGATCGATCGTCGTCTCGTCGTAGGTCACGTCGAACATCTCGTACATCGTGGCCAGCTTGTGCACCTCGTTGGCCTGCGACTCGATGCGCAGGTCGGCGTCGCCGGCGTCGTGCCAGCCGCCCTCGTCGAGGCCCGGCACCGTCTCACCCGGCTCATACTCGGTGAGCGTCTGGGCGCCCTGCACGTAGCCGTCGAAGTGGTTCGAGTCGGTCGGCGCCATGCGCGCGTCGTCCTGGTGGCAGAGCCCGTGCCAGACGCGGTTCTGCTGCCGGACGCGCACGTGACACATCTGCGCCGGCAAAAAGGTGTCGAGCGTCGGCTGCCACACGTTGCGGTCGTACACGTCCGCGCTGATCTCGAACGGATTCGACCGGCGATCCCGAAAGGCGATTCGGTACGTGCCCGGCTGCGTCACGTCGCTGAAGTCGAACCGCAGGTACTTGTAGCGCAGATAGTCGCCGTCCCACGGCTCCACCCGGGTGCTAATCACCTCTTCGCTTTCGCCCTCGTCCACGCGCAGAAGCCGCACGGGCGCGTCGACCGGGTCGTTCGTGTCCATCTCGACGACCGCCTGCTTCGACTGGTCAGGGTGGTAGCCCACGTTCGACACCTGAAGGGCCGGCTCACGCGTCCAGTCCTCGACGACGTGCGGCCGCAGGATCCATTCGATCGCTCCCTCGGTGGCCCCGCTCGGCACGAGCGACCGGACAATGAACCAGCCCTTGTTGTGCTTCACGCGGGCGTCGAGCAGCTTCAGCTCGCCGGTCTCGCTCTCAATCGTCAGGCGCTGTTCCGGCGTCTCGGGCGCCACCGTGAGGCGGGAGCCGGTCGCAAAGGGCACGGCCTGCGTCGCGCCACGCTCGTCTCGCTGGACCGGGCCGGTGGGCTGGCGAGGAAAGAGCCCCGTTTCGTCGCCGAGCGACCAGCTCGTACCGAAGAGGGCCTCCGGATAGAGCGCGAGATTGAAGCCCACCTTGCCGATCCACTCCTCGGGCAGAGGCTCGTCAAGATCGACCACGACTCGAACGGCCTCCCCCGCCGGCTCGACGCGCACGTCGTACGAAAACTCGAGATCGGGATACTCGATCGGATTAAAGCCCGTCCGATTGCGAGCCGGGTCCGGATAAGACAGCGTGCCCGTAATCGTCCCGTCCTCCTGATTCACCGAGCGGTCGTCGAGCGTGGGCACCGGGTCCCACTGCCCCGGCGTCGGATTGAGCCGCAGATCGCCGTTGGTGGCCGTCCGAATGCCGTGCTGCACAATCTCGACGGCGCTCTGGTGGCCCTGCGGATAATGGTCCTCGAAGGCCATGACGTTGACACCGCCGCGCTCGAGATACCCGTTCTCGTTGAGCGTGAACGAGTCGGACTGCGCCGCGGCGCTTCCGGCCCCGGCGAGGAGGAGTGCGAGACTGAAGAGACACGATCGAAAAAGGAGCATGGTGCGACGGGGCTAGCAACAGAACGCAGACGATGTCTTCCTACCTCCGGTTTCTTGACATCCTCAGAGCTGCCGAACCCGGACGACTCGCCGGACGTCAAGAAGATGAAAACGGTTTCAAACACGCCGGTCAATGTCGGGAGCGGAGACGGGCATATCAAGTCCTCTTTCCAAAGACCATCGTCTGCGTTGCATTTTCATCCTCGCCCCGGCCGCGCCCTCACTCTCGAGCCTTCGATTGGAAGCGTCCCCACTCGCGCCCGGTGTTGCTCACGAACGCGATTCGCTCCCCGTCCGGCGCCCACGACGGCACGTTGATCGTGCCCTGCCCGCCGTAGAGGTAGGCACTCACCTCCGGCTCGCCCCCGTCGGCGGGCATCCGGCGCAGGTATACCTGCTTGTAGAAGGGATGATCGCCCGGCGGCACGATCGGTCGGTACGAGAGAAAGACGATCGACTCCCCATCCGGCGACACGTGCGGAAACCAGTTGTTGAACCGATCGTCGGTGAGCTGCTCCTTCTCGCTGCCGTCCGGCCGCATCCGCCAGATTTCCATGCTGCCGGAGCGCACCGAGTTGAAGTAGATGTACTCTCCATCGGGGGAATACTCGGAGCCGTCGTCCAGCCCCTCGGCGGTCGTAAGCCGAACCTCTTCGCCCCCGTCGACCGGAATTTTGTAAATGTCGTAGTCGCCGTCGCGGGCCCCGGTGTAGGTGAGCCACTGCCCGTCGGGCGACCAGCCGTGCAGGTACGACGGGCCCTTCGGCGTCACCTGGGTCGGCGTGCCGCCCCCGACGGGCACCGTGTAGATGATGGAGGTGCCATCGTGCTCCTCCGGGTGGTGACTGATGCCGAGTTGCTCGCCGTCGAAGGAGAGGACGTGGTCGTTGTTGTTCTCGTCCGCAAAGCCGGTGTCGATTTCCTTCGGCGTCCCCGTGGCGAGGTCGAATCGGTAGAGCAGGCCCTCGCTGTTGTAGATGAGCGCCCCCCCGTCCAGCGTCCAGTTGGGGGCCTGAAGGGAGCGCGGCTCCCGATGCACCACGTTCCGATGCCCGCTGCCGACCTCCATCGTCTCCACCCGGCTGCCGAGGTACTCGTCGTACTCGGTGAGAGCGTCGGACGCCGGTTTCACGAGGCGCACGTTCCGAAACGTGGCGGTCGAGGCCGTGTCCGCCGCCCCCGCGGCCACGAACAGTCCCACGTACACGCTGTCGCCCAGTGCCACGTCCGGGCCCTGTTTTCGGGTAAACGTGTGGCCGAACTGGGCCGCCGCCATCGTGTAGGCGTCGCCCTCGCGGGCGAGCTGGAAAACGTCGGGGCCGTTGTGAAGGACCGGGATGGTTTCGGTGCTGTCCCCGGTCGCCCGACGATACGTCATCGTGGCTCGCCCGTCCTGGTGGACGACGGTACTCACGTGCGCCGCGTCGGGGGAGAGATCCGAGCGAATCGTCCAGCCCATCGTCCGATCTGGAGACGCTCCCTCCCCCTGAAACGCACCGCGGGCCCGGAGAAGCACGTCTCCACTCGCCCGCGTCCACGCGACGGAAAAGGCATCCTCCTCCCCCGAAACCCCGCGTCCCGCCCCCTCGATCCGATAGGTCTGCGCCTCGGCATCGTACGCGACGGTCCCCTCCGTCTCCACGGCCCCCACGTCCGTACGAGCGTCGAACGAGCCGAGGTCGGCCGACTGAGCAAAAAGAAGCGAACCGGGACAGACGAGAAGGAAGCTCCCGACCCCCAGTACGACGACGAACTCCCAGAAGCGAAAGGTCATTATAATTGTGCAACCTGAACGAAGACAGCGCGAGCGAGAACCTCTATTTTAGAAAGATACCGATCTTGCCGGAGAATCGCACCTTGCTGTCGGCGGCCTGAAAACACGTTATTTCGGAGAAAAACGTTCGTGCCTCCATGCTCCCACGTCCCCTTTCTCCCAAGCATTCCCGGCAGGATCGGCCGTTGCGGGTAGTCGAGCGTCCACTCGGTCGGCGTGGATCTCAACGTACGAACGCTCGGTCGAAGCAAAAAGTCGACAAAGGCGCTCCCTTCTCCCCCAATTGCACAAACACGCCTCCCCGCTCGGGGTACAGGTGAGTTGACGTACGCGTCTCTCAAACATCCCTCCCTTCTATGGAAGCCCCGAACGCTCCGCAACAGACCGACATCTCCGACATCGGCGAGTTCGGCCTCATTGCCGTCATGCGGGACACGCTCGGCCCGGCCTCCGACGAGGAGCTCGTGTCCGGCATCGGCGACGACGCGGCCGTCTACCGTGTGGGAGCCGAGCAGGTCCACGTCCTCACCACCGACACCCTGACGGAGGGCATCCACTTCGACCGCTCCTTCATGCCCATGGAGCACCTCGGCTTCAAGGCCATGTCGGTGAACGTGAGCGACGTGACGGCCATGAACGCCGAACCCCGCTACGCCACCGTCACGGTGGGCCTCTCACAGCAGGTCACCGTCGAGATGGTGGAGACGATCTATGAAGGCGTCAAGGAGGCGTGCGACGCGTACGACGTGACCGTCGTGGGCGGCGACACGGTGAGCGCCCACGCCCTGTCCCTCTCCGTAACCGTCGTGGGCGAAGCCGAAGAAGAAAATGTCGTGTACCGCGGCGGGGCGCAGGTGGGCGACAAGCTCTGCGTGACGGGCGACGTCGGGGCCTCGTACGCCGGGCTCAAGGTCCTGGTGCGCAACCGTCAACAGCTCGAAGAGCAGGGAGAAGACTTCCAGCCGAACCTCGATCCGTTCTCGTACGTCATTCGACGCCACCTCGCGCCGCCCGCACAGCTCAAAACGGTGCGCGACTGGGCCGAGGCCGGTGTGACGCCCCACGCCCTCATCGACATCTCCGACGGCCTGGCCTCCGAGGTACACCACATCTGCGAGGCGAGTGACGTGGGCGCACACCTCTACGAGCCGGCCCTCCCCATCGACCCCGAGACGCGCAACACGGCCACGGACTTCGGAGACGACGTAGGAGTCTACGCCCTCTTCGGCGGCGAGGATTACGAGCTCGTCTTCACCCTCCCGGAAGAGGACCTCGACGCCCTCGATCCCCAGTCGTATACCGTGATCGGGGACGTCGAAGCCCCGGAGGACCCCGATAATCCCGTGCTCATTCAGCGCGCCGACGGCGAGACCGTCCCCCTCCAGCCCGGCGGCTTCGATCACTTCGGCGACGAATCGTAACGTGGGGACGGCGGAACCGGGGAGATCGGCTGCACTCCAAACCCAGCCTGCCCTTCCACACGGTCACTTCTCGCTCTCTCCTCCACGCCCGCCGGAAACGACAGATTCAATGCAAAGACCTGCGTAGACCCGATACGGGTATATACTCCCCATCAGGATCAGAATATATTACCCACACCTTCGTTAGGTTGTAATTCTGAACATTCTTTCAGTGGGGTGACGATTGTTCTTCCCCGCGGTGAGAGACGGACCCCGCCGTTCGCCATCGCACCGGGACTCCGCTACGACCTCTTCGTGCGTGCAACGGAGCGCGGCGCCCGACCTGCCCTCTTTCGATGAGACGATCTCGCTCCGAGTACCCTCGCCCCTGGCGATTGGACTGTCCGACAGAATTGCAAAAGACCCCTCCTCGAAAGACCTTCCTGGAACCGGATTACTCCAGGTTCCGAACAATTTCCTCGAGGGTGTCCCGAAGGTGATCGATGCGGATTTGAAGCTGTTCAAGGGCCTCAGGGGCCTCTTCGAACGCCTCCGAGCGCCCGATCTCCTCCATCCGCTGGGCTGCCTGCCGTGCAGGACGCGCCTGAAGATTGGCGACGGCTCCCTTCAATCTATGTGCCTCCTCTACCAGGGTCCGTGCGTCTTCGTCGTCCACCGCCCGCCGGATGCCCTCCACGTACTCGGTGCAATCCGCAAGAAACGTGTTGATGAGCGTTTCTAGAAACTCTGTATCGTCATTGACGAGCTCGAGAAGGGCGTCTTCGTCGACCGGAGCCGTAGACATGAACAGAGTCGTCATCAGGAATGTGGTCAACACGCGATACTTGAACGAATGCTCCGCAAGCGTCTTCACTCCCCCAAAAGGTGCACGGGAGCTGATCGTCACCTCTCTGCACCAATTCCATTCCACTGCGTCGTCGAAAGGCCCGTCCGAGTACACCGCACCTTCCCGATTCATCAAGATTGCACGTCCACCGTTCCGTTGCGACCGCACGGAACGCAGGCGAAAGCGACGCGCAGACGACCGTCGAGGAGACGTTCCTCGCCCCGAAACGCCTCCGCAACGGCCGCCGCTCCCGCAAGGGAGACGCTGCGAGCCCGCTCCGGGAACCCGGATCCCGATCCTCCTTGAGCCTGCCCCCCCAAAACAGGAGGCACAGCCGCAAGAGGAATCCCGGGATGCGCCACGATTCCGGAAGATCCGTCAAACAAACAGTGCGCGTGCCCAGAGGCGGGAACGCACGCCCGTCGTGTAACCTAGGAAACGGGGAGGGAGAACCCGGCGCCCTGCACCGCATTGAAATTTCCTGATTCTTTGCGGCGCAACCGTGGAATTCTCACTCGTCCTGTGCGCAATTCCCGTTCTCGGGGATTAGATTGATATTCGTGCGGAGTGGAGAGGTCCATCCCTGCCCGAACATCCTCCGACGCCCGCCTCTCGGGAACCGCTAACACATCGAACAACCGACGTTCTCATGGAAGTAGGAACCAACGAAGCTACGGGCACGATCATAGAGGTCGTCGGCCCGGTCGTCGACGCTGAATTTCCGGAAGATCACGTCCCCAACATTCTCGACGCCCTTCGCGTGGACCGCGAAGACGGGGACGACCTCATCCTGGAGGTCCAGCAGCACCTCGGGGAGCGCCGGGTGCGGGCCATCGCCATGGACTCGACCGACGGTCTGCAACGGGATCAAGAGATCGTGGCGACCGGTCAGCCCATCAGTGTGCCGATCGGCAAGGAAATCCGCGGTCGGCTCTTCAACGTGGTCGGAGAACCGATCGACGGCCTCCCGGAGCCGGACGTGGACGAGCACCGGCCGATCCACCAGGACCCACCCCCCTTCGACAACCTCGCCGGCTCGCAGGAGATGCTCGAGACGGGCATTAAGGTCATGGACCTGATCCAGCCCGTGCCCAAGGGCGGAAAGGTCGGGCTCTTCGGAGGGGCCGGTGTCGGCAAGACGGTGCTCATCATGGAGCTCATCAACAACATCGCCAAGGCGCACGAGGGCCTCTCGGTCTTCTCGGGCGTCGGCGAGCGGACGCGTGAGGGCAACGACCTGCTCCGCGAGATGCTCGAGGCCGGCGTCATGAGCTACGGCGAGGAGTTCATGGAGTCGATGGAGGCGGGCGGATGGGATCTCGACAAGGTCGACTTCGACGCGATGCACGAAGAGAGCAACATTTCGCTCGTCTTCGGCCAGATGAACGAACCCCCCGGAGCGCGAGCCCGCGTCGGGCTTACCGGCCTCACCATTGCCGAGTACTTCCGCGACCTCGGCGGCCGGGACGTGCTCTTCTTCCTCGACAACATCTTCCGCTTCGTCCAGGCCGGTTCGGAGATGTCGGCGCTCATGGGCCGGATGCCGAGCGCCGTCGGCTATCAGCCGACGCTCGCCTCCGAGATGGGCGACCTGCAGGAGCGTATTACCTCCACGGAGCAGGGGTCGATTACCTCGTTCCAGGCCGTCTACGTTCCGGCCGACGACCTGACGGACCCGGCTCCGGCCACGACCTTTGCCCACCTCGACTGCACGACGGTCCTTTCGCGACAGCTGGCCACGCAGGGCATCTACCCGGCCATCGACCCGCTCGACTCCACCAGTCAGATGCTCAATGAGCGGGCCCTCAGCAAGGAGCACTACGACACGGCGCAGGAGGTCAAGGAAATTCTCCAGCGCTACGAGGAGCTTCAGGACATCATCGCGATCCTCGGCATGGACGAGCTGAGCGACGAGGACAAGCAGGCCGTCAACCGGGCCCGCCGCGTGCAGCGGTTCCTCAGCCAGCCGTTCTTCGTGGCCGAGCAGTTCACCGGGCAGCCCGGAAAGTACGTGCCGATCGAGGAGACCATCCGCGGCTTCCGCATGATTCTCGACGGCGAACTCGACCACCTGCCCGAGCGGGCCTTTCTCCTCAAGGGCACGATCGACGAGGTGATCGAGGAAGGGGAGGAGATGCTCGAAGAAGACTAATCAGTTTCGAATGTCGAGTGGCGAGTGTCGACTGTAGACCCGCCCCCCGAACTTCGAAATTCGAAACTTGAAATTCGGAATTGACCCATGGCCGACGAGCTTGAAGTAGACATTGTCACCCCGGACGGACGCACGTTTCAGGGCCAGGCCAACGGCGTGCGTGCGCCGGGCGTGGAGGGGGCCTTCGAGGTCCGAAACGACCACGCTCCCCTCATTGCCGCGTTCGGCATTGGCCCTCTCATCGTCAAAACGAAAAGCGCCCACGAGTACGCTGACGTCCACGACGATCGCATCGTGTTCGCGACGAGCGGGGGCTTCCTCGAGATCGTGGACAACCAGGTGACAGTCCTGGCCGAGACGGTGGAGCCGGCGTCGGAGATCGACGTCGAACGTGCCGAGAACGCCGAGGAGCGCGCCCTGAAGCGACTCGAGGATGGGATTCAGGGGGAGGAACGAGAAAAACATGAGACCGCCCTGGAACGGGCCCGCAATCGGCTCCGGGTAGCCATGGGCGAGGTGGCGTCCTAAGAATCCGTCTATGAAGGTCCCTTCGCTCTCCTTCGTCGCCCAGGACATCTCGGATGTCCAAGCTTGACTCAGGGCCTATCTGACGATTGAAAAAGCCGTTCCGTTCGGCTGGATGGGCTCCACAAGAGCGAGTTGCGACTCGTGCCCCCTATTCGTCGGCCCCCCGTGCCTCCGCGACGTCTGCGACGATTTTCTGCAGCGTGTCGATGTCGACCGGCTTGGTCACGTACTCGTCCATCCCCGCCCGGAAACAGTCTCTCCGATCCTCTTCGGTCGCCCGTGCCGTGAGGGCCACGATCGGCACGGGTTCCTCTTCCTCCGTCTCACTGGCCCGGATCCGCCGCGTGGCCTCGAAGCCGTTCGTCTCCGGCATCTGAACGTCCATGAGGACGAGGTCGAAGTCGTCGCGCTCGTAGGCGGCTACGGCTTTTTCCCCGTTGTCCACAACCTCCACCTCGTGTCCCTGCTTCTCTAGCACCCGGGTAATGAGGCGCTGACTCACCCGGTCGTCTTCCGCAAGCAACACGGTGAGGTCGGCGGGCGTCTCGATGGACTCCCCGGATGCCTCGGCAGAGGAGTCCTCCACCCGAGCCGGCTCCTCCGATGCAAGCCCGAGGGCCCGCTCCACTCGAACCCGAAGCTCACCCTGCGTAAAGGGTTTCGTCAGTCGCTCGGTCACGTCGAGACCCGACAGCCGATCGTCGCCCGCCTCTGTCATGGACGTCAGGAGTACAATGGCCACCTCGCCGGACGACGCTGTGTCGAGGCCGTCGAGACGGGACATCCGTTTATCGAGCAGGACGAGCGGATACGGCCCCTGCTCCGAGGCCGCTGCCTCCTCCATTCGGTCCAGTGCCGCAGTCCCGCTCGCAACGACGGTCGGGACCATCCCCCATCGCTCCAGGATGCGGATGAGCACCCGGCGATTGGTCTCGTTGTCGTCGACGACCAGGACCCGAGTCCCCTCGATGGACGATGAAACAGGCGTCGTCCCTCGGTCGCCACCGGCCCGTTCCAGGTGGGCCGTAAAGTGAAACGTGCTTCCCTCGCCGGGCGTGCTCTCCAGCCACATCTCGCCCCCCATCCGATCCACGAGTCGGCTCGAGATGACCAGCCCGAGGCCCGTCCCCCCATGCTCCCGCGTGGTGGACATGTCGGCCTGCTCGAACGCCTCAAAGATCCGGTCCTGCTTCTCGGGTGAAATGCCAATCCCGGTATCCCGAACCCGAACGTGGATGGAGACGTCCTCGCCGTCGTCCTCCCCTTCCTCCTCCGCGTTCTGTTCCCGGCCTTCGGAGTCGGCCGGCTCGATCGTCACGACCACCTCGCCCTCCTCCGTAAACTTGATGGCGTTGCCCACCAGATTGACCAGCACCTGCGACAGACGAGTGGGATCCCCCTTCACTCGATCCGGAACCGCTGGATCGACGTCGAGCACCAGTTCCAATCCCTTCCGATGCGCCCGAACGGCCAGCGTCTCGAGCGTCGTGGCGACTCGCTCCCGGAGCAAAAACGCCGTGCACTCCAGCGACAACTTCCCGGCCTCGATCTTTGAGAAGTCCAGGATGTCATTGATGATCGACAGCAGCGAGTGCGCCGACGTCTCCGCCATCGACAGGTATTCCTGCTGCTCTCGCGACAGCGAGGTGTCGAGCACGAGCTCGATCATCCCCAAAATCCCGTTCATCGGGGTGCGAATTTCGTGGCTCATGTTGGCCAAAAACTCGCTCTTCGCCCGGCTGGCCGCCTCCGCCTCCTTTTTGAGTTGTTTTTCGGTTTCGAGCTTCTCCCGGATGAGTTCGGTTTGCTCGTACACCTTCCGGCGGAGCACGATTCCCCAGGTCGCGGCCCCCATCCCCAGCAGTGCCAGTACCACCACCAGAACGGCCGTGTGCCGCCAGCCCCACCAGGGGGCGGGCTCGGTCACAGTCACGTCTGCGGGCGCCCGAAGCCGGAGCGTGAAGGACTGGGGCGTAAGCCCTCCGCCCGCCCGGTCAACTTGCACGTCGTAGATGCCCCGCACCTGCACCCGACTCCCGGTGCGAATCGACTGAAACGACTCCAAAGGAGACGATCCGAAAAGAGATGCCTCGAAGACCTGCGACCCGGCACGAAGCGTCAGCACGTGCCGGTTCTCGACCTGAAGGTGATCGAGGAGTGTGGCCTCCATCTGCACGAGACGTCCGTCGTAGGAGGCGTTCAGCACGTCCTCGGCCTCGAGGATAAGCGGTGGCGGAGGTCCCCCCGACCCCTCTTCCCGGTATCGGGCATCTTGCAGAATGGGATCGTAGACCCCGGGGGCTGCAAAGCCAACGGCGGACACCCGATCCCCCGGCTCCACCGACCGTCCCTCCTGCCCCTGAACGTAGACGGCGCCGGTCGCGTCCTGGAGGTACAGATTCCCGTCGTCCGTCTGATGCGTGACCGTCCCCTCTACCCGCGTGAGAGCGCGAGGCGTCTCTCCAGACGTGAAATGAAGAAGGTCTTCGATCGGGGATGCCGGAAGCGCAAAGGGATCGACCGGACCCGGCTCCCGCACGTCGACCGTCGACCATCCGGGCACAAACATCTTAATGCCCACGAACTGTTCTCGGTCGTTGAACAGCGTACTGGAGACGCCCCGGATGCTGACCCGCGCCCCGAAGAGCCGATCCGGCCCCGATTCGAGGTCATGAGAGGGCGGAAGCTGCGCGTCGAGGTCCTCCGGCCCCGTATCGACGGTCACGTACACGTGACCGGTCGCTTCCTCCCGCACCGACCGCACGGTTCCGCTCACTTCTCGCCACTGGGCATCCTCCTGCCCGTTGAGAATCCGGGAGAGCGGCACATCGTTCGGCTCGGGAAGTCCCTCTTCGCCGAGCGCACGCACCCGACTGTCCGCAATGACGGGAGCAAAATTTCCGGGCCCGCTGTGCCCGCGCACGGATACTCGCTGACCGGCCTCAAGTTGCTCCCACGTTGCCCCCGTGTCCGCATCCACGTAAATGCCGGCCGTCCCATCTTCTACGAAAAGAAGCTCCCACGCCGGATCGACGTACGTGACGACGCCCTCCACCCGAACGGGATGCTCGCGCCGAGCCTCTTCATTCGACAACGTCCACACCGATTCGACCTCGGTGAGCGCCGACAGCCCTTCCTCCTCTTCAGCCGGCGCCAACTCCGCCCCCGACGACTGAAGGGCCCGCACTCGAGCCGTGCGCAGATACGTTCGATCGCTCGTCCGCACCCGAAACCCGACCACGTCCGCCGAGTCCCCCTCCGCCACGGTGGGCCGCTCGGCCGGCTGCACCTGTATCGTTCCGGTCGAATCCTGAAGCCGAAAGAGCAACCCTCCCGTTCGCTCCGTGACCACGCCCTGGAGCCGGACGCCAAATTCTCCCGCTTCGAACGCGGGATCCTGAACCGCCCGTACGGATCGTCGTCGCCGCTCCCAGGGCGGCCGTACGACCTCCACCTGATCCATGGACGGGCTGTAGAGCTGAAGCGACGGCACCCCCTCCTCTCCTCCCTCCGACCGGATCGCCACCGTACCCTGTGCACGCACGCGCGCCCCGAGCAACGACGAACCGACGGACTCGGGATAGTCCTTCACGCGAACGGGCATCGTGCTGCTCTCTCCCTGTACGGTCAGGACCAGACGCTGGGCCTCTACGCGAGCGCCCCGAACCACTCCGCCCACCTCCACCCAGTCGGCGCCGTGCTCCGACAGCGTTACGTCGCCGATGGCCTGAGAATCCGGGCCCGGAAGCGATCCGCGTCCCTGCGACTGAATCTGAAGAGAATCGAGGCCGACGCTAGGCGGAGCGATCACGCCGTCGAGCCGAACGCGCTGTCCCACGTCCGGCGCCGACGCTCGTCCCCGTACGCTCACGAAGAGTCCGCCCGTCTCGTCCTCTACGAAGAGCATCCCCCACGACCGATCCGAATACGTCACGATCCCCTCCACCTCGGCCGGACGTCCGTGCAGCGCTTCGTCCGCACTCGCCCGTTCGACCTCGCGGGCCGACGTAAATTCCTCAGGGGGCGCCTCTGCCCCGCACCCCGCCCACAGAACTCCCACGACCAGGACCGTCGTCCACCGATAAAATGGTCGGATCCACAACATGCTTTACTCCGTGAATGGGAGGCTACACGGGCGTCCGCCCCTCCTCGGCCGCCCGCACCTTCTTAATCCCATTCGTCCTGCAAGAAGCGTGCGAGAGGGCCGCGGTCCCCGCTCCCTCCCCCAATCGAACGCCCAACACCTTCTGCTCTCTGAGGACGAATCACGGGGCCTCTTTCACCGAGTCCCCGTTCCCAATCACGGCACGCGTGCTCGTGCAGTGGACGATTATCCACGAATTCGAATCGACGAGGGACCCAAGCGGTGCTGGAAAGCCGTCACGCGTACGTCGAGAAGGACCTCACGACGGATCCGGCGCGATGAGCTGAATTGGATGTACGACCGAGTCTCCCATCAGCGCATGCAGCTGCTCCTGACATGAGGTGCCGCTGGCGGCAAGCGTGCGGTCCCCGGGGTCGGACTCGGCAAACTGGTCCCGAAGCTCGGTGCCGACCTCCATGCTGAGCTCGTAGTACTCGGACTTATATCCGAACGAGCCGGCCATGCCGCAACACTCCACCGACGAGGTCTGAACGTCGTACCCGAGGTCGCTTAACACGGCGACCGTCGACGCCTCCAGATCCATCGTCCGCTGCTGGCAGTGACTGTGATAAGCAACGGGCTGCCCCTCGCCCGACTGAAGAGACGTTGCGTTGCCGTCGTCCAACTGCTGTCCGACGTAGTCCACAATCTCGAACGTCGACTCACGGAGCGCCCGCACGGCGTCCGCGGGAAGCAGCTTCTGGTAGCGACGACGAAACATTGCCAGGTCCGTGGGCTCCACCACGACGACGTCCCGTCCCTCCTCGATGGGCTGACGGAGCGCCTTCCAGACGCCCTTCGCTTTTTGCTCTGCCGAGGCGACCATGCCCTGCGACAGGGGCGCCCGGCCGCTTCCCGGCACCGCCGGAATTTCGACCGTTTTCCCCAGCGCTTCGAGCGCACGGACCGCCGCCTTTCCCCGCTCGACGTGCACGTAATTCGTGTAGAGGTCGGGGTAGAGGACAACCCGATCGCCGGTCGCGGTTTCCTCGCGTTTGGGCCCGTTCCGGCGCTCAAACCACGCACGTAGCGTCTCGCTCGCGAATGCGGGCAGGGCGCGGCGCCGGTCAATGCCGACGAGCCAGTCGAGAAGACGGCGCGTGGGCCGCTGCCGGTTAACCCAGTTCGAGAGCGGAGCCGTCGCACGTCCGAGCTTGGCGAGGGTCTCGAAGCGGGCGAAGAGGTGCTGTCGGAGCGACGCCCCTTCCCCCTCCCCGCCCGGCCGGAGCCCATCGACGAGCGCATCCAGATTCGTGTTCGTGTCCCGGTTGATTCGATCCCGAACGACGACGTTGATCCAGGGAATGTCGATGTTGACCGGACACGCATTCACGCACCGCGAGCAGCCGGTGCACAGATCGTTGAAGTCGGCGGCGGAGTCGAGACCGTGTACGCCCGCCTCCCACCCCGTCCCGATGCCGCCCGAGTACGTCTCGCCACCGAACGCGTGCCCGCCCACCTGCTGAAAGTTAGCGCACGAGTTCGAGCACGCACCGCACCGAATGCAGTAGAGCGTCTCCCGCAGTTGCTCGTCCCGCCGCATTCGCATGCGTCCGTTGTCGAGGAGCACGAGGTGGAACGACCGTCCGCCCGGGGTCATCGGCTGGTCCGGCCGGTCGAAGTCGATCGGCGGCGACTGGAACGGAGGGGTAAGCATAGAAATGTACGACGTGACGTCCTGCCCCGTCCCCGACCGCCCAATCAGCTCGATGAACGGCTGAAGCTCCTCGACCGTCGGAATGATCTTCTCGACCCCGGCGATCGCCACGTACGTCGGGGGGACGAGGGCCGTCTTCCGGGCGTTTCCTTCGCTCGTCACGAGGGCCAGCGTGCCGGTGTCCGCCGTAATGAAATTTGCGCCGGTCATTCCCATGTCCGCCCCCTGAATGAGCCGGCCCAGGTGCTCGCGGGCAAACTGCGTGAGCTCCTCGGCTGTCTCGAGGGGCTCCGGAGGATCGAACCGCCGATTGAAGAGCTCCGCGATCGCCTCGCGCGACTTGTGAATGGCCGGCGCCACGATATGCGACGGCGTCTCCTCGGCCACCTGCAGGACCCACTCTCCGAGGTCGGTCTCCACCACCTCGATCCCTGCCTCTTCGAGGTGCTCGTTGACCTCAATTTCCTCGCTGGTCATCGACTTGCTCTTGACGAGGCGATCGGCGCCCTCGGCCACGTCCGCAATGTACCGGTTGGCGTCCGCCGCGTCGTCGGCCAGATAGACCGTCCCGCCCCGAGCCTCCACCTGCTCGCGGACGGAGTCGATGAGCTCGGGCAATCGATCGATGGCTCGCTCCTTAATGGACCGGGCCCGAGCCTTCAGGTCCTCGTAGTCGTCCAGCCGGGCCACGGACGCGTATCGACCGGCGTTGAAACCGCGTGTATTCTCGGCCACGGCGGCGCCCTCCGTCTGCATCAGCCGACGAATGGACCTCGCTTTTTCGGTTTGGGTCATGACGCACCTCGATCGTGTGGAAACGAAAGTCGCCCCTACTCCAGAATGAGAACGTGCACCGCCTTCGGGCCGTGTGCCCCCTTCACGAGCGCCCCCATGTCGGCCGTCGCGCTGGGGCCCGTGGCCAAAATCAACGACCGTGCCTCCTCCCGCAGCAATCGCCCAAACGCCTCGAACGCCGCCGCCATGTCCGGGACCACGTCAGTGGCTCGAAGCACGGCCACGTGCGTCTCCGGAAAGAGGCTGGCAGCCTCCGTCGCGTTCGGAGCACTCTCGATCACGACGCTCCCGTAGTCGGCAATGCCCATCCGGGCCGCCGTCACGCCGGTCCGCGCCGCCTCGATCTCCGCCGGCGTCGGATCGAGGGCCCCGTCGATTCCCGACAGCGACACGACGTCGAACGGCAGAGGCGCTCCCACCACGGGCGGCTCGACGACGGCCTCGAGATCGGCCGCAAAGGCCCCCGCGTCCGTACGGGTCCAGCCGACCTCCAGGCGGTCGAGCGACGAGGTAAATTGATCGACGATCTGCGCAGTTGACATGTGGGTGTCGACGGCGCTCGATCGGAGTCCTCCGAATCGACCGCCTGCTGTTGAGTGGCGTTATCGCAGGAAGGCGTCGCGGAGCCCCCCATCCACCGAAAGAATCTGGCCGGTGGTCTTGCCGAGCCGATCGTCGCTCACCAGGAGGAAGACGGCCTCCGCCTGATCCTCCGGCGTGATGGGCTTCTTCGTCAGCGTCCGGCCCGCGTAGAAGTCGGCCAGCCGCTCGCGGAGCGTCGCGGTCGACTCGTCCTCGTCGTAGTCCACGTCGTACTTTTCGAGGGAGGCGAGGACGCGATCCCGCGGAAACATCGAGCTGCCCTCGACGACCGTCGCCGGGGCCAGTCCGTTCACGCGAATGTCCGGTGCCAGCTCGAGGGCGAGCTCCCGCACGAGGTGATTCGCGGCGGCCTTGCTGATGTCGTAGGCAAAGCTGCCGGTTTTGGGCACCACGGCGTTGACGCTCGTCGTCACGACCATGCTCCCCTCCAGCCCCTGTGCGTCCCAGACGGGAGCCGCCTCGTCCGCCACGAGGTGCGGCCCCTTCGCGTTCACCGCAAACGTGTCGTCCCACTTCTCGTCCGGGATGCGGCCCTCCTCGTCCGAACTCTCGTAGAGCCCGGCCGTCACAACGACGTGGTCGAGCCCGCCGTACGCCAGCACGACGTCGTCGAGCGCATTCCGAATGGAATCGCGGTCCGTGACGTCGCACTCCAGGCCGATGACGTCCCCACACCGGGACACCCCGGACCCGGCCACGCCGATGCCCATGCCGATTTCCTCCATGACGTTCTCGGCAGTCGCCTCCGCAGCGTCTTGATCCAGATCCAGCGCAGCCACCGTCGCGTTCTCCTCGATCAGACGCGGAACGGACGCCTCCCCAATGCCGCTTCCGCCCCCCACGACCGCGACGATCTCCCGGGCCAGCTCCTCTTCCGGCGGCATCCGCTCGAGCTTTGCCTGCTCCAGGCGCCAGTACTCGATGTCGTACGCCTCCTGCCGCGGCAGCGCCGTGTACGTGCCGATGGCCTCGGCCCCCCGCATGACCTCCACGGCGGCGTTGTAAAACTCGGCCGTCACGCGCGACTCGCTCTTGTTCTTCCCCCACGCCACCGTGCCGATGCCCGGAATGAGGATGACGGTCGGGTCCGATCCGCGCATGTCGGGATCGTCGGGTTCGGCGTGGGCCTCGTAGTAGGCGCGGTAGTCCTCGCGGTACTGGACAAGCCCTTCCTCCAGCGCCTCCTTGAGCGTCTCGGCAGTGCCGTTCTGCGGGTCCCAGTCCACGTACAGGGGCTTGATGCGCGTGCGCAGGAAGTGGTCCGGACAGGACGTCCCGAGCTCGGCCAGTCGCTCGGCCTCCGCCCCGTTCACGAAGCGCTGGATGACGTCGCCCGTTTCGACGGTGGCGATCATCTTCTTGTCCTGGCTGACCTGCCCGCGGAGCCACGGCAGCACGTCGGTCAGCACGTCGGCCCGCGCCTCCTCGTCCAGCGGCTCGTACTGCGCCCCGCCGAACGCGTAGGTCGCCTTGCCATTCTGCTGGAGGAACTCCTCCGCCCGATCGATGAGCGCCAGGCTCCGGAGATAGCACTTCTTGTGGCTCTCGTCGGCCCAGTTGATGATGCCGTGCCCGCCGAGCATGACGCCCTTGGCCTCGGGGTGCTCCTCACAGATGCGCTGCATCTCCAGTCCCAGCTCAAAGCCGGGTCGCTGCCAGTCGGTCCAGACAATGTCGTCGCCGTAAATCTCGTTGGTCAGCTCTTCCCCATTCTCGGCCGTCGCAACGGCGATGCATGCGACCGGATGCGTGTGGTCGACGTGCTTGTGCGGAATGAAGCTGTGGAGCGGGGTGTCGATCGAGGGAGAGCGCTCGTTGAGGTTGAAGACGCAGTGGTCGTACATCTTCGTCATCTCGTCCTCGGCAACCGTCTTCACGCCCGTCTCGTCGAACGAGAAGTAGACGTCCTGCAGCGCAAGCACCTCCTCCTGATAAAGGGACGCAAAGTTTTTCTTCTCGGCGGTCCGAAGGTCGCCCCCCGACCCCTTTACCCAAAGGACCTCCACCTCCTCGCCGGTAATCGGATCCGTCTCCATCAGCTTCGACGAGGTGTTGCCCCCGCCGGTGTTGGTGATGCGCCAGTCGTCCCCCAGGAGGTTCGACCGGTACACGAGGCGCTCGACCGGATCGAGTTGCTCCGCTTTTTCGTCGTCCCAGAGGTTGTCGACGTGGGTAAATGCCGTCTGAACTGAACTCATAATCTCGTATTTATCTGTAGTCTCAATGTAGTGAAGTTCTATCGCGTACCGAAAGCATCAGCCAGAATGGACGGTCCGTCACGAGCCGGAGCCACGGCGCCCCGTGACGTTTTCATCCCCACACGCTCTCAGCAACGGACATACTCATCTTCGGAGTCTGGAATTCGCCCCCTCCGGCTCAGAGGCTGTCGCGGCAGGCGTGTACGTCCGAAGGGACGCGCTCGCCCGAACGACGTCCCGAATCGAACGCCCCTCGGAGAGATCGCCCATCGCCCGCGCCTGAATGAGCAGGTTCCCGAGGGCCGTCGCCTCCGCAGGCCCGGCCACCACGCGGCGCCCCGTGGCGTCGGCCGTCCACTGACACAACAGCTCGTTGCGGGACCCGCCCCCCAGCAGGTGAATGACCTCGATCGTTTCGCCCGTGAGGCCTTCCAACACCGCCACGTGGTCCCGATAATCGACGGCCAGGCTCTCCAGAATGAGGCGCACGAACGTGCCCCGATCCTCCGGGACCGGCCGGCCGTGCTCTCGGCAGTAGTCTCGAATCTTCTGCGGCATCCGGCCCCGCTCCAAAAATCGCTTCTCTTCGAGGTCGATCGTCCCGATCGAGTCCGCCTCGACCGCGTCCTGCTGCAGTGTGTCGTAGTCAAACGTGTGTCCTTCTTCCTCCCAGACCCGTTCGCACTCCTGCAGCACCCAAAGCCCGGTCAGGTTTTTCAGAAAGCGAATAGAGCCGTCGAGGCCAATCTCGTTCGTGAATCCGGCCTCCCGGGCTTCGTCGGTGAGGATCGGCTCGTCTCGCTCCACCCCCAGCAGCGACCACGTCCCGCAGCTGATGTAGGCCCACGGCGGCCCATTCTCCTCCGCCGGGGTCGCAGCCACGGCACAGGCCGTGTCGTGCGTGCACCCGGCCACCACTTCCGGAGCGGACTCCCGGGACGAACCGCCTCCCCGCTTCAGCGGACCGAGCCTCGTCTCGGACGGCACGACCTCCGGCCAGAATTCCGAATCGATGCCGAAATTCTCCATCAGATCGACGGCCCACTCGCCGGACTGCACGTCCAACAATTGCGTCGTGCTCGCCATCGAGCGCTCGACAACCGGCTTCCCACAGAACCGGAAGTGAAAGTAGTCCGCAATGGGGAGCCGCAGGGCCGTCTTCTCGACGAGGCCCGGCTCCGTCCGTCGGTCGGCCAGCACCTGGTAGAGCGTATTGATCGGAAGAAACTGGATACCCGTCGTGGCATAAATGGCACGGCGCCGCTCGTCGTCCAGCACCGCGTCCATCACGGACTGGGTACGGGGATCCCGATAGCAGCGCGGATTTCGGAGCGGCTCCCCGTCCTCGTCGAGCGGCACGTAATCGACGGCCCAGGAGTCCACCGAGCAGCTTCGCAGGGCGGGGGCCGCATCCAGTCCCTTCCGAAGGCCCCGCTCGACCTGTTCCTCCAGCACCTCCAGGTCCCAGAACAGGCGCTCCCCCTCCTCCAGAACCGGCGTCTCAAACCGATGGACCTCGTCCATCTGCACGCGGCCGTCGTCGAGCGTGCCCAGGAGAACGCGTCCGCTCGACGCCCCGAGGTCAATAGCAAGATAATGACGTGGAGGCATGGATCGAAGGGGGCGTCAGGAAAGGTGGTGCGAATCTGCGGCGGTGCGTGAATGAAGCGGACTCACAGGCTCTGCGGGGGCGCGTAGTCGTCGCCCGACCGCTCCTCGCGGGCGGCCGCCCGATACCCGGAGGCCCGAAAGGCCGACACGGGATCGAGCGCCCCACCCTGCCGCCGACGCGCCTCCGCCACGAGGGCCGACACGTCGGTCTCGTAGGCCTGCTTCAGCGTCTCCTCGGCCTGCAGCACGTCGTTGGCCTGCCGGTGCTCGGCCCACGCCTCGCGGTCGACGAGAAGGGCCTTCGCGTAGGCCGTCTGCAGGTGATCGACGGTCTGAAGAAAGGCCTCGATCGGGTCCTTCAGGTTGTGACTCTGGTCGATCATGTAGTCCGGATCGAAGCCGTCGAGGGCCTCTTCCTCGGCGTCGACCAGCTCGTTGAAGATGAGAAACAGCTGGTAGGGCTGAATGGAGCCGGTCGTCAGGTCGTCGTCGCCGTACTTCGAGTCGTTGAAGTGGAATCCGCCGAGCTTGCCGGCCGTCAGGAGGCGGGCCACGACCAGTTCGATGTTGGCGTTCGGCAGGTGATGGCCGAGGTCGACGAGGCACTGCGCCTGCGGCCCGAGCCGGTTGGCGAGCATGAGCGACGAGCCCCAGTCCTGCACCACCGTGGCGTAGAAGGCCGGCTCGAAGGGCTTGTGCTCCGTGTACAACCGCCAGCCGTCGGGAAGAGCGTCGTACACCGTTTCGAGCCCGTCGAGGACCCGGTCGAAGCTCTTGCGCAGGTGCATCTGCCCGGGATAATTGCTGCCGTCGGCGAGCCAGATGGTGATCGCCTCCGAGCCGAGGGCCTCGCCCAGCTCCACGACGTGCAGGTTGTGCTCGACGGCCTGCTGCCGCACAGCCGGATCGGTGTGACTGAAGGAGCCGAACTTGTAGCTGTGCTCCTGATCCGGCTGGTCCTGAAAGGTATTCGAGTTGACGGCATCGAAGCCCAGCCCGCGATCGTCCGCGTGGGCCTTCAGGGCCGCCACGTCGTCCGGCTCGTCCCACGGGATGTGCAGCGACACGCGAGGCGTGGCGCGGGTCAATCGCTGAATCGCCGCCACGTCGTCGAGCTTCTCGTAGACCGTCCGCGGCTCCCCCTCGATCGGGAAGCGCCCGAATCGTGTGCCTCCGGTCTCGAGCGCCCAGGACGGAACGGCCACCTCGAAGCGTTGAATCCGCTCGATGACGGCCTCGACGTCGACGCCCCGCCGGTCCAGCCGCTCGCCCAGGGCCGAGAGGTCGCGCTCGTGCGCTTCGGCGTGGTCCTCGTTAAAGGATTCGATGTCGTCAATCATGAATCAGCAACCTACTCGATGGTTTGAAGAGACGGCGGACCGCCATTCCTACCCCTCGGACTCAAACCCGAGGAATCACACTTCACGTTCTATCCCGAATGAGGTCGGAATGGAAGCAGTCTGTGTACTCATATGAGGAAAATCGGCACAATATCTGTTTCGAAGTCCGACACGATGCGTACCTGTTTAGCGATAAAAACATCCGGAGGATACTTCTGCGCACGCTCTCAGCGCCCCCGTCAACTCCGGACGGAGTAAGGCCATCTCAGATGGCCAACGGAGATCCGGAGTAGTCATCCCAGACCTTGATCTGGGACCAGTGTCAACGAAGGGCTCTATGTTTGTTTTCGGCATCGTCGGGGGGGTGTCCCTAAACACATACCACGATGCATCGTGTCGGCTTCTTACAGTCACGGGCTCCGTCAACACTCGAGGTAGGATTGGCTCCCACCGGTTAATGCGAGCACCCTGGAGGTCAGGCCGGCTCCTCCGGCATCTCCTCCTGCATCCAGAAGGGACTCGTTGCAAACCACGCAATGGTCCCCACCAGCATGAGGGTGGCGTGGGTGTCCCAGGTGATCGTCCCGGCAAAGACGAGCGCCGCCGGCACGACCGTCAGGGCGAGGCCGGCAAACGAAATGGTTTTGAGCACTGCGGTCATTGGAGGCGGAGACGTATGGGGGAGTATGAGTGCAGAGATTATCAACTCAAGTGCGTCGTGACCCCGCGAAATGCATCTCGCGACGGACGGTCAGCCCTCACAGAGGTCAAACCATTATCCATCGATGCCGAGGGGGTGTAACTATGGCGTATCAGGAGCGGGCGCCGTCGCGCGGCGGGTCTGCTGCGCATAGCTTGCGCCGACGTAGAGGGCCACGGCGATGAACCAGCCCGGCAGGCCGAGAAAGAAGATCTGCAGGCCCCACGCGGCGTTAATGGCCCAGCAGGCGGCGAGGCTTCCGCCCCACGTCAGGGCCGCGGGCCAGCTAAAGACGATCTCGCTCCACTCCGCGTAGTTTTCCCTCAGGCCGAGTTTCGGCAGGAGCCAGTAGTCGGCAAAGATGACCGCGCCCATCGGCATCAGGACGAGGCCGTAGAGGGCCACGAAGTCGAGGAGCCGCATCATGATGGCGGGGAAGAGCGCTGCGATCGTCGTGATGACGCCCACGACGCCGGTCACCTTCCAGAGCTTCCAGTCCGGCGTGACCGTCTGCATGGCGAGCCCGGCGCGATAGAGGGTGGGATTCGCCGTCGTCCAGCCGGCGACGATCACGGCAATGAGGCCTGCCGTGCCCGCCCCGAGGTACGCGATGGGGCCCGACGCCACCTCTCCGCCCTGCTGCATGGCGAGGGCCACGAGGATGCCCGATGCAATCCACGCGACGAAGTGGCCGAGGTACATGCCGAAGGCACTCAGGAAGCCGTACGTCCACGTCTTCGCGTAGCGGAGCGTCGACAGGTCGCCCATGCCGATGTGGTGACCCATGTTGGTGAACCAGGCAAAGAACGTGACGTGCCAGAAGGTAAACTGCACCCGTCCCTCCGCAGGCTCCCCCGTCCAGATCTTTTCGTTGGCCACCTCCCAGAAGTTGCCGAGCGAGGTCACCCCCAGCTGGGGAAGGGCCGCCAGGCCGCAGGCCACGAACACGAGAAAGAGCCAGGGCGAGGCTACCTTGCCGAAGTAGGCAATTTTCTCGAACCCGAGAATGGCGAGCACCGTCACGACGGATCCGACCAAGAGAACCGTCACGACCCACCCGACGCTGTTCGGGTACACGGCGTCCAGGCCGGGCATGGCCATGTCGAAGGGCATGCCCGCGGCGGTGGCCGCCACCGAAATCATCGACCCCGCCAGGAAGCAGAACATGAGGGCATTCACGATATTGTACGCGACGAGCAGGCCCGGCCCGGCGATCTTGCGCAGCTTCCAGTACAGATTCAGCCGCGTGCCCGTCGCGATCGGTGCACAGAGGAGCGCCCACGAGAGCACCGCCAGCAGATTGCCAATGAGCAGGCCCCACATCAGGTCGGCCGCCGCCACGCCGTGGGCCACGAAGAGCGGCCCGATCACGAACTCGGTTCCCGCCACGTGCTCGCTGGCAAAGAGCCCGATGAAGTTGCCCGGCCCCTGCAGGTTGTCTTCGGAGACGGGTTCACGGTCGAATTCCTCGATTTCGTCGAGCCGATCGGCAAGGGTCTGGTCTTCGTCGGAAGCCATAGAGCAGAACGAAATCTGCGCGTGAGAGAAAATAGAGGGAGGCTGGAAGGGCCTTATCGATTCATCGTCTGAAGATCCTCGCGAACGGCCTGAAGCGCCTCATCTGACACCTCGGGCACGATCCGAGGGGTGCGCTCCAGTGAAAAGCCCATCGTCTGGCTCAACCAGGACGAGTCGAGAAGGGACGGCACGTGCTCCTCCAGCGTTGCCCGGGCGTCCGGATCGGCGAGCAGCTCGCCCACGGTCGGGTCGGCGCCCAGCTCGGCAGTGTCCGCCCCGTCCGGGGTGTCGGCGTCATACGCAAACGCGTAGTCTCCGCTTCCCACCTCCACGACCACGGCGTCGTCCTCCTGCCGCACGGCCGAGACGCCGGCCGCTTCGTCGATCGAACTCCCGTTTTCGGTCACGTCGCCGCGCGAGGCCCCCGGCAGCCGAACGGTGGCCTGCGTGTTGGCCGGAATCGTCACTTTGAGTCGAAACTCTCCGTCGTCCCGCTCCCAGTCGGACGCGACGCGCCCGTAGCCGGTGTCGAGGAAGGCGCGGGCGTGGGAGAGCGTGTCGCCGGGATGCGGGGCAATGCGAATCTCGTCGTACCCAGGAGCGTCCGCCTCAATGCCGGCCACCTCCTGGTACAGCCACTCGCCGATGGCCCCGTAGGCGTAGTGGTTGAACGAGTTCATGCCGGGATCCTGGAAGGTCGAATCCGGCTTGATGCCGTCCCACCGCTCCCAAATGGTGGTCGCCCCCCGCGTCACCGGATAGAGCCACGAGGGGTACTCGGTGCGGAAAAGAAGCTCGTAGGCCTCCTTTCGGTAGCCGTGCTCAGAAAGGACGGGGGCCAGGTCGGGCGTGCCCAGGAAACCCGTCGTGAGGTGCTCTCGCTCGCGCACGTCCATCGCCAGCCGCTTGGCCGCAACCGGGCGCTGCTTCTCAGGCAGCAAGTCGAACGAAAGAGCCAGCACGTAACTCGTCTGTGTGTCGGAGGTAATTCGGCCGCGCGGCGTGACGAACTCCGCCCGGAAGGCCTCCCGAACGTTCTCGAAAAGCTCTCGGTACCGCTCCGCATCCTCCTCCTTCCCCAATACGCGGGCCGCCCGCGAGAGCAGGTCGGCCGAGCGGGCAAAGTAGGCGTTTCGGACGAGGTCTTTGCTGGTCGTGGCCCCTGGATAGTCGGACCGATCGGTGTTGAAGGAAAGCCAATCGCCGAATGTAAAGTTGTTCTCCCACAGGTACGTCGTGCTGTCGGCCGCCGCCCGCTCGCGAACAAATTCGACCCAGCCCTTCATGCTCTCGTACTGCGTCTCCAGAATCCGCTCGTTCCCGTAGGCCTGATACGTCGCCCACGGGACGATGACGCTCGCGTCGGCCCAGCCCGCGGACCCGGCGCTCCCCTCACCCAGCACGTTGGGGATGACGTGCGGAACGCTCCCGCTCTCTAGCTGATCGGCCTCCAGATCCCGGAGCCACTTCTGCAGAAAGCCCGCCGTGTCCATGTTGAAGTTGGCCGTGCGGGCAAAAACCTGGATGTCACCGGTCCAGCCCAGCCGCTCGTCGCGCTGCGGGCAATCGGTCGGGATGTCGAGGAAATTCCCCTTCTGCCCCCACACGATGTTGTGCTGGAGTTGATTGAGCCGGGAATCCGAGCTCTGGAAGTGCCCCGTGGGCGTCATGTCACTGTGGAGGACCACTCCGGTAAAGTTCTCCGGCTCCACCTCGCCCGGATACCCGCTCACCTTCACGTACCGGAAGCCCTGAAAGGTGAAGAAGGGCTCGTAGACCTCCGTGCCCTCGCCGTCCAGCACGTACGTCACCTCCTGATCGGCCGCCCGCAGGTTTTCCGTGTAAAAGTTGCCCTCCTTGTCGAGCACCTCGGCGTGACGAAGGGTGACCTCCGTGCCTGCCTCTCCCTCGACCTCCATCTGCATCCGTCCCACCAGGTTTTGCCCCATGTCCAGCACCGTGTCGCCCTCCGGCGTGTAGATCACCTCTTTCGGCTTAATCTCCTGGACGCGCCGGACCGGCGGCGCCTCCTGGGCGGTGAGTCGCTCCTTGTCGTGCGAGGCCACACGCACGCCCGACCAGTCCGAAGCGTCGTAGTCCGCGTGCATCCACCCTTCCTTCTCGCGCCGGGCGTCGTAGGTCTCGCCCATGTAAATGTCCGACGAGCGAATGGGCCCGGTGGTCGCCTGCCAGCCGTCGTCGGTGCGGACGGCAACCGCCGTGCGCCCGTCCTCGTACGTCACGTGCAGCTGGGCAAGCAGCGCCAGGGCGTCGCCGTAATAGTTGCGCTGCCCGTCAAACCCAATGTACCCGCGAAACCACCCGTCGCCGAGACGGGCCCCGAGGGCGTTCGTCCCCTCCTCCAGCAGCCCCGAGACGTCGTACGTCTGGTACTGCAGTCGTTGATTGTAACTGGTCCAGCCGGGCGAGAACGTCTGGGTGCCGACGCGCTCTCCGTTCAGGTGCATCTCGTAGAGGCCGTGGCTCGTGACGTAGAGTCGAGCGGAGGCCACCTCGCCCTCGATCGAAAAGTCGGTCCGCAGCATCGGACTGGGCGGGGGCGAGTCCGTCTTCGGCTCCCAGTCCGGCTCAATCCAGTCGGCGCTCCAGTCGGACGCATCGAGCAGGCCCATCTCCCACGAGGCCGCCTCGCTCCAGCCCGAGGGCTCGCCGCTCCCGTCCCACACCTGCACCCGCCAGAAATACCGGGTCCCCGTCTCCAGCGAAGGCCCTTCGTAGGCGTGGTGCACCGACTCGTCCGAGGACACCTTCCCACTGTCCCACACCAGATCCTCTCCGTTCGCGAGCGCGTCGCGGCTCTCGGCCACCTGAATCCGGTAGGCCGACTGCTGGGCGCCGCGCGACGATCCCGCCAGCGTCCACCCCAGACACGGCGTCTGCGCGTCAATCCCCATCGGATTCGCCTGATGGTTCGTGTGAAGGGACGCCACCTCCAGCGCCGCAGTCGGAGCGGCCCCCGCCGCCCCGACCGAAAGTGCACACCCCACGAACAGGACCGCGAGAATCAAAACGAGTCGTTGCATGAGCAAGACCTCCTCTGTGAATACTTGGAAATGAGTCGGTTACGTGTCTCTCCAAATCCTACGATTTTCGACACTACACGACAAAAATTCGAGTGGGTAGTCGTCCACAATAATCGTGACAAGATTGGTCATTCTGAAGGAGCTAGGCAATCTCAGATTGCCACGACTGAAGTGCTGGGAACGAACGTGACCGAATGCCCCTGGGGTGAATCTCCTCAAAGAACGCAGGAGCTACAGAAACGGGTGCGTCCTTCCGAATCTCGTCTCCGCTTCCTTCAAAGAGATCCTTCTGCCAACGGCTGTCGGCTTCAGGATGACTTGCATTCCAGAATTTTTGTCGTGTAGAAAGACGATCTGCACTGAAACGCGTCGATCCGGGACGTTTTCTACAGGTCAATCTGCTGCGTGCCGCCGTCGAGCGCCATCGACTGTCCCTCCCACTCGAACGTCCCCGTCACCCCCTCGGGAAGCGTGACCGTACCGGTCAACCCGTCGTTCTGCTTCTCCAGCTGCACCTGAATCATGCCCTCGGGGTGCGGCATCTCCCCGTCGATCCACTCCAGAGAACCCAGCGCCGGGGCAATCCGCACCTCCTCAAAGCCGGGCGCGGCCGGTCGAATGCCCGTGACGAGCGAAAGCACGTGGTAGTTGGGATGCGAGCTCCAGGCGTGACTGTCCGAGCGAGTCGGAACCGGCTCCTCGGCGAAGGTGGTGAGGTTCCACGACAGCATCTCCCGCCACGGCTCCAGCACCTCGACGTACCGGTCCCCGAGCCCGGCCTCCTTCATTGCCCGGTGCAGGTAAAACGTGAAGTAGTAGGTCGCGCCCGTCAGCGACGTGTCGGCCAGCACCCGCTCCATCACCGCCTTTTTTCGCTCCTCCGAAAAGAGGTCCGTCAGCACCCCGAAGATGTTGGCGTGCTGGCTGAACTCCTCCTTCGCGGGCGTGTCGGCCAGCAGGCCGCGCTCCTCGTCCCACGTCTGCTCCCGAACGACCTCCTTCAATTCCTCGGCCCGCTGCCGATAGGACTCGGCCTCGTCGGTCCGATCGTAGGCCGCCGCCAGATTCGCGGCATGGTCCAGAGCGTAGGCCAGCTGCAGCGAGATGATGGTCGAATGCCCGTCGTTCGCCCCCGGCGGCACGCCCGTGTCGAAATTCCAGTCGACGAAGTTCCACCAGGATACGGGCCCCACGAGCCCCGTCTCGTCCACCCGCTGCTCGTACCACTCGATCACGCCGCGGATGGGTGTGAGGAACGAGCGGACGAACTCGGGATCGTCGCGGTGCATCCAATAGTCGTGCACCATCGACACCCACAGGAGCGAGTACGGCGGAATGAACTGCTCCTCGTGGGACGGATACCGGCTCGCGGTGAGCCCCTCGGACACGCGCGAGCGATCGTATGCCTCAATAGCCTTTCGCATGAGCCGGTCGTCGCCGTCGACGTACAGCGAGATGAGGGCCTGAATGCGGGTGTCGCCCACGTACTGCAGCTGCTCCCAGTACGGGGTGTCGAAGTAGGTCTCGTTCGCACAGAGGCGAGCCGTGCGCCACCCCACGTCCCAGATCTCTTCGAGCTGTGAGTTGCTGCTGGCAAACGACGCCTTCTCTTCAAAGGGATACGCGGTAAAGATGCTGTGGACGTCGTGCAGGCGGAGTGGCTCCTCGCCGGTGGTCACGTCCAGCTGCACGTAGCGGAAGGTGCGCCACCAGAGGGGCCGAAACGTCCGGTCCTGCCCTCCATCGGGGAGATACACGTCGTGGTACCCGCGAATCGTCTTGCCCTCGATCTCGTCCCGATCCCCCTTCAGTCCCTCGTCGTCGTAGAGGGCTTCTCCGTAGGTAATCTGAACGCGGCTGCCCTCCCCTCCACTCGTCCGGAGCACCGGATACGCCGTCGTCAGGTGCTCCTGATCCAGCAGGAGGGTCGCCTCCGTCTCCGCCGGAACGACGAGGTCTTTCTCCCCCGACAGCACGCCCTCCTCCGCCTCAACGCCCTGTGTGCGGTCGATCGCGCCGAAGCGCTCGACGTGCTCTTCCATCCGGGGAATCGTCCGGGGCACGAGCTTCCAGGCCTCGTAGATGCCGGTCGGCCCGGGCCCGTCCTTCGGCATCCCGGGCCGCAGCTCGTCCGCCTGGGCCCAGTCCCCGTCGTCGTAGCCCGGCTCCTGCCACCCCCACGGGTACGCGTCGGCGTCGACCCGCTCGCCCGGCCCCACCACGAGGTAGCCCTGTATTTCCTGCTCCGAGCGCGGCACAGGGGCGTACGCCTCATTTTCGGTTACCGTCCAGTCCGCGTCGGTGTTGACGGCCACGTGCGCCTCGTCGTTTGCCTGCAGCACGAACCCCGTCTCGTAGCTGAACTGCGCGACGGGCCGGTGCCCGGCAAAATTCCAGACGACCGCGGCAATCACGTTGGACCCGGCCTCGAGGTGCGGCGCCAGATTCGTCGTTTCGAAGCGCCAGTTCGGAATCTCGCCTCGGGCCGGGCCCTTCCGCACCCGCTCTCCGTTCACGAAAAGCTGATAGCGATTGTCCGCCGACGTGTGGACGACGAACGAGTCCGGCGCTTCCTCCAGGTCAACGGATCGACGAAAGTGGAACACCCCAAAGGCATCGCCCTCCGCTTCGGACGGAGCAATCCACTGCGCGGGCCACGCCTCCTCCAGCAGGGTCGGGTTGATGGGCAGTCCGGACACGGACTCCTGGGCCCATCCCGACGAAACGGTTCCCGTCAGCGCCACGAGAACGGCGAGAAAAAGGGCCCGTAAAAAAAGACGGTCGTCGAAGTAGCTCATGAACACACGCCGGGGGGCGAATCGAAAAGGAAAACGGAAGTGGGGAAGAAGGACAGATCTGCAAAATCAATCGCAAACCACGCGTGCAGGTCACCGGCGGAGCCCCCACCGGAATCACACCTCGTCACCAATGAAAGCGCTCCCGCCCGCGGCATTGCCCCCACCACGCTCTCCCGCCGCGCCCCCCAACCAATCACGGAAGGCCCCGGCGAACGTGCAAAAAGACCGAACACATGTTCATCTATGCAATTCGTTTCACGAAACTAGGACCTTCCTCCCCCAATGTCAAGGATTCATGGACGAACACGAGAGACGGTGTGAAGAACGTCTCGTCGGTGATTTTTGTCTCCATTCGGCGTCTCACAGTTATGCAGACCTGAACAAACGAGGAAAAGCTGCGTGATATTTTCTGCACTTTCCTTTCCGTCCGACGTCTGTTCAAGCATGGCCTCCACGAAAGATGCGGTCGACCTGCGCCTGATGAGCAAGGTGAGTTCCCTCTACTACCTGCGGGACCTCAACCAGCGCGAAATTGCCGACCGCTTACATCTCTCTCGCCCGAAGGTCTCCCGCCTCCTCCAGCAGGCCCGCGACCAGGACATCGTCCAAATCTCCGTTGCCTCTCCGGAGAATAATTTCGTCGACCTCGAGGCCGAATTCGAGAACCGGTTCGACCTCGAAGAAGTCCTCATTACCCCCTCGGGGCCGTCCGACACCAACGGCGACACCACGTTTTTGAAGCAGCAGATTGGAGGCGCCGCGGCGAACTACCTTCGTCGCACGGTCCAGGAGGGAGACGTGCTGGGAATCACGTGGGGAACGACGCTCCGGGCGATGATGCAATCGCTCCAGCCCGTGAACACGGCGGACGTACACGTCGTCCAGACGCTCGGCGGGGTCGGCCCGCCCGAGGCCGAAGCGCACGCCGCCGATCTCTCCCGCCGCCTGGCCAAACTTCTCGACGGAGAGCTTACGGCTCTTCCCACCCCGGGCATCGTCGACAGCGCCGAGGTGCGCGAGGTGCTGCTCTCCGACCGGCACACACAGGCCGCCCTGGACCTTTTCCCCGAACTCACGACGGCGTACGTCGGCATCGGGGCGCTGGCGACCAATCCCATTTTCGACGAGGACCCGGCCGTCTCCGAACAGACGTATAACGACCTGGTCGCCTCCGACGCCGTCGGCGACATTGCCCTCCGCTTTTTCGACGCCGACGGCGACACGGTGGGTACGTCCCTTCACGACCGGCTCATCGGCATTACGCTCGACCAGCTCCAGAATACCGACTGCGTCGTCGGGGTGGCAGGGGGACCGCAGAAGGTCGACGCGATTCACGGGGCGCTCCGCGGACCTCTCGTCGACGTGCTCATCACCGACCACACGACCGCCACGAAGATTGCCGAGCGATTTTAACAATCGCTCATTGAAGAAGTCGGCAAGGACACCTCCAGACGGATCACTGGGCTTTCAAGGAGCAACCGATTCCCGACCCTGATTAGTAGGCTCGAAATACGTACCGTCCCCCGCCCGATACGACGAACCGATCGGCGTTCACCCTCTCTTCCCCCTCCGGCCCAACCAGCCGAACGCGCTGGTCCGCAAGGCGATTGGGGAATACCACTTCGGCGGTCGTTCCCTCCGGAATCGTGACTTCCAATGACCATCGCTGAGGCTCCCAGGAGACCCACACCTCACCGTTGGGCGTATTCGTGTGTCCCTGCACGTAGGGAAGCCCCCCGGTACGCGGAGCGATGCGGAGACGGTCTCCTCCCGGCTCCACGATGCGAACTCCCAGCAGAGTGTCATGCAACCAGAGTAATGGCACCGCGGCCCAGCCGTGCGAGCCGGTGTCGTCCTCGGGCTGCGCCGTATTTACGGCCCCCGGCCGCAGATTTCGGTCCTCGCGGCTCACCCAGTATTCCGGCAAGGGCCCTCCGTACGGCCCCTGCAGGGAGGGATCGATCGGATTGGACGGGTGGTCCGGAAGGTACTGGCGGTACCGCTCCTGCATGTGGCGTACCGCCCGCTCGTCGAGCCCCACGTGCGAAAGCGCCCGCAAGGCCCGGTAGCTGAACGTAGGGTTGTTCCACCGCGTGACCGGCTCAGGCGGAGTCCCAGCGGGCGGTGGAAACGCATATTCGAGGGCCGCCTTTGCGGTGTCGCGGGAAAGGAGATCGGCTGTCGTGGCCAGCGTCTGCCCAGCCTGACTGAATCCGCGGTCGACGGACGGGTCGACAGGATCGTACCGATCGCCGACGTGCGCCGGGACGCTGTCGGTGACCGGCACGATGTGATATTCCCGAAACGCCTCGGCCATCCGATCGGCCTCGGTTCGCCACGCCCGAGCCGTGTCGGCCTTTCCAATGGCGTCGGCCATGTCGGCCGCCCATCGGAGCCGCTCGATGATGCCCGGCGTCACGATGCCACTGGATTGTCCTTCCTCCGGATGCACCCCGACGCGAATGTCGGCGCGGACCTCGTCGGTACGCCAGAGCCCCTCGTCGTCGGTGTGGGAAAGGACCTGTGCCCAGTACCGCTGCAGGGGGCGCCAGTACTCCCGAATGAGCCCGTCGTCGCCGGACCACAGGTACTGGTCGTACAGAATGGCCGTCCACTGCATCGTCCAGTCGAACGTCGACAGAAACGGATAATTGGTCGGGGGGAAGTCGTGGAACCGTCCATCGTCCCGCTGACTTTCGGCCACTGTACGAATCATGAGTTTCCGAAGCCGAGTGTCCCCCATCCACCGCGCGGCAATTTTCGCCCGCAGCCGAGCATCCTCGTACCACTGCCCGTCTTCGCGTCCGGGCGTGTCGATGTACGCGTCGCTCATCGTGATCTCCGCGTGGATCCGGCCGAGTTTTACAATCTGACTGATTCGCTCGCGTCCGGTGTCGAAGGTCCCAACCCAGTCGACCGGATACTGGCTCTTCACCATTCCGACCGATTCGAACCGCACCGCCCCCGCCTCTTCGAAGTGAACGTGCACACCCATCCACCGCGCCGTGCGCTCGTCCGGCACTTCGACCCGCTGCTGGCCCTCTCGGGTAATGTACCGGTCGGCGTAGCGGTCACCCACCACACCCGTCGGGTCGATCCAGCCGGTCTCGGGGTTCACCTGCCACTCCCCGTCGTACTGTGAGCGCGGAATCTCGGTATAGCCGAGGTCTATGATCGTCCCAGCGGACGCATCGGCGATCTCTAGAACGGGATACCCGTGCACGGGGCGATGGAAATCGACGGTGACGAACCGCGTCTCCCCCGCCTCCCCCTCCACGGTGATCGGCCGGCCACGCACCAGCGCCTCGGCACGACGGGTCGCCTCCTCATAAGGCGTGTGGCGGGCGTTCCGCATGTGGATCCCGATCGAATCGGCGCCGTCTGCAACCGTCCGCCCCACCGTCCCGGCACGAAGCACGTCCATCGGCTCGACCCGATACTCGCGCTGGCCCGGCGTCTCGACGGGTGACGGATCCTCCGGCCACGGCCCGTCCGTCACGACTCGCGCGCGTCGCCACGCCGAATCGCCGAACGACGGATCGTGAAGGTCACCGGCGGGCCGGTCACGGCCGTCGATGACCTGCGGAAAACGCACGCGGGGCGTCCCCGGCACGCCCAGAATTTGCTTCTCGTGCTGCAAAAACTGAGGGGCTGTTCGCACGCGCCAGGTCGAGTCCGTCTGTACCCACGCACTGCGAAGATACAGCCCGGCTCGAACGTTGCCGGTCCGCTGGAAGGTCGTGATGTCCCCCCAGTTGTGGTGCAGAACGACGATCACGTTCGTTCCCTCGCGCAAATACGGTCCGGCGTTGACAACGTCCGTCGTGGCCTCCGTCTCGTGATATCGCGTTACCTTGCGCCGCACGAGGTGGCCGTTGATCCAGAGACGAGAATTACTGTCCGCCCCAAAATAGAGGATCGCGTCGTCCGGAAGGCGTTCGAGGGCCACCTCCGTTCGGAAATACGTGAACCGGTTGGCGGGCGCTGTGCCTCCCCCCAGCGCCTCGGGCAAACCAATCCACTGAGCAGACGGAGAGGGGGCTTGTCCCTTCCCTACCAGGGGTGCAACGGCCAGCAAGAAGAGTAGGCCCAATCCCCCTGCCACAATTCTTTTGATCAGCGCTGGACGGAAATCCAAAACATTGTCCCCCGCCCGTTCGAGAAGAATCATCGTATCCGAATGATCGAACAGGAGCTGTTTACGGTGTCCCCGTCGAGGGGGAATCCGAGGCGAGCGGAACGAGCTCGACCGGCCCTAGCAGCCCCGACGGCATCGGCGTCCAGTCGGACGCATCGAACGGCTCGTACCCCGTCCCGACGACGTTGATGTCATAGAACTTCTTCCACTCGACCCCACGCCGGTCCAGGTCGATAATGCGGTTGGCCATCAGGTTCGTCACCTCGATCACGAGCCGGTTCGTGCCGGATTCCAGGGCCTCCCCGACCGGCAGCCGAAACGGATGCGCCCAGGCCCGGCCCTGGTCGCGTCCATTTAAGTACACGCGGGCGCTCGCGTGAACGTCCCCCAGATCGAGCCGCCACGCGTCGGCCTCGTCCGGCCCGGCCTCGAACGTGATCTCGTAGCGGGCCGTCCCCGAGAACCGGCGGGCATCCTCGCCCCCGAGCTCCGTCCACGACGCCAGCCGGTCGGTGGAGAATGAGTCCGGACGTACGGGCCCCCCGTCGACAAACGTCACGTCCCACGATCCTGTGATCGGCCGCGGCTCGCGGGGCTCCGTGTACGTCCACCGCGGGACGTCGAGCTCGGCCCGATCACGGAACGTACGAAGAACGGTCGCCTCGCCCGACGCGAGCTGGAGGTACACCTCCGCCGTGCCGTCGTCGCCCTGCCGAACGGCGGCCTCCCCCCTCCGCTCGTGCATCGGATCGAAGAGGACGGCCGACTGTGCCGGGACGCCGAGGGAGACCCAACCGTCGACTGCGCTGCTGTCCAGGTTCGCAATGAAGTAGTCGTGCCCCTCGGACTGCTGTCGCCGCACGAACGAGAGCCCGCGCTCCGCCATCGGCTCGCGCCGCGTCTGGGCCCGCCGCAGGAGCGCGTCGACGTCCTCCCCAACCAAAATCCGCCCCTCTCCAACCGCAGCCTCGCGAATTCCCGAATCCGGATCACCCGGCAGCGTCTCCCGGAGGTCGCGAAGCGTTTTCCGTCGCTCATTCAGGCGCCCCAGCCCGGGCACGTCCGCCGGCCCGCGTCCCTGAAACGCCACGGTCGCGCCGGTGCGGGCCAGCTCGACGGCCGTCTCCATCGTCTCGACCGGCATGACGCGGGTCTCGGGAATCAGAACCAAATCGTAGCGCCCCCCCTCGGCCTGCAACTCATTCTCTGAGACCGAGAGCGACTGCAGGAGCCGGTCGGAGACGTAGTCGAACGTGTACCCACGGCGCTGCATCGTCTCGGCGGCGGTGTGCACGGGTGTGTCGTAGAACCAGTCAGGCTCGTAGATGGAGAACTGGAGCGTGCTGTCCGCCTGCTGCCACTGGTCGTACACCGGGAAATACAGCAGCACGTCGTTGTCCGGCCGGCCCCGCTGGAGGAAGGACTGCGCCCGGGCAATGTACGACGTGAGGCCCGGCAGGTCGCGCCAGAACGTGTTGGTCGGGCCGAAGTGGGTGGACGCATAAAAGAGCCAGCCGGGCCAGCGGGCGTCCGGGGGCGAGTAGGTCGTGCCGTGGAAAAAGACGTGATTGATCCCGGCCGTAAAGAGCTGGTCCACCTCCGGCTTGACGAGGGAGAGGGGCACCCGAAAGTGCTCGCCGAGCCACGTCGCCGTTTCGGAGGACGCGAGCGGCCGCCCCGTCAGGTGCGCTCCGGACGACGCCAGCTTAAACAGAAGCGGGTCCGGCTCGGCCCCGGAGATGCGCCCGCCGGTGTAGGCCGCGTCCGTCCGGAGTCCGGGAATCGGAAAATCCGAAGCGTAGAACGTTTCCGTCTCCGGCACGTCCGCCGCCGCATACAGGTCGATGAGATTCCCCGGCGCGCCGTGGGCCTGAAAGCGAGACTGTGCCTCCTTCTGATGGGTCCACTCCCGCCACGGCTGCACGAAGTCCTCTAGCAAAAGCCCGTTCAACACCTCTCGGTAGTCGGCCCACACGCGGGCCGTCGTGGAATCCGGCGCCTCGCCGTGAAGGGCCGGCAGGCGGCGACGCAGATCGTAGCCCTGCCGCTCCTCGAAGGCGTCGAACAGCCCGGGCGTCCAGTTTGCCCCGTACACCTCGTAGGAGTCGTTGAAGTAGGAGCGGATCTCCGGCCGCCCCTCCCGGGCAAACGCATCGTCGAACCAGGCGAGGTGCTGATCGAGCGCGTCCTCGGAAAAGTGATCGAGGACGTAGCCCTCTCCCCCCGGCGCACTCCGCTTGACCTCCTGCCCCGTCCACCCAGTGAATACGGCGTACAGCGTCCACGCCCCCTCGGGGGCCGTCCAGTCGAGCGTCCCATCCGACTGCACCTTGTCGGTGAGATTGTGGACCTTTCCATCATAGGAAAAGGCCATCAGGGCCTGCAGGGGCGCCCGCCGATCCAGGGCCTCGCTGTGATGCACGACGGCCTCCCGGAGCTGCTCGCCCGGGGCGAGGGCAAACGTGTCGATGACGGCGCGGCGGGCAGCGTGCTCGGAAGAAATGTTCGGCCCCCCGAACGGCCACCCGGTGCCGTTCGCCAGGTCCACTCCCATCCCGCGAGCGTGGGCCTGCTCCGTCGTGTGGTCCAGTAGCGCCATCCAGTCAGACGAGAGGTACTCAACGAACGCGTCCTCTCGGCCCCGGACGCCGTAGATGGGCGTCACCTCCACGCCCCCAATTCCAGCCTCGTCGTACTCGCTCAGAAGATGGGTGAGCGTCGTGTCGGTCACCGCACTCCCCATCCACCACCAGCGGGTCCAGGGCTCGTGGGTCCGCTCCACCTCGGGCCAGTCCGTGGCCGAGGGCGACTCGGTCATGGCACATCCACTCCCGAGGAGCCCCGCAATGAAAAGCACAAAGAGGAAGACCGAGGCGAACGTCTGCCGCATGGCTGATCGAACTGTCATTTGAATCGGTCTCAGGGTCCGACGCGAGTCAGCACACCTGCGAGACTTCCACGTCCAGAAGCGCCCCCAGTTTGTGAATCCGAGACGCGATGTGACCCACCCCCACCGCGCAGTGATGTGCCGGTCCGTGGCTGCTCCACGTCTCCACGTACTCCTTGACCCCAATCGGAAACCGGTACCGGGAGTTCGTATTGCCGATCTCGAGAATGGGCCCCGGAACGGACGTGCCCTCCGACACCAGAAGTTTCAATTTTCCATCGACGGTCTGGACGACCGAGAGGACCGTTACCGGCCCGTTTGTCACGCTCATCTCGATGGACAGGCCGTGGCTCGGCTTGCCGTGGTAGAGGCGCAGGGGCTTCAGCTTGGGCTTTCCGTCCGCAATCCGGATGTGGCCCGGCCCGTCGTGCCCCATGAGCAGCACGTCGTCTTCGAGGTCCATGGAGTAGAACTCCGTAAACGATCCGCCCGCCCCGAAGGCATCCATGATCTTCATGGCCTGGGCGTTCTTGACGTCGCACTCGCCGGAAACCGGCACGTTGCGGCCCGTGATGATCGACGTGCCGACGATGACCGAGCCCATGAGCTCCTCGTTCACGCTTCCCTCCGCCCCTTCGTAGTAGTACGCGAGAGATCCGAGCTTCTTGTCCTCGACGAGCACGTCGAGGGCGCACGCGGTCCGAGCTGCACGCTCCACCTCCTCGTCCGGACACTCGTCCAGCACCTCGAACTCCTCGTAGATCTCCTCGATCTTTCGCTCCATCTCCGCATCGGTCACCTGTTCGCGACGAACGCGAAGGTCGTCGACCTCCAGAAGCTCGATGTGGCTGCCGAAGAAGGCGGCGTGCTGCGTGGGGTCGGAGTAGATGTCGAGCATGCCGCTGTAGTAGTGCCCCATGATGCCGAGACGGTTGCACTGTAGCACACGCGCCACGCGGGCTGCCTCAATCCAGTCCTCAACGTCGGCCCACGCCTCCTCGTCCTCCAGGGTCCCCGTCACCTGATGGAAATCAATCTGAGCCCGGTTGAAGACGCTCGCAATTTCGGGCACCGCACACGCCTGACAGTTGGCCAGCCATTCGCCCGTCTTGTCGATGCGGTCCTTCATGCGATTGAAGGCCTCGTAATCGACGGCCTCCGTCGGCTGAAGAGTTAAGACCACCACGGGCGCCTCTGCCTTTTGGGCCACTGGTAGTACCGTCTCCGAGAGCGCGTACGTCGACACGTACAGAAAAATGAGCGACACGTCTTCTCGCTTGAATCGTGCCCCGGCCTCGACCGCCTTCTCGTAGGTGTCCACCAGGCCCGCGTCCACGACGTCCGCCCCCCGTTCTTCCAGCTTCTCGTGGACCTCCGTCCGGTACCCGTCCAGGCGATCGCGGAGCCCCTCGAACTGGTCCCAGTACTCTTCGAGGCCAATGGCGAAAAGACCGACGGTGGGCGGGGACGGCTCACGTGTGCTCATGATCACGTTCCAAAATCAGTGTGGTGTAGAATGACGATTCATACCGCACGACTTCCTTCCGTACTCTGCTAGCAACGTCTCATATCAGCTGATAAAAGGGCTCCAGTGCCTGGAGAAATGCCGTCGCAAGGTCCACCTCACGACGTCTACGCCGAACTCGAACGCCCCCCCAAACGCCTCTTCGGCCCCTGCAATCAGACCTGCGCGAGGTAATTTCCGCACCCGATGATCGCCGCCGACGCAACCAGAATCAAGAGCGCGAGATAGAGAAGGCGGCGCGTCCCCGCACTCGTCCCCACCCACTCGTCCGTAATTACCCCCCACATATTGCTGAACGCGATCACGAATGCGAAGTGAACGCTCCAGCTCGCGAAGTCGTAGGCCCCCATCTGGGAGGTCCCCATTCCGTAGAACATGAACTGGAAATACCAGGTGACACCGGCCAGCGCTCCGAACGTGTAGTTGAAGAGCAGAGACGTATCCCCGTCGAGGTAGTCCGAGGCGGTGCCGTTCGCGACGTTCAGGTAGGTGCACCAGACGGCGTTGACCAGGAAGCCCCCCGCAAAGATGACGATAAAGACGGGCGTGTTCTGCCACAGCGAGGCGGTTCCGTGCTCGACGGCCACCTCGGCAATCGGCTCCCCGGCCGCAATTCCGAAAGCCATGCATGCGCTCATGATGCCGGCAAAGATGGCCACCCAGATGCCCTTTACGAGATCGAACTCTTCGACTCCCTCAAACTTCTCGTCCTCGGATAGCTCCCGGTCTTTGGCGACGCCTGCCCACCCTGTGACCGCAATTCCGATGAGCGTCACCGCCACGCCGAGCAGCGTGACGATCCCGGAGTGTTCGGTCACGAGCTGCACGAACTCGCCGAAGTAAATCGGCGGAAGGATCGTCCCGAACGTGGCGGTGAGGCCGAGGGCCAGCGCGTACCCGAGCGACATGCCCAGATACCGCATTGTGAGCCCGAACGTGAGCCCGCCGATGCCCCAGAGCGCCCCGTACAAAAAGGCCCAGCCCATGCTGCTCACGGGCGCCTCCGCCCACACGACGGACAGATTGGGTACGACCATCAGGCCCACGACCCACGGCATGATGAGCCACGAGAAAACGCCGTTGACCAACCAGTAGCTCTCCCACGCCCAGTCCTCAATCCTCTTGAGCGGAAGATAAAAGCTCCCCGCCGCAAAGCCTCCGACGGCGTGAAGAAGAACCCCAAGCGCTGGATTCATGGCGTGCAATCAGGATCCGTGTGAGGCAACCGGTCGATCATACGACTCGGCTATTCGTCCGTCGGATAGAACGAGAGGGTGACCGGCCCCACGAGACCGGACGTCGTCGGTCCCTGATGCAGGGTCTTGTCGGGAATCTCGTACTGCGGGGCCAGCGTGTTGGCCACGCGCACAGTAATCGTGTTCTCCCCGGGTTCGACGGCCTCCGACAAATCGTACGTGAACGGAGCGGCAATTCGCGTCCCAACCGGCTCGCCATTCACGAGCACCTCGGCGGCCACGTACACCTCGCCGAGGTCGAGCACCGGCTGCTGAGCGACCTCGTCCTCCGTCAGGTGCACCGTCTGCTCGTAGACGCCAATGCCGGAATACGTGGGTAGCCCCGCCTCCGTCCAGTCCCCGAGCGGCATCGTGCCCCCGCCGAGCCTCACGTCGATCGGGCTCGAAAAGGCGGCGCCCCCGTACGCCCCGGGCACCATCTCCATGCGCAGGGCCACGGTGGCCACGTCCCGGGACGGCGGAGACACGGTCACCGTATCTTCGTCAACCGAGACCTCCCGCCCATCGACCCAGGCCCGCACCGACGCCTCCGTGTTCAGAACCAGCTGTCGGGTTCCCGGCGGCACGTCGAATCGCGCCCATCCGACCCGAGACGCCGATTCGGGCTTCACGTCGTACGTCACGTCCGGCCCCTCCTCGAAGACCTCGAGGTACGGTGAATCGAGATTGACGGACAGTGGGCGATCCGGCGTCGTCGCCGTTCCCACATTTTCGAGAAAGGCGCGCCCCCACGGCTCGTCTCCAACCTGTCCCTTGACGCGCACCGACGACCAGCCGCTGTCGTCGAACCCGGGCTGCTCCCACCCGTCGGCGACCTCGCTCGCCCCCACCCACGACCCGTCGCTCACGATCTGGTGCTCGGTTCCGTCGGGCGTCTCGGTCTGGAGGACCATCGTAAAGGCCCGGCTCTCCGTCGAGGCGTCTGTGTTGAAGTGCTGGCCCCGGTAGAACTGCCCCCGCACGGCAATCACGTTTTCGCCCTCCCGGAGCTGCGAACGCACGTTGATCGTCTCGGGCTGCTCCCAGTTTGCCCACGGACCGATCTCCTCCCCGACCCGCTCGCCGTTTACGAAGAGCCGGTATCCGGTGTAGCCGGTCATCACGAGCTGGGCCGTCTCCGGCACGTCGTCCATAGAAAACGACCGACGGGCGTAGGTCGCGTCCGACTCCCCGGCCCAAATCCAGGCGGCATCTCTCAGGTCGGGCCCACGATCCTCGTCGGCAGCGTCCGCCATCGTTTGCACAGACGGCGGGGTATCCTGGACGTAGAGCCGTCCCTGCCCCCCGTCCGGAACCTCCAGCAGGACCGTGTTGCGTCCCTCGATCAGGGGGAGGTTGCCGACGCTCCCCTCGAACGGTTGCTCCTCGCCGTTCACCCAGAGGCGCATGTCGCTGTTGCGAAGCTCCACACGGAGCCCTCGCCGCTGTGCGTCCGGAGAGTGCATGCGCGTAAAGAAGAATTTTCGCCCCTCGCCCTCCACCTCAACGAACTCCCGTTCAATGTGCCCGTCCGGATAGCCGGAATGGCCGCCCCAGGGCGCCGGCTCCCCGGTCCCAATCGTTTTCGAAAACACGACCTCGTCCCACGTCCGTCGTTCTCCCTCCAGGGTCACCTCCTGACCGGCTTCAATGATCGACAGCTGATCGAGCAACGCCGACGCATCGGCCTCCTCCGCCACCTCAGCGAGCGAGAGCCACTGCGGACCGGAGCTGTAGAGGTGCGGGGTCCACTCGCTCTCGTCAATGCCCGGCCGGTGCCACCCCCGCTCCGTTCCGGAAGCTTCGTCCGGTTCCCGATACCGGATCTGCCGCACCTCCGGGCCGATTGCCTCGTCGGAGGGCGGCCACTCGAAGGCGCCCCACTGGTTGTCCCGGGTCAGAATCACCGAGAACGTCCACTCGTCCGGGAGCGTCTCTTCGTCGGACGGATGCAGCCCCACCTTCTGCCACGGGGAGAGGGGCCGCGTCGCAATCGAGCCCGCGCCCTCTCCCGGCTCCTCCGCGTCAACGGGGCGGAAGACGATGAGCCGGGCGGTGTTTCCATCGAGGCGGAGTGGCACGTGCGTGTATGCCCCTTCTGTGCTGTACTCGTCGATGGGCGAGATCGTCCCGTCGAACAAGTTCCACTGCTCGGGATGCCCCTGCGTGCGGAACCGGGCACGAAGGGTCACGGGGCGATCCTCTGTGTTCTGGAGAAGGTAGGCATCGGCCTCTCCAACGCGCTGATGCGTGACGTACACGTCCCCGCCCCGCGACAGAAAATCGCGGTCAATGGTAGACGTAATGAAGGCGGGAAGGCGCTCAGGGGCCTGCGGCACAAACGCAGCAAATCCACCACCCGAGAAGCGCTTGGAGACGAACGAGGGCGACGCCTCCCCTGCAGCTTCGTCCCCCAGAAGCGTCTCGAAAAGCGCTCCGAGCGCCTCGTCCCCGCGCCCGCCCTCGACCGAGGCCGTCGGCAGGCGCCCGAAGAAGAGCACGGTTCCCCCGCTTTCTGCAAACGACAACGCCTTCTCCATGACGGCCCGGCGCATGGTGACCTCCGGCCCAAAGACCAGGGCCCGGTACGGCGATCCTCCGGCCCGCAGCACTCCGTCCTCGATGGTTCCGTCCAGGATGGAGCCGTCGTCAATGACGTCGTTGTCGATGCCCTCGTCGAAGATCGTCCGGGACAGCTCCATGTACCGGTTGTAATCGGGCGCCTCCGTCTCCGGCGCGTGACCGGCCAGCAGACTCACGACGGGATAGTGGACCGCCACGTCCGTGACGTTGTGGCCCTGCGACATCACGTAGCTCAGGCGCGTCACCCAGTCGGAGAGCTGCCCGTAATAGCGCCAGTACGGCTGATTCCAGTGTGGATCCGGGGCCGCGTGCTCCCACGTGCCGGCGTTGAGAGAATAGTACAGGCCGTGCTCGTCGTACAGATTGGCCCCGAACGCGTAGTTGGTCGTGAGCCACGTGACCGTCTGGTTCGTCGTTCGACCCCAGCCCGACGAGTGGAAGGCCTCCGACCACACCCGCGGCCGCTCATAGAGCCGCGCGATGGAGGCCGCAATCTTGGTGTCGTAATAATTGCGATCGGTGAGGTGGTGCTGTCCGGAATCGTCGTAGCCGGGCGCCGTAAACCAGCGCTGCGTGCGAAAGTAGTCCATGTACCCCTCCGACTGCTGGTAGATGTTCTGCCGCCCCCAGTTGTCGTAGCTCGTCTGAATACCGCGGTCCGTGGCCCAGGAGTAGACCTCCTCCCAGTACGTGTCCTCCACGAGCTGGAGGTACGTGTCGAAGAAGTCGCTCCGATACGTGGGCGTCTTTGCCCCGACGTCGAAGTGCAGTGCCGGTAAGGCGCGTTCGAGGGGATAGCCGTGCTGGTCCTCAAATGCCGATGCGAGACGATCGGTGTAAATGTTGCGCGGGGTCGGCGGATGTTCGTCCTGGAAGACGCCGGCAAAACTCTCCCCCATCGCCTCTTCTCCCACCGTCTCTTCCAGCCGACCGTACAGCATGGACAGGAAGGCGTCCGTGGCGGCCGGATTCATGTAAAAGGAGCGAAACGGCGTGGCGACGGTGACGGCCACGCGCCACCGCCCCTCGTCCGGTGTCCAGGCCAGGGTGGTGCCGCTGACGGCCGACCGAACGTCGCGGCTCTCGGCGTCGCTTGCCACCGTGTCCTCGTCGAGCGGATAGGCCCGTGCGCCCAGTACCTCTCCGTCCTCGGGAAGATCGACCTCAATCGAGTGCCCGGCCTGTCCCTCGACCGTCAGGACCTCCACTTCGCGGGTGTCCGCCGCGTCTTCCGAATTGCCGACCCGGGCGGCCGCCATTTCCAGCCAGCCGTAGTGGCCGTATCCGACCTGGTCGTATGCCCAGATGCGCATGTCGAGCCGGTCGACCTCCTCGTGTGCGTACTCGAAGGTGTCCCACCATTCGGGCGTAAACGAGGACGGGTCGCTTCGGGCCGGAGAGCGCTGAATCGGCGTCACGGCCTCGACGCCCTTCTCCTTGAGGGTTTCCAGCTGCCAGGTGATGCGCTCCTCCGTCATCGGAGCGGCCTCCCACCACCAGAGCGGCACTTCGCCCCACCGACCGTGGTCGGGACTCTCGAAGCCCTGAACGAGCGCATCGTACGATCGCACTTCATCGGAAGAGGCCTCCGTCTGGGCCGACGCGTCCCACGCGGTGAACGCTACGACCAGGAGGATCCATGCGAACCGGCTGAGGGTCATGAGGACACGTCCACTAATCAAAAGGATGAATTGAGAACCCACGGCATCCATCGAAAAACGCAGGTCTGGGCCGCGACGTCTCTCGATCCTCCTCTGGGAGATGGGTCTTTTGCCGCCTCACTGACACCTCCCCCAACAACATCTTGACCAATCGACCTACGACTGCGCAAATCTCACGCAGTGGGTACGCAGGGCGCCGTCGATACACCCCCTGCGTTCTCATCCATCAAACAGTCCTCCAGAGGATACACGGAGAACCATTTACCAGCCTGGATTTTGGTCCAGGTCATTGATGCGGACCTCCCGAAACGGAATTGGATACCGCAGCATGTCCTCATTGACGTTGTAGCTAATGTCGGTGAGCCGACTAATCCGATCCCTCATCTCGTCCCCATGCTCGGTCATCACCTCAACCGCCCGATCCGTGCGCTTCAGGTTGTACCAACGATGGTTTTCAAACGCCAACTCCACACGCTGCTCGTGGTAGACGGCCTCCCGGAACTGCTCCTGCGAGAGCCCTCGCGACAGATCGCCCAGGCCCGCTCGATTTCGAACCTGATCCAGCGGATCATACGCCTCGTCCGTTCGTCCCTCCTCGTTCAACGCTTCCGCGTACATCAAGAGAGCGTCGGCGTACCTGTAAACGGGCCAATTCTCGCGCGTCTGCCCCTGCTGGTCGAACTCGTGGTAGTATTTATCGATGAAGGGAATCGAATCACTCAGCGCAACGTCATACTGCGTGTTTTCATCATTTACGTAGTACGCAATTGACGCTTCCTTTCGCTCGTCCCCATCCTCATACGCCCGAATCACGTCGAATGTCGGAATATTGTATCCGGCAAAATTAAAGGCCAGGTCGGGGAATCCGAATACAACGTCGCCTTCCGAATTAAATGGAGCAAACCGATAAATCCACGAGCTTGCCTCGGCCCCATCTGATATGCCCGGCTGATACTGAATTTCAAATATAGACTCCTGATGGTTTTTATTGTCGGGACTGAATACATCCGCATAGTCGGAAACCAGTCCATAGTCCATACCCATTATGGCCTCCAACTCCGGAATGGCGTCCGTAAAGTTCTCCCGCGTCATGTAGACCTTGGCCAACAGCATCCGGGCTGCTCCCTCCGTTGCCCGACCGGCCTCTTCCGACGGATGACTCTGGGGCAGCAGCGTACGCGCCTCCTGTGCGTCCGTGATGATTTGGTCATACACTTCGCTTTCGGACGCCCTCCCTTCCGAAAAGGCCTGATTGGGCGTCTCCACCGCCTCCGTAACCAGAGGAACGCCTCCCCAGAGACGAACCAAGTGGAAGTAGTAAAAGGCCCTCAGGAACCGCGCCTCCCCTTCAAGCTGTTCTCGATTCGCCGATTCCTGAAACTCCGCATCGTCAATCTGATCGAGGATCGTGTTCGTCTGCTGCACCCCGGAATAAATGGCGCTCCAAATCGCCTCGATGTCAGTATTATCCTCGTCAATCAGGAAATCATCGAGGGCTTCCATCTGGTCTTCTCCTCGATCCGCAGGATTATACTGAAAGGTTGTGTTGTCGGACCGCATCTCGGTCACAGCCCAAAAATCCGTTCCGCCTCCCACGTCGTACAGCGTCTGCAACTCCGCATAGACGCCGTTTATCGCCTGCTCGATCTGATCCTCATTCTGGTAGTAGTTGTCTGTCGACGTAAACGTCTCTGGTTGAACGCTCAAAAAGTCATTGCATCCGGTGACGAGCAGAAGGAATCCAACGCTAGCAACGAGAAACTTAGCATTCCGCATGATCACGAGTATCTGTTTAGGGAGCAACTAGGAGCAAGCAATGGGGATGAGCCAACCAGTGTCTAAAACCCAATTTCCACCCCGATGGAGTACGTCCGCGGAACGGGGTAACTCGAATAGTCAATGCCCGGCACGAGACGCGGATTGCCGGTCGCACCGACCCCGGGCGTGTTATAATTCGTCGCTTCAGGATTCCCTCCTTCATATCCAGTGATGAGAAGTGCATTTTGGATGCTGCCGTAGATGCGAGCCCTCTGCAACGTACTCCCCATCCAGTTCGACGGGATGCGATACCCCAGCGTGACGTTTTTCACCCGAAGGTGTGAGTTGTCCTGCACCGCCAGGGTGCTCGGATCTCGGTAGATGACCCTCGCCTCCGAAGGCCCGACGGCCGTGGGCGTCTCTCCGTCTCCGGGATTCTCCTGAGACCGCCACCGATTTTCGAAGTACTCCTCCGTCACGTTAAACACTCCATCGATATTCCAGAGGTACTCATTCGATCCCCTCAGTCGTTCTCCGCCATACGATCCATTCATGAGAACTCGGAGGTCGATGTTCTTATACCGTACGGTATTCGTAATCCCAAACGTGAAGTCAGGATAGGGACTCCCAATCGTCGTGAAGTCGTCCCCTCTCGACAGCTCTCCGTCTCCCCCGACGTCTCGCGGTTTGATGTTTCCGGGAATCGCCCCGTCATACGACGGCGAATTCTCGATCTCCTCTTCGCTCTCGTATACTCCGTCGATCACCCATCCGTAAAACATCCCGACCGGACTCCCGACCTGGGTGATGTTCGTGTTTCTCGCTCCGTTCATTGCCCCGGACAGAATCGGCTCGTCGTCCGGCCCGAGCGCCCGTACTTCGTTCTCGTTGGTCGACACGTTGAAGTCCGTCTCCCAGCTGACGTCCTCTCCATCGACGTTCTGCGTCTGGACCGCAACCTCCAGTCCCTGATTTCGGATCTTCCCGCGATTTTCCGTCACACTCGAAAATCCAGAAGACTGGGGAATCTCAACATTTAGGAGCATGTCCTCCGTAATCCGACGGTACACGTCGACGGTCACCACGACCCGCGACTCCAGCATACTGAGATCCAGCCCGGCGTTATACTCTCTGCTGGATTCCCAGCCGAGCAGGCTATTGCCCAGGGTGTTTACCGTCCGGCCGTTTGCCAACCCTCCTCCGAGCACGTAATTGTTGATCCCCACCTGCCCGGCCCAGGTGTAATTCCCGATGTTGAAATTACCATTCTCCCCGTAGGACAACCGGAGCTTCATGTCGTCAATGGATCCGACGTCCTGCAAGAAGGGCTCTTCCGAAAGCCTCCACCCGACGGCAAGCGAAGGAAACGTCCCCCACTGATTGTCGGCTCCAAACCGAGAGGACCCGTCCCGCCGAACCGTGGCCGTGAGCAGATACTTGTTCTGATAACTGTAGTTAAGCCGCGACAGAAGGGAGAGAAGCGACCATTCTTCAATCGACGTGCTTCCGGAAATTTCGGGAGCCGCATTCAGCGTCTGAATTTCATTTCCCGGGAACTCATCCCCCGTAAACCCGCCCCACGACCCCTGATCCCGCTGAGCCGTCACGCCAAAAACGCCGTCGATCGAGTGATCCTCTCCGACCGTCAGGTCGTAGGAGAGGGTATTTTGACTCTCCCAGTTCAGAGACTTGTCCCTCGTAAAGTTTCCAGACGGCGTGACGGGCGGTCCTTGATTTTCAAATCCAACGGTCGACGGGTGAAACGTCTGAATTTCGGTGTCCTGCCAGTCGACGTTAAACGTTGATTCGTACGTGAGCCAGTCGACGGGCTCGATCGTCGCAAACACGCTTCCGATGGCCCGGAGCGATTCCCGATCATCTTTGATCTCATCGATTGCCAGAAGAGGATTGGGGTAGGCAAACGTGTTGTCGCTTTGGAGCATCGGATTGTACGATCCATCCTCGTTGTACACCGGAGCGAGAGGGCTCGACACGAGGGCATTTCCAAACCGATCATATCGTTTATCTCCGCCCGTCGTCTGTTGCTCGCGCTGACTGAACGTCGGTGAGAGGCGCACTCCCATTTCGATTCGTTCCGTAAGATCGGCGCTCGCATTGGCACGCAGCGAGAACCGCTCGTAACTCGTGCCTTTTACGACTCCCTCTTCACTCCGATAACCCGCCGAAAAGTAGGACCGTACGCTCTCGTTTCCACCCCGCACGCTCACGTCGAACTGCCGCGTCGGTGCCACCTGCGTGACCTCGTCGGGCCAGTCCGTCCCTGCCCCAAGCTCGTCCGGATTGCGATAATCCTCCGGGATGTCCGCAGAGGTCGGCTCCCGACCTTCCTCGTACCGCACCTGCCCCTCGTGGAACTCTTTCCGAAACTGAGCAAACTCCTGGGCACTGAGCATCTCCGGGACCTGACCGCTCGGAATTTGCTGCATCCCCATCGAGGATCGCACGTTCACGGAAGGCGCTCCCGCACTCCCCTCCTTCGTCTCAATCAAAATCACGCCGTTGGATCCCCTCGATCCGTAAATGGCGGTCGCCGACGCGTCCTTGAGAACCGTAATCGATTCGATGTCCTGCGGCGGAATGTCATTAATCGGATTCGAGATTTGATTCGTCGAGGTCGGAAGGGCAAAGCCGTCGACGACGTATAGCGGATTTGTATCCGCCCCAATCGAACCCGTCCCGCGAACCTGGATGGAGGGGCCTCCGCCCGGCATCCCCGATCCCTCACTAATCTGTACGCCCGCGATCTGTCCTGTAAGCGCTTCGTCGGCACCCGTAACGGGAAGCGACTCAAAATCTTCTGCGTTCACCGACGAGATGGAGCCCGTCAGGTCTTCCCCTCGCTGCGTCGAGTATCCCACCGTCACGACCTCATCCATCTGGAGCGCACTTTCGACGAGCGCAATGTCCACGGTCGTCGTTTCTCCCGCGCGGATTTGAACCCCCTCGGCGATCTTGTCTTCGTAGCCGACAAACGAGATCTGAAGGCGATGCGTACCGGCCGGAACGCCACTGATTGCGTACTCCCCTTCCGTACCGGTGGCCGCCCCTTGATTCGTCCCGGCGACGACTACGTTCACTCCTGGAAGAGGCGTCCCGCTTACACTGTCGGTCACTACCCCCTCAATCTCCCCCGTGTCCTGTGCCGTTCCGGGCACCGCGGCAACCATTGCGATGAGAAAAGCCAACGCAAGAGCGTAGCAGTGTCGATAGCTCATGACTGGTCGTTGTCTGAAGTAGGCCATATCAAATGCAGACTTCCGTGATCGGAAGCACTTACAAGAAACTGCCTCCTCTCTTGGGCAGCCCCTTCTTTCACTGAACGTCTGTTCAGCCCTGGAATTCGTATCACCTACAATAAAAACTCTGTCCACCCAATGTCAAGGAATCGTCAAATAAAGGAGTGGAGTGGAAATGGAAGCGCTTACAGGAATTCGAGCTCTTCCGACGACAAACCGCGCCGAATCGACGCCAATCTGCCAGTCCAAGGCGCTCGTTCTGACAAGCGTCCCAACAGTGCACGATCAGCGCCCCCGCAACGCGACTGCCAAAGACAGGAGGTGTCTCAGGAACCCAAGAAATGCAGGATTCCCCGAAGAGTGAGAACGGGACTCCCAACAGAAAAAGCCCGACCGGTCACCCGATCGGGCCTTTGGCTCCCCGGGCTGGATTCGAACCCGCATGCCGACCGCCGTCGGCATAACAGCCGCATGCTCCAAGCAACAGTCCTAGCCGATTCGCTCCTCCAGTTGGATCTTTCCCTCCACCACGTAGCGCGTCATCTTCCGACTCTTCCATCCTTTGATCAACTGCTCGGCCTCGACCGCTTTCTCCTTCGTCGCAAACGCCTGCGTAAACACGAGCCTCCACGGTCGATACCGCGAGGTAAACCCCGTCGAGGTGGTGTTGTGATGTTCGACCCGACGCTCCGGGGTCTTCGATCGTCCCACGTAGTACCGCCCGTTCTCTTCCGACCTACCCGATTCGTGAAGAAGTTCCTCTAATTCACGTCCGCCCACGAATTGTGCACGGTCCACGGCTCTCGAAGAAAGGGGCAAACGACCTCTACACGAATCGGCAAGAATGTAGACGAAGTGACTCATACCATTCCCCCTTCGAAATGAAAAAGCCCGACCGGTCGCCCGATCAGGCTTCTGGCTCCCCGGGCTGGATTCGAACCAGCAGCCCTGCGGTTAACAGCCGCATGCTC
>CAZCUZ010000005.1:59935-65866 GCA_964502085.1 uncultured Salinivenus sp. | reverse complement strand
GTTGTGCATTGGTGTTTGAGTACCTGACATGACGATGTATCGGCGACACGCATGCTCTACCGGCCAAATTTGCCGGTTTAAAAAGGAAGTGTAAAGATGGGTCTATGCGCAACAGCCTGCTAGCGAAGAGGCTTGTCCAGATGTTCTAAAAACGCGGGCGCTGGGGGCACGGGGGTGGACGGTGTCTGTGCCGATTCCTATGATACGACGTACTCCTCTTTCTCCATTTTAGCTACGTTCCAGTATGGATCTCGGACTGCAGGATCGCGTCGCCATCGTCACCGGTGCCAGTCAGGGCATTGGAAAGTACATTGCCGAAGCTCTCGCCCGCGAGGGGTGTGACGTTGCCATCTGTGCGCGGACGGAGTCGGACCTCGAAGAGGCCACACGCGACGTCGAGGAGGAGGGAGCAGAGGTTCTGGCGCTCCCGATGGACGTGACCGACGAGGGAGAGCCGGAGCGGCTCGTGGAGGAGACGGCCGAGACATTCGGGCGGATCGACACGTACGTCGGGAACGTGGGGGGCAATCGGCGCGGGGACTTCGAGGAGCTTTCGGACCAGGACTGGGAGGACCTCATCGACCTCAACCTCATGTCGCACGTTCGGGTGAGCCGGGCGGCCATTCCGCACATGCGGGCGGTGGAGGGGGCGTCCATCTGCTACATCTCGTCCATCTTCGGTCGGGAGCTGGGAGGCGCGGGGCTGTCCCTCTACAACACCACCAAGTCGGCCCTCATCAGTGTGAGCAAGGTGATGGCACAGGAGCTCGCGCCCGAGATTCGGGTCAACAGCGTCGCGCCCGGGTCCATCCGCTTTCCGGGGGGCAGCTGGGATCGGCGGGTGAAAGAGCAGCCCGAAAAGATGAAGCAATTCATCGAGGAAAACATCGCGATCGACCGGTTCGGACGGGCCGACGAGGTCGCCGACGCGGTGACGTTCCTCTGCTCCGAGCGGGCGAGTCTCATCACGGGGGCCTGCATCAACGTGGACGGCGGCCAGTCGCACTCGCTGATCTAATCGCGCGGCTTCTCCGGTGACGCTCATTCAAACCGCGTGAGTTTCACCCGGAGCCGGCGCACCTGCGGGTTGGACTTGCGCCACTGTACCAGGATGGGGCTCTGGTAGCGGCCCTGGACGATTGTGCCCTCGCCGTTGGCCTCGTCCTCGGTCACCAGCAGGGCGACCGACCGCTTCATGCGAAGGAAGCGCTCGGCGGGGACGGCCAGGCACTTGTCGATGATGCGCTCGACGATAGATTCACTGAGGCCGAGGGTGTCGACCACCTTGTTGACCAGCCGCACCAGGTCGTACTTCGCGTAGTTTTTGGCCTTGTTGGGAATGGCCCCCGGGTCAGACAGCATGTTGCGGCCCTTTTGTGCCATGAAGCGGAGCGGGTCGCGGAGCACCTCCGCCAGGTCGTGCTTCATGAGGAGCGTCTCGTACTCGTTGACCGTGAGGCCCGCGTGCTTTTCTTCGGGGGGGAGGTCAATCGTAATCCGCCCCGTCGTGACGCCGCGCTTGGCCAGCAGCTCGTGGAGCTGATCGAAGACCCCGAGCCGCGGATCCCGCAGGCTTACGGAGTCAATTCGGTGGCTGGACACCGGCACCGTGATCTCAGTTTCGTCCACGACCCGCTCGTCGTTGAATCCAATGACGGTCGTACGCCGCTCGCGCCGATTCTGATTGTCTTTGTTGATCCCGTCGAGGTCGACGAAGAAGACGGAACGGGACGGGTCGCTCGGATAGGTGACGCAGTTTTCGAGGCCCGAGCCGATGAAGGTGAGATGGGAATCGGCGTTTCGGGGTTCGGTCCGACGCTGCTCGGGACTCAGTTCCTTTCGAAGGTGCAGCTGGTCGTGTTGATAGTCGGCCCCAAAGGGAAACAGCTCCCGGAAGGGAGCGAGAAACTCCTGGACCTGATCCGGCCGCTGGTTCAGTCGATTGCAAATCGTTTCCTCGAGAAAGCCCCCGGTGGTGTGGTGCGAGCAGTAGAGGGCTTTGCGGTGGGCCCGGAGGAAGCCGTCGGTTTCGGCTTCGACGTGGCGATTGACGTCGATCACGTCGAGCCGGCGCTCGGGTTGAAACTGAACCGTAAGTTGGCTCGGATCCGTAGCCATGGGAGCAGAAAACTGTGACGGGGCGGCTGCCGGAAGACGAAGGGGACCGAGGGAACGGCTCTTGCGCCCTGACCGAAATTCGTCCGATGTACAGCTTATGGGCGGGTCAGTTCCAGTTTGTAAGCCCTTCCACGGGGTGATTGTCCGGAAAATGGAAAGAGAGTGCGAACGGCCGCGTCTCCGGTATTTCCAGGGTCCGGAGAGAGGGAACGAAAGGAGAATCAGTGTTTCTTTCGGAGGAGGTCGGAAAAGCGTTCCTCAGTCGGTCTATACGATGCACGATCGAGAGGCGGGGCCGAAGCACGTAGTGTCGTCGTTTGAGAACAGACCGGAGGGGTTGAATGGCAAACGTGTCAGTCGTCCTCGGGGAGGATCTCGGCGTCGCGGCGGCCGTCGTGAAAGTGAAGCTGGACGTGGTCGCCGGGGTCGAGCGCGTCGGCGGAGCGGACCGGTGCTCCGTCGGCAGTCGGGTACGCGTATCCGCGACGGAGCGGGTGTTGGGGGTCGACGGCCTGGAGGCGGCTCCGGAGGCGGTCGAGGCGGGCACGGGCCGATTCCGTGAGGCGCTGGCTGCTTCGCTCCAGTCGGTCGACGAGTGCGTCGAGGTGCTGACGATGCTGCTCCAGTCGGCGGACGGGGGTGTGGAAGGCGCGGGAAGAGACGAGGGCGTCGACGCGCCGGCGGGCGTTCTGGAGCCGCCGCTCCATCCCGTCCCGGAGCCGGGCATAGAGGTCTCGGATGCGGGCGGTCACGTCGCGGCGGTCGGGCACGACGATCTCCGCGGCCATCGAGGGCGTTGCGGCCCGCTCGTCGGCTACGAAGTCGGCGATGGAGACGTCCGACTCGTGCCCCACGGCGCTCACTACCGGCAGCGTCGAGGCGGCGACCGCCCGGGCGACGACTTCCTCGTTGAAGGCCCAGAGGTCTTCGGTCGAGCCGCCGCCCCGTCCGACGATCAGAAGGTCCGGTCGCTGCGAATCGTCCTCGGGGACGTCGTTGAAGGCGGCGATGGCATCGGCAATGGCCTGCGGGGCGTCGAGGCCCTGGACGGGCACGGGGCACAGCACCACCTGAGCCGGGGGAAACCGACGTTCGAGGACTGACAAAATATCCTGGAGGGCTGCACCCTGTCCCGACGTGACGACGCCGATCGTTTCGGGGAAGGGGGGCAGGGCCTGTTTTCGCTCAGCGTCGAACAGTCCTTCCTGCTTCAGTTTTTTCTTGAGCTGCTCGTAGGCCTCCTGTTGCGCCCCCTTGCCGGCCTGTCGCATCGCCTGGGCCATGATCTGGAGGTCGCCCCGCCGCTCGTACACCGAGGCGTGGCCGTTGACGCGGACCTGCATCCCTTCCTCGGGCTCAAAGTAGACGTACTGCGTGAGGTGCTTCCACATCACGCAGCGGATTTGCGCATCCTCGTCCTTGAGCGTAAAGTAGCAGTGGCCCGAGGCGGCCCGCGTGAAATTCGAGAGCTCGCCCTCCACCCACACGTCGTCGTAGTGCGTTTCGACGAGGTCGCTCAGGCCGCGCGTGAGTTCGGTGACGCTGAGGACGGAGTCGGTGTCGGGCACGGGGCGACGGCGTTGTGGCGAAAATCGAACGGAGCCCCTAAACGACACATTTCCGGGGAGAGTTGCAGCCGAGGTCAACGACAGGTGACCGGCCTACTTGAGACATTTTTGAAGTGCCGGCGCAATTGAGGGGTTGCGGGCACACCCCCGATCCGTCTCCGTTAAGAGTGCCGGTCAACACCACCCATCCTTTTTCGGCAACGTACCCGGAGCCTTATGTCCGATCCGATTCGCATTCAGTTCGTGTGCCTCGGCAACATTTGCCGGAGCCCGCTCGCGAAGACTGTCTTCCGTGATAAGGTGGAGGAGGCCGGTCTGGAGGACCACTTCGAAATTGTGTCGTCCGGCACGAGCAACTACCACGTCGGGGAACAGGCGGACCGCCGGATGCGAGAGACGGCCGAACGTCACGGTCTCTCACTCGAAGACCATCGAGCGTCACAGTTTCAAAAGGAGGACCTGGAGGCCTTCGATCACGTCTTCGTGATGGACAAGAGCAACCTCAACGACGTGCTCCACCTCGACGACAACGACGAACACGGGGGAAGGGTGCGGCTCTTCCGCGAGTTTGACCCGGAGCCGGATGATTACCAGGTCCCGGATCCGTACCACGGGGGGCGACAGGGGTTTGAAAACGTCTACGACATCGTGGATCGCACGGCCCACATGCTCCTCCACCGCCTCGTCGACGAGCACGGCCTCGAAGAGCAGCTGGAGGAGCGCGGCAGTGTGAAAGAGGAAAAGAGCGGAGAAGCGTAGGCGACGGTGCGTTCTGCCTCTTTGCTTCACTGTCGCTCTTCTTCCACGCACCCATTCTCCCACGCCCGGACCATGCTTCCCGATTCCCTGCGCGAGGCCCTCGAGGCGCGTCTCGGTCTGACGATCGATTCGGTGGCGCCCGTGGGCGGCGGGTGCATCGCCAACGCGTGCCGTCTCGAGACCGACGGGTCCCCGCTGTTTCTGAAATACGGGGATGAGGAGGTGGCGCGCACCTTTCCCGGAGAAGCCGCCGGCCTCGAGGCCCTCGATGCGGCCGACAGTCCGCTCGCGGTGCCCTCGGTGCTGGAGACAGCGCCGCCGGTGGACGGCCGCCCCGGATTTCTCGTCATGGAGTGGATCAACTCGGGACGGAAAGGCCAGCGGTTCTGGGACCGGTTCGGAGAGGGGCTGGCCGAGCTGCACCGACGCGCCGCCGATGCGTACGGCTTTGAGGACGACAACTTCATTGGCCGACTTCCGCAGAAGAACGAGTGGATGGACAACTGGCCCGCCTTTTTTCGGTCGCGGCGGCTGGAGCCGCAGGTGGCCATGGCCCGGGAGCGGGGGCGGTGGCGCTCGGATTGGACGGGGGCGTTGGAGGCGCTCTACCGCCGTCTGCCGGAAATTTTGCCCGGGGTGCCCGAGGCGTCCGTGCTTCACGGGGACCTCTGGAAGGGAAATTTTATGGTGACGGCGACGGGCGAGCCCGCCCTCATCGATCCGGCCGCCTATTACGGCCACCGCGAGGCCGACCTCGCCATGACGGAGCTGTTCGGCGGCTTCCAGGACCGCTTTTACGAGGCCTATCGCGGGGCGTGGGCCCTGGAGTCCGGGTACGAAACGCGACGGGACGTGTACAACCTGTACCACCTCATCAACCACCTCAACCACTTCGGGGCCGGCTACGCCAGCTCCGTCGAGCGAATGCTTCGGCCCTTCGCGTGACGCGAGGGCACGGGGGAACGGCTACAGGAGCCGGTCGCGAACGTCGGAGGCGTACGACCGGCTCACCCGAAGGCGCGTTCGGTCGTCGAGCACGACGTTGTATCCGCCCGAGCCGTCGCTGTAGAGGTGATCGATGGCCGAGAAGGCGACCATGTGCGAGCGGTGGATGCGGAGGAAGTGCGTGGAATCCAGTCGGTCGTCCAGGTCGCCAATTCCACTGGAAGAGAGATAGGTCTTGTCGTCGGTGTGGAGCTTCGAGTAGTCGCTTGCGGCCTCCACCCACCGGATGTCCTCCGGATCCACCGGAATGATTTTGTCGCCGTGCCGGACGTAGAGCCGATCGGGCGTCGCGTCGTCGCGGGCCCGGGCGTCCTGCAGCAGGGCGGCCAGCCGGTCGGTGTAGTCGTCCGCATTGCGGTCGTAGCGGTCGAGGGCCCGGTTCACCGCCTGTCGAAAGCGATCCCGGCTGTAGGGCTTGAGGAGGTAGTCGACGGCCCCGGCGTCGAAGGCCTGGATGGCATACTCGTCGTAGGCCGTCGAG
>CAZCUZ010000005.1:0-59835 GCA_964502085.1 uncultured Salinivenus sp. | reverse complement strand
GTCGACGGCCCCGGCGTCGAAGGCCTGGATGGCATACTCGTCGTAGGCCGTCGAGAAGATGACGTCGGGGAGCGTGTCGAGACGTTCGAGCACGTCGAAGCCGTCGAGCCCGGGCATCTGCACGTCGAGGAAGACGAGGTCGGGGACGTTTTCGTTGATGGTCTCGATCGCCTCACGGCCGTTGCCGCATTCGTCGATGACCTCGATGCGGGAGACGTCGTCGAGGTATTCGCGGAGGAGGTCGCGGGCGGGGGGTTCGTCGTCGACGATGAGTGCACGCACAGTCGGGTGGGGAATGCGGAATGAGGAACGCGGAGTGGGAAGGGAAGGCTATTCGAGGCGGGGCGTGCCGGTTCGGGGGAGCGAGAACCACACGACGAAGCCGGTGGGGTCGTTCGGGGCCGTCTGCAGGGCGGCGTTCGGGCCGTAGGTTCGTTTCAGACGCGCATTTGTATTGGAGAGGCCCGTACCCTCGTCGTCGGCGGAGAGGGGCCGGTCGGCATCGAGCCCGACGCCGGTGTCCGCCACACGCACCGTCACTCGGTCCTGCGTTTCCGAAACGGTCAGGGAGACGCGGCCTCCGGTTTCGCTCGGGGCGATGCCGTGGCGAAGTGCATTCTCGACGAGAGGTTGCAGCACCATCGGGGGCACCGGGGTATCGAGGGTGGAGTCTTTTGCCTCCACTGTCACCGTTGCTTCCAGGCGGTCCGAAAATCGATGTCTCTCCAGGGCCAAGTATCGCCGGACAAAGTCCACTTCGTCACGGAGGGGAACCCGATCCTGATTCGAACAGTCGAGTGCATACCGCATCAGGCCGGCGAGCTTTGCAATCATTTCTCGCGCCTGACCGGGGTCCTTCTTCAGCGTGGCACTGATGGAATTCAGTGTGTTGAACAGAAAGTGCGGGTTGATTTGGGCCTTGAGGGCGGCCAGTTCCTGCTCCCGCGCCCGGGCGAGAAGGTCGCTGGCCTGCTGTTCTTGCAGACGCAAGCGCTTCAGGCTTCGTATCAGGTGGTAAAGGGCAAACTGAATCGCGTACAGGGTAAAGTGGGTCAGGGCCAGCCACGGGGCGCGTGCCTCCAGGGCAGTCACTGTCTCGGGAGGGGCTCCTGCGCGAATGACAACCAAAAAGGCCGCAACCGTTCCCCAGCTGTAGAGCGGAGCGATCAGGAGGTGGGTCGCCACGATCCAGCCCCAGTGCCAGTCTTCCATTTGCCGGACGACGAGCCACCAGACCGGGACGCTGACCAGGGCCATGATTGCACTTTCGATCGACTGGCCGAGGAGCGCTCCGAGGAAGGGGGCGTCCTCCGTCTGTGCGATAATGGTGGCCAGGAGGAGTGTATAGAGAGTCCACAGCCCGGCTGCGATGGCAATGCCTTTTGCCGTGACGTTCGGCTTCGGAACGGAAATCTCGGCCGTACGGGTGATCGGCTCGTTCTCCGTGCCCTTCTTGCTCGTCGACGAAACGGTCATTCCAGATGAACAATGGAAATGGTGAGTAAAGAAAGGAGACTCCCGTCAGGGGGGCAGGAGACCCGCGCACGGGCACCAATCGGGCGTCTCGATTGGAGGAAACGCACTGGACCGGATGACGCCTCATTCGCCTCGCTGCTCTTCGAGCTGGGGACGGAGGACGTGCTGTACCCATCCGTACTCTGGATTGATGCGCAAGGCCTCCTCGAAGGCTTTGCGCGCCTGGTCGTACTGCTCGGCGTCCATGTGGGCGATGCCGATCCAGGCGTGCGCCTCCGCGTGGCCCCAGCTCGGCATCAACGGATCCTCGACCGACTCTTGCTCGGCCAGGCGAGCGGCTTTCTCGAACTTCTCGAGGGCGCGCTCCTTGTCGCCCCCGAACATGCTGGGCGTAAAGAAGTCCGACGTGCCGTCGATGATCCAGACCCGCGGATTTTTGGGCGCGAGGTCCTTTGCGCGCTCCAGTGCCGCGTCGGTGTCGGACCCGAGCATCATGCCCTGAGTCATGGGATTGAGTCCCATGCGCTGTCCGTAGACGCCCGCCAGAAGCGCCCAGGCGTCGGCAAACGTCGAGTCGAGCTCCGTGGCCTTCTTGAGGTGCGTCGTAGCGTCTCCGAGGACCTCCTCTCGCTGTTCTTCTGCATCCTCAGGGAACTGATTGTTGAGTCGGTAGTCGGCGAGCGCGGCGTAATAGTGAGCGAGGGCCTGCCGGGAGGGGGCGCCGGCGGTGCGCTTGGCGAGGGCGCGACCCTGCCGTAGGGTGTCGAGCGAACCCCGATTGGCACCCTCGGCGATCAGGGTTTTGGCCCGCTGGAGGAGCGAGTCGGCGGGAGGCTCCGACGATTGTCCGAGCGCCGGGGACGGGCCGACGCAGACCGCGAGGAGGAGAGCTACGAAAGGGAGACGCGTGAGCGAGCACGTCTGGGAGCGGGGATCCATGGCGGGAGGCGAAGAAAGGTGAAGAAGAGCACGAAGGTCGGAATGGACGGTGGCGGCCCGGAGCCGACGAAGCAGGAGGGCAGGCCCGTTGGCTAGAGCGTGAGGTTGCAGCCGACGTATATCGACCGTCGGAAATTCGTTTGCCGATACTCGCGTTCGGAATAATCGGCCGAGTAGCTCAGGTCCACGGGAGTGGCCCGATCGAGGACGTTGTTGACGGCGGCGTAGAAGACCACGTTCTGCTTGCGGCTGAACGGCCAGAAGTAGCTGAGCTGGAGGTCGAGCCGGTGGTAGGGGGAAAGACGTTCGCTGCCCACGGGACCGTCGACGGGGAGGACGGTCCCCTCGTTCGTTCGTCGCGTGTCCACGACGGGGGTGAACGGCCGTCCGGTGGTATATCGGTAGGTGCCGCCGAGGCGGAGTTGATCGACGACGCGCACCTTCCCTACGACGACGGCCTGGTGCGTGAGGTCGTAGGGCGCCGGGCCGCGGTCGAGTTCGACGGTCGAGCCGAGATCGCGCGGCTGCGTGCGATGAGAGGTCAGCAGGCTGTAGGAGACCCAGCCGTTGATTCGTGTTTCCAGAAAGGAGCCGTACTTGGCAAACAGATCGAGACCCCGAGCGCGGCCGGAGCCCGCATTTTCGTAGCGGGCTGGGCCGGTCCGGACCACGAGGTCGCGATAGGGTTTCTGGTAGACCTCCGCCCGCATCAGCAGGTCGTCCCGCTCGTGTCGGAGGCTCAGGACGACGTGCTCGGCGCGCTGGGCGGTGAGGGATCGGTCGCCCGTGTGTCGGCTGTAGGTCGAGAGCGGGGGAAACTGGTGATAGATGCCCCAGGCCGTCTGCAGGTGGGTGTGGGCGGAGAGTCGCCAGGACAGTTGGAGTCGAGGGTCGACGGTGGCCTCGCGCGCTTTGCTGTGATAATCGGAGCGGACCCCCAGTTGCACCCCAATCGGGGAGAACAGACTCGATTCGAGTTCGGTGTAGACGCCCGATCGGGTGGCCGGCAGCGAGGTGTCGAGAGACTGGAGGGGAGCGTCCGGCGTGACGGCGTCCGGCTGTGTGGGCACCTGGCCGTCCAACTGGTATCGGCGTCGCTCGAGGACGCCTCCGGCTCGGATCGTCCACGCGTCCGCGGTTCGGGTCGCGTCGAGACGGAGCGTGGCGGTTGCGTCCCTTGGTTCCAGGTCGAGCCCCCCGAAGGACCGGTCGGACGAGAAGACGCTCCACGAGGCGCCGGCTTCCGTCGTCCACGTCCCCGCCCCCGTCGTCCACTGTAGGCTGTGATGCCGGTTCGTGGACCGACTCCGGTACACCCCGCGGTGATTTCCCTCCGCAGCCTCGACCCCGAGGCGGGTCGTCCGGCCAAACGACAACAGTTTGAGCTGTCCGGTGTCGCGGGTGTCCAAGGTGAGGGCGAGGGTGCCGTTCAGGCCCTGTGGAACGGTTTCGAAATCCTCTCGCTGCCCGTTGGCTCGAAAGAGGAGACCGGTAAACGAGCGGTTGCCCGAGACTCGAAGGCCCAGGCGATCGTCGACGAGAGGCTGGTCGACGGAGAAGGTGGTCCCCGCCAGTCCGAGGTCGACGTACTGGCGTGCCGACGTGGGTCGATCTTTCGAGGCCAGGGCGAGAACGCCGGAGAGCGCGTCGCCGTACTGCGCGGAGAAGCCGCCGGTGGAGAGGTGCGTGCCGTCGACCAGGAACGAAGGAACGGCACCGAACGAGCCCCCTGCGGGCGATTCGTAGCGGTAGGGATGGTGCACCGGGGCCTGATCGAGCACCGTCTTGGTTTCGCTCACGTCCCCGCCCCGGACGTAGAGGCCGGCTCCGTCCCCGGGCGACGCCACACCGGGAAACGAGTGAAGGGCGCGGAGGAGGTCGCCCGCGGCGCCGGGCGTCGTGACGGCCTCCGTGGGGCTCAGCGTGGCGTCCGAGCCCGGTCCGGTCGAGTAGGCGTCGTCCGTCACGACCGTCTCCTCGAGCTGGACCCGGCTCGGGGAGAGCTCAATCTGGACGGACACCGTGTCGCCGGGACGCAGGGAGAGGGACCGCTCGGCCGACTCGTAGCCCACGGCCGAGGCGCGCAGCACGAGCGCGCCGCTCTGCCTCGTGCGAAACCGAAAGCGACCGGTGGAGTCCGTCGCGGTACCGTCGGTCGTACCGTCGATCTGGACGTTGGCGTACGGCACGCCGCGTCCGTCCGGATCCTGAACGGTGCCGTCGACGAGAGACGGCTGGGCGGTCGTTGAGAGAGGCACCCCTGCAACGAGAGCGAGCAGGTGTACACACAGGTACGTACAACGGAACGGAACCATGGCGAGGAGCGGAGCGGCGTGGAATACAGCGTCCGATATTGCGTCCTCGCACACGGGAGATGTCGCACCGGCGTTCGCCCGAGATCGACGACTCGTGTTTGACGTCGACGAGCGGAGGGGACTCGGGGGAGGCGATCACTCTCGTAAAGAAGCTGCGATCTCGGCGGCAGACTGGGACCGGTTGAAGGTGGCTTCGGACACGTCGTTCAGAACGGTGACCGTGCCCCGAGGAGACACGACCAGCCGTTTTTGTCCCTCGGCGGACGGGTAGCGGGCTTCAATCGTGACGTCCTGCTCGTCGGCCGCGTCGCGAAAGGAGGCGATGGTCTCCTCGTCGGGAATGTGATCGAGCTCGTGTCGGTCTACGGACGTAGACATGTCGAAGTCAGCGGATTGAGAACGGGGATGCGAGGAGCCGGGAGCAGGCGGAAATTCGTCCCGGGAAAACCGAGGAGCCGAACGCATGGCATCGTTGCGCGTTCAGCCAAAATCCAGTGATCGGGGGACCGATTTTCCTTATTTCCAAGCGCTCAGCCTCGTATGTCCGACGAGAACGAACCCACTCGCGAGATGCTGGGGAGCATCGCCGCCCAACTGATGATCCTGTACGACGACGCCATGGGAGAAGGGCGCAAAGAGGCTGCCGAGGCCTACGCGATGGCCCTCAACGTGGTGCGGAACGAGACCGAGGGCGTGAAAATCTTCTTCGACGGTCCGCCGCCGACGCTCCGCACCGTGCCACGGAAATCCTTCCCGGAGGACCTCGAAGGGCGCCTGGCTCCCATGCATCGCCCGGGCCGGCAGAATGGCGCCGAATAGGCGGTTCCGCCTCCCCTGGTTGCAGCTGTGACCAACCCGAAAAACGAACGCTCTTGTGTCGGATTCTGCACTTCGCACGCATGCACTGAAAAAAGCTTGTTCGGTGACGTAGGGCCGCATCGCCATGCGGCCGTACATCGGCGCTCGTGCTTCATTTTGAACAAAAGCTCTGCTGCAATTCTCGCTCCCACGAGATCTATCGGAGAGAGGAGTTCTCTCCCGCGTCGTTCTACGCAAGAGTGAAATAGAAAAAGCCCCATCCTCCAGCATGAGAGGATGGGGCTTTTTGGATGGGGAGAAGAGGAATCAGTCGTTGGCCGGTTTCCGGAGACTCGTGACGTCTACGAAGCCCTGGGGACTTCGAACCACGACCCGGAAGGCCTCACCGGAGGGAATCTCACCGTAGACCTGTCGGAAGGTCTCGACGTCCGGAATGCGTTGTCCTTCAATCTCAACAATGATGAGTTTCTCCTGCAGGCCGGAGTCGCGAATGATGGGATTGGACCGATCCACCTCCGTGATGATCACGCCGTCCGTACTATTGAGTCCGAGCTGACGGGCCAGTTCCGGAGAAAGATTGCGGATGCTCAGCCCGAGCTCCTCCATGAGCTGGTCCTGGGAGGGGGCCTCATCCTCCGCACTCGCCGTCTGGGACTGGTCACTAGCCGACCCGAGGGTGACGGTCATCTCCCGTTGTTCGCCGTCGCGGTTAATGATGAGGGTAACCTCGTCACCGGGCTGCATCGTTGCAATCTGATTTCCAACCTGCAAGTGATTCTGGAGATCGGTTTCGTTGATGGCAGTGATGATGTCGCCCGGCTGAAGGCCGGCCTCCTCGGCTGGAGATCCGTCCTCCACGCTTCCAATGACGGCCGCGCCCCGGGGCAGGTTCTCGTTCTGAATGATCGAGGAGGAGGCCGGCTGGTACCGAACACCCAAGTATCCGCGGCGCACTTCCCCTTCTTCGATGATCTGGGTCGCGATGCTTTCGGCTGTATTCGACGGGATGGAAAAACCAATGCCCTGATAGCCGCCGGTCTGCGACGCAATGGCCGTGTTGATGCCGACGAGCTCTCCGTTGAGGTTCACGAGCGGGCCGCCCGAGTTGCCGGGGTTGATGGCCGCGTCCGTCTGGATGAAGTTTTGGACCGGGCTGATCTGTGGGTCGGAATCCGACGGCCGGCGTTGGCGCTGGCGCGGGCTCTGCAGGCGGCCCATGGCGCTGACGATCCCGGCCGTGACGGTATTGTTCAGGTCCTGCGAGAGCGGAGAGCCGAAGGCCAGGACCCATTGCCCCGTGCGGATTTGGTCGGAGTCGCCGAAGCTGATGGCCCGAAACTCAGTGTCGGCGTCCACCTTCAGCACGGCAAGGTCTCGCGTCGGATCCGTGCCGACGATGGTCGCATCGTACTCCTCTCCATTTTGGGTCTTGACGCTCAGCTCCTCGGCATTTTCAATCACGTGATTGTTCGTGACGAGGTGGCCGTCCGATTGAATGAAGACTCCCGATCCCAGTCCCTGCGATCGAAATTCCCGATCCGGCCCCTGCGGGCCTCGGAAAAAATCTTCGAACGGCGTTCCGTCGAAGGGATTTCGCGTCTCTCGCTCGACGACCTTCTCAGCCCGAATCTGGACCACGGCCGGATTGACCGATTCCGCAACCTCCGCAAAGGCACTCTCAAAATCCTGCGGGTTTGCGTCGACGCTTTGCTCGATGGCGGTAGAGCCGTCGAGGGACGCGGCCTGTCCGGAGGTGCCGACGGCCCCCTGAAGACCGAAGAGGTTCGCTCCAGCCGTGGCAAAGAGAATGCCGGCCAGGAAGGCCCCGCCGACGAAAACGGCGATCGAGACTTTTCCTTTCGTGCTCATAGAGTCGAAGCCAAACTTGTTGAAAAGGGGAGCGCATCTGCGACGTCCTCGGCGCAATTGGACCGAGGACGACGTGCGCCCGGTGCATGCTGTTGAGACAACGGACATCGGGCGGCAATTCGTACCGACCGGTCCTTTGAATTTGTAAATACGAGGGGAAGAGGAGAAAGATGCCGGGGGCTGGTCCGAAATTGGCGGATTTTCGCCTGGAGAGGGCGATGCTCCCAGGAGGCACCGACATTCATTCGTCTCCGGGGATGCCGGGTTCCGTCATCGAGCGCGCATCGAGGTACTCGTCGAGCTCTTCGTCGGTGAGGAGGTCCATTTCCTTGACCACGGTCCGGACGCTCTTCCGCTCCTTGACAGCGGTCTTGGCGACCTCGCTGGCCTTGTCGTAGCCGATGGCCGTGTTGAGGGCGGTGGCGAGCGACGGGTTCAGCTCCAGGAGTTCGCGGCACCGCTTGCGGTCGGCCTCGATGCCTTCGACGCACTTGCTTCGGAAGGCGTCGACGCTGTTGGTGAGCAGGTCGATGCTCTGGAGCATGCCGTGGGCCATTACCGGCATCATGACGTTCAGTTCGAAGTTGCCGTGTGTGTTGGCGAGGGTGAGGGTCTGGTGGTTGCCCGTCACCTGTGCCGCGACCATCATTACCTGCTCGCTCTGCACGGGGTTTACCTTGCCCGGCATGATGGACGAGCCCGGCTGAATGACCGGCAGCTCGATCTCGCCGATGCCGCTCGTCGGGCCGCTGGAGAGGAGGCGCAGATCGTTGGCAATCTTGAGGAGGGCCGTGGCGAGGGTGTTGAGGGCCCCGTGGGCGTCCACGTACAGTTCCTTGCCGGCCTGCTGGGCGAAGTGATTGTCGGTCTCGTAGAAGTTGAGGCCGGTGGTCTCCGAGAGTTCTTCCAGCGCCACCTCCGGGAAGTCGGAGTGGCGGTTCAGGCCGGTGCCCGTGGCCGTGCCGCCGAGCGCTACCTCGGAAAGGGTCGCGGACGCCTCCTCAATTCTCTCGATGGCCTGCTCGATCTGCGCCGCGTAGCCACCGAACTCCTGCCCCAGGCGCACGGGCGTGGCGTCCATCAGGTGGGTGCGGCCGCTCTTGAGCACGTCGTCGAACGCCTCGGCCTTTTCGACGAGGGCCTCGTGCAGGCCGCGAAGGGCGGGGAGCAGGTCCCCCTCGATTCCCGTGCGGGCCGCCACGTGCATGGAGGTTGGGATCGTATCGTTCGACGACTGCGACATGTTGACGTCGTCGTTGGGATGGACGGCCTTGCTCCCCCGCTCCTCTCCGAGCAGCTCGGAGGCCCGGTTCGCGATGACCTCGTTCGCGTTCATGTTGGTGGAGGTACCGCTCCCGGTCTGGAAGATGTCGAGCACGAACTGATCGTCGTGTGTGCCGTCGATGACCTCCTGGGCGGCCTCCACGATGACCTCGGCCGTCTCGTCGTCGAGCAGGCCGAGGCGGCGGTTGGCCTGTGCGGCGGCCTGCTTGACGTGACCGAGGGCCTCGATGAATCGACGGGCGAACCGCAGGTCGCTGATGGGAAAGTTCTCCTTGGCCCGCTGCGTCTGAGCGCCGTAGAGGGCGTCGGCGGGGACCTCCACGTCGCCGAGAGAGTCGCGTTCGGTGCGGGAATCGGTGGCCATGGAAAAAACGGGAATTTGTGCGAAGGGGATCGGTCGAATTGGGGTCTAAAGGTCGGCGTTGAGCGGTCGAACTTCAACGACGAGTGTCCCGGGGGGGGATGGGGGCATCTCCCAGGGGAGCGGTGGGGCGATCGTCGTTTTTCGGAAGGAGGGGAGGGGACGACGAAACGGATGCGGGGTGACGAACACGAACCTGATGCGTCTGCTTTCGTAGGGGCGACCGGCAGAATTTTGCCCGCCCGCTTGCCCGATTCGCGCCATTACGATCACCGACAATTCCCCACTCATGGAGCTCCTTCGCACGGTCGACGAGATGCAGGCACACGCGGACGAGGCCCGCGCCGACGGGCAGACCCTGGCGCTGGTGCCGACGCTCGGGGCGCTGCACGAGGGGCACCTCGCACTGGTGCGCACCGCCCTGGAGGAGGCCGATCACGTCACCGTGTCGGTCTTCGTCAATCCCACCCAGTTTGGCCCGGACGAGGACTACGACGAGTATCCGCGGGACCTGGAGGGAGACCGGGAAAAACTGGACGCGCTGGGTGTGGACGCGCTCTTCGCTCCGTCCGTCGAAGAGATGTACCCGTTCGTCGGCGACGAGGCTTTTCCGGGTCCCCTCGCGTGGGTCGAGATCGAGCACCTCGACGAGCACCTGTGCGGGGCCTACCGCGACGGTCACTTTCGGGGGGTCACGACGGTCGTCACGAAGCTCTTCAATGCGTGCAAGCCGGATTTGGCCGTCTTTGGGAAGAAGGACGCTCAGCAGTACGTTATCATTCAGCACGTCGTCGAGGATGTACTCTTCGACGTTGAGGTGATCGGGGTGCCCACCGTACGGGAGGCCGACGGCCTCGCGCGGTCGTCCCGCAACGCCTACCTCGACGACGCCGAGCGGGAGCAGGCGACGGTGCTTTACGAGGCCGTGACGGCGGCCGAAGAGGCCGTCGAGGGGGGGGAACAGGAGGCGGACGCCGTTGTTCGAGCGATGGATCAGGTGCTGGCAGCCGCTCCCGATGCCGAGGTCGAGTACGCGGAGGTCGTGGACGCCCACACGCTCCAGCCCGTCGACCACCTTGCCCCGGGGCAGGAGGTACTCGCCGCGGTGGCCGTCCACTTCGGGGACACGCGCCTCATCGACAACACCTTCGTCCAGGTGCCTGCGACGTAGCGAGCGACGTTCCCTTCCGAAATCAATCCGACACGCCGGTTTCAGCATGACCATTACGATGTTCAAGGCGAAACTCCACCGGCTTCGCGTCACGCAGGCGGACCTGTACTACGAGGGCTCGATTACCGTCGACGACGAGCTGCTCGACACGGCGGGCATCTTGCCGTACGAGAAGGTGCAGGTCGTGAACGTCAACAATGGGAGTCGACTCGAAACCTACACGATTCCGGGAGAAACCGGCGAGCGCACCGTGTGTCTCAACGGACCGGCCGCTCGGCTCGCGGCGCCCGGCGACCAGGTCATCGTCATCGCCTACGCCGACCTCACCCCGAGCGAGGCCCAGCAGCATCACCCGCGCGTCGTGCTGGTGGACGAGGACAACAACGTTGCGGAAACGCGCACGCTGGACGTGAGCCCGGGAGACACCGACATCAAGCAGAAAGAGGACGGGTGGGAAGACGTCCTCATTGCGTAGACGGGGGCAGTTGGGACGGTTCCTTTCCGTTCGGAAAAGGAGTGGTAGGAAGAACGTCCGCCCAAGGGGGGACAGTACTCTGTCAAGTTTATTCTGTGGGTTCGCTTATACCCGTAAAAACAAAGTGGACGGTGTGCTCAGTCGTCGTTCTCGTCCTGTTCAGTGACCAGAGGGACGAAGCGGAAGTTGTGGAATTCCTCGCGGTCGTAGTCGTGCGGACCGCTGCCGGTGCGGGTGATGCGCGTCATCGTTTGTCCCCCTCTGCCCCCCACCGGGATGACGAGGCATCCGCCCTGCGCCGCGTCCGGCTCACGAAGCTGAGTGAGCAATGAGTCAGGGATCTCGGGCGCCGCGGCCGTCACCACAATTCCGTCGTAGGGAGCAAAGGCCGGCCACCCCCTGGTTCCGTCGCCGTGGCGGGTTCGCACGTCGTACCCGAGGTCGTCGAGCAGATCGTTCGTGCGCGAGAGGAGGGCCTCGTGTCGCTCGATGGAAAAGACCCGAGCCCCCATTTCGCAGAGCACCGCCGCCTGATAGCCGCTGCCCGTCCCCACTTCCAGAATGCGGTCCTGCGGCTCGACCTCGAGAAGAGCGGTCTGGTAGGCCACCGTGAAGGGCTGGGAGATGGTCTGGTCCATTCCGATGGGAAGTGCCTCGTCGGCGTACGCCCGTCCCCGAAAGGCCGGCTCGACGAAGAGGTGGCGGGGCACGGAGTCGATGGCCGCGAGCACCGATTCGTCGCGAATGCCCCGTTCGCGGAGCGTTTGGACGAGGCGGTTGCGTCGTCGACGATACTTGCCTGTGTCGTTGTCATTCGGAGACGAATTCGTCATGGGGGAAAGCGTCGAGAGGCAGGGTTGGGAGCAGAGAGGGAGAGGCGAGAATCCGGACAGCTGTACGGGAGCGAACGCGCCCGTCTGAATCAGGAGGAGGCCGCTTCGGCCGGGGTCCTCGATGCGGTCGAATGGGTCGTGAGGGCGCTCGTGAGGTACGTACGGAGCTCGTCGGGGGTGATGTTGGAGATGAGAGCGCCGTCCCGCGAGACGCTGATGTTGCCCGTTTCCTCCGAGATCACCACCACGAATGCATCGGTCTGTTCGGTGAGGCCCACCGCCGCCCGGTGCCGCAGTCCCAGCTGCGGGCTCAGCTTCATGCTCGTGGACACCGGCAGGATGCAGCGAGCCGCCTCGATCCGGCGGTCGTTCACGATGACGGCCCCGTCGTGAAGCGGGTTCTGACCGTGAAAAAGAGTCACGAGCAGGTCGTGGGAGAGCTCGGCTTCGAGGGCTTTGCCCGTTTCGATGTAGCTGCGGAGGCCCGTATTGCGCTGAAAGGCGATGAGGGCCCCGATTTTCTGATCGGCCATCTGTTCGACGGCCGCCACCGTTTCTTTGACGATGGCCGTCTCGTCGGTCGTGCTCACGAATCGGCGGATGAGCGGATTGCGGCCGAGCTCGAGGAGGAGACGACGGATCTCGGGTTGAAAGATGATGATGACCGCCAGGACGAACACCTGGTTGAAGTTGTTGAAGAAGGTGCTCAGGACGGTCAGGTCGGCAAACTGGACCAGGAACTGCACGAGAAAAAGGGCCCCGAGGCCGAGGGCAATCTGGACGGCGATCGTCCCCCGCATCAGGCGATAGAGCCGGTAGAGGAGGTATGCCACGAGGCCGATGTCGATGACGTCGCGGACCCCGAAGCTGATGATCTCGAAGAGGGGCACGGGAAGAGCGCCGGGTTCGGAAAAGGGAGCGAACGTCCGAGCGACCGAAGGAAAGAGGGGCGCCGGCGACGGTGGTTACGACGCGTGCAGGGTGGCGTCGAGCACCGTGAGTAGGTCCATGGTGGCGGTCACGTCGTGGGTGCGGACGAGGGTGGCCCCGCGCATGACGCCCACGGCCGTCGCCCCGAGCGATCCGAACAGTCGGTCGTCGACGGGGGCGGGAGTTGCGTCGGTACCGAGCGTGGCCCCAATCGTGCTTTTCCGGGAGACTCCAATGAGCACGGGTCGGTCCAGGGTCAGGAGCTCGTCGACTTCGTTGATGAGCCGGAGGTTTTCAGTGTGCGATTTGCCGAATCCGAAGCCGGGATCGACGACGATGGAGTCCACGCCGGCTTTCTCCGCCGTTTCGATCGAGTGGGCGAGCGCGTCTCGGACCTCGGCCGTCACGTCCGCGTACTCGTGGGGAGAGGTGAGGTTGCCCGGGTCCCCGGCCGAGTGCATGACGATGAGGGGGGCGCCCGCGTCGGCCGCCACGTCGGCCATCTCGGGGTGATGGCGGAGACCGGTCACGTCGTTCACGATGTGGGCCCCCGCCTCGAGTGCGGCGCGGGCCACCTCGGGCTTGTACGTGTCAATCGAAAACAGGGCTTCGGGGAAGCGGTCGGAGAGAGTCTCCACGACGGGAACGACGCGGTCTCGCTCCCGGTCGGCGGGCACCGGGTCGGCGCCCGGCCGGGTCGACTCGCCCCCGACGTCGATGATCGAGGCCCCCGCACTCAACATCTCCGCGGCCCGCGACACGGCGTCCTCGACGGCCAGAAACTGACCGCCGTCCGAGAACGAGTCCGGCGTCGCGTTGAGGATGCCCATGACGTGGGCACCTCCGTTCGTTGGGCCGGGACGGCAGTCGAGCGTGCGACCGCGGCAGTCGAGCACGAACCGGTCGGCCGAAAATCGGTCGGCGGCAAACGGAGCGGTGGAGCGGGCAGACGCGCGCATAGCGGAGCGGGTGCGGCGAAATAGACACTCGCGAACATCTTCAGGGTACGAAGTATACACAGATCGGCGTCGAGACGAGATCCGACACCACGTTTTTGGGGAAATCTTTTCTCTCCCGACGCCGAGGCGGAGGGAGCATTTGCGGGCGGGCCGCGTTCCGACGTTGTAGGTGCTCGAACTTTTTGGACCGACCGTTTGTGCCTTCGATGGACGAGTTCATCCGCTCCGCGCTGCAGTGGCTCGATCCGATTCAGCGGATCGAGGACTTCAAGCAACACCCCGTCTCGACGCAGCGTACGCTCCTGCGGGGCCTCCTCTCCCGGGCCGCCGACACTGAGTGGGGCCGCCGCTACGACTTTGAGGAAATTGCGAATGCCTCCAACGTCGTCGCAGCCTACCAGGAGCGCGTGCCCCTGCACACCTACGACGACATCGAGGAGGACGTCGTCCGGGTCCGTGAAGGGGCCTCGGACGTGATGTGGCCCGGGACGATCACGAATTTTGCCGTGTCGAGCGGTACGGTGTCGGACGGAAAGATCATTCCCATCAGCGAGGAGACGATCGACCACAACCGTGCGTATAGCGTCGGGACCGGGCTCAACTACTTCAAGCAGACGCTCGACGGGCGCTTCTTCCTGGGCAATCACCTCACGCTTCCCGGGCGGGTGGAGGAAGATCCCAATTATCCCGGCACGCTTGCCGGCGAGATCAGCGGCATCCTCGCAGAGAACGCGCCGAACTTCTTCAGTACCCTCTTTCAGGCCGTTCCGAACGAGGTGTCCTTCATCTCGAACTGGGAGGAGAAGCTGCGGACCATCGCCGAGCGCACGGTCGATCAGGACATTCGCCTTCTCGTGATGGCTCCGACCTGGGCCATTGTGCTCTTCGACGAGCTCATCGACGCGTACAACGAACGGCACGACGCCTCCGTGACGACGGTCGGGGAGGTGTGGCCCAACCTGCAGGTCTTCATTGCAGGAGGGGTGCCGCTGCGCTCGTACCGGGACCTGCTGGAGGAGAAGATCGGGCGCGACGTCGACTTCATCGAAACCTACGGGGCGTCCGAGGGCTTCTTTTCATTCCAGGATGACCTGGAGGACCCGTCGATGCTTCTGCACCTCGACAACGGGGTATTCTACGAGTTCGTGCCGATCGAGGAGGAAGAGGAGGAGAATCCCCGCCGCCTCACGATTGCGGAGGTCGAGCCCGGTGTGCGATACTCCCTTTACGTGACGTCCAGCAGCGGCCTCTGGGCCTACGAGGTGGGGGACGTCGTCCGGTTTACGGAGACGTTTCCCCACAAGATTACGGTGGCGGGCCGCACCAGTGAAATGATCGACGAATACGGGGAGGCCCTCTACGGCGACGAAGCGCGGGCGGCACTCCTTCACGCCTGCGACGAAACAGGAGCGCACGTGGTCGACTATCACATTGCTCCTCGGACGCTGGAAAATGGGGACCGGCCCGGTCACGAGTGGCTCGTCGAATTTGACGAGTCCCCCGAGGACCTGGAGGCGTTCTCCCACTTGATTGACGACTATCTCCAGCAGGTGAATCGACATTATCAGATGCGCCGCGAGGCCCAGGCGTTCGACGCGCCCGTCATCTCGGCCGTCCCGGACGGGGCCTTCTACGACTGGCTCAAGGCCACCAAAGACGACATTAGTGGTCAGACCAAGGTTCCTCGAATGAGCGACAATCGGACTGTCGCAGACGGAGTTTTGGAGACAATCGACCGTAGGAATTGACTTTTACCGGTACGCTATTGTATCTCATCTGGTTTGCGCTGGAACAAGCGTAGCCGTCACTCGTGATGAGCCTGCGGTACGCGCATCGGCCCATTTTTGAGGTCGTCCCCGAGACCGTTTGGGTGCGATCGGGTACCGCCGGACAGCCTTCGGCCCGCCACGACCGGAGGGAGGCCTTCTGTCTTCCACACCGCCACCAACATCGCCACACCCCCCACAACTGAAAGGAGCCATATGCACGTTCCGCGCGAACAACGGATGCTGGACCAGTACCTCCAAGAGATTGGAAAAATCGACCTACTGGAGCCGGAGGAGGAGGTCGAGCTGGCCCGTCGCATCGAGGACGGCGACGAAGAGGCCCTTCACAAGCTCTGTCGAGCCAACCTTCGCTTCGTCGTCTCCGTCGCGAAGAAGTACCAGGGACAGGGCCTTTCGCTCGCCGACCTGATCAACGAAGGCAATTACGGGCTCATCAAGGCCGCAAAGCGGTTCGACGAGACCCGCGGATTCAAGTTCATCTCCTACGCCGTCTGGTGGATTCGTCAGGCCATCCTGCAGGCGCTCGCCGAGCAGAGTCGCGTGGTGCGTTTGCCTCTCAACCGCATCGGGACCATCTCGAAGATTCGGAAGGCCAGTGCCCGGCTCCAGCAGGAGCTCGATCGCGAGCCCAACATCGAGGAGCTCGCCGAGGAGCTGGAGATCGACGTCCAGAAGGTGCGCGAGGCAATGCAGCACACCAGCCGCCACCTCTCGATGGACGCGCCCTTCAACGAAGAGGACGACAACAGTCTCCTCGACGTGCTGCCGGACGAGGAGAGCGATTCGCCCGACGAGGAAATGCTCGAGGAGTCGGTCAAGATCGACATCGAGCGGGCCCTCAGCATGCTGCACGACCGGGAAGCGGAGATCACGCGCCTCTACTTCGGCATCGGGCGCGAGCACCCGCTGACGCTCGAAGAGATCGGCAAGCGGTTCGACCTCACCCGCGAGCGCGTGCGCCAGATTAAGGAGAAGGCCCTTCGGAAGCTGCGCCAGCGCCACAGTCGGCAGGACCTTCAGCCGCACACCGACACCGAAACGACGTTGTAGGTGAGGGAGACGTTCTCGCTTTGATTTGACGAGAAGGGCACGCTCCCTCCCGGGGCGTGCCCTTTTTTATTGGACAGATCTCGGTTGCGTCGCGACGCGGAGAGGACGAGAATGTGGTCGCCTCCCTTGGTGCGCGGGGAGATCGGACGTTCAACGTCTCTCTCTTCCACGCCTCGAGGCCCTGATGAGACCAGTGGAGGAGGACTACTCGGAAATCATCACGTGGGCCCACGGCGTGCCCGGTTCCATGAGCCAGGGGCCGCCCTTCGGCTGCGTGGGAAGGCCGGTCGACTCGGCGGTTTCATAGGGGACGTAGAGCACGCGGAGGCGGGAGGCGTCGCGCACCGTGTCCGCCGCGGCGTCGTAGACGTCGGCCGAGCCGGAGAGGCTGTAGAGGGCCGTCGGACGATCGTCGGGGTAGGAGAGCGTGCCGGCTTCGATTTCGGCCCGGCGGATGCTATCGACGGCTGCGCCCGACCGGCCCTCCTGCCGCAGCTCGCGCCCGCGCTTCATGAAGGGCTCGAGCGCTTCGTGGTAGCAGGAGACGTGGAACTGGTCGTCCTGCGGATCGTCGGCCAGGCACATCAGCAAACCCTCCCCGTCGCGAAGGGTCGTGAGGGAGCCTTCGTCGTCATACCCGAGAACCGTGGCCGCGTCGCGCATGGGGGCGGGCGCGGCTTTCACGGCGGCGTCGATCTGCGCGTCGGGCTCGGGGGGCGATTGGGCCTGTGTGCTGCAGACGGCGAAGAGGGAAAGGACGAGGGCGAGAAGACTCAGTCGGAGTGCCATGGGACCGTCGCTACTGGGAAACAGAGAGTTCGTGTGTCGGGAGCCGGAACGATCTCTGCCCGTGATTGCTCCGACGTTGCGGGAATGCGTTCTTGCATCGACGACCCTCACGACGTCGGTTCGGGTTGGGGGGGTGCGGTAGGGGCCGTCTGAACGTCTACGATCTGCAGACAAATGGCTCCGACGACGATGAGGGCGGCGGCCAGCAGTTCGAAGCTGGAGGGATTCGTGCCGAGGGTGAACCAGGCCAGGATGATGGTGGCCACCGGGACGAGGTTGCCGTAGAGCACCACGCGAGTGGGGCCGATCACGTTGAGGGCCCGATATTTTACCCACTGTCCCATTCCGACTCCGATGCTACCGCCCAGGAGAATGGCGATCCAGGCCCACGTACTCAGGGTGAGCCACGATTCCTGCACGAGGACAGGGCTGGCGATCAGAAAGTAGCAGACACCGCCGATGGTAGTGCGGAGGGCCACCATGGGGATGGAGCCGTAGCGGTGTACCAGCGGTTTGATGAGGTGCATCTCCGCGACGGTCATGAGCAGGGCGGAGACGAGCAGCAGGTCGCCGGCCCAGTAGGCCTGTTCAGGGCGCAGGCCGTCGGCGGCCAGGACGAAGGTGCCGAGCCCGGCGAGACCGATGCCGAGGTATCCCACCCACCCGATGTGTTCAGTTTCACCGAGGTATCCGAACGCGGAACTGAGAACCGGTCCCAGCGCCAGCCAGAGGGACGCCCGCCCGCTGTGGGTGAGGTCCAGCCCTTCGATGCCGAGCCACGGTGCGAAGGTGGCGCTCAGGATGGAGACGAGCAGCAGGCGCGGCCAGTCGTCCCATTGGACGCTCGGGAACAGCCCGGAAGAGGACTCGGGAGAGGGGGCGGGGCGTTGGGTGTAGAAGAGAACGAGCAGGGCGCCGCCGCCCATTAGGAAGCGGGTTACGCTGAAGGAGATGGGAGCCATCTCGCGAAGAGCCACCTCTGCCAGCACGAAGTTGGCTCCCCAGAGCCACACGAACAGGGACAGAAGACCGTGGTGAGGCCAGGCTTTCTGGAGAGAGGCCATCTGCCGCCAGGGTCGTGGAGAAGAACGCGAGAACGGAGGTGGGCGCCAGGGCTCGACCGACTCTGTCCGTGAACGTCCGTTGCACTGGTATTCGGAACGGGAGATCCGGTTGTCGAGGTGGATTACACGCGCGCGAAACGGAGTGCATCTCCACGTGTCCGGGGGACGGGCGGGGGATTCTTGGAGCCGGGAGGTGGGCTTTTCCCCGGGGGCGATCCGTTCCTCTCCTCGTCGTTGGGGATCGATCCGTTTGATCGATCAGCGCCCGCATGAGGGGGATAGGCTATTCGGGGGGAGACGCGGGAAGGGACGAGGCGTCGTCGGGAGCGTCTTCTCGTTCGATCGTTTCATCGATCGGGGCACACCAGAGGACGCCCTGCGGCAGGAGCGAGAGGTCGGCCTCCCCCCCGCAGTGTTCGCGGAGGCGGGCGTAGAGGTCGGAGATGCCGGACCCCCGGCGGAGCACAGTGTCGGGGTCGGTGGTGTCGAAGCCGGGACCGGTGTCGAGGACGGCGAGGCACAGCTGCGCGTCGTCGTAGCGGCCGGTGATGGTGATGGTGCAGGGCTCGTCGGAGGCAGCGGCGCCGTGCTGGACGGCGTTTTCGAGGAGGGGAAGGAGGGAGAGGCGGGGCACGTGAACGGAGAGCAGGCGGTCCGGGACGTCGAACCCGACGTCCAGGTCGTCGCCGTGCTGCAGTTGTACGAGTTCCACGTACCAGAGGGCAGCCTCGAGTTCCTCGGCCAGCGGGACGAGCGCATCAGACGCGGTCTCGCGGCGGTAGAGCAGCAGGGCGTGGAGTCGGTCGAGGAGGGGAGCGGCCTGCTCGGGAGCCTCGTCGAGGACCTCAGTGATGGTTTCCAGGGTCGTGTAAAGAACGGGCGGGCAGGTGTGCGTCCGGAGACGACGCATGCGGGCCTCCCAGCCCTCGGCGTGGTCCCGACGGTCGCGTCGGTAATACTCCCGCAAGGCCAGTACGCCGGAGACGCTGCCGGCCCCGAGGACCGCGAGGGTTCCAATCCCCATCAGCAACGGCCAGGAGGGAGAAAACGTCCCCCCCAGCACGGCCTTGAGCCCGGCGGTGACTCCTGCGAATATGAGGAGGGCTCCCGCGGCCGGCCCGAGCGCGTGAAAGACCACGTCTCGGTCCGATTGAAGAGGGACGAAGGCCTCCATGAGCAGGCGCACGAGCCGGACCGTGGCGTCGATGAGGGCCACATAGAGGACGCCTACGAGAATGCTGTTGCCGAGGGCAACCGGGGACCACGTTTGGACCTGAACACCGCTGTCCCCACCGGCGTGCACGATCACGCCGGCGAGGCCTCCAATGAGGAGTACGAGTCCGGCCCGACGCAGGCCATCGATGATCGACGACACCATGAGTGAAGGTTGAGTACCAGAGGAGAGGAACGAGGGCGTCCTCTGTCAATCAGGTGTTCTACGTCGCGTTCCACTCGACAGTGCGGCGGTATGAAACTGGGGAGCACGCTGGTCCCTTCGGGGGCGGGGCTGGGGAAAATGCAGGAAGCCCTTTTCCCGAAGGTCGAGGAGAAGGGTCACCGGTGCTCTGTGGGACGTCCAGTGGGGCAATCCCGGTGATTCTGCCCGGGACGGTTTGCCGGTCTGGGATCGACGAAGCGGCGTGCGGTTCTATTGTCCAGTTCCTCGTAGAGGTTGCGTCGCAATCCGGCTGCGGCGGATCCGAACACACCTGAGGGCGGTGCGTTACAAGGAAGCAGTTTTATCACGTCAATGCCCATTGTACCAAACCGACACAGCGTCGTGGCACAAGCGAAAGAAGGAGACGAAGTTCAGGTCCACTACACCGGAAAGTTGGAGGACGGTACCGTCTTCGACACGTCCGAGGATGGGGAGCCCCTCAGCTTCACGATCGGAGAGAACCGAGTCATTCCCGGATTCGAGGAGGCCGTGAGCGGCATGGAGCCGGGCGATTCGAAGACGACTGAGGTCGATCCGGAGCAGGCCTATGGGGAGCACCGGGATGACATGGTTATGGAAATGGAGCGCGACCAGATCCCCGACGACGTCGATCCGGAGGTAGGCCAGCAGCTCCAGCTCCGCCTCGAGAACGGCCAAACGGTTCCGGTTCTCATTACGGCCCTCGGAGAGGATACCGTGACGATTGACGCAAATCATCCGCTGGCGGGGCGAACGCTCCTCTTCGAGATCGAACTCGTCGACGTCTCGGAGGGCGAAGGCGGTGCCGGGGACGAGGGAGGAGGAAACATCGTCACGCCGTAACGACGCAACGACATTCTGTGCGGACGCACGTCCGTGTTTTGCCCCTGCATGGCTGTGGCCGTGCAGGGGTTTTTTATGGTCGGGGTAGGGAGCGCTCGGCCATTGATTTTGCGTGAATGAAGTTTTTCGAAGGGCTTCCAACGCGTCCGCCTGCGGGCCGTGTATTGACCCGTACGAGGCCGATGTCTAGGTTAACCGTCCGTGAGACCAAAACGTGCGAAGATGCCTCGATTCTTCGGGGAGCTGCACGAGACGGGATCGTCGCATACCCTCTTTCAATCTGACCCTGCGACCCAACATGGACAACGTGGCTCAATCCGATGCAAAGAGCACTCCGGCCGATCGGGGACAGCGCCTGTACAACTTTTCGGCGGGGCCCGCGGCTCTTCCGGAAGAGGCTCTTCTGGAGGCCAAGGAGGAACTGCCGGTGTACGATCACACCGGAGCGTCCGTCATGGAGATCAGTCACCGCTCCGCCGCCTACGACAAGATCGAAGAGGCCGCTCGGGAGCACATCAAGTCCCTGCTGGACATCGGTGACGACTGGCACGTCCTCTTTCTGCAGGGGGGAGCCTCGATGCAGTTTTACCAGGCACCGCTCAACTTTCTGTCCGAGGACGGCTCTGCCGACTACGTCATTACCGGGCGCTGGGGCACGAAGGCCATCAAAGAGGCGCGTCTCGTCGGGGACGTGAACGTGGCGGCCTCGACGGAGGACGACGACTTTACGTACGTGCCGGACGTGGCGGACTGGGACCTCAATCCGGATGCCGATTACGTCTATCTCACCACCAACGAGACGGTCAACGGCAATCAGATCGCGCAGGACCCGGTGCTCGACGCGCCGATTGTCGCGGACGCGTCCAGCGAGTTCCTGAGCCGTCCCATGGACCTGGAGGGCTACGGCCTCGTCTTTGCCGGGGCGCAGAAGAACGTGGGGCCAGCCGGCGTGACCGTCGTGCTGGTCCACGACGACCTCCTGGTGCAGAAGAAGGACAATCTGCCGACGATGATGGACTACGGCACCCACGTCCGCAAGCGGTTCAACACACCACCCATCTTTCCGATCTACGTGGTCGAGAAGGTGACCCGGTGGCTCCTGAATATCGGGGGGCTCGACGCCATCCACGCCGTCAACAAGCGGAAGGCCACCACGCTCTACGACCGCATTGAGCAGTCGGACTTCTACTACTGCACGGTTGAGGAAGGCTCCCGCTCGATGATGAACGTGACGTTTCGCCTGCAGGACCCGGATCTTGAGGACCTCTTCCTCAAGCAGGCCGAGCAGCACGGGCTCATGGACCTCGCGGGACACCGCACCGTGGGGGGCGTGCGGGCGTCGATTTACAACGCTATGCCGGAAGAAGGGGTGAGCGCGCTCATCGAGTTCATGGACGAATTTGAGCGCGCCCACGGATAGACGATGGCCGGGCGTCGTTCCGATGGCGGGGACGGTTCCGGGAAGGGACCGGACGTACGTTTGCGTGCGGTGATCCTCCTTCCTTTCTTGGCGGAACGGACCGACCGCGTCCGGAGCCGTCGCTCTCCGGCGTCCGACGAGTTGCCTATGTAGGGGCGTGAGCGCCCCCCGTGAACGATACTCTCTGCACTGACCGACCACGAGCCATGGCCCTTACGATTGGCGTTCCGCGCGAGACCGGCGCGGGTGAGACGCGTGTGAGCCTCGTCCCCGACGTGGCGGGGCAGCTTCAGCAAATGCAAGACGACCTCGACGTGCTCGTCGAGACGGGAGCGGGGGGGGAGGCCTATCACGACGATGCGGACTACGAGGGGGAGAACTGCAGGATCGTCGACCGGGACGAGGTTTTCGAGGCGGACGTCATCACCAAAGTTGCCCCGCCGTCCGACGACGAACTCGATGCCTTCTCCGACGGTCAGGTTCTCGTCGGATTGCTCGATCCCCTGAACCGCCCCGAGGTGGCCCGGACATTGGCCGAGCGGGGTGTGACGACGCTGGCGATGGAGCTGGTGCCTCGCATCTCGCGGGCGCAGAAGATGGATGCGCTCTCGGCCATGAGCTCGATCGGGGGCTACCGGGCCGTCATCCTTGCCGCCGAGCGCCTGCCGCGCTTTTTTCCGCTTCTCACGACGGCGGCCGGCACGGTCAAGCCCGCCCAGGTGCTCGTTCTCGGCGCCGGAGTAGCCGGGCTGCAGGCCATCGCGACGGCCAAGCGCCTCGGGGCCCGCGTCTTCGGCTACGACATCCGGGAGCCGACCCGCGAGGAGGTCGAAAGCCTTGGAGCGAATTTTGTAGAACTGGAGGTGGACATTGAGGCGGACGAGGACGAAAGCGGCTATGCGGAGGAGCTGGCGCAGGAAATTCAGGAGCGGCAGCCCGAACTTCTGAAGCCGCACATCGCCGACGCCGACGTCGTCGTTTCCACGGCCCTCATTCCCGGCCGTCCCGCCCCGCTGCTCATCAACGAAAATGCAGTCGAGGCCATGGACGCCGGGTCGGTCATCGTGGACCTCGCTGCGCCGAATGGAGGAAACTGTGCCCACACCGAGGCCGGGGAAACGGTCGTCGAAGATGACGTCCGCGTGATCGGGCCCACCAATCTCCCCGCCGACATGCCGGTGCACGCGAGTCAGTTGTACGCGAAAACCATTTCGGCTATGATCGAGGAATTCGTCGACGAGGGCACGTTCACGCCGAACTTCGAGGACGAGATCTTCGACGGCGCATGTCTCACCCACGGCGGGGAGGTGCACAACGACCGCGTCCGCGACCTCCTTGGAGAAAGCGAACCCGCGACGGAATAGCGCCCGAGCGAGCCGTTGCGGCCACGGTCCCGAGCTGCGTGACGACGTGGAGGACGGGAACGTGTCCCGGCTCGCGGTTCACGTATCACGTCTCGTTCGAAGAGGGCATCGGTGCTCGTTTCCGGTCTTCCCTTTCAGTCCAAATTCTCCTTGCATCCACACACGGAGCCATGCTCAACAACCTCATTATTTTCGTACTCGCGGCCTTCGTGGGCACCGAAATTTTGTCGAAGGTTCCCCAGACGCTCCACACGCCGCTGATGTCGGGGGCGAATGCAATTAGCGGCATTACGGTCGTTGGGGCGCTCGTAGCGGCCGGCATGACGACGGATCCGTGGTCGGTCTGGATCGGCTTTGCGGCGCTGATCGTGGCCACCATCAACGTCGTCGGCGGCTTTCTCGTCACCGACCGCATGCTGGAGATGTTTGGCGAGAAGAAAAAGAAAGGAACGCCGGCCGACGTCGACGCCGCGGCCGCGCGCGCGGACGGGACGGCGGGCTGACGATGGGGGCGTTGCTGGACGGCGGGTCTCCAACGGGACTCCGTCGCCTGAAGACGGTGCGTATTTCGTATCGAGGGGGTGTCACGCAATACGCAGTACGCAATACGTAATACACAACACACTACGCGGTTCTGCCCATGAAAACTGCGATTATTGACCTCACGTATCTCCTTTCGGCGGTGCTTTTCATCTTCGGGCTCAAACGGATGCAGTCGCCCGTCACCGCTCGGACCGGAAACGTGCTGGCGTCGCTCGGGATGTTCGTGGCCGTCGTCGCCACACTGTTTCTGCAGGAGATTCTTTCGTGGCCCCTGATTATCGCCGGAATCGTAATCGGGGGGGGCATTGGGGTGGTGCTCGCCCGCACGGTGGAGATGACGGCGATGCCGGAACTGGTGGCCGTCTTCAATGGCTTCGGGGGGCTCGCCTCTGCGCTCGTGTCCGGGGCAGAGTTGGCCAATTACATGTCGGGTACGGATCCGTCCACCTTCGGGCTCGTGTCGGGAGTCACGATTGCCCTCTCCATCCTCATCGGGACGGTTACGTTTTCGGGGAGTGTCGTGGCCAACGGCAAGCTGAGCGGCTGGATCACGGGCAACCCGATCTCCTTTCCGGGTTTGCGCGTCATCACCGTGCTTCTGATTATTGGCGCCGGAGGTGCGATCGGGGTCATGATTGCGATGGCCGATCCGTTTCCCGAGCTCGTTCGACCGATGGTGCAGGCGGCCCTCGGCCTTGGCGCCGCGGCCTTCCTGCTGGGCATCCTGCTCGTCATCCCGATCGGGGGGGCCGACATGCCGGTCGTCGTTTCCCTGCTGAACTCCTACTCCGGCCTCGCCGCCGCCACGACGGGCTTCGTGCTCGACAACACGGCGCTCATCGTGAGCGGGACGCTGGTTGGCGCGGCCGGGATGATTCTCACTGTCATTATGTGCGACGCCATGAACCGCTCGCTGGCCAACGTCATGCTCGGCGGCTTCGGCGGGGGCGACGGCCCGGCCGCCGACCTCGACGTGCCGGAGGGCAAGACCGTCAACGAGACCTCGCCGGACGACACCGCGATTCTGGCCAGCTACGCTGAGAAGGTGATCATCGTGCCGGGCTACGGTCTCGCCGTGGCGCAGGCGCAGCACGAGGTGCGCGAGATGGCCGATCGGCTCGAGGAGCAGGGCGTCGAGGTCAAGTACGCCATCCACCCGGTGGCCGGCCGCATGCCGGGGCACATGAACGTGCTGCTGGCCGAGGCCAACGTCTCGTACGAGAAGCTCTACGAACTGGACGAGATCAATCCTGAGTTCTCGACGACTGACCTCGCCATCGTCGTGGGGGCCAACGACGTGGTCAACCCGGCGGCGCGGACGGACGAGGGCAGCCCCATCTACGGCATGCCCATCCTCAACGTCGACGAGGCGGACACGGTCGTCGTCATCAAGCGCAGCCTCAGCCCCGGCTACTCCGGCGTGCCGAACGACCTCTTCTACGCCGACAACACGAAGATGCTCTTCAGCGACGCGAAGGAGGCCGCGGCCGGCATCACCGAGTCGATCAAGGAGATGCAGGAAGCGTGAGGGCAGGGGAGCGTGGGAGCGAGGGAGGTTACGCGGGCTCTTTCGTGCGCATCTCGTCCAGGAGGGGGCGGAGGTGGGTCCACACGGTCCGGGCGACGTATCGATGACCGGCCGCGGAGGGGTGGATGCCGTCGTCCTGCATAAGCGAGTCGACCCCGGCCACGTCTTCGAGCACGAAGGGAATGAGCGTTACCCGATCGTACTGCTCGGCCACCGTCGGGTACACCTTTCGGAACTGCTCGGTGTAGTCGGAGCCCAGATTCGGCGGAATTTGCATGCCGGCCAAAAGCACTTCCGCCTCTGGATGGGTCGCGAGCGTCGTGTCGATGATGCCCTCGAGGTTGCTTCGCGTCGCCTCGGGGTCGACCCCGCGCAGCCCGTCGTTGCCGCCGAGCTCCAGGACGAGCACGTCGACGTCGTCGTTGAGGAGCCATCCGATGCGGCGCAGGCCGCCCGCCGTGGTTTCCCCGCTGACGCCCGCATTTTCGACTTCGACGTTCCAGCCGAGGGAGTCGACCTTTTGCTGGAGGTGGGCCGGAAAGGCCGCGTCAGAAGCCACGCCGAGTCCGGCGGCGATGCTGTTGCCCAGCACCAGGACGCGGAGGGAGGGCCGCTCGGTCGAATCGGCGGGCGAGGAGGACGGGCCCCCTTCATTCGTGTCGCGGACGGCTTGGGGCTGCTCCGACGCGGAACGATCCCGTTCACAGCCGGCGACGCCAAGGACCCCGGCAGCGAGAAGTATGTATAGGAGGGCGGTTCGCATCGGGAATGAGGGCGACCTAGAAGACGACGACGGACGAAGCCCCTACCGGTCGCGGAATCCCAGGGTTTCAGAAAGGGACGGTTCGATGGAGGGGCCGCGGTTCTTCTGTCATTTCATCTGACTGCTGCCTATGGACGATGCCTCTGTACTTCACGTCGAGTCGCTGACGAAATCCTTTTCCAGCGGCGGGCGCACGCTCACCGTCATCGACGACGTGAGCTTTCGCGTGGACGAGGGAGAAACCTGTTCCATCGTGGGGCCGTCCGGCAGCGGCAAGACGACGCTTCTGGGGCTTTGCGCCGGCCTCGACCGGCCCAGCGAGGGGCGCGTCACGCTCTGCGGCATTGACCTGGAGCCGCTCGACGAGGATGAACGGGCCCAGGTGCGCAACCGGCACGTGGGCTTCGTTTTTCAAACGTTTCGACTTCTTCCGACCCTCACGGCGCTCGAGAACGTGATGGTTCCGGCCGAACTGCGCGGCACGGCCAACCCCCGGTCGCGCGCCGCCGATCTGCTGGACGAGGTGGGACTCGGCGAGCGGTTCGACCACTACCCGTCGCAGCTGTCGGGCGGGGAGCAGCAGCGCGTGGCGATGGCCCGGGCCTTCATCAACGAACCCCGCATCCTGTTTGCCGACGAGCCGACCGGCAACCTCGACGCCGAGACGGCCGAACGGGTCGAGGACGTGCTCTTCGACCTCAACGAAACGGCGGGGACGACGCTCGTGCTCGTGACCCACGATCAGGAGCTCGCCCACCGGACACAGCGCATTCTGCGACTTCGCGGCGGGTCCATCGTGGGGGAGGAACGGCCCGCCTCCGAGGCGGCCCAGGCCGTGTCGTAGATTTCTTCGTCCTGAACGGGGACGGGCGCCGGGATAAGCCTATTCGTCTTCGTCCAGGCCGAGCTGAGAGGAGGCATCTTTTACGAGCGCTTTGGCGGCGTCGGGGGATTCGGCTTCTGAATACACCCGAAGGACCGGTTCGGTGCCGGACGGGCGGATGAGAAGCCATCCGTTGTCGGTGATGTGCTTGAAGCCGTCGAGGGTATCGACGCGCGTCACGGCGTGGCCGTCAATCTCGTCCAATCCGCCGCCCGTGTCCAGCCGATCGAGGACGCGGGCCTTCTGGTCCGTCCGGATGTGAATGTCGTCGCGGTAGTTGTAGTGCGGACCGAAGTCCTCCAAGAGCTCGTCGACCAGGATCGAGAGGGACAGGCCGCGCTCGACCATCATTTCTACGATGAGGAGTCCGATGTAGACGCCGTCTCGTTCCGGAATGTGGCCCGCCGCAGCGATGCCCCCGGATTCCTCGCCGCCGACGAGGACGATGCCCTCCGCCATCTTGGGCGCGATGTGTTTGAAGCCGATGGGCGTCGTTTCGACGGGCAGCCCGTAGCGGTCGGCCATCTTGGCGAGCATGTGGGTCGTCGAAAACGTCTTGACGATGCTACCCGTGAGGCCCCGCTCTTCGTAGAGGTATTTGACGAGGAGGGAGAGGATGCGGTGCGAGCTCACGTAGTCGCCGTTCTCGTCGACCATGCCGATGCGATCCCCGTCGCCGTCGTTGGCGAGGCCGACGGCACAGTTCGACGAGGCGACCGTCTCGGACAGCTCGGTGAGCCGCTCCTCGATCGGTTCGGGGGCGACCCCGTGAAACCCGGGGTTGTGGTCGTGGCGGAGTGGGTGCACCTGTTCCTCTCCGAGGAGGGCCGTGACGAGCCCCTGCGCCGAGCCGTACATGGCATCGTGGGCGATGGAGAGGCCGGCCTCTCGGATGGCGTCGACATTCAGGGCGTCGTGAAGTGCGTCGAGGTATCCGGACCGCACGTCGCGCTTCGAGACCGTTCCTTCGGATTCGACAGTGTCGAAGGTCGGAAGGTCGTCGGGCCGATCTGCGGCCGGGCCCACGGCGTCCTCCACTTTGGAGACCATTTCGGGAGGGGCGGGGCCTCCGAAGTGGGCCTTGAGTTTGTAGCCGTTGTACTCGGGCGGATTGTGGCTGGCCGTGATCACGATGCCTGCGTCGGCCTCCGTGTCCTGCGTCGCCCAGCTCACCGCGGGCGTCGACACCATCGTGTCGGCAACCGTCACCGATACCCCCGCGTGGGCGAGGACCTGAGCGGCTCGCTCGGCGAACTGGGGGCTCAGAAACCGGGCGTCGTGGCCGATCACGGCGTGCGGCGACGGGCCGTACTCGTCGTGCAGCCAGTCGGCCGTTGCCTGGGCCACGCGTTCGACGTTTACAAACGTATAATCGTCGGCGATGACGGCGCGCCAGCCGTCGGTGCCGAATTCAATCGAGACGTCGGACATGTATGGGAGTGGAGATCAGTCATAAAATGCGCGTCGGAAGAGGGGCCTCAAAAAAGGCATTTCCGACTTGAAAAGCCATTGTCACGGAGCGATGTAGATCAAAGAACGGAAGAGAACGAGGCGAAGCGCCGTGCGTTGGGCAATGCGGCTCGTTGGTGACTTCCTCGGGGACCTCGTTGCTTGCTCTGAACTCCTGTCTGCTCATGCGCCCTCGACGACTTTTTTCGGCCCTGTCGTTCGCCGCGATCGGTCTTTTGCTTTATGGGACCTCGGTAAGTGTTGCCCAAGAGATTCGGATCGACGTTGGGGGTGGGTGGGGCATTCCGACGAACAACGTCGACGCACAGGCCGACGTGGAAGAGGACGTTCGGCCCTTGGCGATCGATTTAAAACCCGGTCCCCACGCGTATGCGGGAGTGGGATTTGTGCGTTCGATTGGGGAGCACTTTGCGCTGGGCAGCCGGGTGCGGGTCCAAACCTCTCGGCTCCGTTCGAGTGTGGAGGCCTGTGAAGGTGGTCAGTGCGCAAACCCAGAGGGACGGCTTCGCGCCGCGACGATCGAAGGCCGAATTATCGTTACCGCCCCCTCCTGGATTCGCCCCTATTTTCTCGTCGGACTTGGGGTCGTTCGTGCGTCCGTGCCGTCAGTGACGGTGCGGGACGTGGAGAATCCGAATCTACCCTCCACGGTGCCGTTTCGGGAAGTAACGGTGACGGATGCAGGAGGGGACGTTGGGCTAGGGGCGTCATTCCCCGTTGCAGGAGGGCTCTCTCTCGACACGGAATTTCGGGTCACGGGGATGCTTCCAGGAGGAAAGGAGAATGCCGTTACGGTGCTTCCGTTTTCCCTGGGCGTGTCGTACGGATTTGAATAGGTCGTGGAGGCTGTGACGCCGAAGTCCCCGGCTCGCCTCGTCCGAGAGGACGCGCGGAAGGAACGGAGGGGGCTCACATTTCCGATTCCACGCGCAATCCTGTGCGTGGGGTTGCACGATTCTTACTCGATATTTTATCTTTCACCGTCCGGTTCTCCTCCGGAATTCGGGTCGGCCTATTGGTGCGTCAATTCCTATCTGACGGGTCGATCTCGCGATTTCAAAATTTCAAAGGAGCGGTGCGTCACCCCCGACACTGGACCTGGACGTGCACTGCATACTTCTTGTTACGAGATTTGCCAATAGGATGCCGCGTCTCCACCCTCTCATTCTCGTGCTTTTTCTGGGCGTCGGTATGGCCGTAGGAGGAGGGGGCTCATCTGCGCAGGCGCAGTCCCGCCTTCCCACGCACTCGGTCGGGACGGTGCCGACGACGGATCTGTCGGCGGACGTGAAAGAGGACGCCTGGACGGCCGTTCGGGGGGAGCGGGGAGCGAAGGCGGGAGGGACGATGGGAGCGATCGGAATGGAGCTGGCGCTTCTCTATTTTCACCATCAGAGTGAAGGAGCCGCGGGCGTTCGTGCTCTTCGGGCCGATGCCCGGCTCCGCGAAAAAAACGACGGGTCGACCGCCCGTGAGGAGTCGGGAGCGCGCCGGGAGCGGAGTCGGCTCCTTCCTCCCACCTCTGCCGACGGTCGCTTCGTCACTGTAGAGGCCATTGCGGCCGAGGAGGCCTCACAGCTGCTGGGAGAGCTTCGTCGGATGGGGATGGAGGGAGGACGCACAACCGGTCGGCTCGTCTCCGGCCGCCTGCCGATCGCGTCCCTCAGAGCGGCCTCGCAGCTGTCGTCCTTGCGAGCGATGATGCCCTCCTACGCCCGCGTCCAGGTGGGGAGCGTACACTCGGAGGCTGACACCGCGCACTCCGTGTACGAGGTGCGGGAGCAGAAGGACGTAGCGGGAGACGGGCAAAAAATCTGTGCTCTCTCGGATAGCTACGATCAGGACGACGCGGCGGCCACGACCGCGGACGACGACGTGGCCTCCGGGGATCTGCCCGGTGCGGACAATCCGGAGGGACGGACCACGCCGGTCGACGTACGGGAAGACGCGGACGGGACCGACGAGGGACGGGCCATGCTGCAACTCATCCACGATCTTGCGCCCGAAGCCGACCTGGGCTTCCACACGGCGGCGGGGGGCGTTGCCACGTTTGCGGAGGCGGTTCGGGAGCTCGGGGATCCCGCCGAGGGGGATTGCAGCGTCATTGTCGACGACATCGGGTACAACATTGAGCCATTCTATCAGGATGGACCGGTGTCGAATGCCGTCAACGAGGTCGTAAACGACGACGGAGCTGTCTACTTCTCCTCGGCGGGCAACGACGGACGAAACTCCTACGAGGCGCCCTTTCGCAATTCGGGCCAGTCGGGGGTGATCAACGAGAGTTCCGAGCTGCACGACTTCGATTCGACCTCGACCGTCGACACCCGACAGTCGATCGGGATTGCGGCGGGTGGGACCTTCCGGATTTTTACGATGCAGTGGACCGATCCGTCCTCGCTCGTAGAAGGCTCGGCCGGGGCCGACACCGATCTCGACGTCGGTCTCGTCGACGAAGAGGGAACGGTCGTTGCGGAGTCGAGCTCAGACAACCTTGCGTCGGGGATTCCGGTCGAGGGGGTTCTGGAGTACACGAATGAGACGGGCAGCGAGCAAACCCTCGAGCTCGTCATCGAAAAGGCGATAGGACCGGATCCCGACGAGGTCAAGTACATCTATTCGGGAAGCGGGTACAGTGTCGAGGAGTACGATACGCTCGGCCCCACCATCTACGGGCATCCGATGGCCGAGGGGGCGATGGCGGTGGCGGCGGCTCCGTTCTACAATACACAGGCGTACAACTCAGATGCCGACCCGGCTGCGCTCGAGCCCTTTTCGTCCCTGGGAGGAATCGACATCCTGTTCGACCAGAGTGGAAATCGGCTCCTTACCCCTGAGTCTCGCGAGAAACCCGACGTGACAGGGACGGACGGCATCGACAATACCTTTTTCGGCTCCGACATTGACGATTCCTTTTTCGAAGGCGTCGACGCGGATTCGCATCCAAACTTCTTCGGCACGTCCGCGGCGGCGCCCAACGTGGCGGCCATCGGGGCGCTCATTCAACAGGCGCGTCCCGGATTTGTACCCGCGGACGTGTACGATCGCCTGGAGTCCGCGGCGCTCGACGTAACGACGCGTCAAAACCGAAACGGAAGTTTCGTTCTGATTGCCTCTGGATTCGATTCCTGGAGCGGACACGGCTTCGTTCCGGCCCTCGATGCGGTGCCCGAACGAGACGTGTTTGACCTTCAACTGGCGGAGGGGAACGTCGAGACGGGGGACTATACGCTCTCCTGGCAGGAGCGGAGTGGCGCCGACGTTCAGGACTACGTGATCGAGCGGAGGTACTTCGACGGTCCCTTCGAGCCGGTCGACGGAGATGTGACGTCGGACGGAGACACCCGCTCCGTCGACGTTGGGGCACTCGGGCTCGGGGCCTTTACCTTTCGAGTGGAGTGGGTCCGGTCGGATGGGGTCGAGGGGCACCGGACCTTCGTCGACACGCTGGACTTTCAAGGGGTACGCGCGGATCTTCAGTCCGCCGACGAGAAGGCACGGCGAGGGGTGGCACTATCGTGGAACGTGCCCGCAGGAACGAACGGGTTTACCTATCACGTGGAGAGGAAGCGGGGGGACGGCGGGGCCTTCGAGCCCCTGGCCAGTACCTCGGATACCCGTTACACGGCCGAGCGCCAGGTGCCCGGACAATACAGCTATCGCATCACGGCTCGGGACGGGCAGGGACACTCGCTGACCAGTCCGGCTCAAGAGGTCAACGTCGACTTTGAAGGAGAGGTCGTCGCAATCGGGCCGTATCCGAATCCGGTTCACTCCACTGCGACCCTCGACGTTACGGCTCGAGAGACGCAGACGGTGACCGTCGAGGTGTTCAATGCGATTGGGGAACGGCTCTTTCGCGATCAACGAGATCTTTCGGCTCGAACGGCGACCGCCCTCACTGTGGACGCCCGGCGGTGGAGCAGCGGCGTGTATTTCGTGCGCCTCCGGGGACGAGCCTTTACCACGACGCAAAAATTCGTGGTGGTGAAATGAGGCTCCAGCCCTGGGCAGTTGGGCGAAGAGAAGACTCGAACGGAAGATGATACCAGTGACCGAGGATCGAAGTGCACTTTTCACTTGGGTAAGGAATGTGTCGCGAGGCGCACCCCGCGACGTTTCCGTTCCGTGCTCTCCACAGAAAAGGGTACAATTATCTCGGGTATCTGGTCTTACTCTGCATCTTCCACGGCGTCACTGGCCTCGTCTTCGTCCATTTCTCCGTTGGTGACCGCAGATCCGTCTTCCGACTCCTCCTCGGCGGTCTCCGTGTCCATCACCCGCGTTACGTCGGCGATGCTGTCCTCGTCCTTGAGGTTGATGACGCGGACCCCCTGCGTGTTGCGGCCCATCGTGCTGATCTCCTCGACCCGCGTGCGGATCATGATGCCGTTTTCGGTGATGATCATGAGGTCCTCGTCGCCGTACACGCCCTTGATGGCCACGAGGTCGCCGGTGCGGTCGGTACGGTTGAGGGTGATGAGCCCCTTTCCGCCGCGGCCCTGCACGCGGTACTTCTCGTCGAGGGAGGTGCGCTTGCCGTATCCGTTCTCGGCAATGGCGAGCACGTCGAGGTCCTCGCGGGTTTCCGGCGGGACCGAAATCATGCCGACCATCTCCTGGTCGCCGGGCAGCTTCATGCCCCGTACGCCCCGCGTGTTGCGACCCATGGGGCGGGCGTCCTCTTCGTCGAAGTGCACGGCCCGCCCACCGGAGGAGGCGACGACGACGGTGTGGTCGCCCCCGGTGAGGGACGCCTCGATGAGCTCGTCGCCCTCGTCGATGTTGATGCCGATGATGCCGTTGGAGCGGGGACGGCTGTAGGCCTCCAGGGCCGTCTTCTTCACCTGCCCCTTCCGCGTGGCGGCGAGGACGTAGTGGTTGTTGAGGAACTCCTCGTCCTCGAACTCCTCCTTGCTCACGCTGATGACGGCCCGAACGCGGTCGTCCGGGTCGATCCCGATGAGCTGTCGGATCGACCGGCCCTTGGCCGTGCGGCTGCCCTCCGGAATTTCGAAGGGACGCAGCCAGAAGCACTGGCCCTCGTCGGTGAAGAGGAGGAGGACGTCGTGCGAGTGGCAAACGTAGAGGTGCTCGATGAAGTCGTCGTCGCGCTTGCCGGTGCCCCGCATGCCGACGCCGCCGCGCCCCTGCGTCCGGTACGTGTCGATGGGCGTGCGTTTGGTGAGGCCCTGATGCGTGATGGTGACGACGACGTGCTCCCGTTCGATCAGGTCTTCGACGATGATGTCGCCGCCGGTGTAGTCGATCTCCGTCCGACGTTCGTCGTCGAAGCGCTCTTTGACCTTCAGCAGCTCCTCCTTGATGATTTCCATCCGGCGCTCCTTGCTGGCGAGGATGTGCTGGAGGCGCCGGATTTCGTCGATGATGTCCTCGTACTCGCCGATAATTTTTTCGCGCTCCATGCCGGTCAGGCGGCTCAGGCGGAGCCGGAGAATCGCGTTGGCCTGTTCTTCGGTCAGCCAGTGGCCCTCTTCCGGCTGGTCGACCAACTCTTCGTAGTCGTCTCCGAGGAGCGTCTCCACCGTGTCCTGTTCGCGGTCGGCCTCGACGGGCGGCGTGAGGGGCACATTGAGTTCTTGCAGGTCCGCCTCCGTGAGCGGATCCGGATAGCGACCGCGGCGCAGGTTCTCGCGGGCCGCATCCGTGTCGGGGGAGTGGCGGATGATGGTGATGACGGCGTCGAGGTGGTCGAGCGCCAGGGTGAGGCCCTCCAGAATGTGAGCGCGGTCCTGAGCCTGCTTGAGGTCGTACTCCGTGCGGCGCACCACGATCTCGTGCCGGTGTTCCACGTAGTGCCGGATGGCGTCCTTCAGGTTCACGACCTTGGGCCGCCCGTTCACCAGCGCCACCATGTTCACGCCGAAGGTGTCCTGGAGGCGAGAGTGCTTGTAGACCTGATTCTTGACGATCTCGGCGTTGGCGTCCCGCTTGAGTTCAATCACGATGCGGAGGCCGTCGCGATCGCTCTCGTCGCGCAGGTCGGCGATGCCCTCGATGCGATCGTTCCGCACCCGGTCGGCGATCCGCTCGATCTCGCGACTCTTGTTCACCTGGTACGGTATTTCGGTGACGACGAGGGCCCGCCGACCGCTCGGGACCTCTTCTTCGTGCATCTTGGCGCGCATGACGACGCGGCCGCGGCCGGTGAGATACGCCTCCTGAACGCCCGCGTAGCCGTAGATAATGCCTCCGGTGGGAAAGTCCGGCGCCGGGAGGTGCTCCATCAGGCCCTTGATGTCGATCTCGGGGTCGTCGATGTAGGCGACCGTCGCGTCGATCGTCTCGCCCAGATTGTGCGGCGGAATCTTGGTGGCCATGCCCACGGCGATGCCGTCGGCCCCGTTTACCAGCATGTTCGGAAAGGCGGCGGGGAGCACGGTCGGCTCCTGCATCGTCCCGTCGAAGTTTTCCTGGGTGTCGACGGTTTCCTTGCCGATGTCTTTCATCATCTGCTCGGCAATGCGCGTCATACGGGCCTCCGTGTACCGCATGGCCGCCGCCGAGTCGCCGTCGATGGAGCCGAAGTTGCCCTGCCCGTCGGCCAGCGGGTAGCGCATCGAGAAGTGCTGCGCCATCCGCACCAGGGTGTCGTACACCGAGGAGTCGCCGTGCGGGTGGTACTTCCCGAGCACCTCTCCTACGATGCGGGCGCTCTTTTTGTAGTTGGCGCCCTGGGTGAGACCGAGCTCGTGCATGCCGTACAGAACCCGACGGTGCACCGGCTTCAGGCCGTCGCGCACGTCGGGCAGCGCCCGGCTCACGATCACCGACATAGAGTAGTCGATGTAGGAGGACTTCATCTCCTCCTCGATGTTGATGGGGATCACGCGGCTGTCGTCCGCTTCCATACTCCGAGGGGGCTCTGGAAAAAGCGTAGAGAAGGGGAGAGATGCGTGGGCGCGCGTGCGCTCACGACAACGTGTAAGGTAGGAACTTGCGGGGAGAAGTGCCACCGATTCCGCGTTCACGTTCGACCTCTACCCGCTTTTGAAACGGTTTCGCTTGCGACCCACAAAATCATGAGTCGTCTTTGCTGAACTGGAGCTCGCGTTGGACGTAGGAGCCGACTGTTCACTGGCGTGCTCTCCTTCTTCTTCGTTTCATCCGAATATGCCACACCGACGCCGTTGCTGGGGATGGATGTTCAGTGTCCTCGCTCTTTTCGTGATTGCGTTGCCCATGTCGACTGCCCATGCTCAGACGTCCGCGTCCGACAGCACCCTTCGACCCGAGGGCTTCGATCTGCAGGGGCATCGCGGCGCCCGCGGATTGGCGCCGGAGAACACGATCCCGTCCTTTCGGCGGGCTCTGGAGATTGGGGTGACGACCCTCGAGCTGGACGTCGTCATCAGTGAGGACGGGACGGTCGTCGTGTCCCACGAGCCGTGGATGGCCCGCACGAAGTGCCGCACGCCCGACGGGGGACGTATTGCGGAGGGGGCGTCGAAGGAGCACAACATCTACGAGATGTCCTACGATCGGATCGAGGCCTACGACTGCGGCAGTCTGAAACTGTCGGACTTTCCCGAGCAGGAGCCGACCGCCGCCCCGAAGCCGCGGCTGCGGGACGTCGTCCGGATGGCCGAGTCGTACGTGGAGGAGCACGACCGCCCGCCGGTGTTCTACAACGTCGAGACGAAGAGCCGGTCCGAGTGGGACGGCACGTTTCAGCCGGATCCGGAGACGTTTGCCTGGCGCGTGCTCGCGGTCGTGGAGGAAGAGGGGATTGCTCCCCGCACGATCGTTCAGTCGTTCGATCCGCGGACCCTCGAGGTCGTTCACGAGCAGAATTCGGTCGTGCGGACCGCTCTCCTCGTCGGTTGGAGCGGAGACGAGGGACTTGACGAAAACCTGGCGTCCCTCTCGTTTCAACCGGACGTGTACAGCCCGACGGCCCGTCTGGTCGACGACGAACTCGTGACGGCCGTTCACGACCGGGGGCTGAAGCTCGTGCCCTGGACGGTCAACGACTCCTCGGAGATGGAACGCCTCATCCGCCTCGGGGTCGACGGCCTGATCACCGATTATCCCGATCGCGGTCGGTCGGTCGTAGACCGCCTCGATCCGTAATGCTCACGGGCGGAACGAGTCGAGGAAACACGTTCCCGTTCATTTCTTGCCTTCGTTCCGCGCCAATGATATGCTTGTGTGAACGTCTGCCCCGGACCGACCGTCTCGGTCCGACGGTCGGCGATTCGGGGTCCGCCTCTTTTGCCTTAGCAGCCTGCTTCTTCACTACGCGCCCTACAGACCGTTGAGCTTAACCGTAGTTGCGAACCGCGTCCCCATTCGACAGACCGACGATGGCTGGGAGACCTCCGTTGGGGGATTGACGACGGCCCTGCTCCCCGTGCTCGAAGACCAGGGCGGCGTTTGGGTGGGCATGGGCGAGGATCCCAGTCTGCCGGAGCGCCAAGAATATCCCGCCGACGATCCCGACTTCGTCGTCCGACGAGTGCCCCTGAGTACCGAGGAGCTCGACGGCTACTACTACGGCATGGCCAACCAGATCCTCTGGCCCCTCTCGCACTACCTCATCCAGCACCTGGAGCTGAAGGATGAATTTATTGAGACCTACCGCCACGTCAACGAGCGCTTCGCCGAGGCTGTGCTCGACGAGACGGACGGCGGAGACGACGAGGTGATCTGGATCCAGGACTACCATCAGATGCTCTCGCCGGGACACATCCGCGCAGAGCGGCCCGACGCCACCATCGGTCACTTCTGGCACATTCCGTGGCCCGCCATGGAGGTCTTTCGGATCCTGCCGTGGGCCCGAGAGCTGCTGCGGGGAATGCTCGGCTGTGACCTCGTCGGGTTTCACGTCGAAGAGTACGTGGACAACTTTATCGAGAGCGCGGAGGTGCTGCTCGGGGCCGAGGTGGACGGCAACGTCATCCGGTACGACGGTCACGAGACGCGGGCGGAGGCGCACCCGATCGGCATCGAGGTCGAGCGCTTCAAAGAGATGGCGCACGATCCCGCCATCGAGGAGGAGGCAAATAAATTTCGGGAGCGCCTCGGCACCGAGCACGTGGTGATCGGCATCGACCGTCTCGACTACACGAAGGGCATCCACTCGCGGATGCTCGCCTTCGAGAAATTTCTGGAGGACAATCCGGAGTATCACGGCAACGTGAGCTTCTTCCAGATTGCGACGCCGAGCCGAACGGAGCTCGAATCCTACCAGCAAATTCGACGGGAGGTCGACGAGGTGGTGGGTCGCATTAACGGCCGCTTTGCCCGCGACAGCTGGGTGCCGGTCAACTATCGCTACCGCACCTACACGCAGTTTGAGCTCTGCGCCTTTTACCGGGCGGCGGACGCGGCCCTCATCACACCGCTCCGGGACGGTATGAACGTCGTCACGCAGGAGTTCATCACGGCCACGCAGGACGGCGTGCTCATTCTCTCGGAGCTGACGGGGGCGGCCTACCTTCTCCCCGAGGCCGTCCAGGTGAATCCCTACGACCTCGGCGGCCTCGCCGGGGCCATCAAGACGGCGCTCGAAATGCCCGCCGACGAGAAGAAAGATCGGCTCAAGGGACTGAAAAGCACGGTCGAGGAGCTCGACGTGCACAACTGGGCCGATCAGTTTCTCTCGGATCTTCGGTGAGCGGGGCACTTCCCTGTTTGCCCCTTCGCTTTTGACTGGACTGCTGAGCCCATGCCGCCTGTCGTTGACGACCCGCTCTTTTTCCTCGATTACGACGGCACCCTCGCGCCCATTGTCGACGATCCGGAGGCGGCCGTCCCACATCCGGACGTGCCCGGCCTGCTCCGTCGCCTCGACGAGCGATACCCTCTCTGGATCGTGACGGGGCGCGACCTGCGCGCCCTCGCGTCGTTTCTCGACCGGCCGCTCCGGGCCATCGGCCTGCACGGGGCACAGGAGGGGGTGATCGGGGAGGAGGTGCGGCGCCTCATGCCCGATGACGTCGCCCAGGCCCTCCAGCGTCTTCGACAGTCCGTTCCGGCCGTCGAGGGCCTTCAGGTGGAGGACAAGGATCAGGCGTTTGCCGTCCACTATCGGGAGGTGGAGGACGAGGGCGAGGTGCAGGATCGGCTCTCGGCCTGGCTCGACGCCATGCCGGAGATGCTCGATGCCATCTGGGGGAAGAAGGTGGTGGAGCTCCGGCCCGACGGACTAACGAAAGGCACTGCCGTCCGCCGCATTGCCAAGGAGCATCCCACCTGCACGCCGGTGTATCTCGGCGACGACACGACGGACGAAGACGCCTTTGCGGCTCTTCAGGATCTCGATCGGGAGACCGTCACCGTTCGGATTGGCGATGAAGAGACCCGGGCCGCGTACCGTCTCGCCGGTCCCGACGCCGTGGTCGCCTACCTGCAACGGTACGTCTGACTCGGACGTCCAGGTTGGGAAGACGGGCTCGCTCTTGCACTCGCCTCACGCTGTGAACTCTATTGATGGACGACTACGCTCACCCCGACGTTCTCGTCTCCACCGACTGGGTGGCTCGGCGACTCGACGATACTGAGGAGTGCCGCATTGTGGCCGCAAACGAAGATCTCGATTTGTACGAGAGTGGGCATCTGCCCCATGCCGTGCCCATTGATTGGGGAGAGGAGCTGCAACAGGAGGTCGTGCGCGATCTCGTCGGGAAGGACCGCTTTGCCTCTCTCTGTGAGAAGAAGGGGATCTCGAATGACACCACCGTGGTCCTCTACGGCGACCAGCACAACTGGTGGGCCTGCTACGCCTTCTGGGTCTTTACGCTGTACGGCCACGAGGACGTTCGTCTCATGAACGGCGGGCGGGAAAAGTGGATTTCGGAGGACCGTTCCCTCTCCACCGACGTCCCGCCCCCTTGGGAGGGCACGTACTCGGCCTCGGAGCAGGATCTATCGCTGCGGGCCTTTCGAGATCAGGTCCTTCAACACGTTCAGGCCGGCGGGCCGCTCGTGGACGTGCGATCGCCCGAGGAGTATCGGGGAGACGTCCGCTTCCTTCCGGACTATCCGGACGAAAGCACCCTGCGAGCCGGTCACATTCCCGGCGCCAGCAACGTCCCGTGGCACCGGTCGATTGCGGACGACGGCACCTTCAAATCTCGAGAGGCGCTGGAGGACCTGTACCTTTCCGAGGCTGGGCTCGACCCGAGCACAGGGACGATGACCTACTGTCGGATTGGGGAGCGGTCCAGTCTCACGTGGTTTGTGCTCCGCTACCTCCTCGGGTTCGACCAGGTTCGGAACTACGACGGCTCCTGGTCGGAGTGGGGTAATCTCGTCGGCATGCCCATTCAGAAGGGGACTGCGGAGGCGTCCTAGACGACCGATTTCTATTTGGGGTCGATCACGTCGCGGGCGACGGCCAGAACCTCGGCCAGCATCATCGCCGTGGCGCCCCAGACCGTGTGCCCGTCCACGTCGTAGTAGGGCACGTCCACCCTCTCTCCGTGCAGGGACCAGGGCTCCCACACGCGAGTGTCGGGATCCAGAAGACGTTGCAGCGAGATGCGCAGTACGCGGCTGACTTCTCGATCGGTGGGAGTAAGCGGGGGACGTTTCGGGGCCGCTCCCAGGAACGGGTGCACGCAAAAGTTCGACGGGGGGATGTAGAGGGGCGTGAGGGGACCGAGAAGCCGAACCGAGTCCGGGGAGAGGCCGATTTCCTCGTGCGCTTCTCGCAGAGCCGTGTCTACAAGGGTCTCGTCGCCCTCCCGTTGTCCCCCGGGAAACGAAATCTGGCCGCCGTGATCGGGAAGTTCGTCGCGGCGCACTGTGAGGACGACGACCGGCCCCGAGTCGTGCGGCATCAGGAGGGCCAGCACACCGGCCTCGCGGCACGAGCGTCCTTCGATCGAGAGCTCCTTCCGGCGGGCCGGGGCCCGTGGGGCCATGGTCAGATGCGCCTCGTGGCCGGGAAGCGGCCGTTCGAGGCGGGTGGAGAGCCGGGGAAGAAGGGCGTCGAACGAACGGATCGGTGGGGACGAAAAAGAGAGAGTCAGTCGCAGGACTTCACGTTCGAGAGATGGGTCTCGTTTGCAGAACGATCAGAGACCGATCAAAAGTTCCAACGGAACAGGCGAGAAGGGGCAACGAAAAAGCCCTCGGCCGACGAGCAACGGCCGAGGGCTCGCATCGACACCGCTCCGCTCCGAGGCGGAGCAGTGCGCTCCACACGAACTATTGAATCTCGATCTGACGGGACTTCTCCTCCTCCGTCTTGGGGACGCGAATGGTGAGGACGCCGTTCTCGTAGGAGGCGCGAATGTCGTCGGCGTTCACCGTCCGCGGGAGAGTGAAGGAGCGGTGGAAGTGGCCGAAGGTACGCTCGACGCGGACGTACTCCTCACCTTCGGCGGTACGGTCGCTCGATCGCTCCCCACTCACCGTCAGCTCGTTGTCCTGGTAATTGATTCTCAGGTCGTCCTTGTTCACGCCCGGTAGGTCGAGGTGAATGCGGTAGGCGTCTTCGGCCTCGACGAGGTCCGTGCGCGGGGCCCAGACCGCCTCGCGGGACGAGTCGTCGTTCTGGGGTTGGGAGGGGAAGAAGCGACCGAACATGCGGTCGATTTCGCGCTGAAGGTCGTTCAGGTTTCGGTTGCGGGTGCGGGTCAGGCGAGTCATAACTGGAAAGAAGGATTGTTGGATGAACAGTGAGCGGGCGGATCCAATGGACACGCCCTCATTGGCAGGGTCACGTCACGTCCTTGCAACCGGCGTACCAATAGAAATTTACCCGCAAACCGACTGCCAAAACGACGGGGAAACCGACGGGATGACACGTCGCGACCGGTCGGGAACGTCCGTTCAAACAGGAATCTGCCAGAGCGACAATGCGGGACGCCCCCATCGAGGCGCCAGGAGACGGGGACTACAGGAAGTCGAGGTCTCTCAGGGTGTCGACGGGGGCCTCGAAACTGCAGCTGCCGAATGAAAGCGCAAGCCGTTCTCGGGCGTGCCGAATACCATCAAGAGACGCACCAATATTTCTCCAGGAAAACGATTCCTTTTCGAACCGAAAGTTATTGGCTGTTTCCTCCAAAAGAATTGTACGCACTGCATCGGGGTCGAGCTGGTGCTCAGAGGCGAGGACGGCGGCGGCAAAGAGGTTGAGGAACCCGTGCATCTGTGTGTCCAGTCCGTCGTCGTAGTGCCGAATGGGATGCTGGAGCCCCCGGGCCGCTTTGAAGGCGACGCCCGCGTCCCGGCAGGCGATGATGAGGTCGGCGACGAAGTCAACCGAGGGGACGTCGGCGGGGTCTTTCCCGCCGCATTGGAGCTTTAGGCCCATTTCCGAACGAGCGGGCACGGCCTGCCGGCTGTTGTGCTCAGCGACGGCGGCACAGAGCGCAGAAAGCGCCCGGGCTGCGTCCGGCCGTTGGGGAAGCCGAAAAAAGAGGTCGAGCTTCGCCGTGCCCGTCTGGACCAGCCGCCGGTCCACGGCGCTAAAGAACGACTCGAGTGCCGTTTGACGTTTCCCGAGGAGGGACGGGGGAAGCGGAACGTCCATCACGTCGACCTGAGAGCGACCTCCGTATTCCGCGTCGAATGTGTCGATGACATCCAGGTCGCGGACGAACGCCTCGAGGAAGGCGTCGGGATCCGGTCCGCCTGTGCCGAGCACGGAGAACCGGTAGGGAGCCCCGTGCGAAAGCAGATTACGATACGGCGTCAGCTCGGGGAGCTGGTGGACGGGCAGGACGAAGCGGGACAGCATCCAAGCTTCCGGTTCGTCCCGGTGGCCGGCGTACGTTTGAAGGGCCCGGGGCAGAGACAGCTCGGCCGGGGGGAGCAGTCCCGCGTAGTCGAGAATGTCGTCCAGAAGCGTGCGAAGGCTGGGAGGGACGAGTGCGTCTGCGGACTCGGTCGATTCCATGGAGGGGGAAGAATCTGGAGAGTCGACCCCGGGCCTCCACCAAGGGAGGGGCCGTGTGGATGAGGAATCACCGGTGGAATGATGTCCGTGCGTCTTAATCGGACCACTCGACGCCTCGTTCGATCCGGACGGCGTCGCGTTTTGCCGGTGCTTTCAGACGGAAGAGGGAGTTTCGGTCCGACCGGTCGCGTTTGCCTCCGGATCGTGCGCCGATGACTTCCGTATGAGTGTCAGAATTTTGTTGGAGGCAGGGAGGCGTTCAGGACTGTTCTTCCTCGCGTCTCTTCGTCCCCCGCTTGCATTCTTTTGAGGAAGATCTGTTGTACATACTCGGAGATTTCCGGAATGCCCGACCCATCCAAGGTTACTGTGTCTCTCATGTTTGAACGACCTCGAGCAGCGGTCTTCGTCGTCGGTGGGCTCGTACTGGCCGTCCTCATGGGGTGTGCCGGCAGCAATCCCGAAATTGATCAGGCAGAAACGGCGCTGGAAGAGGAGGAGTATGGAGCCGCTCTGTCCAACGTCGAACAGGCTCTCGACCGAGATTCGTCGAGTACGGATGCATACCTTCTGAGGGCGAGGGTTCTCCGCCAGCGGGCAGACAGCAGCATGGATCCCGGCGTGTACGCCGACCTCTTTCAGCGAGCGACGGCGGCGGAGGAGGAGGCACTTGAGCTCGATCCCGATCTCCGGGCCGACGTGGAGAGTGAGCGCCGTCGGGTATACGATCGAGAGATCCGCCGCGCAGACCGTGCCTACAACCACGCGAGCAAGCACGACCGGGAAGAAGGCTTTGTCCGGGCGATTGGATTTTTCGCTGCGGCCGCGGCGACACAGCCCGATTCGGCACGACCGGCGTTGAACGAGGCCTATGCCCGACTGCAGGTGGGACAACGAGTGGAGGCGATTCCCGTGCTGGAGCAGTACGTCGAGCGGGCAGATACGGCCGCCAAGGAGGCTCAAAAAATCCTTGGGGAGCTTTACGTGGCAAACGGCCAATACGAGGAAGCGACGAGACAGCTCGATCGGGCCACGGACTTCCATCCGGGTGATCCGGAGCTTCAGGCTCTTCGGCTGAATGCGTACAACCAGGCGGGAGACGTCGATGAGGCCCTGGGGGTCTATCGTGAGCAAGTTGAAAAGACGCCGACTCAGGCCTCCTATCGGTACAACTACGGAGCTCTTTTGCTCAAGGCCAAGCGATACACGGACGCCATCGAGCAGCTCTCTGTTGCCGTCGAACACCGGCCCGATCATCCCGAGGGTCAGTACAACCTGGGGGCAGCGTATCTGAACGCCGCGCTTGTCCGGGACGACAGCGTTGCCACCCTCGAGCAAGCCCCCGATGCCCTTCGCGACACGACCGTGACGGTTGACCAGCGGATTGATCGCCTGGTTCAGAAGCGGCAGGACTTCTTCGAGAGAGCGATCCCCCCCCTCGAGCGGGCTCGAAAGCTCGCTGAGGATCCGTACCTACAGCTCGACGGAAAGCAGCAGCTGCGGCAGGATGCGTGCAGGGCGCTTCTCGTGGCGTACGTTCAAACCCAGCATTCCAGCAGGGCTGCTCAGGTGGAAGACTGTACCGGGCTCGCGGGCTCGGCTCGGTAACGAGTTCGTTGTTGGTCGAACGCCATTCCGCGTGGTTTTGGGAAGAGGTCAGAATGCGTCCGTCGCGAATTCACAACATTGTTTCGGGACGAACGCCCACGTTTCGAAGTTCATTGAGGGATGACGGAATTCTGTTGCATTAGGCTGTCCTTTCGCCCTAGATTAACAGTACTGCCCCTTCGGGTCCTCCTATTGGGAGGTCTGCCGAACGGCGGAGAGTTGAGCCACGACCCCACTTGCATTATTCCGTACGGAACCAATCCGCGTTCATCATGACAAATCCACGCTCAGCGCTCTTTTCATTCTTCGTCGGCGGTCTTTTGCTTGCGACGCTCTCCGCTTGTTCGGGAGGGAACCCGTACCTAAACCGGGCCGAAGACGCCATGGAGACCCAAGATTACGACCAGGCGTTGACGAGCATTGACTCGGCACTCGTTCAGGATTCGGCCAACGTAGATGCGTATCTGATGCGGGCTCAGGTACTGCGCCAGAGGGCCGACTCCACGATGGCACCGGACGAATACAAGGACCTGTATCGCCAGGCCCGAGACGCCGAAGAGGGAGCGATCAAGGTCGACGCCGGAGCCCGAAGTGAGGTGGAAGGACAGCGCACTCTCACGTTTGCGCAGCAGTCGCAGCAGGGGGCCAAGGCCTTTCAGCGGGCTCGCAAGTCGTCCGACTCGACCGACTACCGTCAAGCCGCTGCGCACTTTGGGGCGGCTTCGGCCACGTATCCGGACTCCGTAAACGTCATTCTGAATGAGGCCTATGCGCGTCTGAACATGGCGCAGAGCAAACAGGCGGGGAATATGACCGAGGCGATTCCCATTCTGGAACGCTACGTCGAGCAGGCCGACGAGGTCCAGAAAAACGCGTACGACATCCTGAGCGCCCTCTATCTTCAGGAAGGTCAAAATGAGGAAGCGATCGACCTCCTCGAAACGGCCCGCGAGGACCTCTCGGAGCGGCCGCCCTACTTTCAGATTGGAGGGTCGCGGGGATTGCAATATTCTGGCACCGTCGAAGCGGGAGGCTCCTCGCAAAGTGTAGAGGGAACGACGCCCGACCGCGTTTCGGTTGAGGCCGACGGAGGGACGGTGTCCGGCACCTTCGAGAAGACCCAGGAAAAGGGCCAGCTTCAGGTGCAGTTGTTCTATCAGGGCAGCTCCGTTAAGGACACGATGATTACCTCGGGCAGTGCAACCGTGTCGGCGGACCTGAATGAGCAGGCCCCCCTTGCCGAGATCAACGGGCGGCTTCTGAACGCCTACAATCGAGCCGGGCAAACAGAAAAAGCCATGGCGGAGTACCAGAGTCAGATTGAGGAGAACCCCGAGAACGTGACCTACCGGTACAACTACGGGTCGATGCTGCTGCAGGCGGATCGGTTTGACGAGGCCATCGAGCAGCTCCAGGAGGCCGTCGATCTGGAGCCGGGCAACGTGAAGGCCCAGTACAACCTCGGCGCGGCGTACTCGAACAAAGCCCGTCTGGTGCAGGACAGCATCCAGACGCTCAACGACTCGCTCCAGTCCATCAGTGAGCGGGCCGTCGAGAACAATCGAGAACCCACGGCCGAGGAGAAGGAAACCGTTAATGAGCTCGACTCGAAGATCACCGAGCTTGAGAAGCGGAAGCAGAGCCTCTTTCGAGAGGCGATTCCGCCCCTCGAACGCGCCCGACAGATGGGGGATACGGACGGCTCGTTTCGGAAAGATGCCTGTGCGGCCCTCGTAACGGCCTACGTGCAGACTGAAAACGTGGAGAAAGCGCAGGAATACGAGGACTGCGCGGGCCTCCAGGTTCAACAGAACGGTGGGAATGGAGGAGGCGAAAACTAGTCTCCGGTGACCACTTCCAACAACCGACTGGACGGTGACGTCGAGCCCGGGTCTCCCTTCGAGGCCCGGGCTCGCGTTTTTTGGTTCCACTTCTTGCTCGGTGTCACTCCCTCACCCAGTTTCCGTATTGATTTATGAGCAACGAGCCGGACGACTCAGCCTCCCTTTCCGACCTGTATTCCGGATTTGGAACGCGGGCAGTGCACGCGGGGCAGGCTCCCGACCCCTCCAGCGGCGCCGTCATGACGCCCATCTACCAGACGTCCACCTACGCGCAGGAGGCGCCCGGTCGGCACAAGGGATATGAATATTCGCGCGTCTCCAATCCGACGCGCACGGCCCTGGAGGGCAACCTTGCCGGGCTGGAACACGCAGAGCACGGAATTGCCTTCAGTTCAGGGGTGGCCGGCATCGACGCCATCATAAAGAGCCTGCGACCCGGCGATCACGTGGTTGCCACGGACGACCTGTACGGGGGCACCTACCGGCTACTGAAGGAAGTTTTCGAGCCGCTCAACATCGAGGTGTCATTCGTCGACCTGAGCGACCCGAACCGTCTCGACACGGTCTTTACCGGTGACACGAAGCTCCTCTGGGTGGAAACGCCCACGAATCCGCTCATGCGCATCGTCGACATTGAGGCCCTGTGCGAGACAGCACACGCGCACGGCGTCGACGTGGCGGTCGACAACACCTTCGCCTCTCCGTACCTCCAACAACCGCTGGCGCTCGGGGCCGACCTCGTTCTTCATTCGGCCACCAAGTATCTCGGAGGACACTCCGATCTCATCCTGGGGGCCGTCTGCACGGACTCGGACGAGTGGGCGGAACGGCTTCGGTTTCAGGTCAAGAGCACAGGGGCCTCGCCCGGCCCCATGGACTGCTTTCTGACCCTTCGGGGCACGAAGACTCTGCACCTGCGCATGGAGCAGCACTGCGAGAATGCGCGCCGTCTCGTGGAGATGCTGCAGGAGCATCCGGCGGTGGGGCGCGTGCGGTATCCGGGTCTTCCTTCGCACCCCGGCCACGAGATTGCAAAGAAGCAGATGAGCGACTTCGGAGGCATGGTCTCCTTCGAGTTGGCCGACGACGAGATGGACTCGGCCCTTGCGGTGCTCGAGGCAGTCGACGTGTTCACGCTTGCGGAAAGTCTCGGGGGCGTGGAGAGTCTCGTCGAGCACCCGGCCTCGATGACGCACGCCTCCATTCCCGCCGAGGAGCGGGAAAAAATTGGCCTGACCGACTCGCTTCTCCGTCTCTCCGTGGGCGTAGAGGACGGAGACGATCTGATTGCCGACCTCGATCGAGCCCTCTCGTCCATCTAACCACGTGGGGATCTACGGGAGCGAGATCCGTCCCGAGGGCGGAGAGAGCGTCACAGAGAGCTCGGTTCTTCGCCGGTCCGAGGCGCGCGCAACGATGGAGGCGTCGACCACGAGGTTAGGGGTGGGGAGTGGCAGACCGGTACTGCATCGTGAGCGTGTCCGTCATTGTGTGCCGGTCCACCGATCCCTTCGAGAGGGTCGACCAGGCCTCGGGCTCGACGGACGTCGTCCACGCGAGGCGGTTCTCAAGGGAACCGAGCACCTCTCGCACGGCCTCGGTCGAGGGCGGAGCGGCCTCAGGGTCGTTTGGACAGACGGCCACGGCCACGTCGCTGCCGTTGGGAGTAAAGACCAGGGCGTCGTGGAACTCGGGGAAGCGGGTTTTGAGCTCCGCTTCCAGGGCGCCGGCCTGCACGAGGCGCCCGTTCGACAGCTTGAAGGCGTCATCCGTGCGGCCCCGAAAGAACAGATCGTCTCCCCGTCGCTCGACCAGATCGCCCGTGTGCACGGGGCGGTCGGAATCGGCCCGGTCGAGCCCGCCGTCGCGCCAGATCCCGACGCGGGCGTTGGGGCCCTCGAACAGGAGTTCGCCGTCCTCGGCAATCTCGACCGAGCATCCCACCGGACGGCCCAGATAGTGGGGGGCCCACTCGCCGCGGGGGCCCAGCGCGACGCCGGGTGCGGCCTCCGTGAGGCCGTATCCGACGCGGAGGGAGGTCTGAGAAAGCCGGTCGGCCAGCGGACCGGAAATCGGGGCGCCCCCTACGACTCCTCCGTCGAGACGTTGGAGAACCGCTTCGCCTTCTGGGTGGTCGAGGAGCTGTTGGATGGTGAGCGGGACGGTAGACAAATGGGTGGCGTCCCATGCGTCGTGGAGACGAATGAGGGACTGAGGTGAGCGTCCGCCCTCGGGATCCCGAATCAGCTCGGCGCCCGAGAGCAGGGCGGGGAAAAGGTCGAGGACCAGCCCGAAGGTGTGTGTCCAGGGCAGCACCGAGAGGACCCGAGCGTCGCGGAGGGAAAAGTGCGGGAGGTGGCTTGCCAAAACCGAGAGCACGTTTCGGTCCGAAAGAGCGACCCAGCGGGCGTGGGTCGTCGTGCCCGAGGTCCGCACGAGGAACCGGACGTCCGGCGTCGGGGCCGTGTTGGGGGAGCGTACGGCCTCGGGCGTGGACTGCGGGCCGTCGCATTCTCCGGACATCCAGGTGTGAGGCGCGGGCTCCGGGGCGACGGCAGCGCGGACGTCGAGCGTGTCGACGAGGGAGGATAGATCGTCGGTAGGGCGGGCGAGCGCCACGGTGAACCCCTCCCAGAGGGCGGCGACCAGGACCTGTACGAAGGCCGTCGAGGGCGGAAGGGCGAGGACGAGTCGGTCGCCGGGCCGGAGGTCTGTGGACCGGAACGCCCGGATCCAAAGTCGTGAGCCCGTCCAGAGCGAGGAGGCGGGCGTAATGGTATCGGTTGTGACGAGAGCCGGGAGGGCCTCGTTGCGCAGGCGGCGGTAGAGAAGGTCGTGCCACGGATTGGAGGAGGGCGGGGTGCCCGGGGCGGCGGGACACCGGTCGAGGGCCGACTGAAGGTCGTCGAGGAGGTCCGGAGCGGCGGAGGCATCAGGCAGACCGTTCTCCCCGGTCGAGTCCAAAGAGCCGTGAGTCCGCATAGGGCCGATTCGAGTGAGCGCGAGAGGACAACTGAAAGGGGATCGTGGGGGAAGAGGCGGTCGTGGGGGCTCCGTTTTTACAGACAGACGGTGGTGGGCGACCCAAAGGGGGAAAGATGAGGCCAACGGTGTCGCACCGGCAGCTGTCGAGTGCCCATGAGACGTCCGATTGGGCTTTCTCTGTTGGATTCCAGATTAACGCCTGTGCTCGATCCCTGTCGGCCTCTGGAGTGACGATGGAGAGTATTTCTCGCGCTCGGGAAGGCATCCCATGCTGATTCAACAGCACTACCCGTGCTCGCCGTCCTTTTGCGCTCCACCTCTCGCCGCGTCGGAAGACGCAGCGCGATCCGTGAGCGTTGCCTGCAGACCCGACCGACCGTGACGAGGCGGTCGGAAAGCCGGACGTCAGTACGTCTTGGTCGTAATCCAGTTGGTGCCCGACTCGTCGCGGTAGAGGTGAACGTCGACGAGCGTCGGACGCATTTTGTACGTGTAGGTGTAGGTAAAGGTCTCGTCGAGGTCACCGCGACCGACGCCTTTCTTAAAGCGTCCCCGGAACAGCCGGTTGTTCGTACACGGAGCCACTTGGGTGAAAAAGTTTTGTCCCTGTACCTCCTCCGGGTCCATGCCGCTGAGGTCCGACTCGTATTCGTTGAAGAACTCCACCCGTCCTTCGTCGTCCACCTGGATGACGCCAAAGGAGGCCTCGTTGAGCTGCTCCTCACTTGCGTGTTGGAGCTTTTCACCGAGGTCTTCGTCCTCAAACTGGAGCGCCTCGGTGGTCGGATCGTCTTCCTCGGTGAGCTCTGATTCCTCCCGGGGCTCCGACTCCTCCTGGGATTCCGAGGGTGAGGCGTCGTCGACGGAGGGGGCCGCTGGATCGGGGGACGGATCTTCGTCGGACTCTGAAGGGTCCGTCTCGTCCGAGTCACTCGGATTGAGGAAGGGGGAATTGTCGGCGTCTTGAGATGAATTGTCGTCAGGCATCAGTCCTGTGGCGGTTGATGAAAAGGTCCGGGTCGAAAGGCGAAGGGTGGGGCGAGCCCGTGCCACTCTCGCGGGGGAGAGAATTTCCTATTCGAGGGGCGATATCGAGTCTTAATACTGCTCCAGCACGCGAAATACGATCCAGTTGGCCGATTGGTCGGACGTCCGGTGCAGGTGTACGGCAAGGTTGGTAGCGGTGGCCCGTGCGCTCACGTACGTGTAGAGAAATTGCTCGTCCATTTTGCCGCGGTCGATCCCCTTTTCAAAACGGCCTCGAAAGAGATCATTGTCCGTACCGGGGGCCACCTCCCGAAAAAAGTGAGCACCGACCAGGGCATCCGGGGAATTGTCGTCTGCGCCCGGCCACCGGAGCGCCTTGGCGTTGGCGTCTTGGACGATGCCCCGATCGGTTAGACGAAAGACCCCGGCGGGCAGTGCGTCAAGGTCGTCGGGGGGGAGGTCGTCGAGGCGGGCGAGGGAGTCCTCCGAGAGGAGAGGATCGTCGGCGGACAGCGAGGGGGCGGAGGCCGTTTGGTTGCGTTCCTCGTAGACCTCGTTGAGTTGAGCGTTCATGCTCTCGATGACCGAGAGGGCATGATCCATCCCGTCGATGCCCTGGTCGGACATTTCCTCCTGACGCTCGTAGAGCACCTCCAGCTGCTGTTGCATGTTCTTGAGCATCGCGAGGGCATCGTCTGTGTCGTTCAGGTTGAACTCGGCACGCCGCTCCCGCTCGGCGTAGAGCTCCTGAAGCTGCTGCTCCATACTCTCGATGGCCTTGAGCGCGCGTGCAGGCCGCTCGAAGCCGGCCTCGCGGAAGGCCTTTCGCTCTTCGTCGAGGGCATCCGCGCGATCGTTTAGGGATTCGATCGCGTCGACGAGGTCGGTGGAGGGGGCGGTGTCGACGACGTCTCGGATGTCCTGGAGGCGGTCGACAATCTCCTCGGGATCAGAGGTGGGAAAGAGGTCCATCAGCTCTTCCCATTGGCGCTCGTACCATTCGGGCTCGTGTCCGGAAGTGTCGGGGTCAGCCATAGCGTCCGTCATCCATTGTTGAGTTGGCCGGCGGCTGCGAGAGGAGGGGGCTCTGGACGTCGACCAGGAGTCATTGGAGGGATCCCTTCTTTAGTGAAGCAAAAACTACACGAGAAAAGAGTTCGAGGATGGTTCGTCCGAGGGCCTCTCGCACGAAGCATTTCGACACGAACGCGTTTCGGAGATTCGAAGAATCGGGCAGAGTGAAGGCGCGGGCGCAATCGCGGGGCCGCACATTCCATCGAGAAATTGACCGTTCCGGATTCGAGTGCTGAATTCCTTGACCCGTACACCGAGTGGGCAGAGCGCTTGTGCACTGAGCGTTGAGCTCCCCGAGTGGGGGGTGTCGATTCCGACCGTGCTACGGTCGCCGGAACGCGTGGGAGAGGAGGGGGCGGAAGGAGATCCCCACCGCTACGTACGTTCGAGGGCCTCGATGAGGTTCTGGAGTTCGGATTTGAAGCGGTCGGCGAGCGCCTGCGCACGATCCTCGGTGGGGGCCTCGGCATAGACCCGCAGGATGGGCTCCGTGTTCGACGGACGCATGTGGACCCATTCGTCTTCGAAGTCGATCTTGAGGCCGTCGATCGTCGACGTGTTTTCTGCGTCGTAGTGTCCGCTCAGTTCGGCAAGGAGCCGTTCGGGGGCAATCTCCGGGAGCGGGAGCTTGTCCTTCACCATGGCGTAGTGGGGCAGGGCGTCGTGGATGTCGCTCAGGGGCCGGCCCGTGTCGGCGAGGTGCTGGAGCACGAAGGCGGTGCCGGCGAGCGCATCGCGCCCGTAATGGAGGTCGGGCACGATCACGCCGCCGTTGCCTTCGCCCCCGAGGACGGCCTCGGTTTCGTGCATGCGCTGCACCACGTTGATTTCCCCCACGGCCGAGCGGTAGACCGATTGGCCGTGCCGGGCGGCGACGTCGTCGATGGCTCGGGAGGAGGAGAGGTTGGTGACGAAGGGGCCCTTGCGGTGCTGCCACACAAAGTCGGCGGTGAGGACCTGGGTGAGTTCTTCGAGCATGAAGCGGCCTCGGTCATCGACGAGAGCGAGCCGGTCGGCGTCGGGATCGACGGCCAGGCCCAGGTCGGCGTTCCGTTCGGAGACAGCCTCCGTCAGCTCCGTGAGGTGGGCGGGGCGGGGCTCGGCCGGGTGGGCAAAGCGGCCCGTCGGCTCGCAGTGGAGGCAGTGGACGTTCTCCTCGGCCACTCCCAGGCGATGGAGCAGGCGGGGCAGTGCAATGCCCCCCACCGAATTGATGCCGTCCACGACCACCGTCAGGTTCTGCGCGGCAATTCGTTCCGGCGAGATGAGGTCGAGCGCCAGGATGGCGTCGACGTGGTGAGGGAGCAGGTCCCGGGTCTGGTAGCTTCCCATCTCGTCGTGGGGGACGGGGGACGCCTCGCCGGCGCCGGCTGCTGCGATGATCGTCTCGCCCTCTTCCGGCGTCAAAAATTCGCCGCGGTCGTTCAAGAGTTTGAGAGCGTTCCACTCCTCCGGGTTGTGGGAGGCGGAGAGGATGACGCCGCCGGCCGCGTGTCGGTCCAGGACGGCCATCTCCACGGTTGGGGTGGAGGCGAGGCCCACGTCCAGCACGTCGCACCCCATGCTCCGCAGGGTTCCGACGACGATTTGAGAACAGGCCTGACCCGAGGGCCGCGCGTCGCGCCCCACCACGACGAGCGGACGCCGAGACGACGACGCGGCTCGCTCGCGGCACCACGTGCCGAAGGCGCCCGCGTAGCGAACGAGAACGGTGGGGTCGAGGCCGTCGCCCACGATGCCGCGGACGCCGGAGATGGAGGCGATGAGGGTGCCGTCGTTGGACATGGACCGGGAAAGACTGGAAGGGCGGTAATGGATGCGCGCGGGGCGAGCCGTTTGCACTCGTCTTGGCGGTAGGAGAATTGGGGCGAAAGGTTCCGTTCGCTGCCTCTTAACGGAACGGGGAGCCCGCCCCTTTCGTGCCAGAAATGAATGAAAATACGAGTCCGAGGTCGCCGTCTCGTTTCCAGTCCCAGACCCTTCCGCCGCACTATGAGCGCTGACCGCTCGACGCCTTCCGAACGCGACTGGACGTGGCGGCACCGGTTTTCGTGGCTCACGCTCCTCGCCACGGTCCTGCTCATCTGCTGGGGGGGCGTCGTGACCAGCATCGGGGCGGGGATGGCGTTTCCGGACTGGCCCACCTCGCTCGGGTCCTACAACCTGATCAATCCGGTGGACGAGTGGTGGACGGTTCCCGCCTACCTCGCGGAGCACGGGCACCGCCTCATTGCGAGCCTCGTCGGCCTCCTCACCGTTGCGCTGGCGGCGTGGACGTGGTGGACCGATCCGCGGGCCTGGATGCGGAAGCTCGGCCTCGCGGCCGTCGTGCTGGTGATCGTACAAGGCGTTCTCGGCGGCCTTCGGGTGCTCTGGGTGTCGATTGATCTGGCGGCGGTCCACGCCTGTGTGGCCCAGCTCTTCTTTGCCGTTCTCGTGGCCATGACGCTGTTTACCAGCGAGACGTGGCGAACGGGCCGCGGCGTCTTGTCGGCCGGGGGGCCTCGAACGTGGATCCGCGGGGGGGCCTACGCAGCCACCGTCGGGATCTACCTTCAAATTGTGCTCGGCGCTTTGCTTCGCCATTCGGGCGGGGGCGTCTCGCCCGGATTTACGGCCGTCCACGTGACGGGCGCCTTCGTGGTGGTCGGGCTGGTGATGGCTGTGTTTATAGGCGTCGAAAAGTACGTTGACGACGTACCGGTCGTACGTCGGGCAGCCTGGGGACAGTTTGGGGCCGTGAGCTTGCAGTTTGCCCTCGGGCTGGCCGCCCTTCTCGTGATGCTGTACGAGGACGGACAGCGGGGGGGCAGCCTCGCGCCGGTCTTCCTCACGGTGGCGCACCTCGTCGTCGGGTCCGTGCTTTTTGGAAGCTCAGTCGTGACGAGCCTTTTGGTTGCGCGCTCTCCGGTTCGCGAATTCTCTGCCGAAACGAGCAGCTCCGGTGCGAGAGCCCCGGCGGCTGCCGGCGTCGAATCGTGATTGTCCCTACTCTCTGTCTTCCGGATCGTTTTTGCCGCTGATGTCTCGTCCGCCCAACCGGTCGTCGGAGTCTGCCAGGGCCGTTTCTGCGTCTAAGAGGGCCACGTCCTCCCGAACCGTGACGGCGGTCGTGCGCGATTATCTGGAGCTGGCAAAGCCCGAGATCTCGTCGGTCGTCACGATGTCGGCTTTCGCCGGATTCGTGATCGGATCGCCGGTGGCAATCGAGGGATGGGCGCTCCTGTGGACGATGATTGGCGTGGCCCTCTGTTCGGGGGGGGTCGGGATGCTCAACCACGTTCTCGAACGGCGGTACGACGCGAAAATGAAGCGAACGGCGGCACGGCCCCTGCCGGCCGGGCGCGTCGACCCGGATCGGGCCCGGACGGTCGGTGTCCTCATGGTCTGCGCGGCGGTGGGACTTCTGTGTCCGCTCGTGAACGTACTCACGGCCGTCATTGCGGCCCTCACGGCGGTGCTGTACCTCTTTGTCTACACGCCGCTCAAACGAGTGACGAAGTGGAACACGTTGATTGGAACGGTGCCCGGCGCGCTGCCGGCCCTCGGGGGCTACACGGCCGCCACCGGGCAACTGGGGGCCGGGGGCTGGGCCGCCTTCGGGATTCTCGCCTGCTGGCAGATGCCGCACTTCCTGGCCCTCGCCTGGATGTACCGTAAGGACTATGAGCGAGGGGACTACGCGATGCTCCCGGTGGTGGAACCGGACGGCGACTCGACGGCGGCGCAGATGATTGGGTTTTCCGCCCTTCTCGTTCCGGTGAGTGTTCTGCCCACGGTCGTAGGGGCCGCCGGCTGGCTCTACGCGGTCGGGGTCGTGCCGCTCGGGCTGTGGTTTCTCTGGACGGCGATCGTGTTTTCCCGAGAGCGGACGGGGCAGAAGGCGAAGCGGGTGCTCAAAGCCTCGGTCTATTACGTTCCTGCGCTGGTCGCACTCCTGATGGTCGACTGGTTCGTTTAACGTACGTATTGCGTGTTGCGTATTTCGTATTGGCATTTATCCCGGGGACAATCACGAAATACGCAATACAAAATACGGGCTATCACGCATAAGCTCTTCCTCCAGGTACACTGGACGCAAGAATTTTTACCCTCAACGTTCACAGCGCTCGTCGTCCGTAATGACCGCACCTGCCGTCGACATTCAGGGCGTGACGCACCGGTACGGGGCACACGTGGCCCTGCGGGACGTCTCGCTTCAGGTAGAGGCCGGGAGGCTCTACGGGCTGCTCGGGCCCAACGGGAGCGGCAAGACGACGCTGTTCCGAATTTTGAGCACGCTCATGCCGCCGTCGGAGGGGACGGCCCACGTCTTTGGTCTCGACGTCGCACGCCGGTCTGCGGCCGTGCGCCGACGGCTCGGGGTCGTGTTTCAGGAAGCGGCCCTCGACGAGAACCTGACGGTCCGCGAAAACCTTCGGTTTCAGGCCTCGCTCTACGGACTCTATGGGGCGGATCGGCGTGAGCGAATCGACGAGTTGTTGGGCCGCCTCGATGTTGCGGGTCGAGCGCAGGACGCCGTGGGCACGCTGTCGGGGGGACTCCGGCGGCGGGTCGACCTCGCCCGCGGCCTTTTGCACCGGCCGGATCTTTTGTTGCTCGACGAGCCGACGACGGGCCTCGATCCGGCGGCCCGCCGTGCGTTCTGGACGGCCATCGACCGGCTGCGCGGGGCGGAGGGCACGACCCTCCTGCTGGCGACGCACCTGATGGACGAGGCCGAGCGCTGTGAGCACGTTGGCATTCTGTCCGATGGAGACCTCGTGGCGAGCGGGGCCCCGGCGGCCCTCAAGGCCGAGCTCGGGGACGAGACGCTCTGGATCGAAACCGACGATCCATCGGCCCTCCGGGACCGCATCGACGCGCAGTTCGGCGTGTCGACGCGCATCGTCGGGGCGACCGTCCAGGTGGCCCCGCCCAATCCCCCGGCCTTCCTCTCGGCCCTGTACGAAGCGCTCGGCGATCGCATCCGCAGTGCGACGATCCGGACGCCCACCCTGGAGGACGTGTTTATGGTCCATGCGGGCGTCTCGTCGAGTCCGAATCGGGAAGAAGTGTTCGCCCGCAATGCTGACGTCGAGAATCGTGCCTGATTCGTGTGCATTGCGTACTTCCGGTACTCACGAATACGCCAACACTCACACACTTCCAGACGCAAAAGCGCAATGCACGCACTCCGCACCATTGGGGCGCTCACGGGCCGGGAGATGCTGAAGTTTGTGCGGGATCGAAGCCGCGTGCTCGGGGCCGTCGCGCAGCCTCTGGCGCTCTGGCTTTTGCTCGGCCTCGGGTTTCAGAATACGTTTCGGCCCCCCGGCGGCGTGGAAGGAAGCTACGTGTCGTTTCTGTTTCCGGGCATTCTCGCCCTCGTCCTGCTCTTTACGGCCCTTTTCTCGACGATCTCGGTCGTAGAGGAGCGCACCTCTGGCTTTCTGCAGGCCGTGATGGTGGCGCCCACACCTCGTACGGCGCTGGTTCTCGGCACGGCCCTCGGCGGTACGCTCCTGGCCACCCTGCAGGCGCTGCTCTTTCTCGTGGCTCTGCCCCTGCTCGCCCTCTCGCCCGGCTGGCTCGGTCTCGCTCTGGTCGCGGCGATGTGCTTGCTCACCGGGCTGGGGTTCACGGCCCTCGGGTTTGCCATTGCCTGGCGGATGGACACGACGCGCGGCTTTCACGCCGTCATGAACCTCTTTCTGCTGCCGCTCTGGTTCGTGTCCGGGGCCATGTTTCCGGTGGAGGGGGCCGCGCCGGTGCTACAGTGGCTCATGTGGGGCAATCCGGTGTCCTACGCCGTGAGCGGCCTGCGGCACGGCCTGCACGGCTTCGCGGAGGGGACCTCGACGCTGGCCGGACCCGGCGTGTGCCTCGCCGTGACCGGCGGCTTTGCCGTGCTCATGATTGGGCTGGCGGTCTGGCAGGTGCGGCGGCCGTTCTTTGAGACGTAGAGGGTGTGGGCGAGTGGGGAAATGGGAGAGAAGAGGGATGGGACAGGTCGGAGGCGCAGATCGAGAACGTTTGCTCCTCGACGGAGATTACTCTGCGTGGTTCTGGAAATGGCTCGGTAGGAGGTAGTGTCTGTCGTCATACGGGTCGGGTCTCGTGAGACGTGATCCATGCGGCGTATCGCATCGCCTGCGGTACGTCCGGCTCTTCGAGTTCCGGATAGGCATCCAGGACATCCTGTGTGGTGTGTCCGCTCGCCAACATCTTCAGCACCACGCGTACCGGGATTCGAAGGCCGCGGATGGTTGGCTGTCTCTTACAAACTTCGGGATCCACTGTAATTCGCTCGAGTGTTCTCGTTTGCATGGGAGAGGGGGGGTGTTTGGATTGACCGATGGATTCTACGTCCCCCGCTCTATGATCCCTGTATCGTTGCGGAGTGCCATAGATTCTGAAACGTACAACTCCTTACCGACGTTCACATTATCGATATGCCAGATACCAAGACCGCATCCCATACCGTCGGCACCGCCGAGGACCGGGTGGACCTCAAGACGATGGACCGCGCGGCGCTGGAGGAGTTCGTCGCCGCCCACGGCGCCCCCCGCTACCGCGGCGAACAGCTCTTCCACTGGATTTACGGCAAGGGCGTGTCGGACTTCGAGGTCATGTCGGACCTCCCGAAGCGGATGCGCCGCGGCCTCCAGCGCGACGCCACCGTCGAGGACATCGAGATCGTCGACCAGCAGCAGGCCGCCGACCGGACAGTGAAGGCCCTCTTCCGGCTGCCGTCGGGGCGCGAGGCGGAGACCGTGCTCATTCCGGCCATCGACGAGCGGGGCGAAGCGCAGCGGCTCACCGTGTGCGTGTCGAGCCAGGTGGGGTGCGCGATGGGCTGCGAGTTTTGCGCGACCGGCCTCATGGGCTTCCGCGAAAACCTGACGCCCGGGGCCATCTTCGACCAGGTGTGGCACATGAACGAGGTGGCCGAGGAGCGCTTCGGGCGCCCCGTGACGAACGTCGTCTTTATGGGGATGGGCGAGCCCCTGCTCAACTACGACGCCGTGCTCGACAGCATCGATATTCTGACCGACGAGGACAGCCTGAACCTGTCGGCACAGAAGATTACGGTGTCGACCGTCGGCCTGGCCCGTCGCATCAAGGACTTGGCCGACGATCAGCTGCAGACGAACCTTGCAGTGTCGCTCCACGCGCCGGACAACGAGACGCGCAGCAGCATCATGCCGGTGAACGAGGCCGAGAAAACGAGTCTACCGGCCCTGAAGGAGTCGATTCAGTACTACTCGCGGAAGACGGGCCGCCAGGTGACCTATGAATACTGTCTCTTCAAGGGCGTAAACGACAGCGAAGCGGACGCCCGTACTCTCGCGGAGGTCGCGCGCTGGGCGCCGAGCAAGGTGAATTTGCTGATGTACAATCCGGTGCAGGGCCTCAACTTCGAGCGCACGAGCGAGGAGCAGCTCGATCGGTTCGTGCAGGTCCTCGCGCAGGAGGGTGTCACCGTAACCGTGCGGCAGAGCCGGGGGCAGGACATCGACGCGGCGTGTGGGCAGTTGGCCAGTGACGAGGAAGGTGGGTAGAGAGTCGAGGATCGAAGGTCGAGTTCGGAGGGGCAAATGCGATTCTCGATCCTCGACTCTCGTAACGCATCGTTCTACGCAGGTCCTTTCATCTCAACTCCGTTCTCTCGATGAAGCTACTTTCTTCTGATCGGCCCGACTGGCTGACCCGACTTGTTCAGGGAGTGCTGGGAATTCTCGGCTTCTACGCCGCTCTCCGGTTTCTGCCGCGCGTGCTGAAGAGCATGACCCGCCGCTTCCTCTTCGGCCTCATTGGGGAGATTTTGCTCGTGGCCCTCGGCCTCTTCCTCACCCGCCGCGCGACCGAACGTCCGCCCCGCAACGGCACCCCGCCTGTTGAAGAGAACGTGGAACGAAGTTGACGCTGGGAGCGGGCTGGCTCATACCAAGAAAGGGTCTCACAACTCGTCCACTCTTGACTCCTTTTGGAAAGAGGTAGCCTGGTATACCAGCTACCGAGGATCGGTGTCCACTTGATCATCCTGGATCAGAGGAAGGAAAGATCGTCGCGAGATGCATCTCGCGACATTTTCGTTCCGAGCGCTCCAAAGCAAAATGCACAATCAACCTGGACACTTGGTATTATGCCCCTGGTTTCCTCTCCTTGATGCGTGGCTCCCATGTTTGAAGACTCCAGCTTCCGGTCCGAGCACGTCGGCGTCATCACGCACGGCTCGTTGAACGAGGGCATCGAGATGAAGCTCGATCCGTCCGAGTCGGTGGAGGACGTGGTGGCGGGCACGTTCGTCGTCATTCAAGGGGAGAAGCACGACTTCTTCTGCATGATTACGGACGTGGAAATTGAGGCGGCCAACGAGGAGATTCTGCTCAACCCGCCCGATCCGTCCGACGACCTGCTGCGCGAGGTGATGCAGGGCTCCGGCACCTACGTGACGGTGCAGCTGAAGCCCATGCTCATGATGCCGAACGACGACCACCCCGAGCTGACGGACGAGGAGCCGAAATCCGTCAAGACCATTCCCGCGCACTTCTCCCCGGTGGCGGAGGCGGAGGCCGACGACGTGGCGCGCGTTTTCGGCGACGAGACGTGGGCAGACGGGCGCACCTACTTTCACGTGGGACATCCCATCGGGATGGAGGAGAGCCCGGTGTGCGTCGACCTGTCGAAGTTTGCCGAGCGCTCGAATGCCATTTTCGGCAAGACGGGAACCGGAAAAACGTTTCTCACGCGCCTGCTGCTCGCAGGAACGATTCGGACCGGCCGGGCGGTCAACCTCGTGTTCGACATGCACTCCGAATACGGCCACGGGAGCCAGGCGGAAGGAACCGACGGACAGGCACAGTTCGTGAAGGGGCTGCGCGACCTCTTTCCGAGCACGGTGAGCCTCTTCTCGCTCGATCCCTCCACCACCCGCAAGCGGGGCCACACGCCGGACCACGAGGTGCACCTCCACGCCGACCAGATCCAGCCGGCCGACGTCCTGCCCCTCCGCGACACCCTGAACCTCAACGCCACCGCCGCCGAGAGCAGCTACCTCCTCAAGAACCAGTTCGGCGACCGGTGGCTCGCGACGCTTCTCGAGGCGCAATCCACCGACGACTTCGAG
>CAZCUZ010000004.1:0-87906 GCA_964502085.1 uncultured Salinivenus sp. | reverse complement strand
CGTCCAGGACGTCCCGTAGAGAGTAGAGCACAACGGGCCTGTAGCTCAGCCTGGATAGAGCATCGGCCTTCGGAGCCGAGTGTCGGGGGTTCGAATCCTCCCGGGCCCGCTTCTTTCTGCGCTAAGTGCAATCAAGCGTGTGGTGGTGGATTCAATTGTTCTCCCCATCCGAGCAAGAGGACTGCATTCGAGAGAATGTGCTCGTTAGAATGCGTTTCCGCTGGATTCGGAGAGATTTCTCCACTCCGAGCGCCTGTCGGCGCTCTGCGGTCGAAATGACCGCATACCACAAGATTCTGTAGACTTAGCACGTCGAGTGAAAGAGGCCGCCAACCGGGGCCTCCGCCTCCTGAAACTCGTTGTAGCGCTCGGCGGCCTCCTCCGTCTGTAGTACGTGAGCCTCCACGTCCGCGTCGTCGAGCAGTCGAAGCGTCTCGGGCTTCACCTTGAGCCGCTCGTTCATGCCACGGGAGAGAATCACCACCTCGGCCCCGTGCTCCAGCAGTTCCTCGACGTCGGCGGGCTGAATGCCGGGCGTGTGGGAGGTCCCCGTCTCGTTCCAGTCCCATGTCCGAGCCCCGCCGGGATAGAGCTTGGCGTCCTTAAAGGGCTGGTCCCGTCCCTCGATCTCAAGACATCCCCAGGAAATGTGCGTGATGCGGGGCGAACCGTCGGCGGCCGTGCTCATAACGAGGAGCGGTTCGTTAAAAAAGCAGCGGAGGGGTCGTATACCGATGTCCCCACCGGAGAGATTCCCCCGATCCGTCCTCCCTCCAGCAAAGAGCCACCCCCTCATCCACCGGACCCGTCGGCCCTCCTCAGCGGACCGTCCGCCTCCGTTTCAATCCGACCCGTCCGAACCGCACCCTCACGCGATAATCGTCGTGGTCCCCGTCTCGTACGCCTCGAGCAGGGCATCGGTGGCATCGGCGCGCAGCCCCTCCGGATCGTGGTGCTCGTGACGCACCGCCACGCCGACGCTCACGCCCCCTTCGAGCGTGCCGGTTTCGTGGGCCATGGCCTCCTGCAAATCGGCGGCCCATTCTTCGACCTCGTCCACGGCACTTCGCACGAACAGACCGTAGGTGAGCTCTCCGAAGCGCTCAACCCGAACGCCGGGAGCCAGGTCCTCCAGCCGCGATCGGAGATGCTGCTCTGCGGAGGCGACGGCCTCCTCCCCCCGGCGGGCAATCGACTCAGCCCGGTTGAGGTGCACGAGCACGAGGGCCAGGGCGTCGGACGCTGCGTCGGCCGCGTCCATTTCCTCCGCAATAATCTCGCGGCGCGGACGGGGGGCCGCCGGATCGGTGTCTGGATCCGGCGAGGCCGCTCCGTCCGTCCCGACCTCTCCCTCCGGTCCTGGGTCGGATTCGATTTCGTCGGTCGCGGGTGCCGATCGGATCGGCCCTTCGAGGTCGAGCAGCAGGGGAACGCTCTCGGCAAACTGTTCGAGAAGCGACCGGGCCGACGAGGCCCCGAGATCGACCTCCGCCGTCGCGTCGACCATCAGGAACACGGTGGCTGAGGTGTCGGGCCGAGCCACGGGCGCAAGGGCTCGCTGCGTAACGGCCGGGACAGTGTCGTAGTAGCGCAAGTCCTGACGGGCCGTATCGTCGACAGTACAGACGGTGACCGGCTGCCGCGACATGGTGGCCGACAGGAGGGGCTCCTGCGTCTCGAACACCCCGGTAACCTGTACGGAGGGCTGCACGCTCGCAAGGGCCTCGATCCGGTATTCCAGCGCCACCTCCTCCTGAACGAGAAGACAGGCCGTCTGGGCCCCCATCGCGGCCCGAAGCGATTCGAGGAAGGGACCGAGGACGGGACGATCTTCCGAATAGGCTGCGGGCGCGGCCGCATCCCGACCGGCCATGGTCGTCCTCTCCTCCTCAGAAAGGGTGTTTTTCGGCCACTCGTCGGACGTGCTGCGGCCCTTCTCCGACGCGGCAGCCGAGGGCGACGCCTGTTCTTCGTCCTCCGAGGTCGCCGTCTCCTCGGCCCCGTCCCGCTCCCCGGTCGCCTCGTCCTCCTGCGGCCGGACGTTCATGATGCCGAGATCTTCGAGAGAATCCTCCTCCGACGAATCCGCTTCGACGTCGGCGACTTCGCGCGACTGATAGGCCTCCCAGAAGTGCTGAGCCAGCACCCCGAGCACGCCGACGAGGGACGCCGCCGCCGCTCCGTAGAGCCACGGGCGGTTGAAGACGAACGCAAGGACGACGACCAGTACCGCGACAAACGCGAGAAGAGCACGAATCATGCGACGGAAATGGGGCCTGCGACCCGGAGGGGCTGGAAAGGGATCAAGCGTGAAGGTATTCCGACCTGAACTCAATGTCAACAATCTGTGCACACACTCACACGTCTGTTTCGTCTACGAGGGCATCCAGGGCCTCCCGCTCCTCCTGCTCGGCAAGAGCGGGGGTACGCGACGGCGCTGTTCGCGCCTCGGCATCCCGAATTGAAATGGTGTCGACGCCATCGGGGAGCTCGACGTCCGGCAGCCGAAGCGGCACCTCCTCCCCCTCCGGCACAGGATTCGGCTCGGCCCAGAGGGTGCCGTCGTAGGTCTCCATCAGCACGTAGGGACCGGCACGCCCCTTTACGTAGCTCCGGTTGAGCGGCACCTTTCCGTGGGGTGTGTCGAGCACGTAGGTGGGAATGGCAAAGCCGGAGGTGCGTCCCCGCAACTGCCGCTGAATGTGCATTCCCACCTCGATCGGCGTCCGAAGGTGGCGCGTCCCCCCAATCAATTGCGCCTGATAGAGATAATACGGCCGGACCCGCATCCGAACGAGCCCTTCGTTCAGGGCCTTCATCGTCTCCGGGTCGTCGTTGATCCCCCGAAGCAATACCGTCTGGTTGCCCACCGGAACGCCGGCCTGCTTCAGTCGGTCGATGGCCGCAGCCGCCTCGTCCGTCAGTTCCTTCGGATGATTGAAGTGCGTGTTCAGCCAGAGGGGATGGTACTGCTCCAGCAGAGCGCACAGGTCGTCCGTGATGCGGTAGGGAAGCTTCACCGGCATGCGCGACCCAAACCGGATGAGCTCGACGTGATCGATGGCCCGAAGCCGACGGAGTAGCCACTCCAGGTTGTCCTCGTTGAAGGTGAGCGGATCTCCCCCTGTGAGGAGCACGTCGCGGATTTCCTCGTGCTCGGCAATATAGTCGATGGCCGCCTGATGCTCGTCGGTGCGCATGAAAAAATTCGCGTCCCCGACCATTCGCTTCCGCAAACAATACCGGCAGTAGATGGCACACTCGGCGGTCACACAAAAGGCCACCCGATCTTCGTAGTTGTGAATCAGGTTCTTGACCGGCGAGTGGTCCGTTTCGTCCAGCGGATCCAGCTCATCGACGAGGTCCGGACCCAACTCGTTCATCGTGGGCACGACCTGGCGCCGAACGGGACATGTCGGGTCCGTCGCATCCATGAGCCGGGCGTAGTAGGGAGTCACGTTCCACCGAAACACGTCCTCCGTTTTTTCGATGGCCTCCCGCTCCTCCGTCGTCGGATCGATCCATTCCTCGAGGGCCTCGACGCTGTGGATGCGATTTTGCATCTGCCACCGCCAGTCCGTCCACTTCGGATGCTCGGGCGTGCTCTGTGAATGGGTCGCTGCCATCTGACGATACCGAACAAACAAATCGGAGTAGCACGTTCGACCGTCCTTACACGCGCCGGACTGGACGAACGTTGCGACCGACTGCGTCCCCGAGGACGAGGAATCGGGACAACTCACGACTTTTTCCTCGTTCCCCTCTCCCGAACACCCCCTTTCCACACAAACGCTCAACGTCTTATGTGCCGCCTCTACGCCCTGCAGGCCACCCATCCCACGCGGGCCGCCTGCGAACTGCTCGACGCTCAAAATGCCCTTCTCCTGCAAAGCGAGCGCGACGGGCGCGGCCTCTCAAATCCCCACGGCTGGGGCCTCGCCAGCATCATCAACGGCACGGCCCGCTGCGTCCGACAGGTAACGCCCGCCGACGAAAGCAAAACGTACCGCGATCAGGCGCTTCAGCTCGAAGGCACGACCCTTCTCGCCCACGTCCGCCGCGCCACCGTCGGCGATCCCTCTCAAGACAACACTCATCCGTTCCGGCGTCGCTCGGCGTTTCTCATCCACAACGGCCACGTTCCGGCCTTCGACGCCGTCCGGCCTCGCCTCCTCGACCGCCTCTCGGAGGAGCACCGACACACGATTCGCGGCACGACCGACAGCGAGCACATCTTTGCTCTTCTGCTTCAGATCCGCGACGAACATCCCGAGCTCCCAATCCACGAGGTCACGCGCCGGGCCGTTCAGCTTTTGCAGACGTGGTGCGAGGCCGCCCCCGCCGACGTCCACACGGGCGTCTCCGACGTGCCGTTCGACGACCTGGACACGGTCGACGACGAACTCATCCACTCGACGCTTGCGCTCAATCTGCTGTGGACCGACGGCTCGTGGCTGGGCGGCGCACGGTTCAATCGGTCGCTCTGGTCGCTGCGCCGCACCCGTTCGTACGTCTGTCCCGTCTGCGGTGAAGATCACACGGACGCCGCGCCCTCCGAGCGCTACCGGGCCACCGTCCTCGCCTCCGAGCGAATCACCGACGAGGACTGGCAGCCCGTTCCCAACGGCTCAGTTTTCCACGTGGCCGACGACGGCCTCCTCGATCACTACCCGCTCGACGGTGCGGTTCCTCCTAAACAGCCATCATAGTTCGGGGTGATCGTCCCTCTTCTCAGTCGATTCCCAGACGCCGGACTCCCCGTTCAAAGACCTCTGCCAGATAATCGACGTAGTCGCGCCCCATGATTTCGGCAATGATGGCGAAGGTGTCGTCGGGCGCAAATGTGGGCAGGGGATTCACCTCCAAAAACCACGGCTGTCCCTCGGCGTCTACCCGGAAGTCCGCCCGGGCAAAGTCGCGGCAGTCGAGCGTGTCGAACACTCGAACCGCCAGATCCCGGAGCTGCTCTTCGAGCGCCGGCTCGAGCGTTCCGGCGAGCTCGTACTCCCAGTCGGTGTCGGCAGACGGAGCGCCGCGGTGCTCCAGGGCGTGGAGACCGATGCCCGTGGACGGCTCCACCGCCCGCTGCAGAACGGGGAGGGCCTCCGGGGGGTCGTGCCCCACCACGGCGACGGTAAACTCTCCTCCCCCCTCCACAAAGGCCTCCGCGAGTACCGCTTGGTCGTACGCCGTCGCCACCCGGCCCACTTCTTGGCGAAGGGCGTCCACGTCTTCAACCCGGCTCTGCGGCGTGATGCCCTTCGACGTGCCTTCGTAGCGCGGCTTGACGAAGAGGGGAAACGGAGGCAGATCGTCCGGCTCGATCGCGTGGGCGCTTCCGAACACGCGGTGAGGGGGCGTCGGGACGTCGGCGGCCGCCACCAGATCCTTCGTCCAGGCCTTGTCCAGCGTCACGGAGAGGGTCAGGGCATCGGACCCCAGACACGGGATGCCCGCCATCTCCAGCAGAATGGGCGCATACGCCTCCCGATTGCGACTGCGAGCGCCCTCGGCAATGTTGATCGCAGCGTCCAGACTCAGCCCCTCGTCGAGCCGCTCGCGGAGATCGAACGCCGTTCCGATCCGAACCGGCGTGTGTCCCATGTACTCGACCGTGTTCTCCAGCACCCGGACGGTCTCTTCCGGCTCGTACTCGGCGTCCGCATCGGGCGGGTCGTCGTCGGTCCACGGATACGCGTCGAAGGGGTCGTAGACGAGGCCGATACGCATGGGGGGAGAAGCGGGGTCGTACCGATCAGAGCCGTCAATCCTCGAATGCCCCAACATACCGTCGGCGTTGACGTTCAGGAATTTTCCCGTCGTTTTCGGACCAAATGTGCCCTGACTCATGACGCAAAAAGCGTTGATCGTGCGTACGGGCCCGAACGGTCACGACGGCCTGGACGAGCTCAACATCGAGCTCGAGCGCGGGTGGCAGGTGGCCGAGGTGAGCCCAATGGGCGGTGCCCAAACGCGAGCGGAGTCTCCGACCCACGCCGCCCTGGTGATCCTCGAGCGTCGCGATCCGGACCGGCCGACGTCGGCCGCGGCCGTTGCAGCCCTGGAAGAGATCGGCAAGGAATCGGATGAAGTCGTAGAGCAGGTCATCGAGGAGGCCGAGGACGTGGTGGAGGGAGACGGTGCCGATCCCCCGCCGCCCTCCGCCCCTTAAGTGCAGTCAATCGTTCTCCCCCTCCGAGCAAGAGGACCGCATTCGTTAGAATGTGTTTCCGCTGGATTTGGAGAGGTTTTTCATCAGCACTGCAAGGGTGTGCCCTTCGACCCTCACTGTGCTCGTGTCTTCACTCCGAGCGCCTATTCCGCACTCTTCGGTCGACATGACTGTATACCACAGGATTCGGCTTGCCCTTCCTTAGGATTGAGCCGTGTCGGCCTCTGCGGTGTCCGGCGCGGCCGTATCCGGTGACGGGGGAAAAACGGTCGTGTCGGAGGGCGGCACTGCCAGGGAGTCCGCCGGTTCGCCCGGCGAGGACGGCTCCGTAGACGGAGTGGGCACTGTGGTGTCGGCCGCTGCGACGAGGACGGATCCATTCTCCGTTCGCAGCTCCACGGAGGCCGCTCCCGACCCAAGCTGCGCAGTGTACCGTCCCCCGGCGTCGCGCGGCATGAACCGTTCCGCCGACAGCGCGAGGCCCTTCGTCCGAACGTCGCCCGCACGGGTCTGCGCACTGATCTGGGCCGAGGCGGCCGGCGGCACGTGCAGCGTCACGTGGCCGTTCTCGGTGCGCACCGACACCTCGGCGTCGGACGGAAGCGACGCAAAGTGAACGTCGACGTCCCCGTTCCGATTTTCGACCTCGACCGACGCAGCGGCCCCCCGGATGGTCACCGGTCCGTGCTCGCGGATAATGGTGAGCGAGCCCTCGACTCCTCTCACCGAAACGGGCCCCGTCGACTGCTCCAGGCGCAGCTCCGTCTGTTCCGGGACCGTCCCCCTCACGTCCACCGCCGCATACGCCTCCCCATCCGTCTCCAACGCATAGGTGTAGGCCTCCTGACTGCCCGACTCCGAAATCGTCACGTCTTCGAGCACGCCCCGGGCCGTCTCCGCGTCTTCACCGCGCCCCCGCCGCACAAATCGCATCTCGGCGGTTTCTCCGGATCCACCCTGAATCTCGATCGCCCCTCGAAACCCGTCGATGACGACAGGACGATCGTTCGGCGCAACGGCCCGAGACACCGTATCCACCGCCTCGACGGAACCGAGGCGCAAGACCCCTTCTTCGGTCTGGTCGACATCGGACGTACTGGGTTGCTCGCAGGCGGCGAGAAGTCCCACTCCCCCCAGGGCAAGAACGAGAAGGATCGGATGGCGAAACGAGAACATGGGACGTGCGACGATTCCGAAAGAGAAAAGAGAGAAGTGTGACGGACGGATCTCCATTCGTCCGGCCCTTCCCCCACCGTTTTCCGTCCGTTCAGTGGAGCTCAATGTTCTGGATGAACCGCCGGGCCGCGAAGTAGGAGCCGAGCCACCCGAGCAGGATCCCTGCGCCCACGAGCCCGCCCACCAGGGTGAGCTGCAGGTAGAGGGGCACGGGCCCTTGGTCCATTTGCTGAAGGAACAGACGATAGAGCCCCCACACGACCCCCCCGGCGATCCCCCCTCCCAGCATGCCCTGAAGAACCCCTTCGACCAGAAAGGGCCGCCGCACGAACCGGTCCGTGGCCCCGACGAGCTTCATGGTGCGAATCAGCAGGCGGCGGGCGTAGATGGTGAGTCGAATGGTGTTGGCGACCAAAAACACAGACGCCATGACCACGATGATTCCGAGGGCCACCCCGATCGCGCTAAGGAGGCGTCGGTTCTGCGCGACCTGGACGAGAAGATCTCGGTTGAAGACAACCTCGTCGACACTCCGCCACTCCCCTATCCCGGAGGCCATCTGAGACATGCTGTCCGGATTCGCGTACGGGGGGGATACCTCGATGCGCACCGACGCCGGAAGAAACGTAGGATCCTCGAAGAGAGAGGCCTCCTCCCCAAACTGCTCCCGAAAGACGTCGGCCGCTTGCTCGTGGGACACGTACTCGGTCTGCGCAACCCCGGGCATCGTCTTAATCCGCGCGTGGAGGGCCTCCTGCTCGTCCGCAGTCGCGTCGTGCTTGATGAACACCTCCATCTCCCCCGCCTGTTCGCGCAGCATGTTCGACACGACCTGCGCCTCGTACCCGACGACGGCAAAGATGCCGATCAAGACGAGCGCCACCGTGATCGCGCTCGTCGCGGCAAAGGCGGCAAACTTCGCCCGTCCAAAATTGGCAATGCCCTCACGGATGAAGTATGGAATCATGCCGATTCGGGATTGCTACAGAACGAAGCCGGAACGGCAATTGACCTGCAAGATAGCAAGGCGCGTCCGGAAAGGGAAATGGCCCCGACGGGGCAATCAGACCGTTCGTTAACGCGTTGGTCGAAGAAAGCGATGCATCGCCCCGATCTTAGGAATTATCTCAAAAGACGTAGACGTATGAACGCCGACGCACTGTAGGAATCGGCGATGTGCGAGGAGCGCCGCTGTCGAGCGATACCGGCATCACAGCCCGTCTCATTCGACCGTTTTGAGATCATTCTTTAGTGTCTCAGTCCGAAGTCCCGTTTAGGGTGCCTCCATAGGTCGCCCCGTGGGGGTACGAGCCGAGAACCTGCAGCTCCATCGTGATCTCGCGAAGGTGATCGAGGGCCCGTGCCACGGCCTCCTCGTCCGACGCCCCGTCCACGTCGATGTAAAACCGGTAGCGCCCGGGCCGCCCCACGAGCGGACGGCTCTCGATCTTGAGCAGATCCAGCTCCCGCAGCGCAAATACCGCGAGACTCTTAAAGAGTGCCCCCGGCACGTTCTCCTGGAGCACGAACGCGATGGTCGTTTTCTCGGACCCGTCCCCGATCGGCGTATGATCGCCGTTTTCCGGGGCAATCACCAAAAAGCGAGTAAAGTTTTGCACGTCGTCCTCCAGCCCCTCGGCCAAAATCGAGAGGCCATACTGCTCGGCCGCCCGTCGGGACGCAATCGCGGCCACCGTCGGATCGCCCGTCGCGGCCACCTCGCGGGCGGCTCCCGCAGTATCGGGCGTCGCCTCGACGGTCGCGTGGGGCACGTACGAGCGCAGCCACGTCCGGCACTGCCCGAGCGCCTGCGCGTGGGAACGGACCTTTTCGAGCGCGTCGACCGACGCCCCCTCCGGCGCCATCAGGTGGTGCCGAATCCGAAGCTGCAGCTCCCCGACGATCGTAACGGCGTGCGTGCGGAGGTGATCGTAGTTGACACGCACACTCCCGAAGACGGCATTCTCGATGGGCACGACCCCTCGGTCCACCTCCCCCCGCTCCACCGCTTCGAACACGTCCTCGAACGCCGTGCACGGTTCGGGGTCGGCGTCGTCGAAGACGCGATCGACCGCCTCCTCGCTGAAGGCCCCCGGCTCTCCCTGAAACGCAACGCGCATGCCCATTTCGTCTCTGACTGATCAATTCAAGAGTCATCCTGCCCCTCGTCCGGAGGTGACGCCGTAAAGTCCTGCGTGTACGGATTGGGTACGTCCTCGAGGTCGATCCTCACAAATCCGTGCTCGGTAGAGTCGTGACACTGATTGCACGACCGCTCCAGGTCCTGCAACCGGGCCTCGATCGCCGACCAATCACGAGATTCCACCGCCTGATCCAACGCCTCGACGCTCGGCCCCAGCTGATCACTCATCAGCGACCCAATCTCGTGACCCTCGTACTGCGGCACCTCCGTCCGGATGGTCTCGATCGACTCCTCCATCTCGTGCAGGTAAAACTCGGAGAGCTCGGGATTTTGGGCCTGGACGGCGAGAGCTGTCTTGTGCGTCCAGCGCTGGAGGCGCGCCATGTGCTGGGCCAGCTCCGCGTGCTCGGTCTCCTGCTCTTCAACCGTGCGCTCCGAAGACCGATCGTCGGAGCAGCTCACGATCGTCCCTGCAATCATAAGCACTACCATCCAGCCCCCGATCGACCAACGATGCATAGCAGTCAAAAGTGAAGTCCGAACGTCATCGAAACCGCGCACTCCCACGAGTCCACCCGGGGCCGCGTTCCGACGTTCACACATCCCTCTCATCAACAAAAAATGCCCCACCCGGTCGAGGCCGAGCGGGGCGCATCCCGTGTGTCCCCCACCCACGGGGGACCCGATCACGAGCCGTTACTGAATCTCGATCTGACGACGCGTGCTCTTCTCCGTCTTCGGAACGTGAATCGTCAGGACGCCGTCGTCGTAGGTAGCTTCGATGTTCTCCGCCTCGACGGCGTCGGGGAGTGTAAACGTGCGGTGGAAAGTGCCGAAGGCTCGCTCCACGCGGACGTACTCCTCGTCCTCGACCGTCTGTTCGCTGGCGCGTTCACCGCGAACGGTGAGCGTGTTGTTCTGGAGGTTGATCGCGATGTCCTCCTTGCTCATGCCGGGCAGATCGAGACGGATCCGATACTCTCCGTCCGTCTCCGACAGGTCGGTCCGCGGCGACCAGACCGCCGACGTGTCCTGATCGCTGCCACCCCGATCGAAGAAGCGGTCGAAGATGTCGTCGACTTCACGCTGCAGATCCCGAAGTGTGCGCGTCGGTGTACGTCGCGTCAACTGCGTCATGGGATCTCACCTCCGTAGGCGTTTACTCGTTCAACATCTGCGCGAACATTTCAACGACCGGGCTTCCCGACGCCCGATCCCAGCAACCGTTCCACCCACGAATCGAGCAATCTCCATTCCGACCCGCTCGTACACCTACTCCTTCCGAAAAATCGGCACCGCCGACTGCCGTCGTGACAATCCTCTATCGATCTGGCACGACGCCCGAGAAATTACTCCGCCGCTACGTCCATCACGACCGGCAGATGATCGGAGGCCGTTGCGGTGTCGTGGGCCTCGAGGCCGTATTCGGCACGCTGCTGCTCGGAGAGGGCAGGGGTGTAGAGCACGAACTCGTGCACCACGTCGAGGACGCTGTCCGTCACGAAGGCGTAGTCGAGGCGCCCCGGCGGAAAGGCACTGCTCGTGTCCACCCAGGTGGTGTGGAGAGGCGTGGCGGTCTGACGCGGACTGGTGTCGAGCAGCGAGGAGCCGTCCCAGTCCGGCGACCCGGACGGACCGAACGCGTCGGTGTTCACGATCTCGCCGGTACGCAGCGTCCGCGGCTGCTGGGCATCACCGACGAAATTCATGTCGCCCACCACTGCAATCGGCGTCTCGGGCGCGACGCCGAACGGCCCCTCCCCGTTCGTCACGTCCCGCAGAAAGGCCGCCACCCCGTCCGCCACCTGCTGCCGCTGAGCGTTGCGCGAGGGGTCCTCGTCGTCAGCCGGATAATTGCAGCAGGGCGGATGCATGACGACCACCACGAGCGGCTCGCCCAGCGCCGATTCTGTGTCGAGCAGGAAGGCCCCGCTCTCGTTGTCTTCATACCCTGCAATCGTGTGGCTGTCGAGAACCGAAAACCGGCTTCCCAGCACGAGGTCCTGCCCTCGCTTCTCCCAGGCCCACTCCCCGGAAACGCCGAGTTCCTCTTCGGTGACCGAGGCCACCTGCTCTGCCGTCTGGTCGTAGACCTCCTGAAAGGCAATCACGTCCGGCCCCACGGCGTCGAGAATGCGACGATAGCTCGGCTGGCGATCGTCCTGAAAGATGGCGCTGCGCCCGGCGTCGAAATCGTTCACGGAATTCTGCGAGAGAATGCGCAGGTCTGCCTCCGGAGGGCGTTCGAGGGAAGGGGCATCCAGAGAGAGATCGGCCTCTGAGAGCACGTAGCCCACTCCGCCGCCCTCGTCCGGAAGTCGATCCCCACCCGTCGACAGGGCCAGCCGCAGACTGTCCGCCCCGAACAGATCCGAGCCCGCCGGTGCAGCCGAGCGGTCCAGGGCCACCTCGAACACGTCCGACTGAACCGTCGGAAGCGAGTGGAGGCCGAGGTCGTCGTGCGTGATCTCGGTGCCTCCTGCGCGCCCCTCCCGCTCACCGAACGTCCACGTGACCTCTGCCCCCACGCCCGCCTCCCTCGTCCCCGTGGTCGGGTCGTCGTCCGTGTCGAGATAGAGCGTGAGATCGTTGTCCTCCTGCAGGTTCACCGCCTGCCCCAGCTCAATCCGAAGAAAGAGGTACTGGTCACTGTGGGCCGTCCAGAGCCGCTCGATGGAGAGCCCGCTGCCGTCCCCCGTATCGTCGTGGCGCACGGAAAGCGAGGACCAGTCCGGCCCCTCCCCGTCCACGTAGATCCGAGCCGGTTGCGCCGTGTACCCGTCGACGGGCTCGACCGCGGGCGTCGGGGCCTCCTCGTCCTGGGCGGGCTCCATGCCCCCACACCCCGGAAGGAGAAAAAGACCTGTGAACAAAAGTGCGGAAAGCGAGCGCGTCGTCATAGTGGAACGGGGAATCCGAGCGAACATGCAATGCGAGTAGAAGGCGGTATATCGAACCGACCGATCGATGTTCATGCAAACTCTCTGGACCGCCCGCCACGCCAATCGACAGGACTTCGTCGACCCCGACTGGGCCGCCACGGCGGACCGGCCGCACGATCCCGGCCTCTCGCCCGACGGACACGAGCAGGCGTACCAGCTGGCCCAACGCGTAGCCACCCTGGACGTGGATCGGATCGTCTCCTCCCCCTTCCTGCGAGTGGTCGAAACGGCGCAGGCCGTGGCCGAGGTCACCGAGCAGCGCGTCTTCCTCGAACCGGGCCTCGGCGAATGGCAAAATCCCGACTGGTTCGAGTCTCCTCCCGATCCGCTCACGCCGTCAATTCTCGCCTCTCGATTTGAGCACGTCGCTCCCGATTCCTCCCCCTGCCGCGAACCGAGCTATCCCGAATCAAAACACGAATCCCTCACTCGCATCGGCGACACCGTCCGGTGCCTCACCCAGCGCCATGAGGAGGAAACCCTCCTGCTCGTGGGCCACGGGATTACGGTGCAGGGGGTGCTCCACGGACTGATCGACAGCGACGTGCCCGATTCCGGCTGCCCCCTCGCCAGCCTCACCCAGGTCATCCGTCGGAACGAAAAATGGTCTCTCCGTCTCCGCAACGACACGAGCCACCTCGAAAATGGAGCCCGCGCCTCGCATCGCCTCTCACAATGACTGCCGACGGCCGACGACGGGCCGCGCAGATCGGCAGTCAAACGGGGTCTGCTCCCTCCGGACGGAGGAACTGACCGTTAGAGAAAGACCTCCAGAGTGCCGACGTTCATCATCGTTCGTACGTGCGGCTCCAATATCGCGGCATAGCTCAATCGAAGGTCCAGCTCCCCCACCTGCTGGCGAAGACCGAATCCGGCACTGGGGCGAAGCCCACTCGTGCCCTGCGCTCCGATCCGATCGAGACCCATTCGCACGTGCAGAATGTCGATCGGTCGGTACTCGGCCCCCACGCGCCCCTGCATCCCGTGAATGACATGCTCCTCCGTTCGGGTTTCGCGACGGGGGCCGCCGGTCGTCGGAACGACTCGATCCACGACCTCCCGGTCCCGCCGCACGTAGCGCGATTCGAGTTCCCCGACGATCCGCACCTGCGGACCCTCCACCTCGTAGCTTCCACCGAGGAGCACCCGAACCGGAAACTGATCGGTGCGCGACTGCCCCTGTACGGCGCCCGTGTCCCATTCATACTTTGCAAGAAGGTCGGTCACGGCTCCCCCCACCTTGACCCGGGGCGTCACGCGATACGTCACCCCGAGATCGACCCCAAAGCCCCGCACCGGCTGCGCCTCGGGAACCACGTCGGACTGATAGAGGGTGAGACGGACCCCAACCGAAAGGCGCTCGGCAAACCGATTGCCGAACGCGAGCGACACTGCAAATTCGTCGGTCGACAGCGTTTCCGTGTGCACGCCGTCGGCGTTGCGGCCGTCAATGTCGGTCACACCTGCGTGGAGAAGGCCGACGCCGATCCCCGCCGTCGGCCCGAGCGGCGCCGTAAACCCGAGCGATTGGAGCTGCCGGTCGTAGGCCATCAGGGCGGCGGACCCGGCCACGCGCTGCCCCGACGCGGACGGCAGAAGGGCGGGGTTGTAGTACGGACTCACGTCGGCGGAGGAGGCGGCCACCAGGGCATTTCCCATCGCCATGCCCTTGGCGTCGAACCCAAGACGAGAAAACGCCCCGACGCCCCCGTCCTGTCCGTACGCCGGAACGGCCGTCCCCACTCCGACGAGGACACACAATAAGACCCCGGAGACAATCCGGAAAACGGAACGTGGGATCGGGGACATTGATCGACGTCAAAACAAAGAGGGAAGAACGCGATCAGGGACGTTGTGGCGAGCGATCTCTTGCAAAGAGTCTAATTTGCCACGAGAACTTTTCCGTTGACGGTCCGATCTCCGAGGTCCACCTCGTAGAAATAGGTGCCGGTGGGCACGCGAAGGCCGCGATCGTCGGTGCCGCGCCAGACCGTCTCCTGCTGTCCCGCCGGTTTTTGATCGGTGAGGGTCCGCACCCGATTCATCCCAAAGTCGTAGATGGCGACCTCCACCGGGCCGGGCTCGTCAAGCTCATAGACGATGCGAACGAGCTCGTCCCGGGAGGGGACGAACGGATTCGGATACGCATAGGTCGACACGTCCGGCACCTGCTCGCTCGGCTCGTCCGGATGTACGGGCGTTTCGGTCCGGAAGAGCTGCCACTCCGGGGTCCCGTCCAGAAGGCGCGCCTCCGCGGAGCGATCGAGGCGAAGCAACCCGTCGCTGGTGCCCACCCAGAGCGCCGCGTCGGTGACCGACACTGCCCGCGCCGTTACGTCGGACGGCAGCTCCTGCTCCTCACTCTGCAGGGGAAAGCGCTCGATCGAACGCCACGTCTTGCCTTGATCGGCGGACACGAAGAGACCTGTCTCCCCGGCGGCGTACACGCGTGACCGACGGGCGGCGAGGTCAACGATGCGCTCCCCAATGAGGGCCTGCCGAAAGGTCTCCCCCCCGTCGGCCGTCACGGCCACGCCAAATCGCTGGAGACGTTGCGCGTCCTGCTGCTCGCTCGCCCACGACGCCATCCAGACGGGATTGCGCCCCCCGGATCGCGGCTGCTCGGCGAGCGCAACCACGAAGTCGCCGGTGGGCCCGCGCACGGAGTCTGCGGACGTAAACCGGCGCCACCCTCGTCGGCCGTCCGGCGTCACGGTGGACGGCACCGACCGATTGAGCCCACCCACCGTTCCGGCCCACACCGTGCCGGCGTCGTCCACCAGCACGCTGTAGGCGACGTGGTTGAGCGACCCGCGTCCGTCGTCGAGCCGAGGGGCCACCAGCACGTCGGTATCGGTCCGGGGATCAATCGTCCGGCTCGTGTCCGGCGGAAGCACGGTTCGGTGCCAGGTCTCGCCGTCGTCCGCCGACCAGCGAATGCCGCTCCGCACACCCGCCACCCACGCGGTGTCGCCACGAGGCCCGAGCGCCAGGGCCTGCGGAGCACTGCCGGTCTGCTGCGTGACGGGCACTGCCGAGAGGATCGATTCGCCGTACGAGAGGGTGGTGTCCGAGGGCGCGTCGAGCTGCGGATCGCGTCGGGCGAAGCTGTCCCCACCGTCGCTCGACACGAGAAATCCCCCCGCTCCCGCCTCCCCGCCGCCCGTGTCAAACACCAGCCCCGCCCACACGAGCGCACGCTGCGGAGCGACGTTGCGCGCCGCGATCGAAAACACGACGTTGTCCTCGTCCAAAAGCGCCGGAACGTCCGCCGCGAGGAGGCCTTCGTCGGGACGCGGCCGATCCTCCGGCTCAAGGTGCAACGTGAGGAGCGGACCGCTCCAGAGCGAGTCTCCGGCAGCCGCAAGCACCTGCACCTCGTTGCTCACAATGCTCGGCAGCGGCGCCAGCTCCTTGGCCTGCTGCTTCCAGGGGGGCGATTGGCCGTCCGCCACCGGCACCACCAAACTAAAAAGGAGAATGAGGACACCCGCACGCGTCATGCCTTTGCGCCTGTTGACCGAAAAAACAATGCGGCCGGCCCGCCCCGGTACGAACTCGTCTCACGAGTCCGGGATGACCCGAACGTGCCCGATCGCCTGATTGCTCGCGAGACTGTCGTCGTCCACGGCAAACACGCGAACGGTGTACACCTCGTCGATGAAGGCGGGTACCCGAACCCCAAGTCGCCCGGCGAACACGTGCTCCTCGAGCTCCTGAAGCGTCCCCGTCGCCGTCCCCCGCGGGTTTCCGGCGGGCTCAATCGTAAAGACGACCCGCTCGACGGTCCCGTCGGGATCTTCGGCCCGAACCTGAAGGTCGAGAGCGACCTCTGCCAACGAGTCCTCCACGGGCAGGTCGGCGGTCCGGACGCTGTCCGGTCGCACGTCGAGCCCGGACACCAGCGGGGCCCGTCCCTCCTCCCTTCCTCCCGGCCCCTGGTCGCACCCTCCCAGCAATCCAGTCGTCAGGAGCACAGCCAGGAGAAGCCCGGAAAGGAAACGACGACCTGCACACACGAGAAGAGAAGGGCCTGGAAGAAGAATAGAAACGTGAGCCACTCCCCGTCCCCAAGATACAGGACCCGCGAACACACCCAGGAACGGTCAGAGCACCGTGAGCGGCCGAAGACTGAAGCACAGGATAAGGATAACGATGGCGAGGTAGCCCAATACGCGCCGAGTCGGCGTCAGTTCTTGCGCGTAGACCACCGGGGGATGCTCCACCCGGATGAGAAACACGATGAGGAGGGTCCACACCAGCCAGCCGGTGTATCCGTACGCCATGACGGCCGGCCCGATCGCTGCGGCCGCTCCGACCGCGGCCGTGAGCCCAACCAGGGCCACGATTCGATAGCGGTAGGTCTCCCGATAGATGCGAGACAGATAGCCGTAGTAGATGGCCGCCAGGATGAGCCAGGAGGTACGTCCCCAGAGGGGACCCATGTCGTAGAGAGCCGGCCGCACCTCCTGCACGAACCCCATTCCCCCGGACACCAGCAGCAGAAAAACGAAGGTCTGGGCCAGCCGCCGGTGCCACGTGGCACCGACCAGGGCATACAGCACGTGCCCCCCGTCGAGCTGCCCCACCGGAAGCAGATTCAACGCCGTGAAGAAGAGCCCGAGCCACCCGGCAAAGAGCACCGGGTAGTGATAAATCTCGTACATCGGCGGGACGTGGGCAAAAAACTGCGAGAGCAGCCAGAAAAGCGGGGTTTGGCCTACGACGATGACCAGCGCCCCCTGAGAGGGCTCGGGAGGCGTCGACGGGAAGGTCCCGTACTGCCGGATGTGCTCCTTCAACGCCTCGTGACCCGAGAGGTCGAGCAGGTACTCCGGGGGCGGGAGAGTCGAAAAGCCGTAGATTAGAACCCCCAGCGCCACCACGAAGCCCGCCAGCGGCCCCGCCACCCCGATGTCGAAGAGTTTTCGGGTGCTGGGAATGGCCTGCCGGATGCTAATGACGGCCCCGAACGTCCCCACGGGATTGAGCTGAGGGAAAAAGGGGATGTAATACGGGAGCGACGTGTTGACCCGATGATACCGGGCCGCAAAGTAGTGTCCAAACTCGTGGACTGTGAGAAAGGCCAGCAGCGCGAGGCCGTACTTCAGCCCGTCTACGACCCATCCCATCGGGACCGTCGTGAAGAGAAGCGAGAGCGTCTCTCCCTGCGCCTCGTAGTAGAGCACCCGATTCACCCACTGCCCTCCCGCATAGACGGTGGTGACGAGCGTCAGCCCAAAGAGCAAGAGATGCAACCAGGGCCGATCGGTCGCCTCGGTCTGCGGCTCCGCCGGGGCCTGCCCCTCCGACGGGGCCTCCGACACTGGGTCGGAACCCGACGATTCTTTTTCCGGAGACGACGAGCGAGAGGATTGGGACGGTTCCACGAAAACGAAGCGTTGTGCGTGGCAGCGTCAGCGGAGGTCTACTGGAGTGCCGAAAGGCCCGCCTCCATCCGATCCAGGGCCGTATCCAGATCGTCCATCGACGACGCGTAGGAGAGACGAACGCCGCTGGGCCCACCGAAGGCCGCCCCCGGAACGAGCGCCACGTGCTGCTCCTCGAGCAGATAAAAGCAGAGGTCGTTGCTGTCCTCGATCGTCTCTCCGTCCGGCGTTTCCGTCCCAAAGTAGGTCGACACGTCGGGGTACACGTAAAAGGCGCCCTGCGGCGTCGGGCACCGAACCCCGTCCAGGGCCCGAAGACGCTCCAGCACGTGGTCGCGCCGGCGGCGAAAGGCCGTCACCATGTCCTCCACGGGCTCCGGATCCATTGAGAGCGCCGCCACCCCCGCCTTCTGCGAAATGCTGCTCGGCGCGGAGGTCAGCTGCCCCTGAATTTTGGCCGAGGCGTCCACGATCGGCTTCGGGGCCGCCATGTATCCGAGGCGCCATCCCGTCATGGCGTAGGCTTTCGAAAAGCCGTTGACCGTGACGGTCCGGTTCTTCATTCCCGGCAACGAGGCAAAAGACCGGTGCTCGGCGTCGTACCGGACGTGCTCGTAAATCTCGTCAGAGACCACGAACACGTCGTCGTGTCCTCGGAGCACCTCGGCGAGGGCGGCCAGTTCCTCCGGCGGATACACGACCCCCGTCGGGTTCGAAGGCGAACAGAGGACGACCACACGGGTCCGCTCGGTGAGCGCCTCCTCCAGCGCCTCCGGCGACAGGCGGTACTGATCCTCGACGGTCGTGGGCACCACCACGGGCTCGGCCCCCGCAAACCGCGTCATCTCCGGATAGCTCACCCAGTGGGGCGCCGGGATAAGCACCTCGTCGCCTTCGTCGCACAGGGCGTGCAGGGCAAGGGCCAGCGACTGCTTTGCCCCATTCGAGCACAGGATCTGCTCCGGCTCGTAGTCGAGGTCGTTGTCGCGGTCGAGCTTCCGGCAGATGGCTTCCCGAAGCTCGATCATGCCCGAGTTCTCCGTATAGTTGGTAAAGCCCTCCTCAATGGCCTTGATTCCGGCCTGCGCAATCGGCTCGGGCGTGTCAAAGTCCGGTTCGCCGGCACTCAGCGCCACGACCGGATGTCCCTCCCGTCGCATTTGTTCGGCCCGGGCCGACATCGCGAGGGTGGCCGACGGCTGCATCTCGGCCACTCGATTGTTCAGGCGAATAGAGCGTGTAGGGGCAGGCATAGTCGTTCAAAGACAAAGGTGAAGGTACGGCGCAGGCAGGGGCGGGAGCTGTTTGCCCAAATGCATCGGTGCCCGTCAGTCATTCGGATTCGCCTTCTTCTGCTGGAGCGCCTCTACGACCGGAGGCGGGACGAACTTCGACACGTCTCCATCCCACCGGTGGGCGTCGCGCACCATCGACGAGCTAATGAGCGCGTACTCCTCGGAGGTCATAAAGAACACTGTTTCGAGCTCCGGAGCCAGCTTTCGATTGGCAAACGCCATTCGAAACTCGGCGTCAAAGTCGCTGACCTGCCGCAGGCCCCGAACCAGCGCCGCCGCGCCTTCGGACCGGGCTCGGTCGACGATCAGGCCCTCGTAGGCCACCACGCGAACGCCGTCCAAATCCTGTGTACACCGGCGAACCAGCTCCGTTCGCTCGTCGGTCGAGAAGAGGGTTTCCTTCTCCACGTTGACTCCCACGGTCACCTCCACCGTATCGAACAGGCGAAGGGCCCGTTCCAGCACGTCGCGGTGGCCGAACGTGAAGGGATCGAACGTTCCGGGATAGAGGGCGAAGGTCTTGTCCATGACGTCGGGCGAGGCCGCAAGCAGTTACGCAGAGGACGCAGCGGACTCATCGTCGGATGAGACAGCCTCTTCTCCCTCCGCTTCCGACTCCTCCTTCGGGGGAAGCGGGGGACGAAAGAGACTGACGATGGTCCGCCCGTAGGGCCGGCTCGTCATCAGATGAGGGTGCTCGTCGAACCAGTCGTGGGAACTGTGCTCCAGGGTAAAGACGCCGTCGACCTGGAGCTTCGGAATGGCGAGGTCGGGAAGCTCCCGCATGGCGTCGAGCTTGTAGGGCGGGTCGGCCATGATCAGATCGAGCTCCGGGCCCTCGTACTGACGAAGATACTCGACGGCGTCGGCCTGGATAAAGATGCACTTGTCCTCGACGCCCAGCTTCTCTGCGTTGGCGCGGGCGTAGTCGAGCACGTGTCCCTCCCTCTCCACGAAGGTGACCAGAGATGCCCCCCGGCTGACAGCCTCGAGCCCCAGGGCCCCCGTCCCGGCGAAAAGGTCGAGCACCTCGGCCTCCTCGAGGTAGATCCGGGCATCGACCAGGCTGAACAACGACTCGCGAACGCGCTCCGTCGACGGACGCGTCTCGTGCCCCTGCGGGGACCTGAGCCCGTGCCCTCCAAACCGACCGGCAATAATTCGCATAATGGAGACCGCTTTGGCATACGTGATACGCGAACGAACGCCCGTCCCTCCCCGGCGGACGGTCTGTGATGGTAACGACCGACCGAGAAAGAGATCCGACGTCCCCCTGTCCGCGTCTCCGTCCCAACTCCTCATCTCGTGATTCGAAGATGAAAAGCACAGGCGCGAGACCTGATCCCACGCCCACTGGGCCGCCGAACTCCGGGGGCTCAGAAATAGTCCCCCATCCCCGCCCCGATACAGGGAGCAAACGCAGAGGGGTGCTCCGACGGCGCCGACGTCTCCCCCCGCACGATCCGAAACGGATTCAGAATTTCCGGCTCCTGCCCGAAAACGTCCGCGAAAGGCTGATAGGCCTCCAGGTCGACGTCGCTCCCGTACACAAAGAGCCGCCCCACCCCGTCCAGCGGAACGTCCACTCGATTGAGGAAGCCGACGGCGAAGAACGTACGGTTCTCGACGCTGTGGGCTTCCTCGGCGTAGTGGGCGTGGTACCACTCCCGGTTTCGGGAAAGCGCGTACTCCGTGTGGGTCGAATACTGCCCGACGGCGAGTGTATAGGGCCGAAGGGCCTCCTGCGCCGAACCCCCCGTGCGCTCAATGCGACTCATCACCCGACCGGCAGCCTCCGAGGTCACCATCCACGTGTGCTCGCGTACCGGAAGCCCCTGCACAATCATGTCCATTCGCTCGTCGACGGCGTCGGGCACCGCGAGCACGTGCACCCACATGAACGGCTCCCCCCCGCTGTCCTGCGTGGTCCGAACCGTCTCGGAGGTCATGTGCAGCTTCTTGGTGGAGCGAATGCCCGTCACCAGTGCGGCCTGCTGAAGAAGCTGCCGCTTTCGGTCCCGAACCGGCACGTCCGACGAGATCGGTGTAAAGAAGCTGTAGCTGTCGGAGGGGTGAATTGCCACACGGAGCGTTCGGGCCGCCGTGCCGTCCAGACACTCCCCCAAGGCGTCCGCCACTCGACGCGCCTGCTCCTCGTCTCCGTCTTCCCGAAGCAACGCCCGCGACAAATCAAACGAAAACGTCTCCGCCCCGCACCGAAGAAGTCGATGCCCCTCGTCCCGGCGCTCGAGCTCGGCGTACCGGAGGGTGTCGTCCTGAATGGCGAGGGCGGCCGAGACCGAGTCGTTCATACCGATCCGTGCAAGAATGCGTAATCACGTTTTCCGAACGCTGAGGCCTCTGCTCAACCGAGCGCGGAAACGAACGTCGGCTCCCGTCTTCACGTATCGGTGCACCGGCGGTCGTGCGAACGAAATCCGCTCTGCGAGCACATGCAGACGCACCTTGGACACGAGACGGACGACCTCGCCGGTCGTAGACGTCTTACCAAACAGATTCCCTCTCCCGAAACAACCGAGCAGCAGGACGCGACCGTCCTCAGCCCTCACTCCCAACTGGCCGAGTTGGTTTGCGTGGGATCGCCGGAGAGCGTGCCAATCTGGTCGTCCGAATCGGGGTCCTCGAGCAGATACGTTTCCACCTGTCCGGTGTCACTAACGGCGTACTGGAACCGGTTGCCCGTCCGCGGAGAGTAGAACAGCGAATCGAGATTCACGGGTCCACCGAAGACACTGTCCTGTGCGTTCGACAGCATCGAGTCATCCCGAATGTGCACGAGAAGGATGTCGAGCGAATCGGGAAACGAGGTGCTATCGCGCTCATAGTCGACGAGCGCCGTGCGAATGTTGGTCATGCGAGCACGCGTTTGCTCAGTCAGTTCTTGCTGCCGCTCGATTCGATCGTAGGGCTCAGTAATCGAATAATACAAAAAGTACGAAAGCCCGAAAATCGCAATGACCAGTACGACCTGGATGCCAATCCGAAGTTGTTTGCTGCGCGATGCCATATGAGGAATCCATTGGTGAAAACGGAAACGCGGAATCATGCACGTGCCTCGCCAGACACCTCGTTGTGCCCTTCCTTTTCGGGACGGCGGGTCACGGCTCAATCGCATCGCCGAAAATAGGAGGAACCCGAGCAAATTGCAATTGGCAGGACCGAACTTGGGAGGACCTTCGTTCGAGGGCCCGCATTTCGCTCCTCCCGCTTATCCAGGAGTGAAAACAAACCGGGCTTCCCAGTGTTCGAAGCGATCGCTGTCTGTTCGTCCACCCCGTAGCCCCCGACCGTCATGATGAATCTCCTGATCAACGTCGACCACGTCGGGACGCTCCGCAACGCCCGAAACGCCGCCGTCCCGGACCCCGTCCGCGCCGCCGCCCGCTGCGAACAGGCCGGTGCCGACGGCATCGTCTTTCACCTGCGCGCGGACCGTCGCCACGTAACGGAACGCGACGTACACCTCCTCCGAAAAACCGTCGAGGGGAAAGTCGATTTCGAGTTGTCCACCGAGGAGACCGTCGTCTCCATTTGCTGCGACGTTGCACCGGACCTGGCCACCCTCGTCCCCGAGCGCCGCGAGGAGGTCACCACTGAAGGGGGATTGGACGTCCAGGCCGAGCGCGATCACCTCGAGTCCGTAATCGACCGGCTGCTCGAGGCTGGGGTCGAGCAAGTGAGCCTCTTCGTCGATCCGGAACCGGAGCAAATCGAAGCCGCCGCCGCCACGAACGCCAACTGCATCGAACTCCACACCGGCGACTTTGCCGACGCCGCCACCGAGGAGGTCCGACAGGTCGAGGTCAAGCGTCTGGCTCACGCCGCCGAGACGGCCCACCAGAGCGGCCTTCGCGTCCACGCCGGCCACGGCCTCAACTACCGAAACGTCCCGCTCTTCCGACGCACGGTTCCCCACGTGGCGGAGGTCTCGATCGGCTTCGCCGTCGTCGCCCGCGCCGTGATGGTCGGAATGGACCAGGCCGTCCGGGACATGCGTGCAACGGTGAAAGGATACTAGTCTCTTTCTTTTCCGCTCATTCCGTTCAACGACCGAGGCCTCATGGAGCAGCCGTCGCCTTTCTTCGAAGACGTACCGGACGATCACCAGAGTGGCTACGTGGCCATCGTGGGCAAACCGAACGTGGGCAAGAGTACCCTCATGAACGCCATGCTGGGGGAAAAGCTCTCAATCGTGACCCGAAAACCCCAGACGACGCGGCATCGCGTCATCGGCATTCATTCCGGCCCCGACCACCAGGCCATCTTTCTCGACACGCCGGGCATCATCGATCCGCGGTACCGCCTTCACGAGGCGATGATGGGGCAAGTCAAAGGCGCCATTCGCGACGCCGATCTCATTCTTTTCCTGCACGAAGCCACCCAGGACGAGCCGGACACGGAGAGCCTCGACCAGATTGGAGACACGCCTGCGTTTTTGGTCCTCACCAAAATAGACCTCGTCCCGGAGGACAACGCACTCCCCCTCGTCGAGTCCTACACGGACCTGCGCGCCTTCGACGAGGTCGTTCCCACCTCGGCCCTCACGGGTCGAAACGTCGACACCCTGCTCGAGCTCGTGATCGACACCCTCCCGGACGGGCCGCCCTTTTACCCGAAGGAGATGATCAGTGAGCATCCGGAGCGCTTCTTCGTGGCTGAACTCATTCGGGAGAAGGCGTTCCAGCACTACCACCAGGAGCTCCCCTATTCCATCCAGGTCAACATCGTCGCCTACGAAGAACGAGAAGGCCCGCAAAAAGACTACGTTGACGCCGAAATCGTCGTGATGAGTGAGTCGCACAAGGGCATCGTGATCGGAGAAGGGGGCCGTGCCCTCAAGAAGGTGGGTACGGAGGCGCGGACGGACATCGAGGCGTTCGTCCAGAGCCCGGTGTACCTCAACCTGCACGTCAAGGTCCAGGAGGACTGGCGCGACCGGGAGCAGCTGCTTCGCTCGTACGGCTACCGTTCGTAGGGCCCTGCGTTATCGACACTGCATGGTGAGCCCCTCCTCGACCGCCGTTCGATAGGCCGGGGGGACGCTCGCCCGGGAAACCGTGTACTGCTGCATCTCTCGACGGACGGGATAGTGAGCCCGGAGTGCAGAAAAGGCATCTCCCCGCTCGGCCGGGGGCGTCTCGATCAGAGTGCGCATCCGCCCGTCGTCGGCCTCCAGGTCGTAGGCCTGCCGGACGAGGTGGTGCAACCACTCGGTTCGGGGCAGCCGGGGATCCGGCGGACGGCAGGAGAGGGCGTCCGGATGCTCGGGCCGGAGGACCGACGCTGCACTCCACGTCGGGGTGACGCCGAGGTGCTCGCAGAGGGCCTCGTACAGCATGGTGGTACCCCGAACTTTTCCGTCGTAGGCGTACCCGGCAATGTGGGGCGTCGCCACATCGACCGCTCGGACCAGCGCCTCGTCGGGGGTCGGCTCCCCTTCCCACACGTCCAACACCGCTGCCCCCAGTTCGTCGGCTCGGAGAGCCTCGAGAAGCGCCGCACCCTCCACGACCGACCCGCGCGAGGTATTCAGAAGCCAGGCGCCGGACGAAAGCCGATCCAGTGCGTCCTCGTCAACGAGGTGATGGGTCGGATGTGGTCCTTCCGTCGTGAGGGGCACGTGCAGCGTCACGACGTCCGCCTCGTCCAGCACCGTGTCGAGCCCGACGAAGGTGTAGGGGCGTCCCGCCGCCGCATCCGCCGCTTCGAGCGGGGGATCGTTGCGGAGCACCGTGAACCCCAGCGCCGTGAGCCGCCGGCCGAGCCGACTCCCGATGTTGCCGCACCCCACGATTCCTACCGTCCGGTCCCTGAGATCGACGCCGTGTGTGCGAGCCAGTAGGAACAGGGCCGCGACGACGTAATCGGCAACGGAATCGGCATTCGACGCCGGCGCGTGGGCAAAGGCGATCCCCTGCTCCTCAAGGTAGTCCTGATCTACGTGGTCCGTCCCGATGGTCGCAGAACCCACGAATTGAACCGGGCTCTCGTCGAGGAGGGACGGCTCCACTCGGGTGACGCTGCGAACGAGAAGAACGTCCGCCCTTTCAACCTCCGCGGCCCCGATGTCCCGCCCCGAATACCGCTCAATTGTACCGAGTTCTCCAAACGCATCTTCCACGCATGGTATATTAACGTCAGCGACGATACGAAGGGACGACACAATAAAATAAAGTCGGCCAATTCACGAAAGCGCTTCTCACATCCCCCTTTTTCAACCTGAGTGACACAAACGTTACACACAAGAGTCAAGATAGGATAAACCCATCTTCAATACAATCCCAAAGGGACGTGAATAAATTGAGTAAATAATCTAAGCTCTTCATAATCAAGGGGTTATACGAAAGTCACTTCTGGAAACTTCCTGTCCTTCCCCGAGTTGAGCCGGTCAGTAAACGTACGTACATCATTGGGAGTCTTCATTTCTTCCCTCCCCCATTCTCGCTGTCCTCTGATAATAGCGCACGAACATGAGTAAACGGGCTCTCATTCTGTGGGTGTGTTTGGGCACCCTTCTCTTCTCCGCCGCGAAGGTTACTGCGGTCTTTTCGCCTACTCCCCCCGAGTCGTCCTCGACGGTCTCGACCGAAAACGACTCGGCCTCGGCAACTGAAGAGGCAAATTTTCAGCTCCTGAGTGCGTCGTACGGGCCGTCCCATCCCCCCATCGAGCAGCCGAGCATCACCCCCGCGATCGTCAATGAGAGCACCGTGTGGTTGGCCCGCGCCATTTACTCGGAAACCAAGCTTCCCCACGAGCAAGAACTCGTGGCCTGGGTCGTTCGCAACCGAGTCGAAACGCAGTATCGCGGCCGGGGGAACTACAAAGAGGTCGTGCTCGACCCCTACCAGTTCAGTGCCTTCAATCCCGAAGCGCCGAAACGGTCGTTTTACCTGAGTCTTACGCCGGACGTTCAGCTTCCGGCCTGGCAGCAGGCCCTCTGGATTGCTCATTACGTTCGGCACGCCGACGAGGTCTACCGACCCTTTTCCCCCGAAACGCGCCACTTCTACAGCGAACGGTCCATGACGACTCGCCAGCATCCGTACTGGGTGAGTCGTCAGCAGTTCGTCTCCCCGGGCTGGGAGTACAGCGTCAACGAACGCCGCTTTCGCTTCTACAAAGAAATTTCCTAAGCGACGCGAGCCCGAACGTACGGGCTTCCCTTTCCCGAGCCCAGACGTACGCGATGCCCACTGCCGGTCTTCCGACAGTGGGCATCGAACCGGATCGGTACTCGCACCCCGGTACTGCTACCAGTTAGCCGTGCACCACGCTAAAAAAGGACGTTCAGCCGAAGAGCAAACGTGCTGAACTTGGGGCTTTCTTGGGGCTCAAACTCCACCTCCTGATCTCCCACCTCGATCTCCGTGTCCTCGTCGATGAAGCCCGTCGCCCCGAACTCGTACCGAAGTTCGGGTTGCAGGCGGACATTGGAGCCCGGCACTGAAATTTGCGCGCCGACCCCGACGTTCATCGTGTAGGAGAGGTCCTCCATTGCGTCGTCGAACTCGTCCTCTCCCCGGGGAATGGTCGCCTTCGGACCGGCGAGGAGATAGGGAGAAACGACCGGCGTCGCCAGCACCCCCACGCGGAGATCCACCGGCACCTCCCACGCCGACACCGTGTACCGCGCATCCTGAAGCTGATTGGACACGTTGGTCAGCTCAAAATCCCCAACCCGGCGGTAAAAGAAGCCGGGACGAACGTTCAGAGGTCCGAGAGAAAGCTCGTAGACGAGTCCCAGGTGGTACCCCGTCGAGTTGTCGAGCGTGGCACTGCCGTTCGTCGCCTCGATGTCGTCGGTCGACTCAAAATTGAGCCCCCCCGCAACGCCAAACTGCGCCTGAGCGGGAGCGGACACGCCCACAAACAATAGGATGGCAAAGAGGAAGGAAAAAACGGAGCGCGTTGAGGTCGAGTTCATAATCGCTGTAATGGTTGTGAGTGAGTACGTGAACGCCCCCCCTATGACTTCGGTGATAAACCTTGGCACGGAACGGACGACAATGGGTGGGTCGCAATCTCATAGAAGAAAGTAACGATTCGCTCTATCACTTCCCCCCCTGCTCCGTTCCTGCGGTCGATTTTGCCCTCGCACCGTGAAGATCTCGTAGTACTCGAGCGAAAACGGCAAGACTGAATCAAGGCCCCTTCCAGTAGCGTGCGAGTCTGCAACCTCGTCTCAGCTGGCAAGTTGGTGCCCTGAAAGAGCGCCTCCCGTCGCAAATTATCAACCGTAAAGGGGACTCTACACATGAAAGTTGGCATCACGTGCTACCCAACCTACGGAGGGAGCGGCGTCGTCGCTACGGAGCTCGGAAAAACCCTCGCTCAGCGGGATCACGAAATCCACTTCATCTCCTCCTCTCTGCCGTTTCGGCTTTCCCACGTGGCCGGCAACATTTTTTTCCACGAAGTCAACGTACAGAGCTATCCGCTCTTCGAGTCCCCCCCGTATACCCTGTCCCTCACGAGCAAAATGGTCGACATCGTGAAGCACGCGGGCCTGGACGTGCTGCACGTCCACTACGCCATCCCGCACGCGACGAGTGCCGTGATGGCCCGCCAGATTCTAGCGAGGGAAGGCATCTCCCTTCCCGTCGTCACGACGCTTCACGGAACGGACATCACGCTCATCGGACAGGATCCCTCCTTTGCCCCCGTCGTGACCTGGTCGATCAACGAATCGGACGGCGTAACGGCCGTGTCCAACTATCTTCGGCAGCAAACCTACGACCACTTTGCGGTCGACAACGGAATCGAGGTGATCCCCAACTTTATCGACACCGACCGCTTCCACCGACAGGACAAAGAACACTTCAAGCAGGCCCTGTGTCCGAACGGGGAAAAAGTCATCGTCCACGTCTCCAACTTTCGCCCCGTCAAAAACACCAAGCAGGTCGTCGAGATTTTTCACCGCGTGCGGGACGAGATGAGAGACGTGAAGCTGCTCCTGGTCGGCGACGGGCCCGAGCGCGTCCCCACCGAACGAAAAGCCCGGAAGCTCGGGGTCTACGACGACATTCGATTTCTGGGCAAACAGGACCCGATCGAAGAGATCCTGTCGATTGCCGACGTGTTCTTGATGCCGAGTGCCTCGGAAACGTTTGGACTCGCAGCCCTGGAGGCGATGGCCTGCCGGGTGCCGACCGTCGTCAGCGACGTCGGAGGGCTTCCCGAACTGGTAGTCGACGGAGAAACGGGCTACCTGTGTCCCGTCGACGACGTCGATGCCTTTACCGACCGCACGCGGGCCCTGCTCACCGACGAGGCGCTTCACGACCAGATGGCCCAGGCGGCCCGAGACCGAGCCGTCGAAACGTTCGACATCGACCGGGTGGTGCCGACGTACGAACAATATTACGAAGAGGTGCGAGCAGAGGCTACCGGATAGCTCCCGTCGATCCGCTCCCGAATCCGCCCTGCGTCCCACCCAGGGCCTCCTCCACGAAGGGATTCTGACGACGTTCCTGCCCAATCGTCGTCTCGGGACCGTGGCCCGGATAAATCGTCATCTCGTCTCCGAGCGGAAGCAGCTTTTCGGTGATGGAGGTGAAGAGCTGCGAGCGCGAGGTTTCCGGGAGTCCCTGCGTCCGTCCAATCGAATTTTGAAAGAGCACGTCGCCCGTGAGGGCCTGCTGACTGTCCTCGTGGACGAACGAGATCGAGTCGGGCGAGTGGCCGGGCGTGTGCAAGACCTCGAGCGTGACTCCTCCGAACGAAATCGTATCGCCCTCGTCGAGAAAGGAGGTCGGGGGGGAGGGAGGCTCCACCTCCACCCCAAACGCCGCGGCCTGCTCCTCGGCCCGCTCGATAAACGGAACGGACGCCTCGTGAGCCTTAAATTGGTCGCCGAACCGCTCCTCGAAGAATCGGCAACCGAAAATGTGATCGACGTGGGCGTGCGTGAGAAGAAGGTGACGCACGTCCAGGTCCTCGTCTTCAATCACGGACAGAATTTCTCGTTGCTCCGCCGTCGTGGCACAGCTCGCGTCGACGAGCACGGCCTCTCCCCGATCGTAGCACAGGTAGCAGTTGGTCATAAACGAGCTGAACGTGAAGCCCTGAACGTGCATGGAGCGGCCCGCAAGTCGTACTGAAGGAGTTCGATCAACACTCCTCTCAATTGCCACTCGCACAGAAAGATCCAACCCTCCCGTCCCGAACACGCCCTTTGGGCCCGGCGTTAGCAGATGTCTGAGCCTCGAAGGCCCCTCCAAATGCGCTCTCTATGCTGCGACGTCTGCACTGGCTCATTCTGCGTCGGCTGCCCGGACCGTTCCTCGGCTGGCTGGGCATCCTGATCTTCTTGCTGCTCATGCAGTTCCTGATCCGGTGGCTGCCCGAAATTGCCGGCAAAGGAATTCCCGTGACGGTGATCGTCGAACTCATCGTCTACAATCTGGCCTACATGATCGTGCTGGCAGTACCGATGTCCGTCCTGCTGGCCGCCCTCATGGCCTTCGGCGGGCTCGCCGAGTCGCAGTACTACACCGTTATCAAGAGCACGGGGATTTCATTTGGAGAGATCGTCTGGCCGGCCCTCCTTTCGGCGCTCCTGGTGGGAGGCGGGTTGCTTTACTTCAACAATGTGATGCTCCCGGAAGCCAACTTTCGCGTCCGTCAACTCTGGAGCGACATCCGAAACAAGCGACCCGGCTTCGAACTCCAACCGGGCGTCTTCTACGACGGCGTGGAGAACTACAGCATCCTGGTTCAGGACCGTCCCGCCGGCTCGAACCGGCTCATCGACGTCACGATTTACGACTATACAGACGGCCGCGACCAACAGGCCGTCCTCAAAGCCGATCGGGGCCGCATTCAGTCGCAGGATGGAGGCGCTCGTCTCACCCTCGTCCTGGAAGACGGAGAAATGCACCGCCCGCTCCCCTCCCGCTCCCCGAGCGCGGCGCCTCGGTACGAGGAGATGCAATTCGAGCGACACGTCATCCACTTCAACCTCTCGGAGGCTGTCTTCTCTCGTTCGGAAAATGACGACGGCAGCCGGTCGACCCGAACCACGCCCCTGACCGGCCTCCTGGACGTCACCGATTCACTGCAAACGGACCTCTACGCCGACTACGATTCTCTCTTTGCGAACACCCGCTCGACCCTCTTTTTCGACTCGTCCGTCCCTCCGGACTCGGCCGCCCCCGTCACTGCGACGTGGCCTTCGCACGGCGGACGTCCCCAGAACGACGACCTTCTCGCCCTCTCCGGCCTGGACGACTCCTTCCGGCAGCGGGTGCTCGCACAGGCCAAGACGAAGGCCCGTTCGGTGCGGTCCGACCTTCAAAACATCAGCCGGGACACGGAGTGGAAGGATCGGCGTCTCCGAAGCTATCAGGTCGAGATCCACAAAAAGTTTTCGATCGCCGTCGCCTGCCTCATCTTCATGGTAATTGGGGCCCCCCTCGGACTGGCCCTGCGCCGAAGCGGCCTCGCGATCATCGGCGCCGTCGCCCTGGGAATCTTCATGTTTTACTGGATCACCCTCGTGCAGGGCGAAAAGCTTTCCGAGCGGGGCTTCTTTCCGCCCTGGATCGGCATGTGGATTGCCAATCTCATCATGTCCGGGGTCGGGGTCGGGCTCCTGGTCTACGTGGTGCTCGACCTCGGAGCAACGCCTCCCCTCCGACGGCGCCTCTGGACGTGGCTTTGGTCCGACGACTAACCGGCCGCACGCTCTCCCTGCTCTTCCCCCTGCCGCTGTGCTGTATCTCGTTCCCACCCCGATCGGCAACCTCGCGGACGTGACGTACCGGGCCGTCCAGGTCCTTCAAACGGTGGACCTGATTGCCTGCGAGGACACGCGCACCTCGGGCGTTCTCCTGGACCACTACGACGTCGACACCCCCACCACCAGCTATCACGAACACAACGAGCACAAAAAGACCCCTCGGCTCATCAAGCGCATGCGCGCAGGACACGACGTCGCGCTCATCAGTGACGCCGGATCCCCGGGAATCTCCGATCCGGGATTCTACCTCACCCGGGCCTGCTGGAACGAAGACGTCGAGGTGCAGGCCCTCCCCGGTCCCACTGCCGTCATTCCGGCCCTGACGGCCAGCGGGCTTCCGTCCGACCGATTTGCGTTTGAGGGATTTCTCCCCAAGAAAAAAGGCCGCCAAACTCGCCTCGAGGCGCTCTCCACGGAACCGCGCACCCTCGTCCTCTACGAGTCTCCCCATCGCCTCCTCCGCACGCTCGACGACCTCATCGAGCACTTTGGCGCCGACCGCCGGGCGGCCGTTGCCCGCGAACTCACGAAGAAATACGAGGAAATCGAACGTGGAACGCTCCAGGACGTCCGGGCGTATTTTGCGGCGTACGAACAGGTGCGAGGAGAATGCGTCGTCGTCGTTGACGGAATCGATTGAACGGTTTCCCCAAAGGGCCTCTCCCACGCCCTTCGTCCCCACGAACAGGGCCTCCCGTCCTTGATTGACGCCCCCAGAGCGAGTGGAAACCCCGTCGCCTTAGGAATTATCTCAATAGAATTCAGCGTACCAGTTTCGGTTTGATTGAGGAACATCAGATGCAATAATTGTCCTTTTGGGCAAAGTCTCGAGCTCGTTTCTGGGCAACTTGGTCGTTTTGAGATAATTCCTTAGGCCCGTTTTCCCCTCCGCAAACGAATGTTTTCACGTATCACCGTTCCCTTCGACCACATGAATCGGAAGTGGATTGACCGCCTCACGGCTGGGTTCGTCTTTCTCTGGGCCCTGGGCCTGTACATATCGACCATGGCCCCCACGGTCTCCTTCTGGGACCCCGGAGAACGCATCGCCAGCGTGTTCAAGCTGCAGGTGATGCACCCGCCGGGAGCACCGTTCTACCTCCTCCTGGGGCGCCTCTTTTCCATGTTCGCCCCGTCGAACGAAACCGTCGCCCTGGCCGTCAACACGATTTCGGTGCTCGCGAGCACCGGGACGGTGATGCTCACCCACCTCATCATCGTCCGGCTCGTCCGGCGCTGGCAGGGAGCCCGGGAGGAGGTCTCGACGGGCCAGTACGTCATCGCCCTCGTGAGCGGCGTGGTCGGCGCTCTCACCTTCGCGGCAACCGACTCCTTCTGGTTCAACGCGGGCATCGCCGAGGTGTATGCCCTCTCCACCTTCTTTACGGCCCTCGTCGTGTGGCTCGTCCTGCGCTGGAGCGAGGCGGCGCGCAAAGAAGAAGAGCTCCTCAAAGGAAAAGGAAGTCACCTCTTCCGGCTCGACGCCAACCGGTACCTCGTTTTAATCGCCGCCCTGTTCGGCATGGCGATCGGCGTTCACCTGCTGAGCCTCCTCGCCTTCTTCTTCGTCGCCCTCATCGTCTTCTTCACGGAGTTCGACCGCGAGGACTGGACGCCGCAGCAGCGGTGGCTGCGCATTGGACTCGTCGGAGCCATCTCGTCCGCCATCTTCCTGGCCATTTACCCCGGCCTCGTAAAGGGCCTTCCCAAGGTCTTTGACGCCACGGGCGCCCCCTTCTTCGCCGCCATCGCCATCGCCGGCCTCGTCGCGTACGCCATCTACGCCACGCACCGCCGCCGCATGCCGATGGCCAACCTCGGCTTCCTCTGCCTCGCGGTCATCCTCATCGGCTACGGATCCTACGCGCTCGTCTTCGTCCGGAGCGCCACCGAGCCCTCCATCGACATGAACGACCCGGACAACATCGAGCGCTTCATCGACTACCTCGAACGCGAGCAGTACGGAGCCACGCCCCTCCTCAGCGGCGCCTCGTACGACGACGACGCCGGCCGCGTCCCCCGCGACGGCAGCTCTCTGTTCCCCCGCCGGCACTCGACGAATCCTCAGCACCACCGGGTCTACGACCGCTACGACTCCGATCTGGCCTTCTTCCTCGACTATCAGATCGGGTACATGTACGTCCGGTACTTTCTCTGGAACTTTGCCGGCCGTACCAGTGACGTGCAGGGCGCAAGCTGGATGACCGGCATTCCGCTCCTGGATCAGCACGCCAACACGGAGCGCCTCCGTCAGACCCCCAGCCAGAAGGAGGCCAAAAACGTCTACTTTGCCCTGCCCCTCCTCCTCGGGCTGTTTGGGGCCTTCTACCACTTCAACCAGGACTGGCGACGCGCCTTCAGCGTCTTCATCCTCTTTTTCGTCACGGGCATCGGCATCATCATCTACCTCAACCAGACGCCGATGCAACCCCGCGAGCGGGACTATTCCTACGTCGGAAGCTTCCTCGCCTTCAGCCTGTGGGTCGGCATTGGCGCCGGCGGCCTTCTCCAAATGGTCTACGAATCCATTAAGGACACCACGGCCTCCCTCGCCCAGGCGCTTCCGCTGCTGGGGACGGGGCTCCTCGTCTTCCTCACCGTGCCGGGCTGGATGACTCTGCAAAACTACGGCGACCACGACCGCTCGGAGAACTACGTGGCGCGGGACTACGCCCACAACATGCTGACCAGCGTGGCTGAAGACGCCATCATCTTTACCAACGGCGACAACGACACCTATCCGCTCTGGTACCTGCAGGAGGTCGAGGGGGTGCGGACGGACGTACGGGTCGTCAATCTCTCGCTGCTCAATACCCCCTGGTACATCCGGCAGCTTAAAGACCACGCAACCTACGAGTCCGAGCCGCTGCCCATCTCCATGCCGGACAAGCAGATACAAAACATTCGCCCCCGGGCCTGGAAGCCGCGACAGGTCAAGCTTCCCGTCCAGACCTCGGCGCTGCAGTCGCGTCTCGAGCCCTACCTCCCGGACACCGACGCGGACACCGCCGCTCTCGAAAGCCCGATGACGTGGCGTCTCGAGGGCCGCCAGTACAATGAGGAACAAAACCTTCTGCAGGCGGCCGATCTCACGGTCTACAACATGCTCCGCACCAACGCGCAGAATGAGTGGGAGCGGCCCATGTACTTTGCCGTCACGGTCGCTCAGTCCGGGCAATTAAACCTGCAGAACTACTTCCAGCTGGAAGGACAGGCCTACCGCGTGCTCCCCATCAAACACAAGCAGCCCCTGGGCCGCGTCATCCCCGGCCTCACCGACGAACGAATGTCGGAGTTTCGGTTTACGAACCTGGCCGACTCGTCGGCCTACTACAACGAGAATGCCCGACGCATGGTGGACGGCTACCGCCTCCACTTTTCCCACGCGGCCGAGCGCCTGGCCCGAACGGGTCACACGGAGCGAGGACAAACCCTCCTAAACGACTTCACGGAGAACGTCCCCTTCTCGACAATCCCGGGCGACGTCCAGACCCTGATGTTTACGGCCCGCGCCTACCGGGCGATCGACGCCCCCGACAAGCTCGCGTCGGTCCTGCAGGAGGCCCAGCCCGTCATCTTCAACGAGCTGCGCACAGCCAGCACTCAGCGGCAGTTTAGCCGCGCGCTCTTCTACGCCGGTCGGGTGCGCAAGGCGTTCGTCCAGGCCGACCAGCAAGCGGCCCTGGACACCTTCGACCAGGAGCTGGATGCCCTCCTCGCCGAGGCGCCTTACAGCGTCCCCCAGCGCATTCGACGGGCCTACGGACTGGAGGGGGATACTGCAGGGGGCGGCCAACAGGGAATGCCCATGCAACTTCCACAGGGTGGAGGTGCCACCCCGGCTCCCTCTCCCGGAGGGAACTAATACCGAATCCGTTTGCAGGAGTCGGGTATGGAAGGATGAATGTGTGGACGCGTGGAGGCAAAGCCCGTCCAAACGTCCCTTCCTCCAGACGTCCACCCCTCAACGAAGCATCCGGGGTTGATACAAGAACGCGCGAGGGCAACATCCCCAGATCCGCCATGCGAGCCTCCTCCGCCACAACGGGATGAGGACGCCGGACCGATGGGCGGTTCCTCCACGTCTCCCGCCGCAGTCCAGGAGTCCCTCCCGGCCGACTATTCCTTCGGCCAGGCCGTGTCCTCGGGCAGATCAGCGTCCGGGGGCTGCAACACGAGCTCGTCGGGCAGGTCGTTGACCTGATCCTCCGGGTTGACCACGGAGACGAGCGGCATGGCGAGGGCCGTAAAGAACTTGCCCATCGCCGCGATCAAAAACTCCTGTTGGAGCTCCACCATGTCTTCCTCCAGCCGACCATCGTCGCGGACGTGATCCTCGATGTCGAGGTAAAAGACCCGCGGCCAGTCCGGAAACTCCTCCTGCGCCTCGGAGAGCAGGTCGAAGATGTCGTGGGCCGCCGTTTCGAAGTCGTCTCCCTCCTCAATGATGTGGTAGAGAGAAACGGTGTTGTCGAAGTTCATGTGGATGCCGGGGGCATCCGGCTTGTCGTACTCCGGAATAAAGTCCGGCGGCTCCTCGTTCGGCGGGCTCATGGACGGAAATCCTTCTGTTGAGAGACGCGACGGCGCTTGAATGAACGTCCAGCGCGTGAGATTCCGAGTCCGTCTCAGGCAGACGCCCGGGCGAACAGTCGCCCGATGGCGTCCAGTTCTTCGAGAACGAGGGACTGGGGACCGTCGCTGAGCGCCTCCTCGGGATTCGGGTGAGCCTCGACCATCACGCCGTCGGCCCCCACGCCCAGTGCCGCTCGGACGAGGGGCGGGACCCAGCGCCGCGTGCCGGCTGCGTGGGAGGGATCGACGACGACGGGAAGGTGTGTGCGCTCCTGTGCCACCGGTACCGACGAGAGGTCGAGCGTGTAGCGCGTGGCCGACGTGAACGTCTGAATCCCGCGCTCGCAGAGGAAAACGCGAGGGTTGCCGTGCCCCACGACGTACTCGGCTGCGGCCAGCCACTCTTCAACCGTGGCCATCATGCCGCGCTTCAGCATCACGGGGCGGTCGGACGCGCCCACGGCCTTCAGCAGCGGAAAGTTCTGCATGTTGCGCGCCCCAATTTGAAGGACGTCCGCCCGAGCCGCCACTGCCCCCACGTCTCCGGGCGCAAGAACCTCCGTAATGACCGGCAGGTCGAAGCGGCTCCCCGCCTCTGCGAGCAGGTCGAGCCCCTCCTCCCCCAGCCCCTGAAAAGAGTACGGCGAGGTCCGCGGCTTGAAGCATCCGCCCCGGAGCAGGTGCCCGCCGGCCTCGGCCACCGCTTCGGCCGAGCGGTGAATTTGCTCTCGCGACTCGACCGAGCACGGTCCGGCGATAAGCACCGGCTGCTCTCCGCCAATCGTTGCGTCTCCGACGGAAATCACAGTGTCGTCGGAACGGGCATCGCGGGCCACCTCGTGGTAGGGACGATCTTCCGAGGCTCCCTCCGGGGGAGAAAGAGGCGCGGCCGAAGACGCGGGTGTCGGTTTGACCCGGCCATTGGTAGCCCCATCGTACGGGGGATCGGTCGTCGTTTCCTCGACCTCGGGCGACTCCGCCCCGCCGTCCAACGATGCTCGTTGCTCGTGCTGACGGTCGACCGAGTGCGATAGAATTTCGTCGTAGAGCCGACGGACGAGTGCCGGAGAAAGGTCGTTATCCTCGGCAATCCGGGAGACGTGGGCGAGCAGCTCGGCTTCTCGATCCGGATCCTTTACCAAATCGCCGTCCTTCTCCTTCATCTCGCAGATGTCATCGACGACCGCGTAGCGTTCGGCGAGCAGTTCGACGAAGCGCCGATCAATCTCGTCGATGCGGTCGCGGGCCTCTTCGAGGGGCGTGGTGGCAGTGGTGGACATGAGCGGGATCTCCAGTTCGTAGTGAGAATCGTCGGGCGGAGAACCGCCGGAGTGCATCCCACAGGCCCACACGCAAAAAACCCGCCGGGGCCGTGGATGCGGGCCGGCGGGTCGCAGAACAAAGGGAACGTTGCAGAACTCGTCCTACGTGTCGCCGGCCAGAGAATAGAAATAAAAATACGCGTAGCCCAGGTAGAAAAAGACAAACGCGTACAGTCCTCCCGAAGCACCGACGATGTCGTCGGACGCTGAAGGCGCGGCGAACGTGGAGGCGAGTGCATTCATGACTGCTCAGACGGTACTGCTTGCCAGGGTCGATGTCAAGCGAATCACTGCTTTACACGAAATGATCACACTCGACACGGAAATCCTCTTTTATTTTAGGGGCCGGATGCCATTTGATCGCCCCTCCGCCTCTCTCACCCACTACCCTGACGCGGACGTTTGCCGATAATCCTCTCGAACCGGACTGAACACGTCGATAATCGCGCAATCCGTGACGGCCCGCCCCGAGTGAATCGTGTCAGAGGGAATGACGGCAATCCGACCCGGACGAAGCACGTCCGTTTCCCCGTCAATCGTGAGTTCGAACTTCCCCTCCGTCACGACCGAAATCTGCTCGTGCGGATGCGCGTGCTCCGGAAACGTAGCCCCGGCGTCCACCGACCAGCTCGCCACCGTCATGTTGTCCGAATGCAAAAACGCACCCAGGAAGCCGGGCATTTCTTCTGTGCGATCGAGGTCGTCAAGGGACGCAAACGGCATAACGGAATCGACCGTCGTCGAACGAGACACGCGGATCTTTCTGGCACACGCATAGACCCTCGTTGATCCGACTGCACGGTGGCCCCTCTTTCTGTACCGCAATGCACGGGATTGATCTGAACGACATCCGTTCTTTCCGCCCCGCCCCTCCGATCCTCGTCCCGTCGAGCGTGAATACAAAACCCAACCCGAAAAATGTCGTACGTACAGGAACCCAATCAGCGAATGAACGAATGAGACGTGTCGAGCGGATGGATGCAGCCTCGCCCCCAACCCCTTTCAGGAACCGTAACCCGGCTTCGAACGACGAAACCGCTGGGGTCACGGCCGAACGAGCGTGCATAGTATGGGGCGAATCGAACCCAGGAAGGAAGACATCCTCCCCGTAAAGGCCGCTACCAATCTCGTCACCACGACACCGTGCCCCGGAGAACCGGACCCCGCCCTCCCTTTTTGAATCTTCTCGAACCAGAGAAGTAGGGTCAGACGAAGCTCTGACCTCTTCCTTTCACTGGTACGTGAGCAGTTCCCCTTCCCCGAATGGGCTTACTCCTCGTTTACGTAGCGCTCGCCCTCGGCGTGTCGTTTTTGTGCTCGGTCATGGAGGCCGTGCTGCTGAGTGTAACACCGTCGTACGTGGCCGCTCTCGAACGCGAGGGTAACGCCACTGGAGAGCGGTTGCACAACATGAAGGAGAACATCGATCGTCCGCTCTCGGCCATTTTGAGCCTCAACACCATCGCTCACACGGTGGGGGCAACCGGAGCCGGTGCACAGGGCGCCATCGTCTTCGGCGAAGCCTACGCAGGCGTCATTGCAGCCGTCCTCACGATGCTCATCCTGGTCCTGTCCGAAATTATTCCGAAAACGCTCGGGGCGGTCTATTGGAGAACCATCGCCCCGGCCATCGTGCGCATCCTGGTCCCGACGATCATTCTCATGTGGCCCCTCGTCAAACTCTCGCAGGGGCTCACGTATCTGCTGTCTCAGGACGAGGACGAAGCGGCCTTTAGTCGGGAAGAATTTACCGCGATGGCAGAACTCGGCGAAGAGGAAGGCGTCTTCGAAGAGAAGGAGTCGCGCATTCTGCGCAACCTCTTCCGGTTCAACTCGCTCCGGGTGAAGGACGTGATGACGCCGCGGACGGTCGTCTTCGACCTGCCGGAGGACAAAACCATCGGAGAGGTCGTGGAGGAGCACGACGAGTTCCGGTTCTCCCGCATTCCGGTCTACAACGACAACCCGGACGACGTTACCGGGTACGTGCTGAAGGACGAAATGCTGCTGCGAGCAGCCCAGGAGGAGCTCGAAGTGTCCCTTGACGAGATGTCTCGTGAGATCCTCGTCGTGCGGGAATCCCTTCCCCTGCCCGACCTGCTCGAACGCCTGCTGGATCGCCTCGAACACATTGCCCTCGTCGTGGACGAGTACGGCGGCGTGGCGGGCGTCGTGACGATGGAGGACGTCGTCGAGACGCTCCTCGGGCTTGAGATCGTCGACGAGGCCGACTCGGTCGAGGACATGCAGGCCCTCGCCCGGAAACAGTGGTTCAAGCGCGCGCGAGAGCTCGGGATGGTTTCCGAAGAAGCCCTCGAACGCGTCTCCTCCCGGGATACCCGAAAGGAAGATGTCCCGTCTCCCCCTCCACCGGACGAGGCCCCCGTCACAAACGAGGAGTCCGAAGCGACCGTCTCGTCCAGCCCCCCCTCGGACTCGTCTCCCGACCGTTCCGGCAGCGACAACTGATCCCCCGTCCGTCCCCACTTCACTCCCCCGAATGCCCGTTTCGATCGACGATCTCCCCGACGCCGACCTCCGTCGGTTCGACCGGCCTCCGGTCCCAACCCCGTCTGAACTCGACGACGTGTATCTCATCGGCATCTGCGGGACCGGGATGGGCGCGCTGGCCGGGCTCTTCAAGCAGGCCGGCTACGACGTGCACGGGGCCGACGACGGCGTGTATCCCCCCATGAGCACCCACCTTGCGGAGCAGAACATCCCCGTCCTGGAGGGCTACGATCCCGCCCACCTCGATCCGCCTCCGAACCTCACGGTGGTCGGCAACGCCTGTACTCCGACCCATCCGGAGGCCGCGTACGCCCGCGAGCATCGTCTCGTGCAGCAGTCCTTTCCCGAGGCGCTGGCCCACTGCTTTCTGACGGAGGCACGACGGCCGCTGGTCGTCACGGGAACCCACGGAAAAACGACGACGACCGGCCTGCTCGTACACCTGCTCCGGTACGCCGGCCTCGATCCCGGCTACCTCATCGGCGGGGTGCAACAGGGAGGTGGAGGGAGCTACGCCCTCGGGTCCGACGCCCCCTTTGTCGTGGAAGGCGACGAATACGACAGTGCCTACTTCGACAAGCGGCCGAAGTTTATGCACTACCGGCCCCGGCACGCCGTCGTCACCTCCGTCGAGTTCGACCACGCCGACATCTTCGACGACGAGACCGACTACCGAGGCGCCTTCGCGTCGTTTGCCGGCCTGCTTCCTCGAAACGGAGTGCTCGCCCTCTGCGGCGACGACGACGCGGTTCGAGCCCTCGCCGACCACACGACCGCGACTGTGCGAACCTACGGTCTGGCGGAGCACAACGACGTCCGGGCCACCGACGTCACGACGACCCCCGAGGGCCAGCGGTTCACGCTCCACCTCGACGGCACATCCACTGAGGTGTTCCTCCCCCTCCACGGCGCGTACAACGTCCAGAACGCCCTGGCCGCGGCCCTGCTCGCCGCCCGCGAGGGCGTGGCAGTCTCCCAGATCGCCGAGACGCTCGCGACCTTCAACGGCATGAAACGACGCCAGGAGGTCCGGGGCCGCCCCGACGACGTGCTCGTCCTCGACGACTTTGCCCACCACCCGACAGCCGTCGAGGCGACGACCCGAGCCGTCCGCGCCGCCCACCCGGATCGCCGACTGGTGGCGGTCTTCGAACCCCGCTCCAACTCCAGCCGCCGCAAGATCTTCGAGACGGCCTACGGAGAGGCCTTCGACGCAGCCGATCAGGTCTTCCTCAAAGCACCTCCCGTCCGGCACAACGACGACGCAGAGTCGATGCTCGACCCGACGACCGTCGTCCAGACCGTTTCCGAGCGGGGCACGCCCGCAGAGACCTTCGACGACGTGGAGGTCCTGCTGCCCACTCTCGTCGATCACCTTCGCCCCGGCGACGTAGCCCTCCTCATGAGCAACGGCAGCTTCGACGGCCTGCCCGACCGCCTTCTTTCCGACCTCGAATGGCGAGCGACGTCACGTGAATAGATCCCCCACCTCAATTGTAAGCCCGTTGAGCGGCCCCTCGCCCCGAACAACGTCTCCCTCCTTCAGGGTCTGCACTGCGTCAACGTCCCGGTACACCTGTACGGCCCGATTCGCCGGCTCCACAACCCAAACGGTATCGACGCCAGCGTCAAAATACTCCCGAAGCTTACGACGCATCTCCTCCCACGTATTGTTCGGAGACATAATTTCGACGATGAGTTCCGGAGCGACGTCGAGAAAGGTGTCTGACTGAACGTGATCGAGCCGTTCGTGAGAAACAAACAACACGTCGGCTGCTCGCACGGTGTCGGGATCCCGTTCCGTGTAGACCCCCACCTCTCCCACTAAGATCTCCCCTACTTCCTGCTCCTCGACGAACGCCCCGAGACGCTGGGCAATCCGGAATTCGATACGCCCATGGGGATGGCCAGTCGCAGGAGGCATTTCTTTAATCTCGCCTTTTATAAGTTCACAGCGGCCCACGTCTGTCATCTGAAGGAGCTCCTCACCGGTAATGAGGCGATCAGTCGTCTCGGCGGCGCGGGTCATAATGTAGCGGACCAAGTGGAAAGTGACTTGGTGACGGTGTACGCGATTCACAAGCAGCAGGTTTTGTCTCTCTGAACGCGTACGTCCCCCTCAGCAATTGCATGTTGACAAGGAGGGCCGAGAGAGACCCTGGCTGAGGCAAAGTGCCAGTCCACCCACGCACCTTCTCACCCTTTCTCCCATACCTTCCTGACGATGTCCGTAATTCGAGGCAGGGGAGCCTCCCTACGCTACATCGAGAGTGTAACATACGATCGCCCTGGTACGCCCCCTCACCCGTCGACCCCGAGCGCCTCGCTGGCCATTTTCGTTCCCTTCACCCGGGCCTCGATTTTGGAGAAGGCCGTCCGGCGCGCCGTCGAGCGATCGTCGCCAAACGGCGAAAACCCGCAATCGTCGGTCGTGCCGAGACGCTCGACCGGTAGAATCTCGGCGGCCCGCAGCACCGTATCCCGCACCTCTTCGGCCGATTCAACGTCCGGATCGTTCACGTCGGTGACGCCGAGAAAAATCGTCTGATCGTCGGTGCTGTGCTCTCGAATGAGGTAGAGGACCCGTTCCGGATCGTCCTCACTCGCAAACTGGACGTAGAAGCGACCAGCGTTCATCTCGAACAGGAGGGGCACGAGCTCCGCGTAGTCCACGTCGGCACTGTGGGTGGAGTCCCGATCGGCCCCCGGGCAGGTGTGCACGCCAATCCGACGACGCTCCTCCTCTGTAAAGCGATCGAGCACCCGGTTGTTGAGATCTACAAAGTGTCGGAGCAGCTCCTTCGACGGATCCAGCTTCACGGCAAGCCGGCCCTCCGTGAAGTCGATCTGCACGGCGTAGGCCCCAGCCTCCAGGCACTGGCGGACGTCCCGCTCGACTTCGTCGACGAGGTCATCCAGAAATGCCTCCCGCGGATAGCCGTCGATTCCTTCATCCGGATAGATGAAGCTGAGAGCCGAGGCGGAAATAACGCTCTGCTTGACGGGCACACTCGCGTGCTCCCGGGCCCGCTCGAGATACTCGACCGCGTACGTCTGATACCGAAACGGGTCGTCGGTGAGACGCGGAACCGTTCGCACGTGCCCCGCCTCGAAGGGAATCTCCACGCCGCCCGGTTCTACGTCGTCGGCTCCCTCGATGGGATACGTCAAAAAACTGGGCTTGGTCTGCTCGCCGTCGGTAATGACGGGCGACCCGGTGTTCTCGAAGCCGTCGATTGTCGCCCGGAGTGCCCGGTCGTACATCCGATCGAGGGCGTCCTCGCTCAAATCTCCTCTCCGGTACGCGAGGACCCCTTCGATGAGCTCATCCGGACGCGGTATGCTACCGATCGGTTCGGTGGGGAGCGACATGGACTCTCTGAGTGGCGGTGAAAGAAGAGAACGACAGGAGGCATGGACCGCACGCAGACGGGCAGAAAACGATCCCGTCCGGAGAATCAACGGGGACGGTCCTCCGTTCTACGAATGTCCCATTTCAGGTCATTTATCGAGCCGGGTCCATGCCTGCCGCCACCGACGCTCGCGGCCGACGAATCGGCCTCGATCATCCGCCGCACCGAATCGTCTCCCTCGTGCCGAGTCAGACGGAGCTTTTGGCCTATCTGGAACTGGACGAGACCGTCGTCGGCATTACGCGCTTCTGTGTCCGCCCCTCTCACTGGCGCGAAGACAAAACCATCGTGGGGGGTACGAAGGCGGTCGACGTCGAGTGCGTGCGCACCCTCTCTCCCGACCTCGTTCTTGCAAACCACGAGGAAAACACGAAGGCCGACGTAGAGGCCCTCGACGACGTGGCCCCGGTCTTCGTGACGAAGGTGCAGACCGTGACGGAGGCCCTCGACATGATTCGTACGGTCGGCACCCTCACGGAGACGACCGACCAAACCTCCACCCTCGCCGGGCAAATCATTTCTCGGTTCAGTCGGTTGCCGGACTTTGCCCCGCTCAAGGCCGCGTACCTCATTTGGCGAGACCCCTACATGACCGTCGGCGGCGACACGTTTATCCACGACGTAATGAATTGGGGCGGATTCGAAAACGCCTACGAACAGAAGACCCGATACCCCGAGGTCTCTCTTTCGGCGTTTGCCGACGCGGATCTGGACGTTGTGCTCTGTGCAACTGAGCCCTTTCCGTTTCACCAAAAAGATGAGTTCACCGCCGTGCTCCGCGAGCGGCTACCGGACACGCCGATCGAGGTGGTCGACGGCCAGCCCTTCTCCTGGTACGGCCCCCGCCTCCTCGACACCCCCTCGTACCTAAAGGAGCTTCGCGAGACGCTCCCGGCTCCTCGAACCATCCCATAATCCCCCAACCATCGCTCGCCGCACTGTTTCGTTTCTCCCGTATCCGTGATGATCTATTCCGTGTCTCCCCTCCGAACGATCCTCGGCCTCGCGATTTTGTTCGTCGGCTGTTCCCCGAGTCCGTCCGACGCCCAATCCACTATGTCCTCCGACCCCGAAGCCCGCGCCGACAGTCTCGTCCACAATAGCATTCTGGTGGACGGACACGTCGACCTTCCCTATCGGCTCAACGACTTTTACGAAAACCCGGCCGGCTCCACGGTCGGCGGGGACTTCGACTACCCGCGTGCCCGTGCCGGCGGCGTGAACGCTCCTTTTATGTCCATCTACATTCCCACCTCCCTCCAGGACACGCCCGGCGCCGCCAGACAACGTGCCAACGACCTCATCGACCTCGTTGAAAAAATCGCCGCGGAGCATCCGGAGCAGTTCACGATCGCGACCTCACCCGACGAGGTACGGGAGATTGCGCACACCGACGCCCTCGCTCTTCCGATGGGGATGGAGAACGGGGCGGGCATCGAAGGTGACCTCGACAACCTGCAGCACTTCTACGACCGGGGCATCCGATACGTCACGCTGACCCACGGCGAACACAACCGGATCGGCGACTCCTCCTACGACGACGCTCCGCCCCGATGGAACGGCCTCAGTCCGTTCGGCGAAAAGGTCGTCGCCGAGATGAACCGCCTGGGGATCATGGTCGACGTGTCCCACGTCACCGACGCCACAGCGAAGGACGTGCTGGCCCAGTCCGAGGCCCCCGTCATTGCCTCCCACTCCTCAGTCCGTCACTTCACGCCGGACTGGGAGCGCAACGTGAGCGACGAGCTCATTCGGGGCATCGCCGACACGGGCGGTGTCGTCATGATTACCTTCGGGTCTTCGTTCCTCCACGACGAGTATCAGGAGCAGGACGACCCGATCCGGGCACAAATGAACGCTCACATCGACTCCATGGGCTGGCCCGCCCACTCCCGGGAAGCCGTCACGTACGAGCAGCAGACGCGAAAAGAGAACCCCATCGGTTCGGTCGACGACGTGGCCGATCACATCGATCACACGGTCGACCTCGTGGGCGTCGAGCACGTGGGGCTCGGATCGGACTTCGACGGCGTCTTTGCCCTCCCCGAGGGCCTGCAGGATCCGTCCGGCTACCCCAACCTCGTGGCCGAACTCCTCCGGCGCGGCTACACCGACGAGGAGATCCAGAAGATCCTCGGCGAAAACGTGCTCCGCGTATGGGAGGAGGTAGAGCAGGTCGCCCAGAAACGGGAGAACGAGTAGGAGACCGACCCTATTGAGGAAAATGGGGCGTCGGTCCCTCCTTCGTTCCCGTCCCAAAGCTTACTCGTCGTGCGACCAGTTTTTCGTGTGGTCGAAGATGTAAGTCGCGAGCTGGTCGATGGCCACCCGGTCCTGTTCCATCGTGTCGCGGTCGCGGACCGTCACCGTCTGGTCGTCGAGCGTATCGAAGTCGACGGTAATGCAGAAGGGCGTGCCGGCCTCGTCCTGTCGGCGGTAGCGCTTGCCCATTGAGCCTCTATCGTCGTAAAGGACGTTGAAGTGCCGGTTGAGGTCGTCCTCGATGTCGCGGGCAATCTCGGGAAGGCCCTCCTTGTCCATCAGCGGAAAGATGGCCGCCCGGATGGGTGCCACCTTTGGGTGAAACTGCAACACGGAGCGCGTGTCTCCCTTCACCTCCTCCTCGTAGTACGCGTCGCAGAGGAGCATGAAGAGCGTGCGATCGAGCCCGACGGACGTCTCGACCACGTACGGCGTGTACCGCTCCTCCTCCCACGGGTCGTAGTACGACATCTTCTTCCCCGAATACTCCTCGTGCCGGCTCAGGTCGTAGTCGGTCCGGGAGTGAATGCCTTCGATCTCCTTCCAGCCGATGGGGAAGTCGTACTGAACGTCGACGGCCGCATTGGCGTAGTGGGAGAGCTGCTTGTGCTCGTGGAACCGGAGGTTGGAGCTGTCGATGCCGAGGCTCTCGTGCCACGCCATCCGGCGTTCTTTCCATTTCTCGAACCAGTCGAGCTCGGTGCCCGGCTTGACGAAGTACTGCATCTCCATCTGCTCGAACTCGCGCATCCGGAAGACGAACTGCCGGGCCACAATCTCATTGCGGAATGCCTTGCCGATCTGTGCGACACCGAACGGCACGTGCTGACGGGACGGCTCACGAGCGTTGTGAAAGTTCACGAAGATGCCCTGGGCCGTCTCAGGTCGCAGGAAGACCTTTTGCCCGTCAACCGGCCCCATCTCGGTTTCGAACATGAGATTGAACTGGCGAACGTCCGTCCAGTCGAAGGCCCCGGACTCGGGCGCGGGAATTTCCTCGTCCACGATGATCTCGTGGAGAGCGTCCGTCATCTCGTCCCCCGCGTTCAGGGCCTCCACGAGCCGCTCGTTGACCTCCTCGGCGTGCTCCTCCTCTCCTTCCTCGTGCAGCCGGCGAACGTAGTCTTCGATCAGCTCGTCGGCCCGGTACCGATGGCCCGACGCCTTGTCGTCGATAAGGGGATCGTTGAACGCTTCCGTGTGCCCCGACGCTTCCCACGTCTTCGGGTGCATCATGATGGCCGCATCCAGCCCCACGATGTCGTCGTTCCGGTACACCATCGACTGCCACCACTCGTCCTTCACGTTCCGCTTGAGCTCCACGCCGAGCGGTCCGTAGTCGTAGGTGGCACTCAGGCCGCCGTAGATCTCCGACGACTGCACGATGAAGCCGCGCTGCTTGGAGAGGGAGACGATGGTGTCGAACAAATCGTCGCTCATGGACACTGCAGAGAAGGTGGTTGAAAGTCGACTCGCATATTGAACCTATCAACCCACGCTGCTGGATGCAATGGGGGAAACCGATTGTTCATTGATCATTGGCTCTTCTCGGCCCACCTCCCGTGTCTAGCGCCCGGGCTCGTTCAGAAGCAGCGCCGTTCGGCGTTCTTCGCCGTGTGGATGGATTTGGATAGAATGGCACACAATTGATCGCCCCCCTCGGTAACGGCACAGAGCCGAGGAGCAGAAAGCAGCTCTGCCTTTCGGATGACGCGACGCCAGGTCTTCGTCTCCCGCAGCTCCTTGAGCACGAGGCTTAGAGTCTGTTTTAATTTATGCCTCGAGCTGCGAGCGGTCTCGAATCGGCTGCAAATCGGTCCTCGCTCTCGCGATACGATTCAAAATCAAAACAGACTCTTAGCTCGACTTTGGCGCTTTCCGAGTACCGAAATACCGCCCATTCTCGCGGATTGAGGCTCTTTTTGATTATTCCCACGTCCGACATCGAATAAATACTTTGGCTGCCTGTCTCCATCGTCTGGAAACGGCAATGAGTCCTGGGCAAATGGCCAAAGTAGAGCTTAGGAATGATCTCAAAAGACGGGAGCGTGCGGAGTCCATCTTGCTGTAGGTTCGTCTACGCGCAAGGACTGCCGATTTCAGGCGGATCCGGAACTACGTCCAAGTTGATTCAGCCGTTTGAGATAATTCCTTGGCTTGTGAGCAAAGTCTCGTCGGCTTTCCGCGGCACAGCCCTCGGAATAATTTGGTGCTGGCGATGTCCCGCTCCGAACGATCTGATCCGCTATGTGCTGTCCCAGCCGCGTGTCTGGAAGCGCATCGGCAACGTTTCCTATTCACACGGCGAAGTCGATGAGCCGATTTTCCAGGTCCTCCGGCGACATCTCATCATTGCTCATTGATTCATTTCTCATTTTCTCACGCTGCTCAGAGAGAAATAGGAAAATGATTCAATGACCAATGTGATCAAGAAATAACGCCCCGCTCGGCCAGAGACGTGTGCTCGGTGCCGGCAATGATGAGGTGGTCGTGGACGGGAATGCCCATGGTTTCGCCCGCCTCGACGAGCTGCCGGGTAATGCGGACGTCCTCGCGGCTCGGCTCGGGATTGCCGGAGGGGTGGTTGTGCAAACAGATCACCGCGGCCGCGTCGTCCAGAATCGCCTGCTCGAAGACGCCCCTCGGCTCCACGACGCTCGACGAGAGTCCGCCCTCGCTGACCGTGTAGTCCCCGATGATCACGTTGGCCGTGTTGAGGTGGACGACCTTGAAGACCTCCTTCTTGAGATCCCGCATGAGCGGACCGTAGACCTCCGCCACGTCGTCGGGACAGCTGACCTGTACCCGCTCCTCCTGCTGCCGCTGCGACTCCACACGGCGCCCGGCCTCGAACGCCGCCGTGAGGGTGGCCGCCTTGGCGGGCCCTACCCCCCGCGTTCGGGTCAATTCCTTGGGCTTTCGCTGTGATACGGCGTGTAGTGACCCGTACGTCTGCAGGAGGGACCGCCCCAGCTCCACGGCAGACATCGGTCCGTCGCTCGTCCGGGTCCCCGACCCCAACAGCAGCGCCAGCACTTCCGCGTCGGAAAGCACCGTGGGGCCGTGCTTCAACAGCTTCTCGCGGGGCTGGTCGGAGGCGTCCCACTCGTGAATCGGGACGTGGTAGAGCAGCGCGGGCTCACTCGACTCGTCCTCGGACGGGGAGGCGTCGGACGAAGATTCGGGATCCATGGGAAAAGGAGTCTGAAAAAGAGGACAAACGCTCATCCTCCAGACACATTTCCCACCCCGACTCTAACGTGGACCCTCCTCGAATCCCTCGTGCACTCTATTCGGGCACGAGCTCGTTGAGGAGGTGGGCGTTCGAGGGGCTGTTCTGCAGGTGACGGAGCAGGGCCTGCATGGCCTCGATGGGCGAGCGCGAGTTCAGCGCACGGAACAGCTGATTGTGCTTCTTGCGACGCACCTCGCCCAGCAGCCGCTCCTCGTTCCGGGTGCCACTCTCCCGAAGGTTTACCGCCGGAAATATGCGCTTGTCGGCCATCTCGCGGTCGAGCACGATCTCGGAGTTTCCCGTACCCTTAAACTCTTCGAAGATGACCTCGTCCATCCGGCTCCCCGTGTCGATGAGCGCCGACGCAATAATCGTGAGCGACCCTCCGCCTTCGACGTTCCGGGCCGCCCCGAAGATCTGGCGCGGCACCTTGAGGGCTTCGGCATCGAGGCCGCCCGAGAGGGTGCGGCCGCTGCCGTCGACCCACAAGTTAAAGGTGCGACCGAGTCGGGTCAGGGAGTCGAGCAGGAGCACGACGTCCTTGCCCATCTCCACGAGGCGCTTCGCATGCTCGAGCGCGAGCGTGGAGACACGCACGTGATTGTCCTCACCCCGGTCATTGGAGGACGCAAAGACACGAGCTTCCGTGGTGCGGCGAAAGTCGGTGACCTCCTCGGGCCGCTCGTCGACCAGAAGCGCCACCAATTCCACCTCCGGATGATTCTGCGTTACGCCCGCCGCGATGTCCTTGAGCATCACGGTCTTACCCGCCCGTGGGGGCGAGACGATGAGCGCCCGCTGCCCCTTTCCGAGCGGGGCCACCAGATCGAGCACCCGCATGGACGCGTCCTCGGGACCGGTAATGAGGTTGAGCTTCTCCTCCGGGTAGATGCTCGCCCCGTGGTCAAAGGTTTCGAGCTGCGCCCACTCCTTCGGCGGCATGCCCATGACGGTGTCAATCCAGCCGACTTGCATGCCTCCTTTCCGCCCGGGCTTTAGGTCGCCTTCGACAATGATCCCGTCACGCAGGTTAAACTTCCGAATCAAGGGAGGCGGCATAAACGGATCGTCGTCGTCTTTCGGCAAATCCGGCCGCAGTTCCCGCATGAAGCCGTACTTTTTATCCCCGATCAATTCGAGGAGTCGACGAAATTTCTTGTTCTCGTTTTCGGACATAGTCGGTTACACGATGAGTGATGGAGTCGACAGACCCTATCGCCGCGCCTGCCGATACGCTACAGAGAACTCAATCGATTGCGGACAAGACACGATTCCGGCTCTCCCTCGCGTCCGCAATCGGCGTTCGGAACGTACAAAGTGAGGGAATGCACTCAGACGAGGAGGACCGCGGAATACGGTGGCACGTCGCACGCGACCTCTTCCCGACGAGGGCGCGTGAATGAATCCCAAAACACCAGCTGGGAGGTTGCAACACAGACACGATTGACGAGACGGTCCGAGACGCAAAAACGAACTACCAAAACAGCTCACGTGCGTCCAGCGACGTCCACTTACCAGAAAGGGGGCAACGTTCGGAGAGAAGATCAGAGCCCCTTTCACACGAGCCCCTCTTCTCGTCGTCCTTGGGGGGCGACCACAGAACCCCTTCGCGGGGCACATCGACGTGCTCTCAATCAATTCACGAACCCTGCTGAGGGAATCGCCCTCACGCCGGTGAGGGCACCGCAAGTGAACCATGACGGTCCGTTCGCGGCAGAAAATCTGGCGCCAAGCCAGAAGATGGGTCCTCTAGTCAACGGGTGGAACGCCGCGATGTAAAGATGGTTTCCCGGATTCCCGTGAACGCTACTGTCTTTCTCCAGACGGCTTTCTTTGTGACTTATCACGATCTGAACGTCGAGGTTCGCGGCCCCGAGGACGCTCAACCGCTTCTCTTCCTACACGGATGGGGAAGCAGCGGTCAAAGCATGTCCCCCCTCGCGGAGGCACTCTCCGCCTCGCACCGAACCCACGTGATCGACCTCCCGGGCCACGGTGCATCCCCGCCCCCTCCCAATCCATGGGGCGTCCCCGAGCACGCCTCCCTCCTACACGACTACGTCGAGACAGAAGTTCAACGGCCCGTCACCGCGATTGGTCACTCGAATGGAGGGCGCATCGCCCTCTACATGGCCGGAACCGACGACCACGCCGAGTGGATCGAGCGCCTGGTCCTCATCAGTCCCTCCGGCGTCCGCCCCCACCGGTCCTGGGGATACTACGTGCGATCCGGCGTCGCCACCGTCCTCAAAACGCCGTTTCAGGCCCTGCCGAAACCGCTCCGCTCCCCCGCCCTGGACTGGCTCCGACACTCGCTGGTCTGGCGCCTCCTGGGTTCGTCGGACTACAGCTCTGTCACCGGGGTCATGCGTGAAACATTCGTCAAAACGGTCAATCACCACCTCGACGACCTCCTGCATCGCATCGCCGTTCCCGCCCTGCTCTTCTGGGGCACGGAGGACGAGGCAATCTCGCGTCGCCAAATGGCCGTTCTCGAAGATGCCATCGACGACTGTGGGCTCGTCGAGCTCGACGGGGCGGGGCACTACGGCCACCTCGACGACCTCCCCACGGTGCTGTCCGGCCTCCGCCACTTCCTGGAGCGTACGTAGGACCAAACGAGCGCATCCCGCAATCCTTCTTTTTCTGCTTCCCTCAGCACGACGGCGCAGACGATGACCCTCGTCCTTTTTCTCCTCGGCACCCTCGCAACGCTGTTTGCGGGCTGGCGTGCCGCCCGGCGGACTCGCTTCTTCCTCCACATCTTCCAGCTGGAAACCTACAAGTTCGACCGCTACGGGCGCTGGCTCGCCCAGCATCTGACCTCCGCGGTGTTTCGCTGGTCCCACGCCGCCGGGGCGGGCCTACTCGTCCTCGCCGCCGTCGGATTCTCCTCCTACGACCCGTCGTGGATTGCCGCCGCGGTGCTTCCCCTCTGGGCGCTCGCCTTCATTTCCTCGCGCCGGTATCGGAGTGATCAGGAAAAGAAACCCCTCGCGTTTACGGCTCGAATGACCCGTCTGGCCCTCGCCACCGGAATCGTGGCGGCACTCCCTCTCCTCCTCGGCGCCCTGTACGGGGGGCGCATTGGAAATGCCAGCGGCGTCCTGTGGTACCTGCTCGGCTTTTTCCTGACCGACCTCGGCGCTCCGCTCTGGGTCGCGGCCGGCGCCGGGCTCACCCATCCCCTCGAAACCATCATCCAGGAGGGCTTCAAGCGGCAGGCCCGACAGCGGCTCCGCGAGCGACCGGACCTCTCGCTCATAGGCATCACCGGCTCGTACGGAAAGACGAGCACCAAATTTATCGTCGCCGAACTGCTTCGACAAAAATACAACGTCTACGCCACGCCCAGCTCCTACAACACGCCCATGGGCCTCTGCCTCGCCGTCAACGAGCACGTAAAGCCCGAGCACCAGGTGCTCGTGCTGGAGTATGGAATCCGGTACCCCGGCGACATCGACGAGCTCTGCGACATTGCCCGCCCGGACGTCTCGGTCGTAACGACAATTGGCGTGGCTCACCTCGAAACCATGGAGACGATGAACGCCATTGCCGAGGAAAAAGGCAAGCTCATTGAATACACGCAGGCCAACGGGCCCACGATCCTAAATGCCGACGACGAGCGCGTAAACGAGATGGCCGACCGGGCGCCCGGGCCCGTCTGGCGCATTTCCGCCGAGGGTCATCCCGATGCCGACGTATCAGCCCACGACATTCGGTACGACACGAGCGGCACCTCCTTCGTCGTTCGCGACGACACGGGCACGGAGGCGACGTTCCACACCCGCCTGCTCGGCAAGCACAACGTGACGAACGTGCTTTTGGCCGTGGCGGTGGGGCGAAGTATGGATTTACGACTTCGCCAGATGGCCCACGCCGCCGAACGCATCGAGCCCATCGAGCACCGCCTCCAGCTTCGCGAGCGCGGCGAGATCACCGTCATCGACGACGCCTTCAACTCCAACCCGGTGGGCGCCCGAAACGCCGTCGAAATTCTGGGGCAGATGAACGGCGGCCGACGCGTCATCGTGACCCCGGGCATGGTGGAGCTCGGCGATCGACAGTGGGAGGAAAACGAGAAGTTCGGCGCCGTCATCGCTCAGCACGACATCGACCTGGCTGTTCTGATTGGCAACGAGCAGACTGCCCCCATCCAACACGGCCTCGCCGACGCCGGTTTTCCCGACGAGCACGTGAAGGTCTTTTCCTCTCTCTTCGAGGCCCAGGACTTCCTCGACCGGCACCTCGAAGCCGGCGACGTGGTACTCTACGAGAACGACCTTCCCGACCAGTACTGAGTGTGGATTTTGGATTGGGGATTTTGGAATGGGAGCCGATCGCTTGACGCACGAGTGTCTTCGCCGGTATCCTTTCGGTACTCTCCCAATTTCTTTCTCCACGTTCTTCCTTCCACGCTTTTGGTATGCTCGATCACGAACGACGCCTCTGGACGACAGGGTACGAACGCGTTGCCGGCCTCGACGAGGCGGGACGGGGATGCCTCGCAGGTCCCGTCGTGGCCGCCGCCGTCATCCTCCCCCCGGGCACCGACCTCCCAATTATCCAGGACAGCAAGGCCCTCTCGGAGAACACCCGCCTCGCTGCCCGCAAACAGATCGAAGCAGAAGCTGAGGCCTTTGCCGTTTGCCGCTGCTCGCCCGACGAAATCGACACCCTCAACATCCTCGGGGCCGCTCTCAAGGCCATGCGCCGGGCCGCTTCCGACTGCGAACCAGCCCCCGATTTCCTCCTCGTCGACGGCAATCAGTGGTCGCGCTCCCTCACGGACGCGCCTTGGCCCTTCGAAACGGTGGTCAACGGCGACGCCACGAGCCAGTCCATCGCGGCCGCGTCGATCCTCGCCAAAACGGAGCGCGACGCCCTGATGCGAACCCTCCACGACGAGCACCCGGAGTACGGCTGGGACTCGAACGTGGGGTACCCCACGCAACAACACTACGAGGCTCTACGCGAGCACGGTGCAACCTGTCATCATCGACAGTCCTTTACGCTCTTCCGAGACGACGCCTGACGCTCACGCGGCCCACCCGCGGTGGCGAATCGTCGCAGTGACAGCGTCCACCACCTCATCGAGGGGCGGCGTGGCGTCGATCGTCGCGTGAGCGTCGGTGTAGGCCGCCTCCCGCTCGTCCATCATCCGTTCAATTCGCTTTCGCATCTGCTCGGGGGGAAGGGGCACGCCGTTCTCATTTTGAAGAAGCGGTCGCTGGTCGGCCTCGTCCCCCACCCGCTCGAGCACGGTGCCAACGTCGACTTCCAGATACACGACGCGCCCGTGGTCCTTCGCAAACGAGCGGTTGGACTCGTCCACGAGGGCCCCACCCCCCAGGGCCACGACGAGGTCGTCGGAGTCCGCCGTCGTACGGAGGGCGTCGCGTTCGAGCGTACGAAAGGCCTCCTCCCCCTCCTCCGCAAAGATCGTCGGGATGGACCGTCCGTCGTGCACCCGAATCAACCGGTCGAGGTCGATGAAGGTGTACCCGATTTGAGCCGCCACGCGGGGCCCGACGCTCGACTTGCCGCTCGCCATGAAGCCGTTGAGATAAATGCGCATTCGAAAAGACTTGGATTTTGGGACGTGGAATGGGGATGTTAAAAAGGGTCCGACCGGCACCGGCTCTTTCGTTTCGCGTCCTTTCTCGTTCGTCCCTCCGATCGATGCCCCGGTATCGGATGCTCGTCGAATACGACGGAACCGACTTCCACGGGTGGCAGATCCAGCCCGACGTGCCCACCGTGCAGGGGGCGCTCGAGGAGGCAATCGAGACCGTCACCTCCGAGGAGCGTCGAGTTACCGGCTCGGGGCGCACGGATGCAGGCGTACACGCCCGCGGTCAACCCGCCCACGTCGACCTGCCGACGGCGCACGACCCGTATCGGCTGCGGGGATCTCTGAACGGGCTGACTCCCGACGCGATCGCCGTGCGACGGGTTGAACGGGCACCGGACGATTTCCACGCGCGCTTCGACGCGCGCCGCCGCCGGTATCACTACTACCTCCACACGCAGCCCTGCGCCCTGGGTCGCACGACCCGCACGAAGGTGCGCCCGGTGCCCGACGTCGACCGAATGAGGGCGGCCACGCCCGATCTCCTCGGCACCCAGCACTTTGGATCCTTCTGCCGAACCCAGTCGAGTACCGAGAACCGCGTGTGCACCCTCACACACGCCCGGTGGGTCGAAGAGAACCGACCGGGATTCTTGCGCTTTGAAATTGTTGGCACCCGATTCCTGCACGGCATGGTCCGTACCATTGTCGGCACGCTCCTGGAGATCGGACGGGGTAAACGCGGGGCCGACGCGCTTCCCGACGTCCTCGCCGCACGGGACCGACGAGTGGCCGGCCCGTCCGTTCCCCCCGACGGTCTCGTTCTGGAAACCGTCCGATACCCGTCCCGCGTACTGGACGTAGCCCCCGTATCGGGAACGCCCACTCGTTAACCAGTGCCCGATTTCCGCTTCCCCCCTCGCCAACGAGCAGGGAAACGGCTCTGTTATTTCAACTTCCTTCCACGACCCCCTCTCTGCCCATGGACCTCGACCTCAAAACCGTTCTCCGCTGGCTCATTTACGGTGTCCTCGCCCTCATCGGCCTCAGCCTCCTCGGTGTCCTGGTGAACGTGGCCGCGGCTCTTCTCTCCTTCGTACTCAAAGCCGGAGTCGTCGTGCTGGTCGTCCTCCTCCTCATCCAACTGCTGGACGCCATCCGGTAAAGAGAAGGAAACGCCCCCGTGAGTGCCCCCGTCGGCTTCGTGGGGGGAACACGAGCAACCGGGCACACCTGCGCCGAGCAGAAGTACATTTTCTCCTCGTCTGTCTCGACGTTCTCACGCCGTAATGGATACGCTCGACGCTCCCGCTGCCCCCACCACCGACCAGTCCGACGTCGTGTACGACGTTCCGGCGGAAGCACACCTCCTCAAACAGGTCATCGTCCACACGCCGGGGCAGGAAATGGAGCTCGTCTCCCCGGAAAATCGGGCCGACCTTCTGTTCGACGACATCCTCTTTCTGGGGCACGCCCGCAAGGAGCACCTTCTCATGTGCTCGGTCTTCGAAAAGATCGTGGGCCGCCCCGACGCGGTCCTCCAGATCGGAGATCTTCTGCTGGAAACCTTTCAGCAGGAAGAGGCCCGACACGCCTTCGTGGACCAGCTGTGCCAAAGCCTCCCCGAACAAAATCTGGGAACGGTGCAGGACGAGCTGAAACGCTTCTCGCCGGAGGACCTTCAGCGGTTCGCTCTCACCGGCGAGTCGGACCTGGCCATCCGGATCCAGCCAGTCCCCAATTTGATGTTTACCCGAGACCTGGCCGCCGTCGTGCGCGACCACATCATTCCGATACAACCGGCCACGACGGCCCGTACGCGGGAAAGCATCATCATCAACGTCGTGCTCGAGTACCACCCTCGGTTCGCCCCGCACAGCGACAAAATTATCGATCTGCCGCCGGGCGTTACGTTTGAGGGCGGAGACCTGCTCGTCGCGAGCCCCGATACGGTGCTGATTGGCCACTCGGAGCGCACCTCGTTCGGCGCCGTCATGTCCATCGCCCACGAGCTGTTCGAGCGCACGCCCGTCGAGCACGTCCTGGCGGTGGACCTGCCGAAGCGGCGGGCCACCATGCACCTCGACACGGTGTTCACGTTTGCCTCCCCGAATGAGGCCATCGTCTTTCCCCCTCTCCTCGAAACTCACGGCTTCGGATACACGGTTCACCTCACCCCGGCCGACGGACCCGGCCGCTTCCTCACCGACATGCGCCCCAACCTTCGGAATGCCCTCGACGACCTCCTCGACCGCGAACTGTCGTACATCCCCTGCGGCGGCACGGATCGTCTCCATCAGGAACGAGAGCAGTGGACCGACGGAGCCAACGTGTTTGCCGCGGCGCCCGGGGCCATTCTCGGCTACGAGCGCAACCGCCGCACCTTCAATCGCCTCCAGGACCACGGCTACCGGATCGTGACGGCCGAGAGCTTTCTCTCGTACTACGAGTCCGGCACGTTTACGCCCGGCTCCGAAAAGGTGGCCATTCAGCTGGGCGGAACGGAGTTGTCCCGGGGTCGGGGTGGCCCGAGGTGCATGACCCTCCCGGTGGCCCGCCACACCCAACCCATCGGTTCATAGCAGTTCCGGGCGACCTCCGCTGTGCCCGAGCCGCTCTTCTCCAATCCCCCAGTTCCCATGAGCCTGCGCCGCCTCGCGGACGAGCATCGCCGCTGGATGCACGTGGCCTTGAAGGAAGCCCAGCAGGCCTACGAGGCCGACGAGGTTCCCGTCGGGGCCGTGGTCGTGTGCGACGACCAAATTGTGGGCCGAGGTCGGAACCGCGTCGAACAGCTGGAGGACCCAACCGCCCACGCCGAAACGCTCGCCCTCACGGCTGCGTGCGACACCCTTGGCTCCAAGCACCTTCCGGACTGCACCCTCTACGTCACGCTCGAGCCCTGCCCGATGTGTGCCGGGGCCATCGTCCTGGCGCGGCTGGAGCGGTTGGTCTTCGGCGCCTTCGACGAAAAGGCGGGAGCTGCCTCGACACTTTACTCCATCCCCCGCGACGACCGTCTAAATCATCAGGTGAACGTCCTGTCCGGCGTGGAGGCCGACGCGGCCGGCACATTGCTCCGTCAGTTCTTCCAACAGAAGCGAGGACAATGAGCAGCGACCTCGCACTCCCCCGAGCCGTCTTCGCCTCGCCGTCGATTCGCACCGCAGGAGGCCCCAGAACGAGTTCGGCTCGGATTTGCTTTGGGAAATATGGTTCTTATGTTAAGCAGGGATCATTTGACCGTCCGAGCCGACGTGCACGAATCCGGGGCTGAGTCAAACCGACGGCGGAAGGCCGTCTCGGACCCGTGAAGCATTACAGACATTTCTGCTTCTTTTCGGTCTTCGAGACACTGTCTCCACCTCCCGGTCCCCCGTTTCGGATCGGGGAGCCTCGCTTGTTCGGAGGGGAATTGTCCGAGGCGAACTTCCGTCCAGTTCGCGCCATGACGGCCTGCGCTCAGCCTTTCGCGGAACCACCGACCAGTGCCTCTTGCCATGCAGATGACCTGTTGGGGTGTGCGGGGATCGATTCCGGCCCCCGATCCGAGAAACCAGCGCTACGGGGGCAACACGTCCTGCGTGACCTTCGAGACGGAGGAGCGCATTCTCATCATTGACGCAGGCACCGGCATTCGACCGCTCGGACACCACCTCCTGGGCACGGAGAAGCCCATCTATCTCCTTCTCACTCACGTCCACAGCGATCACGTCGAGGGCTTCCCGTTCTTCAAGCCCCTCTACGAAGAAGGGCGCACCCTCTACCTCATCGACCACGTGTACGAGGACACGCGTTGGTCCCTCCTCGAACGCCTCGACGGATTCCACTTTCCACTGGAGCCACATCAGATCCCCGCGAGGGTCCATCGGGTAGACACCGACGCCGTCGAGTTTCTACAGTCCGAAGGCGTTGCGCTCTCCCGTCGACCCGTCAATCATCCCGGAGGAGCATACGGGTACCGCACTGAACTCAACGGGCGAACCGTGGTCCACATTCCGGACAACGAAATCGACCCCCCCCACGATCCCGTCGCTTCATTCTCGGAACTCGTGTCGTTCTGCACCGGGGCCGACGTGCTGGTGCACGACGCCCAGTACACGTGGGAGGACCTCCCCGAAAAGTCGGGATGGGGCCACAGCATCCTCCAAGACGTGTGTCGCCTCGCCCAGCAGGCAGACGTCGACCACCTCGTCCTCTTTCACCACGATCCAGAACGGACGGACGAGGCCCTCGACGCCATGCAAGAGCAGGCCCAGGCGCGCCTATCGGACTACGAGATCGACTGCACGGCCGCGTACGAGGGCCTCACCCTGTAAGGGCGAGTCCGTAAAAAACGAAGGACGGTCAAATACGGCTGTAGTACTGGTCGTCGTCCTCGTCTTCGTTGTCCACCATGTAGTCGTCGGACGGCACGTCGAGGTACGCCATCAGCCAGTCGAGCGCCCAGACCTCGGTCTCCGTACCATCCCACGGGTAGCCGTCCTGCACCTCGTCCGCCACGCGCTCCCAGTCGACCGTCCAGTCCTCGTGGACGGGAAAGGCAAACGGGTGATCGTCGGTCTCGAAGTAAAGCATCCCTTCCTCCGGGTCGTAAATGCTCTCGACCCCGTCGTCCTCCCGACCGAGCTGGGCAGCCCGCACGAGCAGAGGAACCTTGAACCGAAAGTCCATCTTCGGCACTTCGTCCTCCTGACTCACGAGAAAATTGGCGAGCGTGGCACAGCCGTCACTGACCTCCATGGCCGCCTTCGCCGCCTCTCGGGTCGTCGGATCGGCATCGATGGAGTCCAGGGCCGCTTCGACGACCGGCCAGACCTCCATCGGCTCTTCGCTCTTGGTCGTGTTTTCCTTACGAGGTATAACTACGGTTTCGCTCTCGATATCCACGGGTTTGGGTACGATGATTTGAAACCGGTCGCCGGGAAGTGCCCCGGACGAGCACAGTTTCGTGAATAGCGAAATGTCTAATTGGGATACACACAAGATGGACGCAGATCGGCGAACATGCAACCCGAATCTGGACAGAGGACCCTGCACGATGCGAACCTCCCACGAAACAGCGATTGCATCCCTCTTGAATGCGTATTTCTTGCAACGAAATCGTCGTCGACGAGCCGGCCCCCGCCGTACTCTACACGATGCTTCGGCCGTGCAATCGCGACGACCGAACGCAGAGTGCTCTCTCCTTTCCGCTTCCCACGCTACGACGCACGTTCGGACTGTAGGTCGAGCGCCGCGTCTACGAGGTCCTCTTCGATGCTTTGCAGCTCGTCGTGCTGGGCCACGTACTGGCGGACGGCCTCCTCGAGACCGGACTCTCGCGTGACCACGGTGCGACGGCGCCGCTCGGCCGGATCGACGGTCCGCTCGATGCCGGCAATGGTGTCCGCGGCCTCAAGCGCCGCCCGGACGCGGGACTGATCGACCTGTGCGAGCTGTGCCTCTTCGACGTGGTACCGCACCCGCACGACGGCGTCGTCGACGGACACCGACTCGATGGCTTTGAGAATGCGGTCGGTCGGTTCGTCGGCGTCGCGGGCATCAACCTGAATCGCCACGAAGGGGCGGGCGGGGGTCGGCACGAACGTGAGCTGGACGGAGGGATCGGCCTCCGGTGCCACGTCCACCCGGTACCCCCCTTTCTCCTCGTCTCGCTCCTTGAACGTAACCCGCTCGATGCTGCCTGCGTAGACGACGGGGGGATGTCCGTCCGAATTCCGATTCTGGGCCCGGTGAACGTGGCCGAGCGCCACGTAATCAATCGGCGACACGGCCAGCTGGCCCACCGTAAACTTGGGCTCGGAGGAAATGACGGTCGTGCGCTCCGACCCGGCGAGCTCCGCTCCCTGCACGGTGAGGTGCCCGGCGAGCACGGTCGGCACGTCCGGCGACAACCGGTACTCCGTGCCATCCGCCCGCTCGACGACCGTCTCGTCCCGAATGTCCCCCGTTCGGCGTCGAACGTAGTCCACGTACGTCTCCTCGATGAACTGCCGAAGCTCCTCCGGCGTCATCGAGCGATACTCCTCCTTCGTGAGAATCTGGCTCCGAATCGGCCACGGCAGGGGAATCAGCTGCAGCGGGCCGCTCTCGGTGTCGACGACCTGTACCGACGAGGGCGGTCGTCGAAAACAGTAGACGTCGCCGTCGACGAACTCGAAGATGTCGAGCGAGGAGGCCCGTCCGTAGGTGACCGGGTGGTCGTGGTTGCCGACGATCATGATCATCGGGATGCCTGCATCGGCCAGGGGCTGCAAACATTCCGCAAAGAGCTTCTGCTGTGTGGGCGTGGGGTCGGTCGTGTGATACGCGTCGCCGCAAAAGAGAAATGCGTCAACCGCGTCGTCGAGGGCCCGCTGGACGAGGGACTCAAACGAGCGTCGAACGTCGAGGAGGCGCGTGTTGAGGCCGGTCTCCGGGTCCCGACGGCCGTAGGTCTTCACGCCGAGATGAATGTCGGCCGTGTGCAGAAGCTTCACCGTTTCGAACTGCGATTGGCGATTGTTAAACCGGCGGGACGACGAAACTCCCCTTCTCCCCTCGCAACCCTCATTCGACACTGTCGTTACCAGCCGAGGCGTCCGTCATCCTGTGCATCACTCGTGTCCTCAGGAGCTCCGTATCCTTCGACCATCGGAAAGGTAGCCCCCTCCGTCAGGAGCGACACGGAATCCGACTCTGCAATGCTTCGATAGAAATCGCCGACGAGGAACAGAGCGCTGTGGGAGCCCTGCCCCCAGAAGCCGGTCCGGAAGGTGAACCGCGGATCGTCAAAGCCGACCCAGGCCCCACTGACCAGCTCCGGATGCATGAGCATGAACCAGGTGTCGGCCGAGTGCTGGGTGGTTCCGGTCTTTCCGGCGAGGTCGTAGTCTCCGAGGTTGAACTGCGTCCGAATCCGCTGACCGGTTCCGTAGTCGACGACGCCCCGCATCATGTCTACGACCGTGTAGGCCGTTCGCTCGGAAAGGGCCTCACTCGGACTCGGGCTCGCTTCCCAAATGACGTTGCCGTAGCGGTCTTCAATGCGGGTGATGGACACGGGCTCGTTGTAGAGGCCGCCGTTGGCGAGAGTCGAGTAGGCCGCCGCCATCTCCAGGAGCGTGACGTTGCTCGTGCCGAGCGCCACGGAGGGCACCGCCTCCAGGGTGCTCTCTCGAATGCCCATGCGACGCGCGTACTGCACCACCGTGCTCGGATTAATGTCGAGCGCGAGACGGGCCGTGACGGTGTTCTTCGAGTTCGCGAGTCCCTGACTCAAGGTGAGCATTTGCCCCGTCGACTGTCCGGTATAATTCTTCGGCGTCCACGTCGTGTCGGCCCCCGTATCCTCCCAGGTAAACGTAGTGTCCTGGAGCTTGTCGTAGGGGGAATAGCCGTTGTCGATGGCCGCCGTGTACGTGAACGGCTTGAACGTCGACCCCGGCTGGCGCCGGGCAATGCCCACCTTGTCGTACTTGTCCGATCGAAAGTCTCGCCCCCCAACCCACACCTTCACGTGGTTGTTGCGGGGATCGAGAGACACGAATCCCGCCCCGAGTCGGCTCTTCAGGTGTTTGAGGGAATCGACGACCGACTCGTCGCTGCGCAGCTGTTCGAGGGCCTCTTCTTCGTCCATCCCATCTGACAGAAGCGAGTCGTACCGAGCCGTCCCCCGAATCGCCTCTGATAGTACCTCCGGATTGGCCTGCCAGAAGTACTCGAAGGGCTCGTAGTCCTCCCCGGGCGTGAGGTCACGATAGTCGGCAAGGGTCTGGCTATAGAGCAACGAGTCTTGGCGACTCCACTCGTACCCTACTACCTTTTGCAGGGCCGACATTTGATTGGAAACGGCGTCGTGGGCCATTTGCTGGAGTTTGTGGTCGAGCGTCGTATAGACCCGAAGGCCGTCGGCGTACACGTCGTAATTGCTCAGTGGATGGCTGGGATCATTGGACCACTGCCCCAGCAGGTTGCGCACGTGCTCGGCAAAGTAGGGGGCAAACGAGGCATAAATCTCCTCCGAATTGTACGTGGCCCCCACCGGATCGTCGCGGTGCTCCTCGTAAAAGGAGCGATCGACGTACCCCTGCCCGATCATGAGCCGAAGCACGACGTTGCGCCGTCGCTGCGCATTGCCGGGGTTGCGAAGCGGATTGTAGTAACTGGTGGCCCGAAGGGACCCGATGAGGGTTGCGGCCTGCAGCTCGTTGAGCTCCTTGGCGGGCACTCCGTAGAACGTGCGGGCAGCCGCTTCGATGCCGTAGGCGTTGCTTCCGAAGCCGACCGTATTGAGGTACATCTCGATGATTTCCTGCTTCGTGTACCGCCGCTCCAGCTCCACGGCGGTCACCATTTCTTTCAGCTTCCGGTTAATGGTTACGGCCCGGCCCACCTTCTCATTGTAGAGATTTCGCGCCAGCTGCTGCGTAATCGTGGACGCCCCCCGAAAGTTGCCGGTGAGAATATCGATCGTCGCGGCCATGACGCCCACCGGATCGACGCCCCAGTGCTCGCGGAACCGATGATCCTCGGTCGCGACGAGGGCGTGAACGACGTGCTGGGAGATGCTGTCGTAGGGGACCCAGGAGCGGTTTTGCGTCCCGAACCGGGCCAGCTCCTCCCCGTCGGCCGTGTAGGCGATGGTCGACAACTGCATCGAGGGGTTCTCCAGCCGCTCCGTCGAGGGCAGGTCGTCGGTCAAGGTCCAGACGTAGATCCCGAGCGTCAACCCGCCCACGAGAAGAACGCCGGCGATGACCGAGAGCGCTACCGCGGCCTGTGCCATCTCCGGATCGTCGATCCGTCGGTGAAAAAAGCCTCGAACGCCGTCGGTGGGCCGGTCTCCATCCCGAGGCGACTCGCCGTTCTCCAACTGACCGTCTTCACCGAGCGCCTCGTCGCGAACGGAGGGATCGCTAAAGTACTCGTCGAGTTCTTCTTCCGAATATGACCACTCAGACATGGTCGAGTTGAAAGTCAGGAGCAAAAGGGATACATCGATCGAAGGAAATCGTCCTTCGGGGCGGCGGCCTAAAGACCCAGCCAATTGGAGCTACAGTTCAGCCGATTCAATGTCGAGGGCACGCGTGCCGTTCCACCTCGCAAGGTGAAGCCACCCGTTCTCTAAACGAGCGAAGGTGCGTCGTTCGTACCAGTTTCCTGTATTTACGTACACGCCCTCGGGCCAGTGATGCAGGACAGGCTCGTGGCTGTGGCCCATCACGACCGAATCGAACGGTTTCTCATCCAGGAGCGCCCGGGCGCGGAGTCGAAGCGCCCGGACGACGGCCGGATCGGGCGCGGGGTCGTACAGCGTACGGCTCACGCGGTGGGCCAGGGCCAGTCCCGCATCGGCCGGGAGGAGCGACCGGTAGAGACCGACGGCCACAGGGTGGCGCAGCAGCGGTCGCAGCCAGGCGTAGGAAGCGTGGGTCGACGCCTCTGCATCTCCGTGGGCGAGACGAAACCGGCTTTCCTCGTGGGTGACGTCGAGCGCCTCCGGCACGAGGGTGACCCCGAGCTCCTGGGCAAAGTAGTCCCGATGCCAGGGATCGTGGTTCCCGAAGAGGTACGTAACGGGAATACCGCGGTCGGTCCATCGGGCGAGGAGCGCCTGAAACCGAACGAAGCCCTTGGGAATCAAATGACGGTATTCGATGTAGCCGTCAAATACGTCTCCCAGCAGATAGAGGTGACGCACCCGATCGGCGTGGGCATCCAAACACTCGATGAGGGCCGACTCCTTCTTCCGTTCCTCTGTTCTCCCCTCTCGGCCAAAGTGCACGTCGGATAAAAACAGAACCACGGCAGTCCGTCCAATCGATCATTCGGCGAAATACGAGTCCCCCTCCTGCCGGCGGGCATCTCCTATTCGGTCCCGCTCTCCCGAATGGGGACTTTCCGGAGGCTGAACAGATCTCCCCGAACGCAACGGCAAGGGGATCCGTAGAGGAAGGAGATTTCGACCAGCCAATGTCCGTCCTCCGTTCACACCGCACGGTTCTGTCCCTCACATGCCGCGACGCCAAACCTCCTACCGGCCGCCGACCCAATTTTCGGTGATGCCTCCCGTCATCAAGAACCTCCTGATTCTCAACGGGCTGTTTTTTCTCGCCCAGTTCGTGGCGGCCAACACCCTCGCGGCGTCGTCTCTCCTGGCCAACGTTCTCAACAGTCTCGCCTTGTATCCGCCGGGAGCAGCGGCGCAAGGGGCCCTCGTGATTTCGAATGAAATCGGGGCAATCCCGGGATTCTGGCCGTGGCAGCTGATCAGTTACAGCTTCCTGCACGGGAGCTTCGGCCACCTCTTCTTCAATATGTTTGCGCTCTGGATGTTTGGGGTGCAAGTGGAAAACCGATGGGGCTCTCAGCGCTTCGGCGTCTTTTATTTTGCCTGCGTGCTCGGAGCCGCGCTCACTCATCTCCTCTTCGTCCCGAACGAACAGATCCTTCACACGACCCAGGGCACCGTCCAGGCCGCCGTTCCAACGGTCGGGGCGTCGGGAGGCGTGTACGGCATTCTCCTCGCCTTCGGCATGATGTTTCCGAATCAGCCCATTTACCTCTGGTTTCTGTTTCCCATCCGGGCCAAGTGGCTCGTCATCGGATTCGGAGCCCTCGAACTGTACTCGGCGGTCACGGGCACGTCTGCCGGCGTCGCCAATTTTGCCCACCTGGGCGGGATGGTCGTCGGATTCTTCCTCATCCAGTACTGGCGAGGAAAGCTGCCCGTCCAACCGGATCGCTCGATGCGGTGGTGATCCTCATTTTGCGGTGTGCAGTTGATGGACCGGACGGCTCGGGGGAGACCGAAAAAACGATACCCGCAACGCGCCGACTGCCCACTGCGAAGATTGCAAACCTTCCCCGGTTTGCGCGGTAAAACCGATATATGTTCTGTGCTCTCGACCGCCCATCGTGGGTCGGGGCTCCTCGTATTCTTCAACCTGGGGGTTCAACAGCCACACACACGGCCGTGAATCAGTTTCAGACCTGGTATTATCGCCAGCCACAGGCGCTCCGCACCATCATCACGATCAACGTGGCGGTGTACGTCCTGGCTCAATTCCTGCACCTGTGGCCCGCAGGTCTCCGGTTCATTATGGAGCACTTCGCGCTCCATCCGGTCTTTCCGGACGTCCTCTTTGAGCCGTGGCAGCTCCTCACGTACAACTTCATGCACACGAGCGGGGGGCTCGGCGGCCTGCTGCACGTCGGGTTCAACATGCTGTGGCTGTACTGGATCGGGAAGGAGTTCGAGCGCATGCACGGATCCCAGCAGTTCTGGACCGTCTATCTCCTCACCGGAATCGGCGGCGGCGTCATGTGCCTGCTGCTCCAGCCCCTGTTTCCGGACATCACCGGCACAGGCGTCACCCCGGTCGTCGGGGCCTCCGCCTCGGTGCTCGGCGTCATTATGACGGTCGCCATCCTCTACCCCTACAAACAGATCGGCCTGCTCTTCTTCGGGGTCGTGCGGCTGCTGTACCTCGTCATCGGATTCCTCATCATCGACGCCCTGCTGATGCTGTCGACCAGCGGAACGGCCGTGGCGGCCCACTGGGGCGGAGCCCTTTCCGGGTTCCTCTACGCAAAGGTGGTGCGGGGCGAGATCGGCGTCCCCGCGTGGCTGGCGCCCCTCTTCGGCAGCACGCGATCACGCCGATCCTCGCGCTCCCCGAGTCTACTGGACCGCTTTAAGGGCCTCTTCCAAAGCGAACGGCCCACAAACGACGCGCCCTCCCGCCGGCGTCCCTCCTCCTCGGACGGCGCCCCGTCGCGCCGCTCCGGCTCCCGATCGAAAGAGGTCGACCGCATTCTCGACAAGATCAGTGAGCAGGGCTACGACGCGCTCAGCGACGAGGAAAAGCAGACGCTCTACGAGGCGAGCGAGTCCTGAGCAATGACGATTTTCGAAGGGCGAATTCCGAGGCAGCATTCGTCGCCCCCTGCAGAGACGATGTCAATCTCCTTTTAAAAGGAATACACGTGACGACGATGGGACGGGCCGAACGGACCGACCTTCGGAGCCTTTGCCGCGTGCCCTCGTAGCAGTGACGTTGTCCGCTTTTTTGCATCAAATCACCTCCTTCCATGGACCGCCCACGCCGCGAGACCCGTCCCGTCCAGGTCGGGGACGTGCAGATCGGGGGAGACGCCCCCGTCTCCGTCCAGTCGATGACCACCACCAAGACCCACGACGTGGAGTCGACCCTCGACGAGATCGACCGGCTGGCGGAGGCCGGGGCCGACATCGTGCGGGTGGCCGTGCCTCGCCCCGAGGACGCCGACGCCCTGGGCGATGTCGTGCAGGGGGCCGACGTCCCGATCGTGGCCGACATTCACTTTAACTATCAGTACGCCCTGCAGGCCATCGAGGCGGGGGTCGACAAGGTCCGCATCAACCCCGGCAACATCGGCAAGCCCGAGTGGGAGCGCGAGGTACTTCAGGCCGCAAAGGAGGCGGGGCTCCCCATCCGAATCGGCGTCAACTCCGGCTCCCTCGAAGAGGACATCCTGGAGACGCACGGCTACCCGAAGCCGGAGGCCCTCTTCGAGAGCGCCATGCGTCACGTGGAGGTATGCCACAAAAACGACTTCGAGGACATCGTCATCTCGGTGAAGCACTCCGATCCGACGTACATGATCCAGGCCTACCGTCGGGTGGCCGAGGAAACGGAGTACCCGCTGCACCTGGGCGTGACGGAGAGCGGCACCCTCGACACCGGCACCGTGAAGAGCTCCATCGGCATCGGGTCCTTGCTGGCCGACGGCATCGGCGATACGATTCGCGTGTCGCTCGCCGCCGATCCCGTCGAAGAGGTAAAGGTGGGCCACCGCATCCTCAAGTCGCTCGGGATTGGGCGTCCCGGCGTCAACATCATCGCGTGCCCGACGTGCGGACGCCTCGTGGGCGATCTCTTCTCCATTGTCGAGGAGGTAGAGGAGGCCGTGGCCGACCGCAACTTCGACAAGGACCTGAACGTGGCCCTGATGGGCTGTGCCGTCAACGGCCCGGGCGAGGCCGCCGGGGCCGACCTCGGCATTTCGCTGGGGCGGGGCCGCGCGCACTTCTTCAAGCACGGAGAGGTGGTGGACACGGTACCCGAAGACGAGATCGTGGACACCGTCCTCGAGGCCATCGAGAACTGGGACGAGGAGGACGAGCCGACCGTCGAAGAGCCGTCCGGCGACGGCGCGCCCATCGACAATTCGTCGGACGAGGAGGCAAACGCAACCGGCGTCACGAAGCCGGACCTCCCCACGTCCTAGCGCCCCTCCGTTCCGCTGGAATCAGAACGAAAAATCGAGGTTGTCGCGGCTCTCGCGAAGGGCCGCGGCGGAGGCCCGGAGTGCCTCCCCTTCGTCCTCCGACAGATCGGGGACGACGTGCCGCTTCACCCCCTCGATGCCCACCACGCAGGGCGTGCTCAGACACACGTCCGTGATCCCGTACGCCCCCTCCTGCCGGACGCTCACCGGAAGCACGTTCTGCTGGTCCTCCAGGACCGCCCGAACGATGCGTGCGATCACGACGCCGATGGCCGAGTCGGTGTACCCCTTCCGATCGATGATCTCGTAGGCCGCGTCCCGTGCTTCCTCGAACAGGGCCTGCATCTCGTCCGGATTCCATTCCTGCCCCAGCACGGTGCGCCCCTGAATGTCCTGTCCGCCGATCGTGGCATTGCTCCAGATGGGCACCTCCGTGTCGCCGTGCTCGCCGAGGATGTAGGCGTGAACGGAGCGGGGATCCACGCCGTAGTGCCGCCCGAGAAGCGCCCGGAACCGGGCAGTGTCCAGCAGCGTCCCGGTCCCGATAATCCGCTCATTCGGCCGGTCGCTCATCTCCTGAGAGAGGTAGGTGAGCACGTCCACCGGATTGGTGGCCACCACGAGAATGGCCCCGGGCGCGTGGTCATCGAGCTCGCCGATAATCTCACGGAAAATCCGGGCGTTGCGGCCGAGCAGGTCGAGCCGCGTCTCGTCCGCGGACGCCTGACTGCTGCCGGCCGCGAGGACGATGACCTGCGCGTCGTTCATCGCCGGATAGTCCACGGCCCGACACGTGACCCGCCCCACCAGCAGTTGGCCGTGCATCAGATCCATGGCCTCCCCCTCAGCCCGGCGGGTGTCCTTGTCGTGAAGCAGGATTTCGCTGGCCAGCCCCTGATTGTAAAGGGCATAGGCGGCCGCTCGGCCGACGTTTCCGGTGCCGACAATGCCGACGGTGCGACGCTGAATCATAGAAAAACGGCCGTTTGAAAATTTGTCATCGAAAGGTGCCCGCACTTTCTAAACGGCCCACATGATGAGAACGATCGTGAGAAGAAAACTCACGAGCAACACCGAAATGAAAGTGAGGACCATTGTGTTGCTGGTGTGCGAACGGCGGGCCGGACCGGCCGCCACGGGTGATCGCTTCACGGACGGGGCCTCCCCGGCGGGCTCGTCCCCTTCGGCCGCGAGCTCCGCCTCGGCGGCCGGGACCGACGCCGCGTCAAACTGAACGGTCTCGCTCCACGGCCCTTCTGTGCCGTTGGGAAAGAGCGCCCGGACGCGCCAAAAGAGCGTTCCGTCCGCCGTCGAGAGGGGGTCGTACAGCGTGAGGTGCGGGGTGTGGCCGAGGGTTAGATCCACGAGGGGGTCCTCGAAGGACTCCGCATTGCTCACCTGCACCCGGTAGCCGCTGGCCTCCGGCACCCCGTCCCAGGTGAGGGTCGCCCCCTCCGGATTGACTGCATCTCCTTGAATCGGTCGGACGGGCACGGGCGGTGCATCGACCAAAAACTCCGCCTCGTCGTCCGGGTCCTCGTCGGACACGGCAAAGACGGCCGGCGCGCTCCAGGGTGTGTCCTCGTCTCCTTCCGCACGCACGCGCCAGGCTACCGTCACGGCATCGTCGGGCAGCACCTCGGCGAATTCCACGACCGTCGGCCCGTCGACCCCCTCATCGTAGTAGATCGTCTCAAACGACTCCGAGGCGGCAATCTGAAGGCGGTACGCGTCCACGTCCGGCAGAAGGGTCCAGCGAAACTCGAGGGCCGCGTCCGTCACGGTCCACTCGGCCACTGGGTGCGTGGGCTGCGGGGGGGTCGCGGTTGCACTCGGCGGGTCGGAGGGGGGAGGCATAAAAAGTAGAGGTCGTTCTGACAAAAGTCGCATGCACGTGATAACCTAAGGGAAGCACACGTCTGCGTCCATCCCTTTTTCGATTCAGACTGTAGAAAGTCCATCGAAGTTGGTGTGGGGCCCCGCCCCCCGTCGAGAGGAATGTCCAATTTTCCCGGTCCCCTTTGTCTTCTGCGGTGCACCTCTTATTCTGTACGGACTCACGGAAAAGGGGCCCGGACTGGGTCGGCGCTCCTCCTCACGACTGTCCTCACCAATGCCCCTCGCCTCCATGTCTCTGAACATTGACACCATTCTCTTTCCCACGGACTTCTCGGACGTGGCGGAGGGGGCATTCGCCCACGCCGCCCACTTGGCCCTCCGCTACCACGCGACGATCCACGTCTTCAACGTCGTCTCGCCCGACGCGGACGATGCGTCCAATCCCATGGACTTCCTCCCCGTCGAGCCGACCGACGGCACCGACGTGGACGACACGGCCGTTCAGCACGTGGACGTACAGACGGCCACCCAGGAGCGGGGCACCGTGCCGGTCGTGTACACCCAGATGGACAGCACCACCCCCGCCGAGGCCATCATCGAGTACGCGAGCGACAAGAATGTGGACCTGGTGGTCATGGGAACACACGGACGGCAGGGAATGGATCGCCTCCTGAGCGGAAGCGTCTCCGAAGAAGTCGTTCGGCGGGCTCCCTGTCCGGTGTTTACGGTCCTTCCCTCCCAAGAGGAGGAGACCGTCCCCACCATTTCCCGGGTGCTCGCTCCAGTTGACCTCTCCGAGCAATCGGACCTGGTGGTCAACCACGCCGCGGCGCTCGCCGACGCGTACGCTGCCCCGCTCGACCTGCTCCACGTGGTCGAGGAAGCGGCGTACCCGAGTGCCTACGGCCTCGACCCACTCGCCCCCTCCCTCCCGAACGTCCAGGATCGGGCGCGCGAGGCCCTGGAGACGCTGGCCGGCCGGCTCGATCTGCGCACCGATCCGATCAACGTGCACGTCCTCGCCGGAAACGCCGCCCGCGACATCGTCGAATTTGCGGACGAGCAGGAGGCCGACCTCATCGTGATGGCCACGCACGGCCGCACCGGTCTGGAGCGCTTTCTGATTGGGAGCGTGGCCGAGAAGGTCGTGCGCCGCGCCCCCTGCCCCGTCTTCACGCTCAAGAGCTTCGGCAAATCGCTGTTGCTGCCGGACGAGAAGAATCAATAAGTCTCATGAATAAGGACTGGGGCCAGAACGGGCGTCTTCTCAAGATCCGGTAGTGTTCCTTCAAAACGACGCCACGCGCTCCAGCTCCGTCCAGAAGCCCGGAAAGGACACGCGGGCGCACTCGGCGTCGTTGACGGTGGTGGAGCCGTAGGCCACGAGGCCGGCCACGCCCATCGCCATCGCAATTCTGTGGTCGTCGTAGCTGCGCACGGTCGTCCCCAGCAGGTTGGGCCCGTTGCCCTCGATGACGAGGCCGTCCTCGCGCTCCTGCACCTCGGCGCCGAGGGCGTTCAGGTTTTCGGCCATGGCGTGGAGCCGATCGGTCTCCTTCACGCGAAGCTCCTCGGCGTCCCGAATCTCGGTGCGGCCCTCGGCACAGGCCGCCGCCACGGCCAGCACGGGAATCTCGTCGATGAGGTTGGGAATGAGACGGCCGCCCACGTCCACTCCCGTGAGCGACGCGCTGCGCACGGTCACGTCCCCGACCGGCTCGGCCCCCTGCACGCGCTCGTTCTCGACGGTGACGTCGGCCCCCATTCCCTCCAGCACCTCCAGCAGCGCCGTCCGCGAGGGGTTGAGCCCCACACCCTCCAGTTGCAATTCGCTGTCCGGGACCAGCGAGCCCGCCACGAGAAAGAAGGACGCTCCCGAAAAATCGCCCGGCACCGTCCACTCCGTGGCTGGAATCACATGGTCCTCTTCTACCACCAGCCGCCGAATGCCTCCCACCTCCTGCACCTCCAGCCCGAGCATCCGCTCGGTGTGGTCGCGGGAGGGCGTCGGTTCCAGAACGACGGTCTCCCCTTTCGTATAGAGTCCCGCCAGCAGGACGCAGGACTTGACCTGGGCCGACGCCACCGGCAGGCGGTACTCGAGGGGGTCGAGCCCCGACGTTGCGGCGCGGATGCGGATTGGGGCGTGCCCGTCGACCAGCGAAATCCGGGCGCCCATGGCGTTGAGGGGATCGGCGATGCGCTCCATGGGCCGCTGCTGCAGCGACTCGTCGCCCGTCAACACAGAGCCGAACTGTTGCCCGGCCAGCACCCCCGACAACAGCCGCATCGTCGTGCCCGAGTTCCCGCAGTCCAGCGGTTCGGCCGGCGGCCGAAGCCCGTTCACTCCGCGCCCGTCCACCGCGAGCACCCCGTCGGCGTCCCGCTCGGCCGAGATGCCGAGCGCACGAACACAGTCGAGCGTCGACTGGGGATCGGCGGAGTCCGGGAAGTTATAGATCCGAGAGGTTCCACTCCCGAGAGCAGAGAGAATGGCCGATCGGTGAGCAATCGACTTGTCGGCGGGAAGCGAGACGGAGCCGCGCAGCGAGGAGGCCTGACGGACGGTCTGAATCATAGAAAGCGAGGTCGAAGGACAACGGTGGGTTCGAAGGGTGCGGCCTCATGATAGCGAACACGACGCCGAGGATCCACGCCCCGATAAGGTCCCCCAGAGCGATCGTATGTTAAACACTCGATCTGGCGCAGGGAAGCTCACCTGTCTCTTATTGCAGAGGTCGCCAGGAACGCCTGGGAGAGAGGGAGCATGGGAGCGCGGGTGAGGCAAGGCTTTGACTGCCTCAATCCGTTCGGCCCCACTTCCCTCCCGCGCTCTCAACTCCCACGCCCAGTCTCGTCCTTACCAGAGCGGCGTCTCGTCCGTCGCGGCTATCGGGAAGTCCTGCGTCACGGTGCGAAGCAGCGACTGCTTCTGTCGATACGGGAGGAAGGCGTAGCGGAAGCCGTTCAGGGCAATTTCGCGGAGGTCGGCCGCCTCGAGATTGCAGTGCTGATACACGCGCCAGAGCTCCTCCGTGACCGACGTGCGGCTGAAGAGTCGATTGTCGGTGTTGACGGTGACCGGAATGTTGGACCGCACGTACGTTTCAATGGGATGCGCCTCCAGGCTCGGCACGGCCTGCGTGTGCACGTTGCTCGACGGGCAGATTTCGAGGGGAATTCGGTGGTCCGCAAAGTACTGCATGAGCTCCGGGTCCTTGCGCAGCGAGATGCCGTGCCCGATGCGGTGGGCGCCGCAGTAGAAGAGCGCCTGTCGGATCGAATCGGGCCCCCAGGCCTCCCCGGCGTGGATCGTGAGATTGAGCAGGTTGTTGCGCGCATGGTAGAAGGCATGCAGGTGCCCCTTCGGCGGATTGCCGGCTTCCCCCCCCGCCAGGTCGAAGGCCACGATGCCCTCGTGATTGTGCTCCACCGCCATCTCGGCGAGGCGCATGGAGGCACTTTCAAACCGGTCCCGCAGGCCGCAGATGATGAGCGACGTGCGGATGTTCAGATCCGACTCGGCTCGCGTGAGGCCGTCGAGCACCGCGTCGTTCACCTCCTCCAGCGTCAGGTCCTCTTCGACGTGGAGAATGGGGGAATATCGGACCTCCAGATACCGGACGTTTTCCTCGGCGTTGTCCGCCGCCAGCTCGTAGGCAACCCGGCTGAGGGCATCTTTCGTTTGCAGCAGCGGAAGCGCGTACTGAAACCAGGCGAGATAGGCCTCAAGCGACTCGGACTCCTCGACGGCCCGCAGTTCCTCCCGAAGCCCCTCCCCACTGTCGGCCGGCAAAACGTCCATCTTGCCCTGCACCTCCGCGAGGTCGAGCATCGTCTCCAGCCGCATCGATCCGTCCAGGTGACAGTGCAGTTCCGCCTTGGGCCAGGCGTGGATGTCCTCGCGGGTAAGAGAAGGGGTATCCGTCGCTGTTTCGGAAGCCATAACAAAAACGCCGTCAATGCAACAACACAACTCGGGGCGAGCCGGTGCTCCTCAGGGGGAGACCGCCACAAATCTCGCCAAAGTTTTCCAAGACAACACGACCGCCTAGTGGGCTGTTTCAGGAAGATCCATTCCATGGCACGGGGGCGTAGAGCAATCGCGTATTAGAATCTCAGTCGAGCGTGTCGAAGCTCACTTGCCTTTCGTCGGGGATATCACCAGGAAACCAGGGGAGAACGGGCGCATGGACCCACGAACGTATTTGTCTCGAACAAGGACCTCCGTTGACTACCATCCCCAAGCTGCAATTGCCGTGCAAGGAGGCGGAGACGGTGGAACCGCCCTCCTTGGCGCCGGTAGGCTTTCTGGAGTAAATGGGCGTGTCGTCTCCCGACGATTTCGAGGACGAGGTGCGCCCCTCGCCCCCGTCCCGGGCGAGTTTCGTCCCTGTACGTTTTTTTCTCACCTGCCCCCTTCCGGCCATGGGTAGCTTCGGACCCCTCGAAATTATTCTCATTTTTCTGGTGGTGCTCCTGATCTTCGGTGCCAAGCGCATTCCGGAGATTGCGCGTGGCATCGGCAAGGGCATCCGAGAGTTCAAGGATGCCACGAGCGAAATCTCGCGCGAAATCGAATCGGAGGCACAAAACCCCCAGATCAACCAGCCGCAGTCCCCCCAGCAGGGACAGCCCCAGGCGCGCCAGTCTCAGCAGCAGCCGTCCCAGCAACAGACGCCGCCGGAACAGGAGTCGTCTGCGGAGCCCGCTCCGTCCGAGGACTCCGTTTCCGAAGAAGAAGACAAGCAGAAAGCGTCGTCCTAGTCGACAATCTTCCGCTGTTCTTCTCCCCTCTCCGTTTCTCTGTTCTGCGAAGATCCGTCCGCAAGCATGGACCACCCGACGTTTGCTGAGGCCCACCGGGCCCTCGAAGCCGGTGAGACCAGTTGCGAGGAGCTGGTCTCGTCGTTTTTGGAGCGCATCGACGATAGAAACGACGAGCTTAACGCCTTTACGACTGTCGACCGCGACGGTGCTCTCAACCACGCCCGGTACCTCGACAGCCAGCGTGAGCGCGGCAATGCGCGTCCTCTCTCCGGCCTCGTCCTCGCCGTCAAGGACAACATCTGCATTCGTGGCTACCCGGTCACCTGCGGCTCACGGATGCTGAAGGATTTCTCGTCGCTCTACGACGCCACGGTGATCGAGCGCCTGCGGGACGCCGGGGCCGTCTTCATCGGAAAGACGAACTGCGACGAGTTCGCGATGGGCTCGTCGAACGAGACGTCCCACTTCGGCCCGGTGCGCAACCCCCACAACCCGGAGTACGTGCCGGGCGGGTCGTCGGGCGGGTCGGCCGCGGCGGTGGCGGCGGGCATGTGCCACGCCGCGCTCGGCAGTGACACCGGCGGATCAGTGCGCCAGCCGTCTGCTTTCTGCGGGGTCGTGGGCCTCAAGCCCACGTACGGGCGCGTGAGCCGGTCCGGCCTCGTGGCCTACGCCTCCTCGCTCGACGTCATCGGGCCGCTCGCCAACAGCGTCGAGGACGTGGCCACTCTCCTCAACATCATCGCAGGGGAGGACCCGAACGACTCGACGAGCGCCCCCGTCGAGGTCCCGGACTACACGGAGGCCCTCACGGGCGAGGTGGAGGGCCTGCGCATCGGTCTTCCGGAGGAGTACTTCACGGAGGGCCTCGATCCCCACATTCGCGACATGGTGCACGACCGGGTGGAAACGCTCGAGGAGAACGGGGCTACGGTCGAGGAGGTATCGCTCCCTCACACCGAGTACGGCATCGCCACGTACTACCTCCTCGCTACCGCCGAGGCGTCCAGCAACCTCGCGCGCTACGACGGCATTCGCTACGGCCACCGGGCCGACCTGGAGGACGTTAAACAGGACATTCGCGAGCGTCGGTCCGACCTCAAGGATCAGCTGTCCGCCGCTCGAACGCAGGGCGACGACGAACGGGTTGCCGCTCTCGAGGAGCAGCTCGACGACGAGGAGAGTGCCCTCGACGCGCTCTATACCCGCACCCGCAGCGAAGGCTTCGGGGACGAGGTCAAACGCCGCATCATGCTGGGGACCTACGCCCTGTCGGCCGGCTACTACGACAAGTACTACGAGAAGGCTCAGCGCGTCCGCACCCTCATTCGTCACGACTTCGACCAGGCCTTTGAGGACGTCGACGTGCTCGTCACGCCCACGACGCCGACCCCGCCTTTCGAACTCGGGGAAAAGACCGACGACCCGCTGGAGATGTACCTCAACGACATCTACACCGTCACGGCCAATCTCGCCGGAATTCCCGGCCTGTCCGTCCCCCTCGGCACGCACCCCGAGAAATCAGATCTCCCAGTGGGGCTCCAGCTCCTCGGTCCCCACTTCGACGAGGCTGTGCTGCTCCAGGTCGGCGACGCCATCACCGAATTTTAGATTGTGGATTTTCGATTTTGGATCGTGGTTCGTTCATATTGGTGATGACTGTCCGGGTCTGCTGGAAACCGATGGGGTCATTCCGGTGGCTGCATTCGACCGCCGCCTCAATCCGAAATTCCAAATCATAACTCCAAAATCGCATGAGCATTCTCGTCGACAATGACACGCGCGTGGTCGTCCAGGGCCTCACCGGCTCGGAAGGCTCGTTCCACGCCGAGCAGATGATCGACTACGGTACCAACGTGGTGGCCGGCGTCACGCCCGGAAAGGGCGGGCAGACGCACCTCGACCGGCCCGTGTACGACACGGTCGCCGAGGCCGTGGGGGAGGAAAACGCAAATACCTCCATCATTTTCGTGCCTCCTCCCTTCGCGGCTGACGCCATTCAGGAGGCGGCCGACGCCGGCGTCGAGGTCATCATCTGCATTACGGAGGGCATTCCCCAGGCGGACATGAAGCCGACGTACCACTACGTCAAAAAGAAGGGTGCCCACCTCATCGGACCGAATTGCCCCGGGGCCATTACGCCCGGCGAGGCCAAGGTCGGCATCATGCCGGCCATGATCTTTGAGCCGGGCTCGATCGGCCTCATCTCCCGCTCGGGCACGCTCACCTACGAAGCGGTCGACCAACTCACCCGGGCCGGATACGGCCAGAGCACGGCCGTCGGGATTGGCGGAGATCCAGTCATCGGTACGCGTTTCGTCGACACCCTCCAGATGTTTGAAGAGGACCCGGACACCGACGGCGTCGTTCTCATCGGAGAGATCGGCGGTTCCGACGAGCAAGAGGCGGCGAAGTACATTCGCGACCACATGAGCAAGCCGGTCTTCGGGTTCATCGCCGGTCGGACCGCGCCTCCGGGCCGTCGGATGGGCCACGCGGGCGCCATCGTGTCCGGCGGCTCCGGCACGGCCGAAGCCAAGTTTGACGCCCTCGAGTCGGCGGGCGCGACGGTCGTCAAGAATCCCGCTCTCATCGGCGAAACGGTTAAGGACGTGATGGGATGAGCGGGCGTAGAGAGCGTTCCTCCCTGAACACGACTCCAGACGCCGCCTTCTCTCCTGGAGAGGGCGGCGTTTTTGTTTTCGGGACCGCTCGCTCCGGTCCCGCGTCCCACCAGACCCCTTCTTTTCTCCCTCTTCGCCTCTCGACCCATGCTCGACACCGCCACATTCGTCATCGGGGCCGCACAGTGGGATCAGCTTCCGGCGGACAATCGTCCCGAAATCGCCTTCGTGGGGCGCTCGAACGTGGGAAAGAGCTCCCTGCTGAATGCACTCTTGCACCGCAAAAACCTGGCGTACACGAGCAAAACCCCGGGCAAGACCCAGCAGCTAAATTATTTTCTGGTCGACGATCGCTTCTACGCCGTCGATCTGCCCGGATACGGCTACGCGAAGGCCCCGCGGTCGGCTCGGGCCGAATGGGCACAGCTTCAGGAGCGCTACCTGGCCGAGCGAGAGACGCTCCGGGGCGTCGTGCACCTCATCGACAGCCGCCACCCGCCCACCGACGACGACACGGCCCTGATCGAGCGCCTCGACGACGCGGGGCACCCTCACCTTTTGGCCCTCACGAAGGTCGACAAGCTGTCCGGCAACGGCCGCGCGCAGGCCCAGCAGCGGATGGACACGTGTCTGAACGACATGAAGATCGACCGTCCGGTCGTACTGACCTCCGCCAACACCGGCCGTGGCATCGGCGCCCTCCGCCGCTGGATCCAGGAGCGTCTGGAGAATTGAGGCTCCTCCCCTCGCCTCTCCCCCTCTCGCCCCTCCTCCTGTTCCCCTCCCGAAAGACTTAGCCGCTTTTTTACGGGGCCTTCCTGCAATTCAAAACCGCCGTCGCCTTAGTTGTAGCGTTGTTGCTCTCCGAATCGTTTGCTCGAAAAGATCCCTCCGTTCATGTCCCACACCGTCCTCATCACCGACCCGATCGACCCCGTCGGCCACGACATTTTATCCGAGCACGACGTGGAGATCGACGAGCTGCTCGAATACGACGAGGCAACCCTGAAAGAACACCTGAAGGACGCCCACGGCTGGATCGTGCGGAGCGGCACTACGGTCACGCCGGAGCTCATTGACATTGCCGACACCCTGGAGGTCATCGGACGGGCCGGCGTAGGCGTCGACAACATCGACCTGGACGCTGCCACGCGCCGGGGCGTCCTCGTGTGCAACGCGCCGGACGGCAACACCATCTCCACGGCGGAGCACGCGTGTGCCATGCTCCAGTCGATGGCCCGCACCATTCCCCAGGCCAACCACTCGCTGCGCGGCGGCACCTGGGACAAGAAGAAGTTTGCCGGAGCGGAGCTCCACGACAAAATCCTGGGCATCGTGGGCATCGGCAAGGTGGGACGCGCCGTGGCCGAGCGCATGCAGGGATACGGCATGGAGCTCGTGGGCTTCGACCCGCTCGTGTCCGACGAGGTGGCCAACCGACTCGGCGTGACGCTGGTCTCCCTCGACGAACTTCTCGAAACGAGTGACTTTATCACCGTCCACGCCCCCCTCAACGACGAGACGCGGGGCATGATCGGGACCGAGGAGCTGGCTCAGTGCAAAGACGAGGTCCGCATCGTGAACTGCGCGCGGGGAGGCATCGTCGACGAACAGGACCTGCTCGACGCCCTCAACGAAGGCGAGGTGGCCGCGGCGGCGCTCGACGTGTACTCCGAGGAGCCGCCCGAGTCCGAGTTCTTGCACGACCTCATCGCTCATCCCAACGTGGTAGCGACCCCTCACATCGCCGCCACGACCGGCGCGGCGCAGGCCAAGGTGGCCGAACAGATTACCAAGCAGGTGGTGAATGCCCTCAACGGGAAGCCGGTCGACACGCCGGTGAACGGCATGGCCCTGAAGATGGCCGGAGAGGACGAGGCCCAGCCCTACATGCGCCTCGCCGACCGCCTCGGCCAGATTGCGTACCAGCTCGCCGACGAGAACGTGAAGAGCCTGACGGTGCGCTGTCGCGGGGAGGCCCCTCGTCGATACGCCGAGGTCCTGTCTATTGCGGCGCTCCGCGGGGTTCTCAACCAGTGGTCCGACGAGCCCGTCAACTTCATCAACGCCCCCGTCCTCGCCGAGGACATCGGCCTCCGGTTCCGCGAGTCGCGCGAGTCGGAGGGCGGCAGCTACACCTCACTCATCGAGGTCGTCGCCGAGACGGAGACTCAGGAGCACGTCGTGGCCGGCACCCTCTTCAACGGAGACGACCTGCGCCTCGTCCGCGTCAACGAGTACGACCTGGAAACGCGGCCCGACGGGGAGATGCTCTTCTACAAGAACATCGACCGTCCCGGCATGCTCGCCCGCGTGGGCCAACTGCTGGCCGAGGCCGACGTCAACATCGGAGCCCTGGCTCTGGGGCGAAAGGGACGCGGCGAGATGGCACTCACCGCGGTCAACGTTGACGACACGATCCCCGAGGACGTACTGACGGTAATCGCCGACCTCGACGGCGTAGAAGGGGTCCGGGCCGTGCACGTGCAGTAACTCCCGAACGATGGCTCCTCCCACATATCGGTGTGTCTTTCCCCTACCTGTCTGCCCGGACGGGTAGGGGCTTGGTATGTGCGTGTGTGAATATGGGAGTGTGGATGGTCGAGTGCGTAGTGCCTTTGACCGGCTCAGCAGCCGATTCGCACACCAGCTACGGTTCACATCCCAAATACTCCGACGTCATTTTCGGGCAAACCGTCCATTACTCCCACACGCCCAAACGGAATCAAGCCGCCACGGGCTCGGCGTCGAGGGACGACGCCATGTGATCGACGATCTTCTCAGCGTGGGAGCGGCCGTTCTCGATGAACCATCGGCTCGTGTCGCAGCCCCCGCAGATGGTCCCGGCGAGGTAGAGACCCGGACGATTCGTCTCGAAGGTCTCCCCCTCTTCGTCGTGCTCCGGCGTGCGAGCCTCGTCGTCCCGAATCGCGATGCCGAGCCGCTCCAAAAAGTCGTAGTTGGGCCGGTAGCCGGTCATCGCCAGCACGAAGTCGTTGTCGATCTGCGCGGAGCCGTCGGGCGTGTCGAGGTGCAGCGTCTCCGGCTCGATGGCCTCAACAGTGGTATTGAAGTAGGCGTCGATGGAGGCCTCCTCGATGCGATTCTCCACGTCGGGCTTAATCCAGTACTTCACGCCGTCGTCCAGTGCCTCGTCGCGCACGATCATAGTCACGTTGGCGTCGTGCCGGTAGCAGGCGAGGGCCGCCTTGGCCGCCGAGTTGCCCCCGCCGACAATGGCCACGTCCATCAGGGCGTACGGAAACGGCTCCTTAAAGTAGTGCCGCACCTTGTCGAGGTCCTCCCCCGGCACGCCCATCTCGTTCGGTACGTCGTAGAAGCCGGTGGCCACCACCACCTTCCGCGTGGCATAGGTGTCCTCCTCAGTCTCCACCGTGTAGTTGCCGTCGGAGCCCCGCAGGTTGGTCACCGCCTCGTAGAGGTTGACGTCGAGACCCTCGGCCACGGCGACGCGCCGGTAGTAGTCGAGCGCCTCCTCGCGTCGCGGCTTGTAGTCGCGCGTCGCGAACGGATAGCCGCCAATCTCCAGCAGTTCAGGCGTCGAGAAAAACTCCATCCGCGTGGGATAGCCGATAAACGAGTTGCAGAGGGCCCCCTTCTCGATGATGAGCGCGTCGAGCCCGCGGCGCTTCGCTTCGATGCCGGCCGCCAGTCCCACCGGCCCCGCTCCAATGATGACGACGTCGAGCATACGTAGTGTGCGTCGGTAGATGAAAGATCTGCACTTCATTTGAACCCGCCGGTGCGCACAGCGGTTTCGACCCCGAAATGCGGTTTCACGAGAGCCCATTGAATTTCGGATCACAATTCCGCTGTGTCCGCGTGCAGAGGCCGTCAGTCCCCCACCAGGTGCATCCGCTCGTCCCGGTCCCGCCCCTCTATGAATGCCGCTTCGGCCCCGGCCCGCGACTCAAACAGGCCGTACACCGCCGCCCCAGACCCAGACAACGACACGTATTCAGCCCCCATTGCCCAGAGCCACTGCCGGGCCGTGTCGACGGCCGGATAGACTTCCGACATCGGAGCCTCGAAGTCGTTCGTAAGGGCCGACCGCCAGCGCGCGAGGCCGTTGCTCCGGACGACGGTCGGGAGATGAGAGCGATCGCGGTCGTGAGGCGAGACGTAGGCATATGCCTCCGGAGTCGAAATCTCCACGGGCGGTGCGACGACGAGAATCGGAAAGGGAAGACGGTACGGCCTCCCGTCGTCGTGGAGCGGGGTAATCTCGTCCCCCCGGCCCGTGGCGTAGACCGCCGGTGCGTCGTTCAAAAAAAACGGGACGTCCACCCCAATCTGAACGGCCACGTCGTGGAGCGGCTTTGGACGCACCTCCAGTTCCCAAAGCCGCGTGAGGAGCCGAAGGGTGGCCGCCGCGTCGCTGGAACCGCCTCCCAGCCCGGCCCCATACGGGACTCGTTTCTCCAGGTGCAGCCGTGCCCCCTTCGTCACACCGAACGCCTCCTTCAACCGGCGGGCTGCCTGCAAGCAAAGATTCTCGTCGTCAGTCGGCAGGGCCGGATCCGAGCACGTCATCGAAAGGGTGTCTGCGGCCTCTGCGATCACGGTGTCGGCCCAGTCGATGCGGTGGAGCACCGTCTCCACGTCGTGGTACCCGTCCGGACGCTGCCGGAGGACGTGCAGGCCGAGGTTGATTTTGGCAGGGGCACGTTCGTGGAACGGCATTTCAACGAAGGATCAGTAAAGAAGAGCCCCACCATCGCGTGAAGCAGTCGTGTTCGATACCAGAACCGAAGACGATGAACCGTTCAATTCCGTGCGAGTTGCTGTGACTCCGCCTCGTCGGTGCCAGTTTCGTACAGGTGCTGCACGGTATCGCGATAGGCCGATGCGTGTGTCGATTCGCTCGCCTTCTCATACAGTGTAACCAGTCCGTCAAGCAGCCGCTTCTGATCGGGGTGTGTCGTATCAGAAAAAGGACGATGGGCTTGCAGCGCCCTTTGATAGGTCGCTTCCGCCTGTTCGTAGCGGTCCTGCGATCGGAGGAGTCCCGCGAGGGCGATTCGCATCCCCGCCGTCTCAGTGCTGTACTGCCCCGTAAGGTCGCTCTGCATCGAGATGGCCTCTCGAAAATAACGCTCCGCCTCTTCCGGGGCGCCCTGTTTCTGACGCAGCGATCCCAGTCCGTGAAGATTCGACGCAAGACGGGGATGCGGAGGCTCCAACTGCTGTCGACGAATGTGGAGGGCTTCCCGAAAGGCCTGTTCTGCTTTCTCCAGCCGATCGGTTTCCATGTGGAGATACCCCAGATTGTGAAGCGTGACGGCCACGTCGGGATGCACTTCCCCGAGCTCCGCCCGCCGAATGTCGAGGGCCCGTTGGAGCTTCTGCTCGGCCTCGTCATATTTCCCTCGCTCCATGAGCGTGAGCCCTAAACTGCTGAGATCCGTCGCGACGTAGGGGTGGGACGCGCCGAACTGTTCGCGATCGAGGGTGAGCGTTTCTCGATACAATTGCTCGGCCTTCGCCATCTGGTCGAGCTCATAATACACCCCGGCAAGGTTGTTAAGTCCCGCCGCCACGTTCGGATGCTCGTCTCCCAGTCGCTCCCGATTGATGGAGAGGGCCCTTCGGTACAGCGGAGCCGCCTCCTCGACCCGACCGGCGTCGTACAGCGCCGCCGCCAAATCATTCATGCTGCTCGCGACCTTCTCGTGATCGGCCGGCAGATGCTCGCGACGTATCTGTAGGGCTCGCTCGTGGGCAGTCACAGCGGTGTCGAGCCGTCCCGTCTGTCGAAAGAGTGTGCCGAGTTCCCCCCAGCTTTCCGCGACCTCGCGGGGACCCGCTGCGTCGGTGGTTTGCCGGAGCCGGAGCGCCCGTTCGAGCACCGCCTGGGCCGTGTCGTATCGTGCCTGATTCCGATACACCTCCCCGAGAACGGTAAACACGCCCGCCTGCACGGCCGGCTGACCCGACAGATCGTCGCGAACCTTCTCTTTGCCCTGCTTCAACACCTCCTGGAGCGTCGTGGGATCCTCGCCCCCTTCGTAGGGATCGTTGGCCTTGAAGAGGTCCGTCAGAAACGCGGAGACCTGCTCGGCCTTTTCGGCCTCCCGGCGAGCCTGGTCGCGCTGGACCGAGAGCCGCTGAACGTGGTACACCGCAAATCCTGCGAGGAGAACGACGGCACAGAGCGTTCCGAGGAGTGCATTCCGGTTGCGCCGGACAAACTTTCGAGTGCGGTAGATCCAGTTTCCCTGACTGGCCCGCACGGGCCGATCGGTCCGGTACCGCTCGAGGTCCTCAGCCAGGGCCTCTACGGTATCGTACCGCTCGTCGGGATCCTTCCGGAGGGCCGTCATGATGATGGCGTCCAAATCTCCCTCCAGGGCCGAACGTCGGGGATCCTCCTCGACGACGGCGCTCGGGAGAGGCGGCGGTTCCTCGCAGACGGCTCGGGCGACGGCATACGGAGACGCCTCCTCCGTCCCGTGGGGCCGGCGACCGGTAAGGAGCTCGTAGAGAAGAACACCCAGGGCGTAGGTGTCGGTCGCCACACTGACGGCTTCGCCTTTCACCTGCTCGGGGGCGGCGTACGCGGGCGTCATCGGCTGGCGGCCCGTCTGAGTGGCCGGAACGGGCCCCCCGGGAAGCTCTCCCAGAATCTTGGCGATGCCAAAATCGAGGAGCTTGACCGTTCCCGTCTCCCGCTCCACGAACACGTTTGACGGCTTCAGGTCGCGGTGCACCACGAGGTGCTCGTGGGCCGCCTGCACGGCCGCAGCGGCCTGCCGAAAGAGTCTCAGGCGCTCGTCTACGGAGCATTTCTCGGCGCGACAGTGCTCGGTAATGGGACGTCCCTCCACGTACTCCATCACGAGGTAGGGCCGCCCGTCCTCCAGCACCCCTCCGTCGTACACCTCTGCCAGATGCGGATGGGAGAGGGACGCCAGAATCTGCCGCTCCGCCCGAAATCGCTCGGCGGTCTCCCCCTCCTCCTCCACGGGCGAGCGCAGCACCTTCACGGCCACCGTCCGTTCAAACTGCTCGTCGGCCCGCTCGGCCCGGTACACGACACTGGTCCCCCCGTCCCCAACCTGCTCCAGGAGACGGTACGGCCCGACCTGCTGCCCGACCTCCAGGGCCCGAACGTGGGCCGAGGCGTCTCCCTCCTCATCGTCGAGAACGGACTGCGCGAGGACCGCAGCCCCGCCGTCGACGACCTCCCCGTACGCCGAAGCCGCATCGAGAAGGGTCTCCACCTCCCGTCGAAGGACCTCGTCGCCTCCACACGCCTCCTTGAGAAAACCGGCCTGCTCCGACGCGGGGCGTGCCTGCACCTCCCGCAAAATCTCGTTGATCTCGTGCCAGCGGTCGGGGTCGGGAAGTTCCATGGCCTGTGGCTCCGTGATCTGTTAGTCGTCCGACGATCCGTTTGCAGACTCCGACAGGGCCTTCGACAGCCAGGCGCGCGCCGCCTTCCAGTCGCGCCGCACCGTCCGGGTCGAAACGTTGAGGGCCGCGGCGCTCTCCTTCTGCGTCAGCCCCCCGAAGAACCGAAGCTCCACGACCTTTGCCATCCGTTCATCCTGCTCGGCGAGATGGTCGAGGGCCCGATCCACCGTGATGAGAGCCTCGGCACTGTCCTGGGGAGCCATCAGGCGCTCATTGAACGTGACGTGCTCGGCGTCGCCCCCGCGCTTTTCAGCAGATTTCTTGCGCGCGTAGTTGATGATAATGTGCCGCATGGCCTTTGCCGCCACGGCAAAGAAATGGGTGCGATCCTCCCACTCGGCCTCCGACTGGTTCACGAGCTTGAGATAGGCCTCGTGCACGAGCGCCGTCGTGTTCAACGTCTGTCCCGGCCGCAACCGATTGAGCTGCCGATGCGCCAACCGCCGAAGCTCGTCGTACACGCGGTCGAACAGGACGTCGACGACGGTGTCACTTCCCTCTCGCAACGTCTGGAGAAGGCGCGTTACGTCGGTAGAGTCGTTCATCGTACGTCCGGACGGGAGCGTTGAAAGACGAAATGCACCGAGTGCCACGTCAATCGTCCTGTCGAAACGAATCCCCTCCCCACGATATCGTCCGAGCGCCCGGGGACCGGCGAAACGAGGTCATGCGGCCTCAGTGCGGATCGTCCTTATAAATCGTCGGAGGAGCATTCTTTGGGGATTGTCGTCATCGCATCCGTTTCACCCTGCGGCGCCGATCCTAACAAGTCGCGGCTGAAACGATGTCACTGGGCCTGGATCCGAAATCCCGGCCCGGAAAATTCGAGAGGACGCCTCTTCGCAAACACGTATTGGAGGGGAAGACCCCCGACACGTCCCTGTGGTCGAATCACTGGGGATAGGTCGTGTCCGACCCGACACGTATCTCGTGTTTTATAACATGCAGATCCCTTTAATCGATGAGTGCAGTCAACCAACCTTCTCGACGTTTTTCTGACTGGTTCGTCGAACACGTACTTCGGTTCGCCGAACGGAGCCGTCGCCCCGGTTCCCCGGAAAGTGCGCTCCCGTCACGATAGACAGTCGGCGTCCTGATTCGGAGCAAAACGCCACTGTGCCCGCGCTCCCGTCCCCTTCTCTAAAGACGTTCTGAAAAGGGAGCCGATCGGATGGTTTCACTCTCTCCCGCGGGACACGAACCGGGTTCGCCTAATCGGGTCCGGTGAGCCCGCCCTCTCCTCAGGTGGAGCAAAAGGGAAGTCCGTAGAAAGAAACGGGACCCGGACGGTGAATTGCAAAATACGTCACCGCTAACCCGTCGATGTCCCAAATGCGTGCCCGACGTGCGTCTGCGTCGAGATTCTCGCCTTCCCCGTGATCGGCTTCGGCGATCCCAGAATGCGTTTCGGGACTGCAAATCACAGGCCCCGTGCAGCCCGGACGGCCGACCTGAACCTCGTCGCCCACGCTGATCGGCAAAACCGGCTACGATTCTGTCTGGTTCGTGTTCGATTTCCTGTTTGAAATAGTGAGGCGCCACAGCACATAATCCCGTTGCACGGAAACTGATCTGCCGTCGAGCCCTCGGTGCCTCCGAAGACTCCTCCCCTCTTTATCTGACTCCATTTCGATGACCGCCATGTACGACGTGCTTCCCACATTTTCTTCCGCGCCTCGTTCTACTCGACTCTTTCCGCTTTTGCTCGCTCTGGCTGTAGTTGGCATGTTGACCGCGCCGTGGACGACGCGGATGGCCCATGCGCAGCCGGAACGTGTCGCTGATCGGTTTGCGGCCGGCGTTACACCTCCGGTTCCGTCGGGTTCTCCAGGTCCCAACCACGAGATTTCGGCGACGTATTCCCACGGCAGCACGACCGAGTTCTGCTTCGCACACCAGAAAGCAGCATTCGACGGCCAGGAGCTGTTCTGCTACGACGGGTCGACACTGCGACAGGTGAGCAACATCGCAGGGCCGGAGACCAACGCTCTCCCGCGGGACTTCACCGTATACGACGGGAAGCTGTACTTTTCCGCAACCTCGACCAAAGTGGGGAGAGAGCTGTTTGTCTACGACGGCTCCTCCGTCGAGCTCGCGGCCGACGTCAATCCGGGGTCGGACGATTCAAATCCCGTATATCTAACCGTGTACGACGGAAAGCTTTACTACGCCGCCAATGACGGCAGTGACATTGAGCTGCACGCCTTCGACGGATCCTCCGACGCGGAGGTCGCCGACATCAACACGTCCGGAAGCTCAGGGCCCGAGTACTTGACGGTCTACGACGACGGTACCGGTCCGAAGCTCTTCTACCAGGCCGACGACGGCAGTGACACCGAACTGCACGCCTTCGACGGATCCTCCGACGCCGAAGTCGCCGACGTCAATGGCTCCGGGAGTTCGCACCCCCAGCACCTCACGGTCTACGACGACGGCAGCGGCCCGAAGCTCTATTACGAGGCGTCCGACGGCAACGACTTTGAGCTGCATGCCTACGATGGGTCCTCCGACTCCGAGGTCGTCGACATCAATCCCTCCGGGGATTCACACCCCGAGTACCTGACCGTTTACGATGACGGCAGTGGTGCAACGCTCTTCTACCAGGCCTCCGACGGGAGTGACACCGAGCTGCACGCCTTCGACGGATCTTCCGACGCCGAGATCGCTGACATCAACACCTCCGGAAGCTCACGGCCCGAGTACCTGACGGTATACGACGACGGCAGCGGTCCAAAGCTTTTCTACCAGGCATCTGACGGTAGTGACCGTGAACTCCACGCATACGACGGGTCCTCCGACGCCGAGGTCGCCGACATCAACACTGGATCCGGAAACAGTTCGAATCCTTCCGTCCTCGTCGCATACGACGACGGCGGGGAAAAGGCCCTCTTTTTCGTGGCCTACGATGGCATAGAGTATTCGCTTCACCGATTTGACGGTTCGACGGTCAGCAAGCCGACCTTCTCGAACAATCCTACGGCCGGCATCTCTCCCGGAGAGAACAAGGTCGTGTACAACGACGCCCTCTACTTCCCGGCCGACGGGGGGCAAGACGGAATGGAGCTCTGGAGGTACGACGGCTCTCAGATTAGCCAAGTGACCGACCTCAACAACTCGGGGAGTGCGAACCCAAAGGACCTCACGGTCTACGACGGAAAGCTATACTTTTCGGCCCAGGTGGGGGGCGAGAGGGAGCTCTGGCAGTACGACGGCAGTGCATTCCAGGAAATCGACATCAACAGTTCCGGGGGATCCCGCCCCGAGCACCTCACGGTTTACGACGACGGCACGGGCTCGAAGCTATACTACGCTGCGGACGACGGCAGTGATACCGAACTGCACGCCTACGACGGGTCCTCCGACGCCGAGGTCGCCGACATCGACGGTTCCGGTAGCTCGCGCCCCCGATTCCTCACCGTCTATGACGACGGCAGCGGGCCGAAGCTCTTCTACCAGGCGTTCGACGGCAACGACCGAGAGTTGCACGCGTTCGACGGATCCTCCGACTCCGAGGTCGTCGACATCAACCCCTCCGGGGGCTCGTTTCCCGCATTCTTTACCGTGCACGCCGGCCATCTCTACTTCGTGGCGCAGGGAGGTGACGGCGACGGGTACGAATTATGGGGCTTCGATGGATCCAGCGCGGCCCAAATCGAAGATATCAATCCCTTCGGGGATTCCGATCCCAGAAATTTTGCCTCTTACGACGGCGACCTGTATTTCAGTGCGTATGACGGCACCGATCGAGAGCTGCACGTGTACGACGGGTCGAACGAGCAAGAAGTGGCCGACGTCAACAGCGGCACCGGGAGCTCCGACCCGAAATCTCTGTCTGCCTTTGGCGGGCGCCTCTACTTCACGGCGACCGACGGCGCGAACGGGCGTGAGCCCCACGCCTACGAGGGATCCAGTGTCACGAGCGTCGACCTCAATTCCGGCGCGCCCAGTGGCGGCGGAACCGCCCCTGCCCGCTTCGACGACGGCGGCTCGTCGGGCACCGACCTGTACGTGACCGCGAGCGATGGGGTCTCCGGCGTTGAGCTCTACCGCGTCACAGAGGACAATGCCCCCCTGCCCGTCGAGTTGGCGAGCTTCGAGGCCACCCCGGCCGGAGAGTCGTCGGTCGAGCTGAGCTGGACCACCGCATCCGAGCAGAACAATGCCGGCTTCCGGGTCCAGCACAAGCCCGTAAAGGCGTCCCGCGCGG